>NZ_SJZJ01000056.1 GCF_004337475.1 Nocardioides jejuensis | reverse complement strand
GCGCCGTAGCCCCACGGCGTCTCGTGCCACCACACGTGGTGGTTGTGGGCGTACTTGCCGGTGAGGAACGACGCGCGGTTCGGGCAGCAGAGGGGAGTGGGAGCGAACATGTTGCGGAAGTCCGTGCCGCGGGCGCCGAGGAACTTGCGCAGGTTCGGCATGTACTTCACGTCGTCGTAGCGCATGTCGTCGGTCATGACGACGAGCACGTTGGGCGCTCCGGTCCGGGCGACGGCCGCACCGGCCGACGTCTCGTGGTTGATCGCACCGAACGTCGGCACGGCAACCGCCAGGGCCGCCACCAGCGAGATCAGCGTTGAACGTCGCTTCATGGTGCCCTCCCCTCTGTTGTCTGTTGTATGTCGAGTGAAAAACTAGACTATGACGATGGCGTAACGCCAGCCGTGACGCCTGTCGGGCGTGTCACACGCCTCGGGGTGACGAGGGGTCAGCGGCCGTAGTAGCGGGCCGTCTCCGTCTCCATGAGGTCGGTCAGCTCACGGGTGCTGGTGGCATCGGTCGTCAGCGACGCGGGCAGGGGGAGGTCGCAGGCGGCACCGCGGCACTGGTGGAAGCGGTCCCAGAGCGTGCGCAGCTCACCCTTCACCTCCGCGTACGCCGGGTCGGCAGCCACCGACGTCAGCTCGACCGGGTCGCGGCGCAGGTCGAAGAGCTCTTCCTGGCCGTTGCTGTAGCGGACGTAGAAGTACTGCGCCGTGCGGATACCGACCGCCGAGGCGTCGCCGCGCTCGAAGCCGGGGACGTCGTGGCGGTTGCGGATCGAGGGGAAGTAGGCCTCGTAACCGAGCGCGTGGTCCCAGCCGCGGCCGGTGCCGATCGCGTCGACGAACGGCTGTCCGTCGGTGCCGGCCAGGTGTGCGCCAGCCCAGTCGAGGACGGAGGCGGAGAGGTTGACGGTGTTGACCGGCATGACCTCCTGGGCGCCCTCGGGGATGCCGGGGCCGGCCATCAGGAGCGGCACGCGGTAGGACGGCTCGAAGCCGATGACCTTGCCGCTGCGCCAGCGGTGCTCGCCCTCCATGTAGCCGTTGTCGGAGGTGAACGCCACGATCGTGTGGTCGAGCTGACCGCTCGTCTGGAGCTCGTGGAGCACCCGGCCGAGCTGGCGGTCGAAGGCGAAGAGCGTCTCGGCCCGCTGGCGGGAGAGCGCCAGGATGTCGGAGCGGTCCGAGTCGGTGAGCGGCTTCATCCGGCGGGTGATCCGGGCCTTGTCGCGGACGTCGCGCTCCGGCTGCCCGTCGACCGGCACGCCGAGGCCGCGCTGGATCTCGGTGTCGAAGCGCCCCTTGACCCAGTCGGGTCGCGCCGGCGTCTCCATGCCGTCGCCGATCGGGTCGTCGGACTCGACGGGGTCGCCGTGGTGCGGGGCGAGCGAGTTGAGCTGGAGATACCACGGCTTGCCGCCGCCCTCGAACTGCCGCAGCACGTCGAGGCCCTCGTCGACCAGGACGTTGGAGTTGTACTGCCCCTGGTGGCCCTCGAGCACGCCGTTGTCGTTCACGGTCGTCGCGAAGTAGTTGTAGGTGCTGCCCCACAGCGGGTTCGACATCGGCACGGGGACCGCGTCGGGCGTCGCGCGCCAGTCGTCCCAGCCGTTCGGGACGTAGGTCCACGGCGCCGCGGTCGGGTCCGCCTTGGGGGCGGCGATGCCGTAGCGGTTGAGGTACTTGCCGACGTACCCGGTCTGGTAGCCGGCTTGCTGCAGGGCGCCACCGATGGTGTGACTGTCGTCGAACGCGCCGTAGCCCCACGGCGTCTCGTGCCACCACACGTGGTGGTTGTGGGCGTA
>NZ_SJZJ01000055.1 GCF_004337475.1 Nocardioides jejuensis | reverse complement strand
GCGGCTCTGCTGGTCAAGGTTGGCGGCACCGACGCGGACGCTGGCCGAGCGGAACGCGACGCCGTCCTCGAGCGATCCAGCCATTGGCCGCCGTCGGCGCCGACCTTGCACCAACCGGGCCGTTTCGGCGAGCCCTAGACAGTGTGGGCGTGCTCGTCGGGCGAGAACGCGATCGCGTCGAGTGCGTCGACGGTCAACGAGTCGGACTCGGCGTAGTAGACGGTGCGGAACAGGTGGCCGGTCACCTGCTGCTTGAAGAGGAGGTCGCGCTTCTCGCCGCCGGTGACGTACATGACCTGGATTGCTTCGTGCACTGGGGTGTCGATCATCGAGTTGAGAGGCGACTCGATCTTCGTGTAGTCCGCGAGCAGCTGGGTCATGCGCTGCTTGGAGACGTCGAGGACAACCGCGGCCTCTGCCTGCTTGAGACCGAGCTCGTTAACGAGTCGCCATGCGACGTGGCGCATCTTCGCGGCGGCTAGGTCGCGGAAGGTCTCTGCGACCGAGGCGGCCTGGCGTGCCTCGTCGAGTGCGGCGTCGACAGGGCCGATGAGGCGGACGTCGATGTGGGTGTCCTCGGGGACGTCGCGGTCCTCGACGGCTTCGATGAGACCGCGGATCTGGGCGCGAGCTTCGGTGAGGCGGGCGCACTGGGTGACCCCGACGCCATCGACGTCGAGGACCCACCAGTTGCCTTCGCGCTCGGCGGTGGCGGTGTAGGCGTTCACTGGGGCATCCATCCTTCCGGGAGACACGAGAGTTGCTTGATGAGGCTGCGGCACACTCCGGCGGTGATCTCGCGGTGCCTCGGGACCGGGCCCATGTGCTTGCCGCAGGGGCAGGCGAAGACTTCGTGGTCGCCGCGGTCGCGAAGGCGGGTGCATCCGTTCGCGAGGAGCGCCTTGACCAGTTCGGCTCGCTTCGTGGGCTTGATCATGAGATTAGTCTAGGGTGCCTTTACTTTCAAGTCAAGCCACCCTAGACGTTTTTCGGAAGGATTCCGAAGTTCTGTCGGCAGCCCCTGATCCACTATCCCCATGCTCACCGTCCTCGACCACATGACCCTCCGCTTCGAGGAGCGTCACTGGCGGTTCGCCGGCGCGAAGGCTGAGGCAATTCGGGAGCAGTTCGGCGAGAGCATCACGCGCTACTACCAGCGGCTCGATGCGCTCATCAGGCAGCCCGAGGCCCTTGCCACCTACCCACAGACGGTCCGTCGACTCAACCGACTCCGCGATGCCAGACGTGGAGCGCGCACAGTGGGCGAGGTCTCACCCGCTCGGTAGTGTCGTCCCCATGGTTGCGCACTTCACTCACCCGGCTGTCCCGTCACTCCACAAGAGGCTCGACCGCGAAGCCAGTCACCGTTTCGCAGTGATCGTTTTCGCACAGGGGGACGGCTACGGCTTCGGGGTCGTTGAAGGAGCCACCGGCGAGTGCCTTGCCTGGGACGGCCTCTACTACGACGAGAGCCTGCCGACCACGACGCCGCTCGACCAGATCCAGTGGGACGAGTGGGACGACATGAGTTCGAAGCTCGTGTTCAACACGCAGCGCGACTGGTTCGCCGGCCCCCTCGGAGAGTGGATGATGCCGACCTACAGCCTGGCCAAGGAGGCAGCAGAGCTGGTGAGCCTGTGGGGAAGCGACCCAAAGGAGGACGGCCGGCACCTGGGCGGCTCGAGCCTCCGTTGCTACGTCCCGATCACGGACGAGACGGCATTCACCGAGTACCTCGACGCCGCCGAGAAGCGGCGCGAGGGCATTCGTGCGCGATTCTCCGAGTAGTAGGCCAGGTGGGACTTGAACCCACGCGTGGACGATTATGAGTCGTCTGCTCTAACCGGCTGAGCTACTGGCCCGTGGAGTGTCGGAGCCTACCGCGAAGGCGTGTTGCTCCCCAGTTGCTCCCTGACGGGACGTCCACGCAGGTCAGGGCAGGTGAGTCCAAGGATTATGAGTCCTACGCACGGCCTTGCAAGGGACTGCGTGGCGCTGCGCGTGAGCGTGAAATCTCTGTGCGTGCTGCACATCGCTGCATAGCGAGGGAGCAACGTTGCCCCTCTCGTTGCTCCCCTCTTGTCGGTAGTCCTAGGTAGGATCACGCACAGCGACGCACCTCCTGCGCCGCACCGATCACAAGGGAGCAGCGGCATGGCGGGCGCTACCAAGGACTCACGCAAGAAGCGCAGTGACGGCGAGGGATCCCTCTACCCCAAGCACCGCGCCGACTGCGCCCGCCCTCTCGACGCGCGCGGCAACCCCAAGTGCAAGTGCCCCTGGGTCGGCGCCGTCGTCCTCGGCTACATCGACGGCAAGCCCGTCCGCCGCAAGGTCCAGGCATCCACGCGCGCCGGCGCCGCTGCACGCCTCCGCGAGAAGCAGCAGGAGTTCGCCGACCAGCAACTCCCCGCCGTCGGGAAGCCGATCACCGTCGAGAAGTGGATGACCTACTGGCTCACCCAGATCGCTCCCCGCAAGGTCGCAGCCCAGACGATCGACAACTCCTACAACTGCAAGGTCCGGCAGTACATCGTGCCGCTGCTCGGCCACCACCGACTCGACCGCCTGACGCAGGAGCACATCGAAGCCGCGTGGGACCACCTCCGCACGAAGGGCAACCCCACCCTCGAAGCCGCCACTCCCCTGTCCGACAAGACGGTCTTGCAGACCCATCGGATCCTGTCGCGAGCACTCAAGGTCGCGGTCCAGCGCAAGCGCCTCCGGGCCAACCCCGCCGACACCAACTCCATGGACGCGCCGACCGCGAAGGACAAGGAGATGGACGTCTTCACGGTCGAGGAGGTCCGCAGCGTGCTCGCCGCTGCCGAAGGCGAGCGGCTCGAGGCCCGCTGGGTGATCGCTCTCGCGCTCGGCCTCCGCCAGGGCGAGGCGCTCGGCCTCCGCTGGGAAGACGTCGACCTCGAGGACAACGTCCTCCGTGTCCGCGTCGGCCTGCAGCGCCGCAAGGGCAAGGGCCTGATTCTCGGCGACCTCAAGACCAAGGGCTCACGCCGCGACCTCGCGCTCGG
>NZ_SJZJ01000054.1 GCF_004337475.1 Nocardioides jejuensis | reverse complement strand
CGCCGCGGTAGTGCGGCTTGCGGTTGAAGCCCATCGGCAGCGCGGCCGACCGCACCTCCCCGACGAGGTTGTCCGGGTCCGTGAAGCCCAGCTCCGGCGGCGTGTGGGCCAGCCAGGTGCGGATCGCGGCCTTGGAGTCGTACGTCCGGAACGCCGACGAGGAGTCGAGGATGCCCAGACCGACGTTCGCCGTGCCGTCGCCGCACGGGAAGATCCAGCCGTAGCCGGGGAGCTGGTTCGACTCGCCCGGCGCCCCGTCCCACAGCTCCAGCCACGACTCCATCCACGGGTCGTCGTGCATCGGCGTCTTGTAGTAGGCGCGAGCCGCGACGGCCATCGGACGGTTCTCGCGGCGGGTGATGCCGAGACCGGTCGCGAGGCGCGAGGAGACACCGTCGCAGGCGACGACGAGCTGCGCGCGGTAGGTGACCTCGTCACCGGCACGGCGGCCGTTCTCGTCGAGGGCGCGCGCGGTCACGCCGACGATCCGGCCGGTCGCGTCGAGCACCGGACCGGTGACCGACGTGCGCTCCATCAGCCGTGCGCCGGCCTTCTGCGCGTGCCGGGCGAGCATCTCGTCGAGCTGCATGCGCGGCCGCACCATGCCGTACGCCGGGTAGCTGGCGAGGTCGGGCCAGGGCAACTCGATCCGGTGGCCGGCACCGATGATCCGCAGGCCCTTGTTCTTCTGCCAGCCGGGCTCGTCGAGGTCGAAGCCCATGCCGATCAGCTGCTTGACAGCGCGCGGGGTGAGGCCGTCGCCGCAGACCTTGTCGCGCGGGAACGAGCCCTTCTCCAGGAGCAGCACGTCCACGCCGGCGTTCGCCAGGTGGTACGCCGTCGCAGCGCCGGCCGGGCCCGCGCCCACGACGATGACCTGCGCCTCGCGCTCGTCGCGCGCAGGCGTCAGCCCGAAGAGTGCGTCAGCAGGAGAGCTCATGCTCAGGCCACTCCACGGTGCAGGGCGACGATGCCGCCGGTGAGGTTGCGGTGCTCGACGTTCGTCCAGCCGGCCTCCTGGAGGAGCGCGGACAGACCGGCCTGGTCGGGCCAGGCCCGGATCGACTCGGCGAGGTACACGTAGGCGTCGGGCGACGACGAGACACCGCGGGCAACGGCCGGGAGGCCCTTCATGAGGTACTCGAGGTAGAGCGTGCGGAACGCGGCGTTGGTCGGGTGCGAGAACTCGCAGACCACGAGCTTGCCGCCCGGGCGGGTGACGCGCCGCATCTCGCGCAGGCCACCGACGGTGTCGACGAAGTTGCGCAGGCCGAAGGAGATCGTGACCGCGTCGAACGTGTCATCGGCGAAGGGCAGCTTCGTGCCGTCGCCGGCGACGAAGTTGAGCGTCGGGCGGACCTTCTTGCCCGCCTGGAGCATGCCGACGGAGAAGTCGCAGGGCACGACGTGGACGCCGGCCTCCGCGAACGCGACGGACGACACGCCGGTGCCCGCGGCGAGGTCGAGCACCCGGTCGCCGGGACGCGCGCCGACGGCCGCGATCATTTCCTTGCGCCAGCGGCGGTCGCTGCCGAACGAGAGGACGGTGTTCGTCACGTCGTAGCGCTTCGCGACGGCGTCGAACATCCGGCGTACGTCGGTGGGCTTCTTGTCCAGTTCGGCTCGAGTCACGCGCACAGAGTAGGGCACGTCCGAGAGGGCCCGGCCGTCGCGAGCGACGCCCTGCGGAGTGCCCGGCAAGGCGGAGGAGGGAGGCGATGCGGAGCATCGCCGACCGACGACAACGCGGTCCGGGCGCCCGCAGGGCGTCGCGCAGCAGGGCGGGGCCTCCCGGACGTGCCCTGAGGCGGTCGTGTTCTGCCATGGACCCGGGACTAGGCTGCGCGCATGACCCAGACCGCCGGGGGGACCTCAGAGGTCCGCACCCCCCTCGACGTCCGGACCGTGCTGGTCCCCGCGTCGGACGCGGCAGCGGTCGGCGCGCTGGTCGATCTGCTTCCTGCGGAGGCTCCGCTGAGCTGGCTGCGCCGCGGCGAGGGCCTCGTCGGCTGGGGCGTCGCGGCATCGGTCCGCACGACCGGCCCGACCCGCTTCTCCGACGCCGCCAAGTGGTGGTCGGAGACGACCGCGCTGGCCACGGTCACCGACGAGGTCGAGGAGCCCGGCAGCGGCCTGGTCTGCTTCGGGGCGTTCACCTTCTCCGACGAGCCGGGCTCGGCCGACTCGGTGCTGATCGTCCCCGAGGTGATCGTCGGGCGCCGCGGCGACCTGGTCTGGGTCACCACGGTCGGCGACGCGACGGCGTCACTCACGGCCACCACCGCCCCCGCTCCCCCCGCGGACCTGACCTTCGCCGACGGCGCCCTCAACGGTCCGCAGTGGATGACGGTCGTCGCCCATGCGGTCTCCCGCATCGAGGCCGGCGACCTCGAGAAGATCGTGCTCGCCCGCGACCTGATCGCCGAGGCATCCGCGCCGATCGACCCCCGCTGGCCGCTGCGCCGGCTCGCTGCGTCGTACCCGACCTGCTGGACGTTCCACGTCGACGGCCTCTTCGGCGCCACCCCCGAGATGCTCGTACGCCGCGAGCGCGGCCTGGTCACCTCCCGCGTGCTCGCCGGCACCATCCGGCGTACCGGTGACGACGAGCGCGACCTCGCGCTGGCCGCGATGCTCGCCCACTCGAGCAAGGACCTCGAGGAGCACGAGTACGCCGTCCGGTCGGTCGCCGAGGCGCTCGAGCCGTACTGCTCGTCGATGAACGTGCCCGAGACGCCGTTCGTCCTGCACCTACCCAACGTGCTGCACCTGGCGACCGACGTCGCGGGTGTCGCCCGCGACGGGGAGTCGTCCCTCGAGCTGGCCGCCGCGCTGCACCCGTCCGCCGCTGTCGGCGGCACCCCGACGCCGGTCGCGCGCGCCCTGATCAGCGAGATCGAGGGCATGGATCGGGGCCGCTACGCCGCTCCGGTCGGCTGGATGGATGCCACCGGTGACGGCGAGTGGGGCATCGCCCTGCGCTCGGGCGTGATCGACGGCGCGACCGTGCGCCTCTTCGCCGGCTGCGGCATCGTCGGTGGCTCCGACCCGCAGGCCGAGCTCGCCGAGTCGCAGGCGAAGTTCGTGCCGGTGCGCGACGCGCTCACCAGCTGAACCGCCGGAATCGTGGCGGCGGGCCGCAGCTCCGCCTAGTCTCCGGCGTGACGCCGGCCGGCGTCGGACCTGCGAACCCAGGAGCCTTCATGAAGAAGCTTGCCGTCGCCCTCGTCGCCGTCAGCGCCCTGTCACTCGCCGCCTGCGGCGGATCGGACACGTCCGCGAAGGACACCGCCAGCCCGTCGCCCTCCACGCTGACGAAGGCGGAGTACCTCAAGCAGGCCGACGCCCTCTGTGCCGGTATGAACGCATCCATCGACAAGGCCAGCCAGACGCTCGGGGACTCCCCTGACGCCGCCGCGCTCGAGGCCTTCACCAACGACACGGTCCTGCCCACGACGAAGAAGGTCATCTCCAAGATCGAGGCTCTGACCCCGCCGGCCGAGCTCAAGGCCCAGGTCGACGCGATGCTGACCGAGGTCAACGCGCAGATCGCCAAGGTCGAGGCGGA
>NZ_SJZJ01000053.1 GCF_004337475.1 Nocardioides jejuensis | reverse complement strand
CCAGGACTGCATCGAGAAGATCGACATCGGCGGTCCGACGATGGTCCGCGCCGCGGCCAAGAACCACGCCAACATCGCGATCGTCACCGACGGTGCCGACTACGCCGCTGCCCTCACCGCCGCGCAGGGCGACGGCTTCTCCTACGAGGAGCGCAAGGTCCTCGCCACCAAGGCGTTCGTCCACACCGGCACGTACGACGTCCAGGTCGCCTCGTGGATGGGCTCGGTCGTCACGGACTCGTCCGAGGGCACCGGTTTCCCGGCCTGGATCGGCGGCACCTGGGACAAGTCGGCGGTGCTCCGCTACGGCGAGAACCCGCACCAGCCGGCCGCGCTCTACCGCTCGGGCTTCGGCTCTGCCGGCCTCGCGGGCGCCGAGCAGCTGCACGGCAAGGAGATGTCCTACAACAACTACGTCGACACCGACGCGGCCCGCCGCGCGGCGTACGACCACGGCGACCAGCCGACCGTGGCGATCATCAAGCACGCCAACCCGTGTGGTGTCGCCGTCGGCGCCGACGCGGCCGAGGCCCACCGTCGCGCCCACGAGTGCGACCCGGTCTCCGCCTTCGGCGGCGTGATCGCCACCAACGTCTCCGTCTCCGTCGAGATGGCCAAGCAGGTCGCCGAGGTCTTCACCGAGGTCATCGTCGCCCCGGCGTACGACGAGGGCGCGGTCGAGATCCTGCAGGGCAAGAAGAACATCCGCATCCTCGTCGCCGAGCCGCTCGCGACCGGTGGCGTGGAGACGCGTGCGATCTCCGGCGGTCTGCTGATGCAGCACGTCGACCAGTTCCAGGCCGAGGGCGACGACCCGGCCAACTGGACCCTCGCGACCGGTGAGGCTGCTGACGAGGCGACCCTTGCCGACCTGGCCTTCGCCTGGCGCGCGGTGCGTGCCGCGAAGTCCAACGCGATCCTGCTCGCCAAGGACGGCGGCGCTGTCGGCATCGGCATGGGCCAGGTCAACCGCGTCGACTCCTGCAAGCTCGCCGTCGAGCGCGCCAACACCCTCGTCGAGGGCGAGGAGCGGGCCCGCGGCTCGGTCGCTGCCTCCGACGCGTTCTTCCCGTTCGAGGACGGCCCGCAGATCCTGATCAACGCCGGCGTGAAGGCGATCGTCCAGCCGGGCGGCTCCGTGCGCGACGAGCTCACGATCGCGGCCTGCAACGCGGCCGGCGTGACGATGTACTTCACGGGGACGCGGCACTTCTTCCACTGAGTTACTGACGCAGCAACGGCGGCACGGGGGCAACCCGGTGCCGCCGTTGCTGCGTCTGACGCTGCGACTCGAGGCGAGCTCGCGGATTCCCCGAAGCACTGGGGTGGCGGCGGCTCCCGGCCGGTCCTAGCGTCGATGCATGGAGTTCACCGCCGACCAGCGCGCGCTGCAGGACCGGTTCGACAGTCGCCGGATCGCAGACCGGATCAACCAGCTCCTCGTCGCCGACCGGCTTGACGCGGACGACGCGGCGTTCATCGAGAGCCGCGACATGTTCTTCCTGTCGACGGTCGACGCGAGCGGCCAGCCGACGTGCTCCTACAAGGGCGGGGCGCCGGGCTTCGTGCGCGTCCTCGACGAGAGGACGCTCGCCTTTCCGTCGTACGACGGCAACGGGATGTTCCTGTCGCTGGGCAATGCGTCGGAGACCGCGAAGGTCGGGCTGCTCTTCATCGACCTCGAGCATCCGAACCGGATGCGGGTCCACGGCGAGGCGACCGTGTCCGCCGACGACCCGCTCCTCGACACCTGGCCGGGCGCGATCCTCGTCGTCCGCGTCAGCGTCACCGACGTCTTCCCGAACTGCCCGCGCTACATCCACCGCTGGCAGAAGGTGGCGGAGTCGCCGTTCGTCCCGCACGCGGGTGTCGCTCCGCCGATCCCCGGCTGGAAGCAGGCGGAGTGGGCCTGCGACGCGCTGCCGCACGACGACCCGGCGTACCGGCCCTGAGCCCGGCCCCGAGTCCGGCCCCGAGTCCTGGCGTCCGGCGGCGCGCGCGGAGAGCGGCGTACGCCTGCTGACTCCCTAGACTGACCCCCGTGACTGCACAGAAGCTTGACGGCACCGCCACCTCCGCCGCGATCAAGGACGAGCTCAAGGTTCGGATCGGCGCGCTCCGCGACCAGGGCGTCGTGCCTGGTCTCGGCACGATCCTGGTCGGCGACGACCCGGGCTCGCGGTGGTACGTCGGCGGCAAGCACAAGGACTGCGCCGAGGTCGGCATCGAGTCGATCCGCATCGACCTCCCCGAGACCGCCTCCCAGGAGGAGATCGAGGACGCCGTCCGGCAGCTCAACGACGACCCGGCCTGCACCGGCTACATCGTGCAGCTCCCGCTCCCGCGCGGCCGCGACGAGAACCGTGTGCTCGGCCTGATCGACCCCGCCAAGGACGCCGACGGCCTGCACCCGACCAACCTCGGCTGGCTGGTGCTCGGCAAGGAGGCTCCGCTGCCCTGCACGCCGTACGGCATCGTCGAGATCCTCCGCCGCCACGGCGTCGAGATCGCCGGCAAGGAGGTCGTGGTCGTCGGTCGCGGCGTCACCGTCGGCCGCCCGCTCGGCCTGCTGCTCACGCGTCGCAGCGAGAACGCGACCGTCACCCTCTGCCACACCGGCACCGTCGACCTGGCCGCGCACGTGCGCAAGGCCGACATCGTCGTGGCCGCCGCCGGCGTTCCCGGAATCATCACCGCCGACATGGTCAAGCCGGGCGCTGCGGTCCTCGACGTGGGCGTCTCGCGCGTCGACGGCAAGGTCACCGGCGATGTCGCCGACGACGTCTGGGACGTCGCCGGCTGGGTCTCGCCCAACCCCGGTGGAGTCGGCCCGATGACCCGCGCGATGCTGCTGGCCAACGTCGTGAGCATCGCCGAGAGCAAGCTGGCCTGACGTGGCGGACGAGCCGCTCGAGCCGGTCGACGACACGGAGCCCGTCCTCCCCGAGGACGCGGACCTTCCGGACGACGTCGTCGCGGGTGTCGATGCGGTTCGTGGACCGATCCCGCCGCTGCGCGAGGTCGCCCGGATCAAGCAGCCCGAGACGATC
>NZ_SJZJ01000052.1 GCF_004337475.1 Nocardioides jejuensis | reverse complement strand
GTGACCGGGTAGGTCGTGCCGTTGACGGTGACGGTTCCGTCGGTGACGGGGTAGTCGACGCCGTTGATGGTCACCGTGGTCCCGTTGACGGGGTACTTGGTGCCGTTGACGGTGATCGAACCCGGCGTGATGGAGCCGCCGGTCGCCCCCGGGGTGGTGCTGCCCGGGGTGGTCGAGCCCGGGGTGGTGCTGCCGGGAGTGGTCGAGCCGCCGGTCGAGCCCGGGGTGGTGCTGCCGGGGGTGACCGGGTAGGTCGTGCCGTTGACGGTGACCGAGCCGTCCTTGACGGGGTAGTCGACGCCGTTGATGGTCACCGTGGTCCCGTTGACGGGGTACTT
>NZ_SJZJ01000051.1 GCF_004337475.1 Nocardioides jejuensis | reverse complement strand
GTCAATCTGACAGTTTGGCCGCTTCTGACATTTCGGAAGTGTCAGCCAGCGCGAAACTGTCAGTCTGACAGTTTGGCGCGGCGGGCCACCAGCGACCTCAGGGCAGCCAGCTGCGCCAGTCGAGGTCCCACGGTGCTTCGCTGAGCGGCGTCCACGCGACGCCGTTGGTCATGATCGACCACGCCAGCGCGCCACCGAGCGCCAGGAACGCGGCCGCGGTGAGCAGCCAGCCGCCGCCCGTGCGTGCGAGCGGAGCGAGAAGACCCCGGACCGGCCGGCGCAGACGCGCGGAGCCCGGCCCCAGCAACAGGCCGAACCCGACGCCCAGACCAGCCCAGGCCGGCCACTGCAGGTCCGGCGCGCCGGCGACTCCGGCGGCGAGGGCGCCGATGCCACCGATCACGGCAGCGGTCAGCAGGAGCAGGGCCGTCACCGGGAGCGAGACGAGGAGGTCCACGGGCGACTTCAGGAGCACCAGCGGTACGTCGTACCAGCGGCGGCCGCGGGCGTCACGACGCGACCGGTGACCGTCGGCAGCGAGCGCACCCCACCGGAGCACGGCGACGACCACGGCGAGCGCGGCCAGCACCGGAATCGGGGCAGCCGCGATGCCGGCCGCGACGACCAGCAGGAGGCCGAGGCCCAGCGTCCAGCGGCGGAGCCGCTCCCCCACCGGAACCCGGCGCTTCACAGGCGCCTCGGACCACAGCGGCGGCTCGTCGTCGATGACCAGCGGCTCGTCGACGGGCATCACCCGCGTTGCCGGAGCAGCCGCGCTGCGCGGCGGGACGCCGGACGGCAGGAGCGTCGCGTTGCGCGCGTCGAGCACGCGCACGAGCGCCCCGAGCGTCGGGCGACGGAGCGGGTCGGGATCGAGCGCGGCCTCGACAGCGATGCGCAGCGACGGGTCGAGGCCTTCGAGGTCGTGGTCGCCTCGGCGCACGCGGTCCATGACCGCCATCGCATGCCCCGAGCCGTACGGCGCCCGGCCGGTGCCCGCGAAGGCGACCGTGGCCGCCCACGAGTGCACGTCTGCCGGCGGTCCGGGCTCGTCGCCGGCGATCACCTCGGGCGCCATGTAGCCGGGGGTCCCGAGCAGGAAGCCGGTGCGGGTGATCTTCGTGTCGTCGCCGAGTCGGGCCAGTCCGAAGTCGATGAGGACCGGGGTCATGCCGTCGAGGACGACGTTGGACGGCTTCACGTCGCGGTGCATGACGCCAGCCGCATGCACGGCCTGCAGCGCCTTCGCCAGCGAGATCGCGAAGCGCCGGAGGTCCGGTCCGAGGAACGGGCCGGCCTCGGTGATCTCGTCGTGCAGCGACGGGCCGTCGACGTACCGCGTGGCGACGTAGGGCACCGGGCCCCACGGGTCCGCGTCGATGATCTCGGCGACGAGCGGGGACGTGACCCGCGACAGGGTCGCGACCTCGCGCTCGAGACGCTCGCGCGCCTCCTCGTCACCGACCACGTGCGGGCGCAGCACCTTCAGCGCGGCCAGCCGGCCCCGCTCGTCCTCCGCGAGGTGGACGACACCCATGCCGCCCTCGCCGAGCCGGCGCTGCAGGGTCCAGTCGCCGACCCGGACTGCCTCCACGTCAGAGGACCTTGTGCATCCAGTGGTGCGTGTCCTCCGCGCGACCGAACTGGATGTCGACCAGCGCCTCGCGGATTCGAGCCGTGAGCTCACCGGTCTCGGCGGTCGGCGCGGCCGTCTCGCGGCCGGCCTCCTTGAGCGTGCCGACGGGAGTCACGACGGCGGCGGTGCCGCACGCGAAGATCTCGACGATGTCACCGCTCGCCACACCATCGCGCCACTCGTCGATGGAGAACTTGCGCTCCTCGACGGTGTGGCCGAGGCCCTTGGCCAGCTCGATGATCGAGGCGCGCGTGATGCCCTCGAGGATCGTGCCGCTGGTCGCCGGGGTGACGACGCGACCGTCCTTGAAGACGAAGTAGAGGTTCATGCCGCCGAGCTCCTCGACGTACGTGCCCTCCTGGGCGTCGAGGAAGACGACCTGGTCGCAGCCCTGGGCGTACGCCTCCTGCTGCGCGACGAGCGACGAGGCGTAGTTGCCGCCGGTCTTGGCATCACCCATGCCGCCCTTGCCGGCACGCGTGTACTCGGTCGTGAGCCACAGCGTGACCGGCTTCAGCCCGCCCTTGAAGTACGAGCCCGCGGGCGAGGCGATGACCATGAAGGTCACGTGCTGCGAGGGCCGCACGCCGAGGAACTTCTCGGAGGCGAACATGAAGGGGCGGATATAGAGGCTCTTCTCCCCCTCCGAGCCCGGCACCCAGCGCTCGTCAGCCTGGACCAGCGCGTCGACGGCCTGGACGAAGTCCTCGATCGGCAGCTCGGGCAGCGCCAGGCGCCGGCTCGACTTCGCCATCCGCGCAGCGTTGGCCTCGGGACGGAACGTCCAGACCGAGCCGTCCTCGTGGCGGTAGGCCTTCATGCCCTCGAAGGTCTCCTGCGCGTAGTGCAGGACCGCGGTCGCAGGGTCCAGCGTGATCGGGCCGTACGGCGTGATGCGCGCGTCGTGCCAGCCCTTCTCAGGGGTCCACTCGACCGTGAACATGTGGTCGGTGAAGTGCGTGCCGAAGCCCGGGTCGGCCAGGATCTCGGCGAGGCGGGCGTCGTCGACCGGCTGCGGCGCCGGGGTGCTGCTGATCTGCATGGGGCTCACGGTATCCAACCTTCGTTGGGGAAATGGGAAGGGCGCCGGGCACGTCG
>NZ_SJZJ01000050.1 GCF_004337475.1 Nocardioides jejuensis | reverse complement strand
GGCCTGTGCTGTGCACAGGCCCCGTCTCGGCGTCAGAGGTCAGCGACCCTGGTTCGCGACGGCTGCCGCAGCGGCGGCAGCAGCCTCGGGGTCGAGGTACTCGCCACCCGGCACGAGCGGCTTCAGCGACTCGTCGAGGCGGTAGACCAGCGGCTGGGCCGTGGGGATGTTGAGCGCCGCGATGTCCTCGTCGGAGATCCCGTCGAGGTGCTTCACCAGCGCACGCAGCGAGTTGCCGTGGGCGGTGACGAGGACCGTCTTGCCGGCCTTCAGGTCGGGGACGATCGCCTCGTCCCAGTAGGGCAGCAGGCGGGCGACGACGTCCTTGAGGCACTCGGTCTTCGGGACGTCGATGTCCGCGTAGCGCGGGTCGCCGGCCTGCGAGAACTCGTCGTTGTCGTCGAGCTCCGGCGGCGGGACGTCGTACGAACGACGCCAGAGCTGGAACTGCTCCTCGCCGAACTTCTGCAGCGTCTCCGACTTGTTCTTGCCCTGGAGGGCGCCGTAGTGACGCTCGTTGAGGCGCCAGTCGCGCTTGACCGGGATCCAGTGGCGCTCGGCCTTGTCGAGCGCGACGGCGGCAGTCGTGATGGCGCGGCGCAGCAGGGACGTGTGCACCACGTCGGGCAGGACGCCGGCGTCAGCGAGCAGCTGGCCGCCGTTGACGGCCTCGCCGAAGCCCTTCTCGGTCAGCGGGACGTCGACCCAGCCGGTGGAGAGGTTGAGCGCGTTCCACTCGCTCTCGCCGTGGCGGAGCAGGACGAGGGTGTACGTCATCAGTCGTTGGCCTTGGCCTTGGCGGCCTTCTTGCCCTGCTCACCGTCGGTGGCCGGCGTGGCCTCCGTGGAAGCGGGCGCCTCGCCAGCAGCCTTCAGCGCGTTCTCGTTGAACTGCTCGAAGGTCTCGCCCTGCATCGGGACGGCCGCGTCGGGCGCGCCGTTCTGGCCGGCGAACTGCGAGCCGGCACGGTTCTCGATGACGGGGACCTGGAAGGTCACGGAAGCGGCGTTGGCGAAGTCGAACTCCACGTCGACGAAGTCGCCGAGCTTGAAGCTGCCCGTGACGGCGATGCCCGGCGCGGTCGCGGGGACGTCGGCGGTGGCGGTCGCGAGGACCACCTTGTCGCCTGCGGGGATCGCGACAGGCTTCGCGACCGCGCCGGTGACGTCGCCGGAGATGCCGACGAGCTTGTCGGTGGCGTCCTCGTCGGAACCGGCCGGGACGACCCGGTTGTTGACGAGCGTGACCACGAGGGTGCCCTTGCCCGGGGTGGCGTCGTTGGCGACGATCACGGCGTTGAGCACGTCGACCGAGGCGTCGCGGTCGCTGGTGCCCGCGGCGGCGGTGTAGATGTGGTCGGTCGCCTGCTCCGTGCAGGAAGCGAGCGCGGGGGCGGCGAGCAGGAGAGCGCCAGCGCCGAGGAGGCGCGCGGTCCGGTTGCTGATCAGCATCGATGAGGCCTTCGTCAAAGTCGTCAGTGCGGGCTAAGAGTAGCGTTCAGCGGGCCACGCCGAGGGTCGCGCCCGTGATGAGAATGCCCACTCCGATCACGCCGGTCCAGATGCCCGCGATCAGGAGCAGGCGCGGAGCGCCCGTGCGGAGCGCCACGATGAGCGGGAAGTGGCGGATTCCGTCGGCGTTGTCGGTCACCAGACCGGGCAGCGAGACCAGTACGTGCACGCCCAGGCCGAGCAGTGCGGCAAGGACCGTGAGGACGATCGACGGCGGGTCGCCGCCCTCGGTGCCGTGCGCTCCGCCGTACGACAGGAACGCTGGCCACAGCGCGAAGCTGAGCATCCAGGGCAGGTAGGAGAAGCGCGTGCGGCGCAGGAGGCCGGAGTTCGTCACCAGGCCGATGCCGAGGATGAAGAGGTGGGTCGCGCCGGCGATGACGCCGTTGGCGACCGACAGCGGAACGACGAGCAGGACCGCGATCGTCAGGGCGAACCAGACCGAGCCGTGGTCGACCACGCCCTGCGCGATCGGCTTGCCAGGGAACTGGTGACGGCGGTCGCGCGCCACGTCGACGAGGTCGTTGTGCCAGCCGAGGATGGCCTGCCCGGTGAGCACCGTCGCGAAGACAAGGAACACCTGACCGAAGGACCGGCCAGCGAGCGCGGCGCCCGCCGCGACGAAGACCGCGGTCAGGGCCGCCTGCCGAGGGTGGCTGGCGCGGAAGAGGCTGACCGGAAGGCTGCGCGCAAGGTCCTCGCGCGCTGGGAGGCGGAGGCGCCGGGTGGCACGGCCGGGCTTCGGTACGCCGGCTGGACGCTTGCGGGGGAGCCGGATCGACTTGGCGGACATGCGCCCCAGTATTCACTGACCAACCGTCGTCCGTGTGCTGCGTCACGCCGGAACGAGCCGATCGGCGGACAGCGGCGACTGCGGCCTTCGTTCCGCACGCCTGTTCGGAACGAGGGGCCCACCACAGGGTCTTGCGATCTGTCAAGCCTTCATTACCGCGCTGACCAGCGCAAACGCGTGAAAGACGTGTCCGTGGCGCGTGTTAGACTAGTCACCTAGGAAGGGGTACCTGACATATGACTTTCACCGTCGGCGAAACGGTTGTCTACCCGAATCACGGGGCGGCCGTCATCGAGGACATCGAGTACCGCACCATCAAGGGTGAAGAGCGGCAGTACCTGGTCCTTCGCATCGTCGCACAGCAGGACCTCGTCGTCCGCGTGCCGTCGTGCAACCTGGACCTGGTCGGCGTTCGTGACGTCGTGGACAAGCAGGGTCTTGACCGCGTCTTCAGCATCCTGCGTGCGGCCCACGTGGAGGAGCCGACCAACTGGTCGCGCCGCTACAAGGCCAACCTGGAGAAGCTTCACTCGGGCGATGTCATGAAGGTGTCGGAGGTCGTGCGCGACCTGTGGCGCCGTGAGCGCGACCGCGGCTTGTCGGCCGGCGAGAAGCGGATGCTGGCCAAGGCGCGCCAGATCCTCGTCTCCGAGCTCGCGCTCTGCGAGAACACCAACGAGGACAAGGCTGAGGCCCTCCTCGACGAGGTGCTGGCTTCCTGAGCCCTTGCTCATCGAGCACACAGAAGGCCCCCGGCGGATGCCGGGG
>NZ_SJZJ01000049.1 GCF_004337475.1 Nocardioides jejuensis | reverse complement strand
GGCACCGGCGTGTCGTCCGTCGCGTTCGCGGAGGCCGGCGTCCACGTCGTGCCCTGCGACTTCTCCGTCGGCATGCTCCAGGCGGGCAAGAAGGTCCGCCCGACGCTCAACTTCGTCGCCGGCGACGGCACGAAGCTGCCCTTCGCCGATGACACGTTCGACGCGGTCACGATCTCCTTCGGCCTGCGCAACTTCGTCGACACCGTCGGTGGCCTGCGCGAGATGCGGCGCGTCACCCGCCCGGGCGGCAAGCTCGTGGTCTGCGAGTTCTCGCACCCGACCAACGCCGCGTTCCGCACGCTCTACCTCGAGTACCTCATGAAGGGCCTCCCGGCCGTTGCCCGCGGTGTCTCGTCGTCGCCCGACGCCTACGTGTACCTCGCCGAGTCGATCCGGGCCTGGCCCGACCAGGCCGGTCTGTCCGCGCTCCTCCAGGAGGCCGGCTGGACGAACGTCGAGCACCGCAACCTCACCGGCGGCATCGTCGCCCTGCACCGTGGAGTGGCCTGAGCATGAGCTCTCCTGCTGACGCACTCTTCGGGCTGACGCCTGCGCGCGACGAGCGCGAGGCGCAGGTCATCGTCGTGGGCGCGGGCCCGGCCGGCGCTGCGACGGCGTACCACCTGGCGAACGCCGGCGTGGACGTGCTGCTCCTGGAGAAGGGCTCGTTCCCGCGCGACAAGGTCTGCGGCGACGGCCTCACCCCGCGCGCTGTCAAGCAGCTGATCGGCATGGGCTTCGACCTCGACGAGCCCGGCTGGCAGAAGAACAAGGGCCTGCGGATCATCGGTGCCGGCCACCGGATCGAGTTGCCCTGGCCCGACCTCGCCAGCTACCCGGCGTACGGCATGGTGCGGCCGCGCATGCAGCTCGACGAGATGCTCGCCCGGCACGCGCAGAAGGCCGGCGCACGGCTGATGGAGCGCACGTCGGTCACCGGTCCGGTGCTCGACGCGACCGGCCGGATCGTCGGCGTGACCGCGCGCGCCCTCGACGAGAACGGCCGCCGTGCCGGTGACGAGGTCACCTACCGCGCGCAGCTCGTCGTCGCCTGCGACGGTGTCTCCTCGCGCCTCGCGACCGGTCTCGGCATCACCCGCCGCGAGAACCGTCCGATGGCCGTCGCGGCTCGCGCCTACTACAAGACGCCGATGCACGACGACCCGTGGATGGAGTCGTGGCTGGAGCTGTGGGACGGGGCGCCGGGCGAGTCGAACCAGCTCCCCGGCTACGGCTGGATCTTCCCGTGCGGCGACGGCACGGCGAACGTCGGTCTGGGCATCCTCGACTCCTCGTCGGCGTTCCGGACGTACGACTCCAAGGCCGCGATCCGCACCTGGCTGGCCCACACGCCGCCGGAGCTGGGCTTCACGGACCCGGACAACCTCGTCGGGGAGGTGCGGTCGGCCGCGCTGCCGATGGGCTTCAACCGCAAGCCGCACTACCGCGGCGGCCTCCTGCTCGTCGGCGACTCCGGAGGCATGGTCAACCCGTTCAACGGCGAGGGCATCGACTACGCCCTCGAGGCCGGCCACATGGCCGCCGAGATCATGGTCCAGGCGCTCGCCCGTCCGTCCGGTGAGTCGCGGGAGCGCGTGCTGCACGGCTACGCCACGGCACTCGACCAGGCCTACGGCGGCTACTTCACCCTCGGCCGCGGCTTCGCGAAGCTGATCGGCAACCCGAAGGTGATGAAGCTGGCGACCAAGCACGGCCTCCCGCGCCCCGCGCTGATGCGGTTCACCCTGAAGCTGATGGCGAACCTCACCGATCACAAGGGCGACGCCCACGACCGGATCATCAACGCGCTCGCGAGGATCGCCCC
Organism: Nocardioides jejuensis; assembly: GCF_004337475.1. Lineage (GTDB taxonomy): Bacteria > Actinomycetota > Actinomycetes > Propionibacteriales > Nocardioidaceae > Nocardioides > Nocardioides jejuensis. The sequence continues at coordinate 1,212 of NZ_SJZJ01000049.1, read as the reverse complement.
CGACGCCTGAGTCGTACGCCGCCGCGGTCCGTGCGGCGAGTCGCACGTGCGCATCGACACGCGGGGGCGACCGACACCGTCGGCGCGGCGATGCACACGTGTGCCTCGCCGAAGGTCGTACGACGAGCCGGCCCTGTGGATGACCGGATGCGGGATCCGTCGGCACCGCCGACGCTGCTTCCATGTCCGAGTCGAGCATGCCGCCCCGCCGACGTACGCCGCCGCGGCCCCTGGAGTCGTTCGATCCGCGCCGCCCTTTCACCACCGCCGAGGCTGCGCAGGCCGGGATCACGCGGGCCGCGTTGACGGGACCGGCGTTCCAGCAATTGATGCGTGGAGTCCACGTGGCCGCCGACGTGCCCGTCACGCCGGCTCTCCGCGCGAGTGCCCCGCTCGTGGTGTCGGTTCCATCGGCGTGGGCGAGCCATGCCTCGGCCGGGCGGATCCTCGGAGTGCCGCTGCCGGTCCTGCCGGTGGAGCATGTCTCCGTTCTGACGGCGTCCGACCGTCCGCATCGAGCCGGGGTCCGGGCGCACGTTGCGCCGCCCTCCTCGCGGATCGTCACGATTGACGGTGTGCGTCTCTCGGCACCGGCTCAGCTCTTCATCGAGCTCGCCGAGCAGTTGACCCTCGTCGACCTCGTGGTCGTGGGCGACTGGCTGGTGCGCAAGGGGAAGGTCTCGATCGACCGGCTGCGCGAGTTCGCCGGGGCGTCGACGATGAGGGGCGCGGCTGCGGCGCGAGCCGCCGTGGTGTTCGTCCGAGAGCGCGTGGACTCGCCGATGGAGACGCGCCTGCGGATGCTCTTTGTCCTCGCGGGCTTTCCCGAGCCCGAGGTCAACCTGTCCTTTGACCTCGGAGACGGCATGCGGCGCTACGACCTCTCGTGGCCGGGTGTGAAGGTCGTGGCCGAGTACGACGGCCGCCACCACGTCGAGCGCGAGGCCCAGTGGGCCGACGACCTCCTGCGTGCCGAGGAGATCGACAACGACGGCTGGCGTCGGCGCACGTTCATCGCAGGTGACGTCTTCAACACCCCGCACCGCACGCTCGAGCGGATGGAGCGGCTGCTGCGCGCTGTCGGCTTGCCAGGTATGCCGGCCGTCCTCAGCGATGCGTGGCGGCCGCACTTTCCGATCAAGGACGGCTACCTCTGACGATGCGGTGATGCGGCGAGGCGCACGTGCGCATCGACGCGCGGGGGCGATCGGC
>NZ_SJZJ01000048.1 GCF_004337475.1 Nocardioides jejuensis | reverse complement strand
GTGCCGTTGACGGTGACCGAGCCGTCCTTGACGGGGTAGTCGACGCCGTTGATGGTCACCGTGGTCCCGTTGACGGGGTACTTGGTGCCGTTGACGGTAATCGAACCCGGCGTGGTGGAGCCCGGGGTGGTCGAGCCACCGGTCGAACCCGGCGTGGTGCTGCCGGGGGTGGTGGAGCCGCCGGTCGTTCCCGGGGTGGTGGTGCTTCCGGGAGTGGTGGAGCCGCCGTCGGTGGTGGTGCCAGGCGTGACCGGGTAGCTCGTGCCGTTGACGGTGACCGAGCCGTCCTTGACGGGGTAGTCGACGCCGTTGATGGTCACCGTGGTCCCGTTGACGGGGTACTTGGTGCCGTTGACGGT
>NZ_SJZJ01000047.1 GCF_004337475.1 Nocardioides jejuensis | reverse complement strand
CCGGGGGTGACCGGGTAGGTCGTGCCGTTGACGGTGACCGAGCCGTCCTTGACGGGGTAGTCGACGCCGTTGATGGTCACCGTGGTCCCGTTGACGGGGTACTTAGTGCCATCGACGGTGATCGAACCAGCCGGGCAGTCGGTACCGCCGGTCGGCTGCGAGCCGTCCGTCGAGCCCGGCGTGGTGGTGCCGTTGGTCGGCGTGGTGCCGCCGTCCGTGGGCTCCGAGCTGCCGGGGGTGGTGGATCCGTCGGTCGGCTGGGAGCCGTCCGTCACGCCGGTCACGTACGCGATGCCCTGGGTGGTGGTGCTTCCACCCTCGGGCGTCGTGCCGTAGACGGTGATCGGGACGACCTGGTCGCCAGCCTCGGGCTTGATCGGTGCCGAGCATGCCGTCGACTCAGTCGGGGCCAGCTCCGTGTCCGCGCAGGTGAGCGACCCCTCGGGGCTGCTCGCGGACAGGTTGGTGACCGTCTTGTCGCCGGCGTTGTAGACCGGGATCGAGGCGGTGGTCGACTGGCCGGTCGGCACCTTCGCGATCTCCGGAGCGCCAGCGGCCTGGCCGCCGACCGTCGGCGTACCCGCCGTCAGGATGCAGTTGCAGTCCTCGTCCGGGGTACCGCCGGCCGGGCTTCCGCCCGTGGTGCTGCCGGTGTTGCCCGTGGAGGTTCCGGAGCTGCCCGCGGCACCGGCGAGGCCGGTGACGAAGAGCAGCCCGGTAGCTGACGGATTGCTGCCGTCCGGGGTGGACCCCGTGGCGTACACCGGAGCCGACTGCTCGCCTGCCGTCGGCGTGTAGGTGCCGTTGCAGGTCGTCGAGGCGGCGGCCGCAAGGGTCGTCGTCCCGCACTTCATCGCGCCACCCGGTCCGGAAACGGACAGGGCAGAAACGGTGAAGCTTCCGGTGTTGGTGACGGGTACGGCGACGGTGCTCGGCTTGCCGGCCGGAGCCTGGGCCGAACCCGAGCTGCCGGCCGCGGTGCCGTTGACCGTCGGCGTACCGACCGTCAGGTCGCACGCACAGTCGGCCGCCGGCGACGCGACCTTGCTGGTCGTCGTCATGGCGGCCTTCGGCTTCGGTGCAGCCGCCGGTGCCGACGTTGCCGCCAGCCCGGAGGTAGCAGCGAGGTCTGCCGCCGGGGTCGTGCCCTTCGACGGGGCGGGGATCCCGGCAGCAGGAGCGGCCTTGGTGGTGGCCAGCATGGTCGTGGCGGGAGCCGGCGCAGGCGCCGTCTTCGCCGTGGGCGCAGCGAGGTTTCGCACGGAGACCGTGGGAACGTCGTACGTCGTCGTGGTGTGGTTCGTGAGCGTGCTCAGACCGGACGTCAGGCCTCCGAGGGGCCCACCTCCGCCAAGCAGCTGCGTGACCGATCCGAGGATCGGCTGGTTCGGCGGAGGAGTGGTGTCCATCCCCGTTCCCTCGGCATGGGCAGCGCCCATGCCGAGGGCGAGGAACCCTCCGACGAACAAGCCGGTCCCGACGGACCGCCTCATCCAGGGGTTCATGTCAATGACCTCTTTCGTCCGTCAGGCCTGCGGCGCGGGGGCCGAGGTGCAGGTGCAGAGCGTGTACTCGAACTTCTCCTGCGCGGTGGTGACCTTCCCGGTCGGGTCGGTTCCGGTGAAGTTGACCGGGACGGCGTTGATCCCCGACTCGGGCTTGACCGGCACCGAGAACCAGGTGCTCTCGCCCGGCTGCAGCGTGGTCTTGCCACCGGTCACGGCGCCGGCAGGCGAGGTGGCGGTGATGTTCTGCAGCGGAGCGTCACCGTGGTTGGTGACCTGAACGTCGAGCTTGGAGACGTCCGTGGTGTGGAAGGTGTAGCGGGTGGTGTCGCTGGTCGGCTGGTCGTTGACCTCGATGGCGCCGGTCTTGGCGATCTGGCCGTTCGCCACGTCACCCGTGTAGACCGCCGAGCAGGTCTTGCCCTGCTGCTGGCCATTCGGGTTCGAACCCACGACGCCGAAGGAGACCGACTGGGTGCCGGGCTTCGCGGTGGTGGTGTACGTCAGCGTGGTGGTCTGGCCCGGAGCAAGCGGGAGCTTCGCGCCGGTCATGGTGCCGCCGTCGGAGGCCTTGCCGACCAGGGTGTTGATCGGGAGGTCGCCGGTGTTGGTCACGGGCAGCGTGTAGGTCACCTTCTGACCGACCGGAACGGTCGGCGAGCTCTGGCCGTTGACCTTCGTGCCGCCCAGGTTGAACGCCACCGTGCCCTGCGGCGAGTCGATCGGCGAGCTACCGGAGCCCGGAGTCGTGGAGCCCGGAGTCGTGGAGCCCGGAGTCGTGGAGCCCGGAGTCGTGGAGCCCGGAGTCGTGGAGCCCGGAGTCGTG
>NZ_SJZJ01000046.1 GCF_004337475.1 Nocardioides jejuensis | reverse complement strand
CGGGCACGTCGTTCGTGCCCGGCGCCCCGCTGACGTGGGGAGGGGGCCTCAGCCGGCTACTACCAGGGCGGCGATGGCGTCGCCGACCTCGGCCGTCTTGCGCGGGCCCTGGCCCTGACGGCTCTCGAGGTCCTTGACGATCGCGGCGTCGATCTTCGCAGCGGCCTCGGGGTAGCCGAGGTGGTCGAGCATGAGCGCGACGGAGCCGATCGCGGCGGTGGGGTCGGCGATCTGCTGACCCGCGATGTCGGGCGCCGAGCCGTGCACGGGCTCGAACATCGACGGCGTCGTGCGGTCGGGGTTGACGTTGCCGGAGGCGGCCAGGCCGATGCCACCGGTGACGGCAGCGGCGAGGTCGGTGACGATGTCGCCGAAGAGGTTGTCGGTGACGATGACGTCGAACTGCGACGGGTTCGCGACCAGGTGGATCATCATCGCGTCCACGTGCTGGTAGTCGACGGCGACGTCGGGGTACTCCGCGCCGACCTCGGCCACGAGGCGGCTCCAGATCTTGCCGGCGTTGACGATGACGTTGGTCTTGTGGACAAGCGTGAGCTTCTTGCGGCGCTTCTGGGCGCGGGCGAAGGCGTCACGGACGACGCGCTCGACGCCGAACGCGGTGTTGAGGCTGACTTCGGTGGCGACCTCCTGCGGGGTGCCGACGCGGATCGAGCCACCGTTGCCGGTGTACGGACCCTCGGTGCCCTCGCGGACGACGACGAAGTCGATCTCGCCGGGGTTGGCCAGCGGCGACGCGGCACCGGGGAAGAGCTTCGACGGGCGCAGGTTGACGTAGTGGTCCAGCTCGAAGCGGAGCTTGAGCAGCAGGCCGCGCTCGAGGATGCCCGGGGGCAGGTTCGGGTCGCCGGGCTTGCCGCCGACGGCGCCGAGGAGGATCGCGTCCTTGGTACGGATGTCGGCCAGCACCTCGTCGGTCAGGACCTCGCCGGTCGCGAGGTAACGCTCCGCGCCGATCTCGTAGTGGGTCTGCTCGAAGGTCACCCCCTCCGGGGTGGCAGCCGCGAGGACCTTGAGGGCCTCGGGGACGACTTCCTGGCCGATGCCATCGCCGGGAATGACGGCGAGCTTGATGCTGGTCATGACAACGAAATCTAGTTGTCTTCGGGCGCGAAGCCCGCGGTGTCTCGCAGGTCAAGCGCCTGCGCGACGGCCTCGAACGAGGTCGGGTTCTCCGGGTTGTGATTGGCCGGGCCCCAGTAGGTGATGCGGTGATTCATGAGCGTGCTCCGTACGTGGCGGTTGAACAGAGGAGGAAGAGGAAGACCGCAACGCCGAACACCGCGACGAGGTGGCCTTCCGTATCAGGCCTCGCCGCGGCAGTCGATGAGTACGAGCACGCCGAACATGGTGGACATACCGTACGCCGTGTTACGGCCATGTGTCAGGGATTTCTCAAAGCCGGTTCAGGATCTGAGACCGATGTCTCACCTCCGCCACCCGCGACAAGACTCGTGACATGAGTGCCCCGCTGGAGCTGCCCGAGGTCGTCGCGCGTGCGTTCGACGTCTCCCGGCGGGCCGGCTACGTCGCGTTCTGCCGCAACGAGACCGGACGACTGCTGGCCACGCTGGCCGCGACCCGGACAGGTGTCCTTGCCGAGTTCGGCACGGGCTGCGGTGTCGGCACGGCCTGGCTGCGCAGCGGCGTACGGCCGGGGGCGATGATCCTGACCGCCGAGCTCGACGCGAAGCTCGCGGGCGCAGCACAGGAGATCTTCGTCGACGACCCGCAGGTCGAGGTCCTCGCTGCGGACTGGTCGACCCTGCGCGACAAGGGCCCGTTCTCGCTGCTCTTCCTCGACTCCGGCTCCCCCACCGAGGTGGACGTGGAGTCCGTCGCCGACCTGGTCGAGCCCGGCGGCATCGTCGTCCTCGACGACTTCGTGCCGTGCGCCGGCTGGCCGCCGGTCACCGACGGCCGGGTCGACACGCTGCGCGAGGGCTGGCTCAGCGACGAGCGCTTCACCAGCGTCGAGGTGATGGTGGCCGCGGACGCCGCCGCGATCATCGCCACCCGGCGCTGAGCGCCGGGTGACGCAGCGACCTCAGCTCAGCTCCACGCCTTCACGTAGTCGATGGTGAACGTCGACGGGAACGGCGTGTCCGAGGTCGGCGCGTTGTTGAGGCCCGCGCCGTTGGCTGCCACGAGCGCCAGCGTGAACGGCTTGTCGAACGGCGCCGGCGGCGCCAGGTCGGTGGGCTGCCACGTACGCGAGAAGCAGAGCGAGCCGTCGTAGTAGAAGTCGATCGTCTCCGGGCTCCACACCACGGCGTACTTGTGGAAGACGTCGGCAGAGCCGATCGAGCAGTCCCAGCCGGTGTCGAGCAGGCCGGTGCTGCCGGTGTAGTGGAGCGAGGGGTAGGCCTTGTCGCGCGTGCCGGACAGCCACTCGGCGACGTCGATCTCGCCGGATCCGGGCCAGATGCCGTAGTCGCGGTCCTGCGGGTTCATCCAGAACCCGCCGTGCAGGCCCGGGCCGTCGTAGTTGGGGACCTTCATGCGGACCTCGAAGCGACCGTAGGCCTGCGAGAACTTGCCGTACGTCGAGATGCCGCCGCCCATGTACTGCGTGCCGCGCGTGCCATACGGGAGGTCGCAGTTGAAGGCCGGCTTGCGGGTGACGGAGAGCTTCAGGAAGCCGCCACCGAGCGCGTGGTTCTGGGCCGCGTCGAAGCAGGCGTTGTTCATCATGAATCCGGAGACCGAGCTGTCCTGCACCACCCACTTGGTGGTGTCCAGCCGCGTGCCGGAGAAGTTGTCGACGAAGCTGCACGACCAGTTCTCGCCCGACTGCTTCACCAGGATCGCGCCGCACGCGTCATAGGTCGCCGTGGCGCCATCCGACGCCGGCATGACGGCGGGCGCGATGCAGAGCGACCCCGTCAGAGCGAGTGCGGCGAGCGTGCGCGCGCGAAAGTGCGCAAGACGAGACATTGGTCGTGGAATCCCTTCGAAGCCCCATGTGGATTCCGCCCCGAGCGCGGCAACGATGCGTCAGCCGTGACCCCCATCACGAAACGCCGAGTGGAGGTTTCCAGAAGATCGCGCTGCCGTCCACCGCATCGGTCACATGCTGGTCATGCGTGTCCGGGAAACACGGCGCCGCCGCACCCGACAGGGATGCGGCGGCGCCGTTGAGTGAACCTGATCCGGTCAGCTCCAGACCTTGACGTAGTCGACGAGGGTCGTCGCCTGCGCCGGCATGGTGTCGGTCGGGCTGTTGGTGCCCTGACCCGCAGCCGCGAGCAGCGACGCGGTGAACGGCTGGTCGAACGGCGCGGGGGCCTGGACATCGGTCGGAGCCCAGGAACGGGAGAAGCAGAGCTGCCCGTCGAAGAGGAAGTCCATCTTCGACCGCGACCACTCCACGGCGTACGTGTGATAGGTGCTCACGTCACCGACGACGCAGTTCCAACCGGTGTCGGCCGAGGTGCTGCCGGTGTAGTGCAGGGTCGGGAAGACGTGGTCGGCAACGCCGGAGAACCACTCGGCGACGTCGATCTCGCCCGAGGCCGGCCAGGCGCCGTAGACCTTGTTCTGCGGGTTCATCCAGAAGCCGCCGTGCAGGCCCGCGTCCGTGTGCCCCGGGAACGCGATCCGCGCCTCGAAACGGCCGTAGGCCTGCGAGAACTTGCCGTACGTCGAGATGCCGCCGCCCATGTACTGCGTGCCGCGCGTGCCATACGGGAGGTCGCAGTTGAAGGCCGGCTTGCGGGTGACGGAGAGCTTCAGGAAGCCGCCACCGAGCGCGTGGTTCTGGGCCGCGTCGAAGCAGGCGTTGTTCATCATGAATCCGGAGACCGAGCTGTCCTGCACCACCCACTTGGTGGTGTCCAGCCGCGTGCCGGAGAAGTTGTCGACGAAGCTGCACGACCAGTTCTCGCCCGACTGCTTCACCAGGA
>NZ_SJZJ01000045.1 GCF_004337475.1 Nocardioides jejuensis | reverse complement strand
ATGGTCACCGTGGTCCCGTTGACGGGGTACTTGGTGCCGTTGACGGTGATCGAACCCGGCGTGGTGGAGCCGCCGGTCGAGCCCGGGGTGGTGCTGCCGGGGGTCGTCGAGCCACCGGTCGAACCCGGGGTGGTGCTGCCGGGGGTGGTGGTGCCGCCGGTCGAACCCGGGGTGGTGCTTCCGGGGGTGACCGGGTAGGTCGTGCCGTTGACGGTGACCGTTCCGTCCTTGACGGGGTAGTCGACGCCGTTGATGGTCACCGTGGTCCCGTTGACGGGGTACTTGGTGCCGTTGACGGTGATCGAACCCGGCGTG
>NZ_SJZJ01000044.1 GCF_004337475.1 Nocardioides jejuensis | reverse complement strand
GAAAATTTGTCCGGCGACGTCCTACTCTCCCACAACCTCCCGGTTGCAGTACCATCGGCGCTGTCAGGCTTAACTTCCGGGTTCGGAATGGAGCCGGGTGTTTCCCTGACGCTATGGCCGCCGAAACTCTATGGAGTTAGATCACCAACTCGCAAAGCTTCTGGGCTTTGGACTTGGTTCCCGACCGTAACTCGGGAACCACACAGTGGACGCGCAACATCTTTGAGGGACAAGCCCTCGGCCTATTAGTACCGGTCGGCTGGGCATTACTGCTGTACACCTCCGGCCTATCAACCCAGTCATCTACTGGGGGCCTTACCCGGTTAACCCGGTGGGAAACCTCATCTTGAAACGTGCTTCCCGCTTAGATGCATTCAGCGGTTATCACTTCCGAACGTAGCCAACCAGCCGTGCTCCTGGCGGAACAACTGGCACACCAGAGGTTCGTCCATCCCGGTCCTCTCGTACTAGGGACAGCCTTTCTCAAGTTTCCTGCGCGCGCGGCGGATAGGGACCGAACTGTCTCACGACGTTCTAAACCCAGCTCGCGTGCCGCTTTAATGGGCGAACAGCCCAACCCTTGGGACCTACTCCAGCCCCAGGATGCGACGAGCCGACATCGAGGTGCCAAACCATCCCGTCGATATGGACTCTTGGGGAAGATCAGCCTGTTATCCCCGGGGTACCTTTTATCCGTTGAGCGACGCCGCTTCCACATGCCAGCGCCGGATCACTAGTTCCGACTTTCGTCCCTGCTCGAGCTGTCACTCTCACAGTCAAGCTCCCTTGTGCACTTACACTCGAAACCTGATTGCCAACCAGGCTGAGGGAACCTTTGAGCGCCTCCGTTACATTTTAGGAGGCAACCGCCCCAGTTAAACTACCCATCAGGCACTGTCCCTGATCCAGATAATGGACCTAGGTTAGACATCTAGTACGACCAGAGTGGTATTTCAACGTTGACTCCACACTAACTGGCGTTAATGCTTCACAGTCTCCCACCTATCCTACACAAGCCGAACCAAACACCAATACCAAACTATAGTAAAGGTCCCGGGGTCTTTCCGTCCTGCCGCGCGTAACGAGCATCTTTACTCGTAGTGCAATTTCGCCGAGTCCACGGTTGAGACAGCGCCCAAGTCGTTACTCCATTCGTGCAGGTCGGAACTTACCCGACAAGGAATTTCGCTACCTTAGGATGGTTATAGTTACCACCGCCGTTTACTGGGGCTTAAGTTCTCAGCTTCGACTTACGTCTAACCGGTCCCCTTAACCTTCCAGCACCGGGCAGGAGTCAGTCCGTATACATCGTCTTACGACTTAGCACGGACCTGTGTTTTTAGTAAACAGTCGCTTGGGCCTGGTCTCTGCGGCCATCAACGCTTTGTGGAGCAAGTCCACTCACGAATCCGGCCCCCCTTCTCCCGAAGTTACGGGGGCATTTTGCCGAGTTCCTTAACCATGGTTCACTCGATCGCCTTGGTATTCTCTACCTGATCACCTGAGTCGGTTTGGGGTACGGGCGGCGCATAGCTCGCTAGAGGTTTTTCTCGACAGCATAGGATCATCCACTTCACCAATTGGCTCCCCATCAGGTCTCAGGCATGAGTGGCGGATTTGCCTACCACTCGCCCTACACCCTTAGCCGTGGACTACCATCGCCACGGTTGGACTACCTTCCTGCGTCACCCCATCGCTTGCCTACTACCAGGTCGGGTCATGCGCTCCACAATCTCGGCACACCCCGAAGGGAATGACGAGTGCTTTGGGCACTTAGCATCACTGGGTTCAGCATGGGCGCTATTTTGCCGGTACGGGAATATCAACCCGTTGTCCATCGACTACGCCTGTCGGCCTCGCCTTAGGTCCCGACTTACCCAGGGCAGATTAGCTTGACCCTGGAACCCTTGATCATTCGGCGGAGGAGTTTCTCACTCCTCATTCGCTACTCATGCCTGCATTCTCACTCGTGTGCTGTCCACGGCTGGATCACTCCGCCGCTTCAACCCGCACACGACGCTCCCCTACCTATCCATGCAACTGGACCACGAAGGCCTGTCTTACGCATGAATACCATAGCTTCGGTGGATAACTTGAGCCCCGCTACATTGTCGGCGCGGAATCACTTGACCAGTGAGCTATTACGCACTCTTTCAAGGGTGGCTGCTTCCAAGCCAACCTCCTGGTTGTCTGTGCGACTCCACATCCTTTTCCACTTAGTTATCGCTTAGGGACCTTAGCTGATGGTCTGGGCTGTTTCCCTCTCGACTACGGAGCTTATCCCCCGCAGTCTCACTGCCACGCTCTCACTTACCGGCATTCGGAGTTTGGCTAACGTCAGTAACCTTGTAGGGCCCATCGGCTATCCAGTGCTCTACCTCCGGCAAGAAACACGTGACGCTGCACCTAAATGCATTTCGGGGAGAACCAGCTATCACGAAGTTTGATTGGCCTTTCACCCCTATCCACAGGTCATCCCCTCAGTTTTCAACCTAAGTGGGTTCGGTCCTCCACGCGGTCTTACCCGCGCTTCAACCTGCCCATGGATAGATCACTTCGCTTCGGGTCTTGATCGTGCAACTCAAACGCCCTATTCGGACTCGCTTTCGCTACGGCTTCCCCACACGGGTTAACCTCGCTACACAACGCAAACTCGCAGGCTCATTCTTCAAAAGGCACGCTGTCACCCACGTAGGGGCTCCAACGGATTGTAGGCACATGGTTTCAGGTACTATTTCACTCCCCGCCAGGGGTACTTTTCACCTTTCCCTCACGGTACTTGTCCGCTATCGGTCACCAAGGAGTATTTAGGCTTAACGGGTGGTCCCGCCAGATTCACACGGAATTTCAGGGGTTCCGTGTTACTTGGGTGTCACTCAACAGAGCCGGTGTCTTTTATGTACGGGGCTATCACCCTCTACGGCAGGCCTTTCCAGACCACTTCGACTTCAACACCGGTTTCTTACTCTGCTCCACATCGGCAGATATGGAAAGAATGATCCCACAACCCCACATACGCAACGCCTGCCGGCTATCACACGCATGTGGTTTGGCCTCATCCGATTTCGCTCGCCACTACTCTCGGAATCACTTTTGTTTTCTCTTCCTGTGGGTACTGAGATGTTTCACTTCCCCACGTTCCCTCCACTCACCCTATGTGTTCAGGTGAGGGTAACTGGACATGACTCCAGCTGGGTTTCCCCATTCGGACATCCCCGGATCAACGCTCGGTTGCCAACTCCCCAGGGCTTATCGCAGGCTCCTACGTCCTTCATCGGCTCTTGGTGCCAAGGCATCCACCATGTGCCCTTAGTAGCTTGTCTTGCTACAAAGATGCTCGCGTCCACTGTGTAGTTCTCAAGATACGGGCGGCCCCACCCCTCAACCAGACATGCCGTCTGACCTCAGTAGTGGTCCATACGTAGAGAAGATCAAAACCAGACTCACGCCTGGTGCTCGATCCCTCAGGACCCAACAGTGTGCCAAGCCAACCCCATCCACCCACACCCAGGTTCCACACTCCCCACTCCAAAGAGCAGCAAGTAGTACTGAGGACGTATCGAGACGACGCTGGCCAACTAATCGACGTTCCACTAGTGAGCAGTGCTGACCCCGAAGAACGTGTGTCTTCGAAAGGTAGCGCCCTGGACGGCTTGAAACCGCCAGTTAAAGCTCCTTAGAAAGGAGGTGATCCAGCCGCACCTTCCGGTACGGCTACCTTGTTACGACTTCGTCCCAATCGCTCGTCCCACCTTCGACGGCTCCCTCCACAAGGGTTAGGCCACCGGCTTCGGGTGTTACCAACTTTCGTGACGTGACGGGCGGTGTGTACAAGGCCCGGGAACGTATTCACCGCAGCGTTGCTGATCTGCGATTACTAGCGACTCCGACTTCATGGGGTCGAGTTGCAGACCCCAATCCGAACTGAGACCGGCTTTTTGGGATTCGCTCCACCTCGCGGTATCGCAGCCCTTTGTACCGGCCATTGTAGCATGCGTGAAGCCCTGGACATAAGGGGCATGATGACTTGACGTCATCCCCACCTTCCTCCGAGTTGACCCCGGCAGTCTCTTATGAGTCCCCACCATTACGTGCTGGCAACATAAGACGAGGGTTGCGCTCGTTGCGGGACTTAACCCAACATCTCACGACACGAGCTGACGACAGCCATGCACCACCTGTATACCGACTAAAAGGGCACCTATCTCTAGGTGTTTCCGGTATATGTCAAACCCAGGTAAGGTTCTTCGCGTTGCATCGAATTAATCCGCATGCTCCGCCGCTTGTGCGGGCCCCCGTCAATTCCTTTGAGTTTTAGCCTTGCGGCCGTACTCCCCAGGCGGGGCGCTTAATGCGTTAGCTGCGGCACGGAACACGTGGAATGTGTCCCACACCTAGCGCCCAACGTTTACGGTGTGGACTACCAGGGTATCTAATCCTGTTCGCTCCCCACACTTTCGCTCCTCAGCGTCAGGTAATGCCCAGAGAACCGCCTTCGCCACCGGTGTTCCTCCTGATATCTGCGCATTTCACCGCTACACCAGGAATTCCGTTCTCCCCTGCATACCTCTAGTCGGCCCGTATCGGAAGCAGGCTCGGAGTTAAGCTCCGAGTTTTCACTCCCGACGTGACCAACCGCCTACGAGCCCTTTACGCCCAATAATTCCGGACAACGCTCGCACCCTACGTATTACCGCGGCTGCTGGCACGTAGTTGGCCGGTGCTTCTTCTGCAGGTACCGTCACTTGCGCTTCGTCCCTGCTGAAAGAGGTTTACAACCCGAAGGCCGTCATCCCTCACGCGGCGTTGCTGGATCAGGCTTTCGCCCATTGTCCAATATTCCCCACTGCTGCCTCCCGTAGGAGTCTGGGCCGTGTCTCAGTCCCAGTGTGGCCGGTCACCCTCTCAGGCCGGCTACCCGTCGAAGCCTTGGTGAGCCATTACCTCACCAACAAGCTGATAGGCCGCGAGCCCATCCTTCACCGCAAAAACTTTCCACCACCATCGATGCCGACAGTGGTCATATCCGGTATTAATCACCGTTTCCGGTGGCTATCCCAGAGTGAAGGGCAGATTGCTCACGTGTTACTCACCCGTTCGCCGCTCTCATACACCCGAAGGCATACTACCGCTCGACTTGCATGTGTTAAGCACGCCGCCAGCGTTCGTCCTGAGCCAGGATCAAACTCTCCGTTGAAAACAACACCCACACAACCCAAAGGCCATGCAGGAAAAAGAGATCCCGGCAAGAGACCGAACCCTGACAAAATTGTCAG
>NZ_SJZJ01000043.1 GCF_004337475.1 Nocardioides jejuensis | reverse complement strand
TAGGTAGGGCTCAGGCGGACGACCTGCTGGATAGGGTCTGCGCGTGACGTTCGTCCTCGCCTCCCAGTCCCCCGCCCGCCTCGCCACGCTCCGCAAGGCCGGGCTCGACCCGCAGGTGATCGTCAGCGGCGTTGACGAGGACCAGCTGGCCGGGCTGGCGCCGACCGAGCTGGCGCTGCGCCTCGCCGAGCTGAAGTGCGCGGCCGTCGTCGAGCGCGAGGACCTGCCGGCCGATGCCGTCGTCCTCGGCTGCGACTCGGTCCTGGAGCTCGACGGCGAGGCACTCGGCAAGCCGGGCACGCCGGAGGAGGCGATCCGTCGGTGGCAGGCGATGCGCGGCCGCTCCGGCGTACTCGTCACGGGGCACGCGCTGCACGACACGGCCACGGGCCGCACGGTGTCGTCGACCGCGGCGACCACCGTCCACTTCGCCGACGTCAGCGACGCCGAGATCGCGGCATACGTCGCGACGGGCGAGCCGCTGCACGTCGCCGGTGCGTTCACCGTCGACGGGCTCGGTGGTGCGTTCGTGACCGGCATCGAGGGTTGCCACCACAACGTCGTCGGCGTCTCCCTGCCGTTGGTCCGCACGCAGCTGGCTGAGCTCGGCCGCTCGTGGACCGACTTCTGGGCCCGGGGCTGACGCTCATCGCGCCGGCATCGCCCGCCACGTCCGGCCGCCGTCCGTGGAGGAGTACGCCGCCTGGTCGTCGCCAGCCGGTGCCCCTGCGACGAGCGTGACCGACTCACCGTCCACGAGGACGTCGAGCAGGTCGACGGGTGTCCGCGGGTCGTCGTACGGCGCACCGCTCCGCACCCGCCGCAGCGTGGTCCAGTCGTCCCCATCGCTCGCGTAGAGCCCCGGCGGTGTGCCCGTGCCCGCCCCGTTGCTGTCACTCCACGCTTCGACCGACGAGAGCAGCGTGCCGTCTGCGAGGACGACCTGTGGACCGACGTAGGCCCTCGGGTCGCTGCCCATCGGCGTGCGGTGGAACGTGCCGTCCTCGGCCAGCTCCTGGAGTGCGTCGAACGGAAAGAGCGTTGCCCCGTCACCACCCTCGACCAGCAGGGCGGGACCGCCGTCGGCGCGGCGGACGACTCCGTACAGTGCCTCGGGCAGCTCGCCCAGCGGCTGCCAGGTCCCCCCGCTGTCGGAGGACAGGTAGGCGGTCACGCCGTCGGCATACGACAGGCCGAGGAGCGGCTGGTTGTAGTCGCGGCTGCCCGGTGTCGGGTCGAGCCGGACCACCTGCGAGAGGCGGTCAGCTCCCTCCGGAGCGCGTACCGGGTACGCCGTCGCCGCCGACATGTCGAGGACCATCCACGCGCCGTCCCCCGCCATGAACACCGGGCCCGGGCTCTCGGGCAGGCCGCTGCCACGCTGGACCTCCTGCAGTGTTCCGTCGGTGTCCAGGATCCAGCCGAGGCCAGCCGTCCCCTGGAGGTGGAAGCGCCCGCCGTCGGCGACGACCACAGGCGCGCTCGCGAAGGCGCGGCTCACCTCGTGCCGTGTCCGGAAACCGTCGTCGGTGACGGCGACCCGGAAGCGGCAAGCGCTGCCGCCCTCGCACCGGCGCCACACCGACGCGGCAATCGCCGGGTCGGTCTGCGAGTGGACCAGCGCCGAGAGTCGTGCGTCAGCGGTGGCGGCCGGCGACGTCGGGGCGTCCGCGGTGACCGTGAGACCGCCCGCGACCGCCACGTCCGCCAGGTCGCCGAACTCGCTGCCGAGGAGGCCGTCGACCGTGAAGGTGATCGACGGCCGCGGGCCGCAGGATGCCGCAAGGACCTTCAGGGTGCCGCTGCTTCCCTCAGCCGCGCTCGAGAGCTCGTTGCCGTCGCGGACATCCCCCACGAAGAGGTACGCCGGCTCGGTCGTCGGCAGGCTGAGGGTGAGCCCGTCGCGTGCATCCGCGATGGGCACCTCCATGCGGAGGTTCCACGCGACGTCGTCACTGGCCGGGCGCTCACCGACACGACCCGAGACCCGGATCACCTCCGTGGATGGTTCCGCCTCCGGGCCGCCGTTGCTGGCATCGCTCCGGACGCAGGCGACGCTCACCCTCCCGGAGCGGAAGGTGGTGCCGTCATCGCGCGTGAAGACCAGGCCGGAGAGCTCGTGGGGTGCGGGCGTGGGCGCAGGCTCGGGAGCGCGGCCGAGGGCCAGAACGGTGAGCGTCGTGCCTGCCACCGCTCCCGCGAGGCCCACGCCCGCAACGGTGCGCCGCAATCGCCGGCGCCGCGCACCCCGCGCGACAAGCGCGTCGAAGTCAGGCAGCCGAGCCGCGCGACCGGCAGCCCGGGCGATCTCGTCGGGCTCAGGCATGAGGTTCCTCCTCCACGAACTCGAGGCCGGACAGCCGGTCGGCCAGGGCGCGGCGTCCCCTGCTGATCCGCGCCTTGACGGTCCCGATCGGGCTTCCGGTCGCCGCAGCCACCTCGTGCAACGGAAGGTCGGCGAAGTAGTGGAGCGCGATCGCTTCGCGCTGGGCAACGGGAAGCTCGCGGAGGGCCACGACGAGTGCCATCCGGTCCTCGCCCAGGTCGGGGTGCCGATCACCGGCCGGCGGGTGGAGACGGAGCAGGCGCTCGCCCACCATGCGTCGACGGAACCGGGTCCTCGCGATGTTGACCGCGACCGTGCGCAGCCACGCCTCCGGGTTGTCCGCAGTCTCGAACGCGTGCCGCTTGTCCGCCGCCCGGACGAATGCCTCGGCCACGACGTCCTCCGCTTCAGCGAGGTCGCCGCAGACTCCGTACAGCTGGCCGACAAGGCGCCGGTACGACGTGTCGAAGACATCGCGCAACACGTCCATCGGTCCCCCTCTCGGTCACAGCGTGGGCCACGGTGTGTGAGGACGACTACTGACGCGCCCGAAAGGTTGCATCGGATCCCGGCATGGGCCTGCGGGCACCCGACGAAAGTCCCTGCTCCAGGCACCGGGAACACGGCACAGTGGAGGCATGACGAACGCGATCGAGATCGCCGGCCTGGTCAAGACCTTCGGGTCAATCCGCGCACTCGACGAACTGGACTTGACGGTTCGCACCGGCGAAGTCCACGGCTTCCTCGGACCCAACGGGTCCGGCAAGTCGACCACCATCCGGGTCCTCCTCGGCCTGCTCCGCTCGAACGCCGGCAGCGTGACGCTCCTCGGCGGCGACCCGTGGCGTGACGCGACCGCGCTTCATCGGCGCCTGGCCTACGTCCCGGGCGACGTGAACCTCTGGCCCCAGCTCACCGGTGGCGAGGTCATCGACCTGCTCGGCCGGCTGCGGGGCGGTGTCGACCCGGGGCGGCGCGACAAGCTCATCCAGAAGTTCGAGCTCGACCCGACCAAGCGGTCACGGGCCTACTCCAAGGGAAACCGCCAGAAGGTCGCCCTCGTCGCCGCCCTGGCGAGCGACGCCGAGCTGCTCATCCTCGATGAACCCACCAGCGGCCTGGACCCCTTGATGGAGGAACTCTTCCGCGAGTGCGTCCAGGAGGAGCGCAGCCGTGGCCGCACCGTCCTGCTCAGCAGCCACATCCTGAGCGAGGTCGAGGCACTCTGCGACCGGGTCAGCATCATCCGCAACGGCCGGACCGTGGAGACCGGCAGCCTCACGGACCTGCGCCACCTGACGGAGACGTCCGTGGACGCCACCCTGACCGGACCAGTCCCGGACCTTGCGGGGCTCGACCTGCGCGACCTCGATATCGAGGGAGGCCGCGTGCGCTGCCTCGTGCCGACTCCTGCCCTCGGTGACCTGCTCGCCCGGCTCGGGGCAGCAGGCATCTCCTCCCTGGTCAGCCAGCCGCCCACCCTCGAACAGCTCTTCCTCCGCCACTACGGAGACCAGGCATGAACGGCTGGACCCTCCTGCTGCGCATGGCGCTGCGGCGGGACCGGCTCCTCATCCCGTCCTGGGTCGCCGTGTTCGTCGTCGTCTCCTTCGGCAGTGCAGCCGCCACGGAGAGCCTGTACGGCGACCCCGTCTCCCTCGCGGCGGCGGGCCATGCGGTCAACGCGACCCCGGCACTCGTCGCCCTGTATGGCCCGATCTACGACGTCACCGCGCTCGGCGCGATCGGGATGATGAAGATGAACGCGATGGGCGCGGCGCTCGTCGGGCTGCTCGGGCTGCTCCTCGTGATCCGCCACACCCGGGCCGACGAGGAAGTCGGCCGAACCGAGCTCGCAGCGTCCGGAGCGGTCGGGCGTCACGCCGCCCTCGCCGCCGCCCTCGGCACGGCCGCGCTCACCGTCGTCGCGGTTGGCGGCCTGAGCGCCGGTGCCCTCGCAGCCGCAGGGCTTCCGCTGGGCGGGTCGCTCACCCTCGGCGCCGCCTGGGCGGTGTGCGGGCTCGTCTTCACTGCCGTCGGAGGAGTGGCGGCCCAGCTCGCCACCTCAGCTCGCGCCAGCCGCGGGATCGCGGTGGCGGCCCTCCTCGCGGCGTACGTCCTGCGGGCGGTGGGTGACACCAGCGGACCGGCCTGGCTCACGTGGGCCTCGCCGGTGGGTTGGTCGCAGCAGATGCGCGCCTACGCCGGGGACCGGTGGTGGCCGGCGGCCTTCGCGTTGCTCGCGGCGGTGGCGGTCGCGGCTGCCGCGGTGCTGGTGGAGCAACGGCGTGACCTCGGTGCGGGGGTGCTCGCCGACCGGGCCGGACCCGCACACGGCGGCCCCACCGGACCGCTTTCGCTCGCATGGCGTCTGCACCGCCTGGCACTGGCGGGCTGGGCATCCGGATTCGCACTGCTCGGTTTCCTCCTCGGCTCGATCGCCTCGAGCGTGCCGCAGTTCCTCGAAGGCGCTCCCGCCGCTGCGGAGATGATCCGCGCCTTGGGCGGCACGGACCGGCTGATCGACGCCTTCCTCGCCACTGAGCTCGACTTCACGGCTCTGGTCGCCGCTGCCTTCGCGGTCAGCCTGATCGTGAGGCTGGCTGGGGAGGAGGCGCATGGCCGCGCCGAGGAGGTGCTGGCCACGCCCACGGGACGCATCCGCTGGGCGCTCGCACACCTCGCCGTCGCGCTCCTCGGCTCCGCCGTTCTCATCGTGCTGCTCGGCACCGCCGCCGGGCTGGCCCGCGCCCTGGACACCGGTGAGGTCAGCCAGCTTCTCTCCGTGGCGGGCGCATCACTGGTGCGGATCCCCGCAGCCTGGACGATGGCCGCCGTCGCTCTCCTGCTGTACGCCGCGTCGTCGCGCGCAGCCGTGTATGCGTGGGCTGCACTGGTCGGCGTGGTGGTGCTGGGCGAGTTCGGCCCCCTGATGCGCCTGCCGGACTGGATGCAGCAGCTTTCGCCGTACCGGCACATCCCGGCACTGCCGGGAGCCGACCTGGAGGTCACGCCGTTGGTCGTGCTGCTGGCCGTCACGGCCGCCCTCGTCGCAGCGTCGGCCGTGCTCTACCGCCGCCGGGACATCGTCACGGGCTGAGCGTCCGGGCGCTCCCGCGCACGGCGTGGCGGTCCACACATCGATGTACGGCGCGCGGGAACCGGATGTACCCCTAGACTCGCTCGTCGAGCCCGACATCGATACAGGAGTGTGCCGTGCCCGAGATCAAGCCCCTGCAGAAGGTCCTCATCGCCAACCGTGGTGAGATCGCCGTCCGC
Organism: Nocardioides jejuensis; assembly: GCF_004337475.1. GTDB lineage: Bacteria > Actinomycetota > Actinomycetes > Propionibacteriales > Nocardioidaceae > Nocardioides > Nocardioides jejuensis. The sequence continues at coordinate 1,773 of NZ_SJZJ01000043.1, read as the reverse complement.
GTCATCCGCGCCTGCAAGGACGCCGGTATCGGCTCCGTTGCTGTGTACGCCGAGCCTGACCGCGACGCGCTGTTCGTCCGCCTCGCTGATGAGGCCTACAGCCTCAACGGCTCGACGCCGGCCGACTCGTACCTGGTGATCGAGAAGATCATCAACATCGCCAAGGAGTCGGGCGCCGACTCGGTGCACCCCGGCTACGGCTTCCTCGCCGAGAACGCCAACTTCGCGCAGGCCGTCCTCGACGCCGGCCTGATCTGGATCGGCCCGTCCCCGGAGGCGATCGACGGCCTGGGCGACAAGGCCAAGGCCAAGCAGATCGCCCTCGCCGCTGGTGCGCCGCTCGCCCCGGGTCTCAAGGACGCGGTCGAGAACGCCGACCAGATCGTCGAGTTCGCCAAGGAGCACGGCCTCCCGGTCGCCATCAAGGCGGTCTTCGGTGGTGGCGGTCGCGGCCTCAAGGTCGCCCGCACGCTCGAGGAGATCCCGGAGCTGTTCGAGTCCGCGACCCGTGAGGCGATCTCCGCGTTCGGTCGTGGCGAGTGCCTGGTGGAGAAGTTCCTCGACAAGCCGCGTCACGTCGAGACCCAGTGCCTCGCTGACCAGTACGGCAACGTCGTGGTCGTCTCGACCCGCGACTGCTCGCTGCAGCGTCGCCACCAGAAGCTGGTCGAGGAGGCGCCCGCGCCGTTCCTCACCGACGAGCAGAACGCCCGCCTCTACGAGTCGTCCAAGGCGATCCTGCGCGAGGCCAAGTACGTCGGCGCCGGCACGTGCGAGTTCCTGGTCGCCAACGACGGCACGATCTCCTTCCTCGAGGTCAACACCCGCCTCCAGGTCGAGCACTGTGTCTCCGAGGAGGTCACCGGCATCGACCTGGTCCGCGAGATGTTCCGCATCGCCGCGGGCGAGGAGCTTGGCTACGACGACCCGGAGGTCCGTGGCCACTCGATCGAGTTCCGCATCAACGCCGAGGATGGCGGCAACAACTTCATGCCGGCCCCCGGCACGCTGACCAAGTGGAACATCCCCGGTGGTCCCGGCGTCCGCGTCGACGGTGGCTACGAGAACGGCGAGACCATCCCGGGCTCGTTCGACTCGCTGGTCGCGAAGCTGATCGTCACCGGTCGTGACCGCACCCAGGCGATCGAGCGGTCGCGTCGTGCGATCGCCGAGTTCGAGGTCGACGGCATGCCGACCGCGCTCACCTTCGACGAGGTCATCGTCAACGACCCCGCCTGGGTTGGCGCGTCCAACCCGACCGGCGAGGGTTCGTTCGACGTCTACACGACGTGGATCGAGACCGACTTCAACAACACGATCGAGCCCTACAAGGGCGAGGCGGGCGAGGCCGAGGAGGCCGGCGAGCGTCAGAAGGTCGTCGTCGAGGTCGGTGGCAAGCGCCTCGAGGTCGTCATCCCGGCCGGTCTCGGTGGCCTGTCCGCCGGTGGCGGTGCCGCCGCGGCGAAGAAGCCGAAGACCGCCCGCAAGAAGGCCGGCGCCAACATCTCCGGTGACGCCGTCGCCTCCCCGATGCAGGGCACCATCGTCAAGATCGCTGTCGAGGAGGGCCAGGAGGTCGCCGAGGGCGACGTCATCGTGGTCATCGAGGCGATGAAGATGGAGCAGCCGCTCAAGGCCCACAAGGCCGGTGTCGTCACCGGTCTGGCCGCCGAGGTCGGCGCGACCGTCCCGCAGGGCGAGGTCATCTGCGAGCTCAAGGACTGACCTCCTCCCCCAGCAGTACGCCGAAGGGCGCCCACCGTTTCGCGGTGG
>NZ_SJZJ01000042.1 GCF_004337475.1 Nocardioides jejuensis | reverse complement strand
GTGACGGTGCCCTCGGTGACCGACTCGCCCAGCGCGGGGAGGGTGACCGACGTACCGGAAGCCGGAGCAGCGGGGGCGGCCGGGGCCGCGGGCGCCTCGGCGGCAGGGGCCTCGGCGGCAGGAGCCGCAGCGGCGGGGGCTTCGACAACCGGGGCCTCAGCGGCGGGCGCGGCGGCAGCCGGAGCGGCGTCGCCCTCGCCACCGACGACGGCCAGCACAGCGCCGACCTCGACGGTCTCGTCCTCGGACGCGCGGATCTCGGTCAGGACGCCGGCCACGGGCGAGGGGATCTCGGTGTCGACCTTGTCGGTGGAGACCTCGAGCAGCGGCTCGTCCACTGCGACCGTGTCACCAACCTGCTTGAGCCAGCGGGTGATGGTGCCTTCCGTGACGGACTCTCCGAGTGCCGGCAGGGTGACTTCGGTGGCCATGTGCGTCCTTTGCTCCAGATCTTCCGGGCATCTCAGGGCCCGGCTCAGCCGCGTGCGGGGACCATCTTTGCACTAACAGCCTCACGGCTGTCACGGGTGTCAGGCAGACTCGACACATGGGACTGTTCGGTCGCCGCGCACCGGGTGCGTCGAGCCCTCAGGACGAGCAACACCTGCTCGACTTCATCCGCACGCGGCGCGGCGTGGAGGGGTTCGTGGAGCCCCCGACCGTCATCAGCGGCATCACCCTGCTCCTGGTCGCGCACGACGGTGAGTGGACGCGGCGACGGGTCCCGTCGGTGCAGTGGGCGCACCGGTTCGCCAACAAGCACGGCGTCCCGTCGTACGACGCCGCTGTCGTCGGCATCCCGCAGAAGATGCGCGACTGGAACCGCCGCCAGCAGCCCTGACCGCTGATTCCCGGACGAGGGGCGATCGCTCGCGATGTGAGCGCGAACGGACACATTTCGCGGCGGAACCTGCTCCAGACCGTGTGATTTCGACCGTCAGCCGGCGCTGTGTGTTCCGTCCGGCACACGGGGTAGCAGTGAGCGCGCCATCCACACATCGTCGGGCCATCCCGGGGTGTCCCTCTCGCGGTGGGTCTCGACGAAGCCGCGTGCGGTGTAGAACTCGCCCGCGGCATCGTTGCCGTCGAGGTAGCTCAGGACGATGACGTCGACGGTCGCGCCGGCTGCGGCCGCGACGCCGTCGAGCAGCGCCGTGCCGATCCCGCGTCCGTGGTGTGACGGCAGGACATACAGCCTGTCGAGCGTGAGCACCCGATCGCGCGTGGAATGAGCGGCCATGGCGACGACCTGGCCGGCGTCACCAGCGACCCAGACCCGGCCCTGCTCGATACCGGACAGCAGCCCGGCGGCGGTCCACCAGCGAGCCAGGAACGACTCCACGCGCTCGCTTCCGACGAGCGGTGTGTACGTCGCGCGCCACGTCGTACGCCCGACCGCGAGGATGCCCTCGACGTCGGCGACCGTCGCGTGCCGGATCACCGCCACGCGGGTCAGGCCAGGCCGGCGACGTACTCGACCAGGGTGCTGACGCCGAAGCCCGTGCCGCCGGCGGTGATGTGGCCGGACGGCGCAGAGGCCCAGGACGGGCCGGCGATGTCGAGGTGGCCCCACGGGCGGCCGTCGACGAACTCACGCAGGTACGCCGCGGCGAACAGGCCGCCGCCCCAGCGCACGCCGTCGTAGTGGGCCAGGTCCGCGACCTTGCTCGAGTGCACGCGGCCGCTCATCTCCTCGGGGATCGGCATCCGCCACAGCGGCTCGCCCGCGAGCTCCGAGGCTGCGGTCAGGTCGCCGACGACCGAGTCGTCGCCGATGACGCCCGCGATCCGGTCACCGAGTGCCATCACCATCGCGCCGGTGAGCGTGGCGATGTCGACGATCGCGTCCGGCTCCTCCTCGGCGGCGAGCGCGAGAGCGTCACAGAGGACCAGACGGCCCTCGGCGTCCGTGTTGATGATCTCGACGGTGGTGCCGTTGCGCGCGGTCATCACGTCACCGGGGCGCATGGCCGAGCCGCTGATCATGTTCTCCGCGAGCGGTGCCCAGGCGGTCACGCGCACCGGCAGGCCGAGGCGCGCGATCGTCGCGATCGCGGCGACGACGGTCGCTGCACCGGCCATGTCGGACTTCATCGTCGTCATCGAGGACGACGGCTTGATCCAGTAGCCACCGGTGTCGAACGTGATGCCCTTGCCCACCAGCGCGACGTGCGTGGTCGCACCCTCGGGGGACCAGGTGAGCTTGACCAGGCGGGGCGGGTTCGCCGAGCCGCCGCCGACGGCAAGGACGCCGCCACAGCGCTCGGCGCGCAGCCGCTCCTCGTCCCAGACCTCGGCGGTGACGCCGTCGGGCAGGCCGTCGACCATGGCCTCCGCCAGGGTTGCGGGGAAGAGGTCGTTGGCCGGCGTGTTGACCTGATCGCGGACCCAGGCCGTCGCGGCGGCGACGAGCTGCGCCTTGTCGAACGCGGCGACCGTCTCCTTCTGACGCGCGCCGGCCGCGAGCACGATCACCTCGGGCGCCTCCGTGGAGGCGGCCGCGGAGTCCTTGCGGTAGCGGTCGAACGTGTAGGCGCCGAGCAGGTGGCCTTCGGTCACGGCGGCAACGAACGCGGGGGAGGTTGCCGGCAGCGCGAGCGCGACGGTCGCGGCGTTCGGGATGGCGCGGGCAGCAGCGCCGGCCGCCCGGCGTACGGCGTCGGGGGTGAGCGCGTCCTCGGCGCCCATGCCGACGAGCACCAGCAAGGGCGAGCCGATCGTGCCGGCGGTCGGGATCTTGGCGGTCTCGCCCGCCTTGCCCGCGATGCCCAGCGTCGACAGGAGGGGCGCGAGCTTGCGCCCGTACGCCGCTGCGACGTCCTCGCCGCCGGGGGCCAGCCGGGCGCCCTTGTCGGACTTCACGACGCCGACGACGACGGCGTCAGCCTTGGTCTTGGCGGGGCTGGCGGCACGGAGCAGGTAGGACGTCACCCGACGCAACTTACTCGTTGTAGGTTCAGCGCCATGACTGACCTGCTCACCTCGCCGCTCCACGACCGTCACGTCTCTCTCGGGGCGAAGTTCTCCGAGTTCGGCGGCTGGTCGATGCCGCTCCAGTACCCGTCCGGTGTCGTCGCCGAGCACGATGCGGTGCGCAACGGCGTGGGCATCTTCGACGTCAGCCACCTCGGCAAGGCGATGGTGACCGGCGAGGGTGCTGCGGCGTACGTCAACGCGACGCTGACCAACGACCTCGGCCGGATCGGTCCCGGGCAGGCGCAGTACACGCTCTGCTGTGACGAGGAGACCGGCGGCATCGTCGACGACCTCATCGCCTACTACAAGAGCGAGTCGCACGTCCTCCTCGTCCCCAACGCCGCGAACACGACCGAGGTCGTCCGTCGGCTGGTGGCGAAGGCGCCCGAGGGGGTCGAGGTCACCAACCACCACGAGGAGTACGCCGTCCTCGCCGTGCAGGGTCCGAAGTCGGACGAGACGCTGGCGAAGGTCGGCCTTCCGACCGGGCACGACTACATGGCGTTCGTCGAGGCCGACTTCGAGGGCACGGGCGTCGTCGTCTGCCGGACGGGCTACACGGGCGAGCGCGGCTACGAGCTGATCGTCGCCAACGCTGCTACGGGTGCTGTCTGGGACGCGCTGATGGCGGCCGGCGAGGAGTTCGGCATCGCGCCGTGCGGCCTCGGCGCGCGCGACACGCTGCGTACCGAGATGGGCTACCCGCTGCACGGCCAGGACATCTCGCCGACCGTCACGCCCAACGAGGGTCGCGTCGGCTGGGCCGTCGGCTGGAAGAAGCCGACCTTCTGGGGTCGTGACGTGCTGGTCGCCGAGAAGGAGGCCGGTCCGAAGCGCATCCTGCGTGGCCTGGTCGCTGCCGGTCGCGGCATCCCGCGTCCCCACATGGCCGTCCACCTGACCCAGGACATCCTGCTCGGCGAGGTCACCTCGGGCACGTTCTCCCCGACGCTGAAGAAGGGCATCGCGCTCGCGCTGATCGCCGCCACGATCGAGGAGGGCCAGCAGGTCACCGTCGACATCCGCGGTCGCGCCGAGGTCTTCGACGTCGTGAAGCCGCCGTTCGTGGAGACGAGCGTCCGCGAGGCCTGACGCGCGTCGGTTGGTCCGGCGCGCTG
>NZ_SJZJ01000041.1 GCF_004337475.1 Nocardioides jejuensis | reverse complement strand
GTGCCGCGCCGAGACGAGGCTTGTGCCCGGCACAGGGCCCGTCTCGGCGCGGCACGGGCCTCGTCTCGGCAGTCAGGCAGAAACGGCAACGGCCCCGCTCCCTTGCGGGAACGGGGCCGTCATCAGTGAGCGAATCAGCTCGCGTCGGTCTCCGGGTGCTCGGCAGCCGGGCCGTCCGCCGTGGTCTCCAGCGGGGGGACGTCCGGGACGGCCGAGACCTTCTGGCCGACGAAGGTGAACGTCGCGGTCGGACCCTCACCCTCGACGTCGACCAGGACGATCTGCCCGGCACCGATCTCACCGAAGAGCAGCTTCTCGGCGAGGATGTCCTCGATCTCGCGCTGGACCGTACGACGCAGCGGGCGCGCGCCCAGGACCGGGTCGAAGCCGCGCTTGGCGAGCAGCTCCTTCGCGGCCGGCGTGAGCTCGATGCCCATGTCGCGGTCCTTCAGGCGCTTCTCGACCGACGCGATCATGTTGTCGACCATCGCGATGATCTGCTCCTGCGTCAGCGGCGGGAACACGATGACCTCGTCGACACGGTTGAGGAACTCGGGACGGAAGTGCTGCTTGAGCTCCTCCGAGACCTTCGCCTTCATCCGGTCGTAGGAGCCAGCGGTGTCGGCGCCCTGCTGGAAGCCGAGGCTGACTCCCTTGCTGATGTCGCGCGAACCAAGGTTCGTGGTCATGATGATCACGGTGTTCTTGAAGTCGACGACACGGCCCTGCGAGTCGGTCAGGCGACCTTCCTCGAGGATCTGCAGCAGCGAGTTGAAGATGTCCGGGTGGGCCTTCTCCACCTCGTCGAAGAGGACGACGGAGAACGGCTTGCGGCGCACCTTCTCGGTGAGCTGGCCACCCTCTTCGTAGCCGACGTAGCCCGGAGGCGAGCCGAAGAGGCGCGAGACCGTGTGCTTCTCGGAGAACTCCGACATGTCGAGCTGGATGAGCGCGTCCTCGTCACCGAAGAGGAACTCGGCCAGCGTCTTCGACAGCCACGTCTTACCGACGCCCGACGGGCCGGCGAAGATGAACGAACCGCCGGGGCGCTTCGGGTCCTTCAGGCCGGCACGCGTACGACGGATGGCGCGGGAGAGCGCCTTGACGGCCTCTTCCTGACCGATGACGCGCTTGTGCAGCTCGTCCTCCATCTTGAGCAGTCGGGTCGACTCCTCCTCGGACAGCTTGACGATCGGGATGCCGGTCGCGACGGCGAGGACCTCGGCGATGAGCTCCTCGTCGACCTCGGCGACGACGTCCATGTCGCCGGCGCGCCACTGCTTCTCGCGCTCGGCCTTCTTGCCGATGAGCTGCTTCTCCTCGTCGCGGAGGGCAGCGGCGGCCTCGAAGTCCTGGCCGTCGATCGCGGCTTCCTTGCGCTGGCGCACGTCGGCGATCTTCTCGTCGAACTCGCGGAGGTCCGGCGGGGCGGTCATGCGACGGATCCGCAGGCGCGAGCCCGCCTCGTCGATGAGGTCGATCGCCTTGTCCGGCAGGAACCGGTCGGAGATGTAGCGGTCGGCCAGGGTCGCCGCGGAGACGAGCGCCTCGTCGGTGATCGTCACGCGGTGGTGCGCCTCGTAGCGGTCACGCAGGCCCTTGAGCATCTCGATCGTCTCGGCGATCGACGGCTCGGGCACCTGGATCGGCTGGAAGCGGCGCTCGAGCGCGGCGTCCTTCTCGAGGTGCTTGCGGTACTCGTCGAGCGTGGTCGCACCGATGGTCTGGAGCTCACCACGAGCAAGCATCGGCTTGAGGATGCTGGCCGCGTCAATGGCGCCCTCAGCAGCACCCGCACCGACGAGCGTGTGGATCTCGTCGATGAACAGGATGATGTCGCCGCGGGTCTTGATCTCCTTGAGCACCTTCTTCAGGCGCTCCTCGAAGTCACCGCGGTAGCGGCTGCCGGCCACGAGCGCACCCAGGTCGAGCGTGTAGATGTGCTTGTCCTTGAGCGTCTCGGGGACGTTGCCCTTGACGATGTCCTGGGCCAGGCCCTCGACGACGGACGTCTTGCCGACGCCCGGCTCGCCGATCAGGACGGGGTTGTTCTTCGTACGCCGCGACAGCACCTGCATCACGCGCTCGATCTGGACCTCTCGGCCGATGATCGGGTCGAGCTTGCCCTCACGGGCAGCCTGCGTCAGGTTGCGGCCGAACTGGTCGAGCACCATCGAGGACGACGGCGCGTCACCGGACTGGGTCGGGGCGCCCGACGAGGCCGCCTCCTTGCCCTGGAAGCCGGAGAGCAGCTGGATGACCTGCTGGCGGACCCGGTTGAGGTCGGCGCCGAGCTTCTGCAGCACCTGGGCGGCGACGCCCTCGCCCTCACGGATCAGGCCGAGCAGGATGTGCTCGGTGCCGATGTAGGAGTGGCCGAGCTGCAGCGCCTCACGCAGCGAGAGCTCGAGGACCTTCTTCGCGCGCGGCGTGAAGGGGATGTGGCCGGACGGAGCCTGCTGGCCCTGACCGATGATCTCCTCGACCTGGGCCCGGACTGCCTCGAGAGAGATGTCGAGCGACTCCAGCGCCTTCGCGGCGACGCCCTCACCCTCGTGGATCAGACCGAGCAGGATGTGCTCCGTGCCGATGTAGTTGTGGGACAGCATGCGGGCCTCTTCCTGGGCCAGCACCACCACACGGCGGGCACGGTCGGTAAACCGCTCGAACATCGCTCACACTCCCTTGATTCTGGCCTGCCGCCTCTCCCCCGCTGGGTGCACGGAAGTGGAGCAGACGCCCGGACCAACGTCCGACTCCACCCTACGTGTTCCCGGCGACGCCGGATCGTCGTACGCCGACAGCGAACACGCCGAAACCCGGGTCTCAACGCGCCAAAACCCGAGTTTGGGCTCGCCAAAACCCGGGTTTCGGCGACTGGGGTCAGTGGGCGGCGTCGTACGCGGTCTGCACGTCGGCCGGGACGCGGCCGCGGTCGCCGAGGTCCGGCCAGCCGTTGCTCCGGGCCCACTCGCGCACCTCGCGGGTGCCGCCGGAGGCGCCGGCCTTCTTCGCCGCGGTGCGACGACCGCCCGCGACCTTGCGGGCGTGGCCGACGTACGGCGCGAGCGCCTCGCGCAGGCGGGCGGCGTTGGCCGAGGCCAGGTCGATCTCGTAGGACGTGCCGTCGAGCGCGAAGCTCACGGTCTCGTCGGCGTCGCCACCGTCGATGTCATCGATGAGGACGATGGAAACCTTCTGCGCCATGACACATTCCTTCAGTGATTTCGAATTCAAGATTCGCCCGCACGTTAGCAATGTGCAATTGATTCCGAAAGGGATGCGCGAATGCGATGTGGAAAATACGTCCGATTCGCGCCGTTGAAGAGAATGAATTCAGGAATTGCGCGCGAATACCAGCGCAAGGCCCTCGAGCGTGAGCCGCGGGCGGTGGTCGGTGAAGCACGCGACCTCGTCGTAGACCAGCGGCGCCAGGTGACCGGTCGCCACGACGTTGACCTCGTCGACGGCGACGCCGAGCTCGCGGACCATCCGCGCGACCAGGCCCTCGACCTGCGCCGCGAAGCCGAAGAGCATGCCTGACTGGAGCGCCTCGACGGTGTTCTTGGCGATCACCGAGCGCGGCCGGAGCAGCTCGACCTTGCGCAGCTGGGCGCCGCGACGCCCGAGCGCCTCGAGCGAGATCTCGATGCCCGGAGCGATGGCGCCACCGACGTACTGGCCGGCGGCGGTGACGACGTCGTACGTCGTGGCGGTGCCGAAGTCGACCACGATCGTGGGGCCCTCGTAGTGGTGCGCGGCGGCCAGGGCGTTGAGGATCCGGTCCGCGCCGACCTCGCGCGGGTTGTCCATCAGCACCGGGACCCCGGTGCGCACACCGGGCTCGACCACGACGCTCTTCACCCCGGGGAAGTGCGACGCGAGCATCTCGCGCCACTCGTGGAGCACCGACGGCACGGTCGAGCAGACCGCGATGCCCGTGATCTCGGCGACCGACTCCGCCAACAGACCCCGGACCAAGACCGCCCACTCGTCGGAGGTGCGCCGGTCGTCCGTGGAGACCCGCCAGTGCGCCACCACGTCACCCGAGCGCATCAGCGCCAGGTCGGTGGTCGAGTTGCCGATGTCGGCGGCGAGGAGGGTTCCCCCGGACGAGGCGGTCACATCAGCCCCGGAGGTCCATCGCGATGTCCATGACCTTCGCGGAGTGGGTCAGCGCGCCGACGGCGATGAAGTCGACGCCCGTGGCGGCGACCACCGCAGCAGACTCGAGCGTCAGCCCTCCGGAGGCCTCGAGGCGCGCCCGCCCAGCGGTCAGCTCGACCGCGGCACGCGTCTCCTCGATGCTGAAGTTGTCGAGCAGGATCTCGGTGACGCCGTAGTCCAGGAGCTCCTGCAGCTGCGACATCCGGTCCACCTCCACCTGGATCAGCTTGTCCGGGTAGCGCTTCGCGATCAGCTCGTACGCCGCGATCACGCCGCCCGCCGCGATGACGTGGTTGTCCTTGACCAGCGCCTGGTCGGTCAGGTCGCGGCGGTGGTTGACGCCGCCGCCGCAGCGCACGGCGTACTTGTCGTAGGAGCGGTAGCCCGGGATGGTCTTGCGGGTGTCGCGGACGCGGGCCGAGGTGCCCTCGAGCACGGTGACCCACGCGGCCGTCGCGGTGGCGACGCCCGACAGGTGGCAGGTGAAGTTCAGCGCCGTGCGCTCGGCGGTGAGCAGCAGCGCCGTCGGCGCCTCGACGGTGAGCAGCACGTCGCCCTTGGCCACGTGGGCACCATCGGCGACCGGTCGCTCGATCCGGATCTCGTTGCCCATCACGTAGCGGAAGACCAGCTCCGCCAGCGCGAGCCCGGCGACCACGCCGTCCTGGCGGGCGACGAAGTCGGCGATGTCCGTGTCGGCTGCAGGGATCGTCGCCCAGCTGGTGACGTCGTCGCCCGGAAGGTCCTCGGCGATGCCCGCGACGACGTCGGCGTAGACCTGCTCCGGGTCGAGTCCCGCCGCGGTCAGCTCCTCGAGGAGCGGCGCCGGCAGCTCGGCGTACGGGAGGGCGACGATGGACGTCACGTAGGCGGTCATCAGGCGGGCTCCGGACTCAGTGGGTGGCGGGCTGGTTGACGGGGACGGCGACGTCGTCGGTGGCCGGCGACGGCTGGAAGGTCGTGAGCAGCTCGCCGCCACGAAGAACGGTGTCGAAGTGACCCGCCATGCGCGCGTCGTCTCGCTCGGGGAAGTCCTCGCGCCAGTGCGTGCCGCGGGTCTCCTCGCGCAGCGTCGCCGCCTGGGTCAGGGCCGTCGAGATCGACAGGAGGTTGGTCGCCTCCCACTGGTCCGGACCGACGAACTCGGCCTTCTTGTTCAGCAGGCCGCGGAGCTTGATCGTCGCGTGGGCCATGCTGTCGGCGGAGCGGATCACGCCGACGCGCTTGGTCATCTGCTTCTGAACCTTGCGGCGCACGACCTCGCCGACGATGCCCCGCTCGCGCTGGTCGACGACCGGCTCGGACCAGGGTCGGAGCTCAGCGGGCAGGACCGCAGCGATCCGGCGGGAGAAGACAAGGCCCTCGAGCAGCGAGTTGGACGCCAGCCGGTTGGCACCGTGAACGCCGGAGCAGGCAACCTCTCCCGTCGCGTAGAGGCCCGGGATGTTGGAGCGGCCCTCGAGATCGGTGAGGACGCCGCCCGAGGCGTAGTGCTGCGCGGGAGCCACCGGGATCAGCTCGGTGACCGGGTCGACGCCGTGGCTGCGGCACGTGGCGAGGATCGTCGGGAAGCGCTTCTCCCAGAACTCCGCTCCGAGGTGGCGGGCGTCGAGCCACATGTGCGGCTTGGAGGTCTCCTCCATGCGGCGCGTGATCGCCTTGGCCACGACGTCGCGCGGCGCCAGGTCGGCCAGCTCGTGGACGCCCTGCATGAAGCGGGTGCCCTCCCAGTCGACCAGGAAGGCACCCTCGCCGCGGACCGCCTCGGAGATGAGCGGCTGCTGGCCACGGGCGTCCGGGCCGAGGTACATGACGGTGGGGTGGAACTGGACGTACTCCAGGTCGCGCAGGACAGCACCCGCGCGCAGCGCGAGCGCCATGCCGTCTCCGGTCGAGACGGCGGGGTTGGTGCTCTGGTTGAAGACCTGGCCCATGCCGCCACTGGCCAGGACGACAGCCCGGCAGTGGACGGCGCCGACGCCGTCGATCTGGCCCTCGCCGAGCACGTGCAGGGTCACACCGGCCACGCCACCCGCGGCATCGAGCTGCAGGTCAACGGCGAGCGCGTGCTGGATGACCTCGATGCTCGGGTCGCGCTCGATGGCGGCGATCAGGGCGCGCTGGATCTCGGCGCCCGTCGCGTCGCCGCCCGCGTGAGCGATGCGGTCGCGGTGGTGGCCACCTTCACGGGTCAGGGAGAGGACGCCGTCGTGGTGGTCGAAGTTGGTGCCGAGCGCGATCAGCTCGCGCACAGCCTCCGGACCCTCGGTGACGAGCACCTGCACGGCAGCGCGGTCGCACGCACCGGCACCCGCGATCAGGGTGTCGACCTCGTGCTGCTCCGGTGTGTCCCCCTCGCCCAACGCCGCGGCGATACCGCCCTGCGCCCACTGCGTGGAGCCGGCGTTGAGCACCGTCTTCGTCACGACGAGCACGCTCAGGTCGGGCGCTTCCGCGCGGATCCGGAGGGCCGCCGTCAGACCGGCGATGCCGGACCCGATGACCACCACGTCGGCGCGCGTCGTCCAGCCGGGCTGGGGCGCGCTGAGGCGGCCGGGGATCCCGGCGTTCTGGAGGGGCTGCATTGCGGCAGGTTAGCGGGCAGCGGTGACGTCGCCGCGCAGCAGGCCGGAGCCCTCGATCGCCTCGGCGGGGTCGAAGCCGGTGGCGAGGATCTTGTTGTCGGCGTCGACGAAGACGACGTTCGGCTTGTACTCGCGCGCCTCCTCGGTCGTCATCTGGCCGTAGCCGATCAGGATGACGACGTCGCCGGGGTGGACCAGACGAGCCGCGGCACCGTTGATGCCGAGGACGCCGGAGCCGCGCTCGCCGGCGATCGTGTACGTCTCCAGGCGGGCGCCGTTGGTGACGTCGACGATGTGGACGAGCTCGCCGGCCAGGAGGTCAGCGGCGTCGAGGAGGTCCTCGTCGACCGTCACGGAGCCGACGTAGTGCAGGTCGGCCTGCGTCACGGTGGCGCGGTGGATCTTGGACTTCATCATGGTGCGGAACATCAGTTGTCTCCCTGGGTGGTGGAGTCCCCGCCGGTGGTGGTCGAGGCTCCGATGTGGATGGGCAGGTTGTCGATGAGACGCGTCGTGCCGACGCGGGCGGCGACGAGGATCCGGGCCTCGCCATGGAAGTCATCGGTGAGACGGCCGAGGCCGGGGCTCGTGATGACGAGGTAGTCGAGATCCACGCCACTCTCCTTGGCGAGCACGGCGTGCGCGGCGTCGAGCGCAGGCTGCACTCCATCGACGCCAGCCGCGATGGCGGCGCGCAGCGCACCACTGAGGCTCAGTGCTGTGGCGCGCTCCTCGGCGGAGAGGTAGCGGTTGCGGCTGGACAGGGCGAGGCCGTCGGTGTCGCGCTGCGTCTCCGCACCCACGACCTCGACACCCATGCACAGGTCCTCTGCCATGCGGCGGATCAGCGCGAGCTGCTGGTAGTCCTTCTGACCGAAGACCGCGACGTCGGGCTGGACCAGGCCGAAGAGCTTGGCCACCACGGTCAGTACGCCGCGGAAGTGGCCCGGCCGGACCGCCCCTTCAAGGATGTCCGCCACCCCCGGAGCAGGTACGACGGTCACGCCGTCTGGCTCACGGTCAGCAGCAGGTACGCCGTGGGGGTACATCTCCTCGACGCTCGGCGCGAAGACGATGTCGACGCCCTCCGCGGTGCAGATCTCCACGTCGGCCGGCAGCGTGCGCGGGTAGCGGTCGAGGTCCTCGCCGGAGCCGAACTGCATCGGGTTGACGAAGATGCTCACGACCACGGGACCGCCCGAGACTCGCTCGCGGGTGACCCGCATCAGGCTGGCGTGACCCTCGTGCAGGGCGCCCATCGTGGGCACGAAGCCGACCTGCTGGCCGGCCCGACGGGCGGGCTCGAGCAGGGCGGCAAGCTCGGCGCGGGTGCTGGCGAGGGCGGTCACGCGGTCACCTTCACCGCGTCGAGAAGGATCAGGATCTCCGCAGCCCGGCGGCCCTCGAGACGACCGTCGGCAAGCGCACGACCCACCGTGGCGCGCGCCATGGCGACGTACGACGGGAGGTCCTGGGGGGTCGAGGTGGCGAGCACGCGCAGGTGGGCGCGGACCGTCTCGACGTCGCCGCGCACGATCGGCCCGGTCAGGGCGGCGTCGCCGTAGGCCAGGGCGTTGGAGAGCGCGGCCTCGAGCAGCGGGCGGAGGGTGTCCGCCGGGGCCACGCCTCCCGGTCCTGCGCTGTCGGCGACGCCGGCAGCGGCCAGCATCTCCATCGCCTGCGAGACGAGGGTGACCAGGTGGTTCGCGCCGTGGGCGAGGGCCGCGTGGTAGAGCGAGCGACGCTCCTCCGGCACCCACATGATCCGGCCACCGAGATCGTCGACCAGGAGGGAGGCGAGCGGTCGCTCGGCGTCGCCAGCGGTCACGCCGAAGACACAGCCGGCCAGCCGCGGGAGGTCCACGTCGGTGCCGGTAAAGGTGAGCGCGGGGTGCAGGGCGACCGGCCGCGCACCCACGGCGACAGCCGGCGCGAGCACGGCGAGGCCGTGGCGGCCCGAGGTGTGCACGACGTGCTGGCCGGCGCGCAGGGCGCCCGCGTCGGCGAGGGTCGTGACGACGTTGCCGAGCATGTCGTCGGGGACCGTGAGGAGCAGGACGTCGCAGGCCCGCGCGACGGCGGTCGGCTTGGCGACGCGGACGCCGGGGAGCATCGTCTCGATGCGGGTGCGGGAGGCAGCCGACTCACCTGCGGCGGCCACGATCTCGTGGCCGGCGGCGCGCAGGGCGGTCGCCAGGACGGTGCCGACGCGACCAGCGCCGATCACACCGATCCGGAGTGGTGCGGTCATTGTCTTCAAGCCTTTCGTTCCAGTCCCTCCGACCACTCCCCGGAGGGAGTCGGTGTGGGTACCGGACGTGTGCTGGGAGAACTGCTTGACGACAACGGTACGCCGACCCCGCAGCGCGTGGAACGGCCTGCGGGGTGGGGTGGGTCACGCGGACGACGTCACACGTGCGGCAGACTTCGCGGCATGGAGAGTGCCCGTCGCAGCGTCGCGGTCCTGCTGGCCGGCGGCATCGGGGCACGCGCAGGCCTCGGGATGCCCAAGCAGTTCGCCGAGCTGCACGGCCGCACGATCCTCGAGCACGCCCTCGCCGCACTCCACGACCACCCCGGAATCGACGGCGTCCTCGTCGTCATGGCGCAGGGGTACGTCGACGCGGCGCGGGTCGTCGCAACCCCCTATCCCCGCGTCCTGGACGTCATCGAGGGCGGTGCCGAACGGAGCGACTCGACGGTCGCAGCGCTGCAGTGGCTCGCCTCCCACGACCTCCGGGACGCCGACGTGCTGGTCCACGACGCGGCGCGCCCGCTGGTCAGTCCACGGATCATCAGCGACTGCCTGGCCGCACTCGAGACCCGCTCCGCCGTCGGGGTCGCCGTGCGCTCGAGCGACACGATCCTGCGGGCCGACAGCGACGGCCGGGTGGTCGACGTACCTCCGCGGGCGGAGCTGTGGCGGGCCCAGACCCCGCAGGGGTTCCGCGCCGGCGTCCTCCAGCGGGCGTACGACGTGGCGCTCGCCGACCCGGCGTTCGTGGCCACCGACGACTGCTCGGTGGTGCTGCGCTACCTCCCGGACGTGGCCGTGCACGTCGTCGAGGGCGAGGACCGCAACATGAAGGTGACCGGTCCGCTCGACCTCGCGATCGCCGAGCGCCTGCTCACCGACGGCTCCTGAGAACGCCACAGGGCCCGTGCACTGCACGGACCCTGTGGTGATGGAGTCAGTCGATCAGGCGTCGAGCGACGCCTCGAGCGGCGGGACCTCGCCCGCACGCTCCGCGAGCCGCGCGGAGTACTCGCGCCACAGGGCGCCACTCGGCACGATGCCCGGCTCCCACGGCTTGCCGGCACCGGCGTAGTGGACGATGCCCGCACCGTCCACCGACTCGATGACGGGGAGCGCGTTCCAGCGCGGGTCGAGCTCGAAGCGCTCGCCGCCGACGTACGCCTCGAGGACGTCCTGGTCGTTGAGGCCGTAGGCCGGAGCCATCGGCACGAACCGCTCGACGAAGTTGTCGGCACGCATCCGCTCGAGGTCGAGCACGAGGACGCCCGCGTTGAGGCTGGCGAAGTCGAACGGGTGCGCCACCGACATCGTGCGCCGGAGCTCGGCGGCGACCGTCGGCTTGAGCTTGTTGCCCGCGGCACGCCAGATCTCCGCGCCGCTGTAGACCGACGTCCGCGCACCGAGCGGGAAGCCCTTGAGGTCCGTCGCGGCCAGCTCGCCGGCGTCACCGAGGGTGACCGTGTCGATGTCGATGTAGGTCACGCGCGGCAGGTCGGAGAGGACCTCGGGCAGCAGCAGGCGGTCCATCGTGGCGACCGTGATGTGCTCGATCATCCGGCCGATGACGCCGTAGGTGATCCCCGTGTAGTCGAGGAACGTGATCGGCACCTGCGGGAACGCGGCGCTGAGCCACTTGCGGTACGACGCGTCGAGGTTGCGGGCCGTGATCCACACGCGGACCGGCGTGCTGGAGTTGGTCACGATCGACTCGAGTGTCACCGGGAGCAGGTGGCGGAAGTTCTCGTCGGTGCTGAGCGCGATGTCGGCGACGTTCGCCGCGTCGACGGTGTCGTGCGGGCCGTACGCGTCGGCAGAGGCCTTGACCTGGGCGACGAGCGAGGCCGTGTCGATGAGGTGCGAGATGTCCGTGGCCGGCGCGTTGAAGCGTGCCTTGGCCTCGGCGACCTTGGCGGCGTTGAGCTCGGCCCAGAGCGCGTAGACCTCTTCCTTCGTGCCGCCGGCGAAGACCTTGCCGAAGGTCTCCTTCAGGAGGGCACGGATGCCGTCACGCATCTCGACGAAGGGCTCGTTGGTCGGCTGCATGCCGTAGAGGCCGTCGAAGCGCACGTCACCGGGGACGTGCGGCTTGAAGTTGACCTCGACACCAAGCGACGTGGCCGGCAGGTAGGAGTGCAGGCGGCTGGTCACGATGCGGGCGTAGCGACGCAGGTAGGTCTGCAGCAGGTCGTCAGCAGCCTTCACGCCACCGACGAGGTCGAGGTGGCGGTACTCCATGCCGACCTGGCTGATCTGCTCGATCGGCCGCTCGCGCGACTTGACCTTGCGCAGCGGCACGTCGATGGCGGCGATGACCTGGTCGGGGTCCTGCTCGACCTGGTCACGGTCCTTGAAGACCGCGTTGACCGTGGTCGTCAGGCAGCCGGTGAAGAAGGCGTCGACGCCGGCGCTGAGCAGCAGGTAGACCGTCGTCCAGTCACGGCAGCCGATCGGGCCGTGGGCCTTGAGGTACTCGATCGTCTCGGGCGTCAGCAGCGCCGGGCGGTTGATGTGGAACGCCACGAAGATCGGGTTGAGGTTCTGGTGGTACGGCATGCCGTGCCGGATCTTGAACAGCGGGTGCATGTGCCAGCCGAAGGCGAGCAGCCAGGTGTTCTCCGGCAGGTTGTCGCCCTCGCTGTAGTCACGCGAGACCGGGTGGAGCTCGACCTCGGCGGACGGGCCGTCGGTGATCTTCAGCTCCGTGCGCACGCGCGACTGGAGCTGGTTCGTGAGCTCGCCGAGGCCGTCGGCACCGTGGTAGGTGACGTCCTGGAAGCGCGCGAGGTTGCCCATCATCGCCAGCGTCTGGACGTAGTCGCCCACGTTGCCGGAGGCGAACGGGAAGTCCGGCTGGTAGTAGTCGAAGACACCGAAGTTGATCCGGCCCTCGACCGGCTCGACGGCCGGCGCCGGCTCGAGCCAGCGGGTCACGTTGGCGCGCTGGTGCTCGCTGGCCTCGTCCAGGCCGGTGCGCGTGAGGGCCTCGGCCTGCACCTTGCGCGCCAGGTCGACGTGACCGGCGATCAGGTAGCGGCCCGCGAGGGCGACGACGGCCTCAGTGCTGAGCGCGGTCGGGTCGTCACCGATGTGCAGGGCCAGCTCGAGCGCCTCGGGGGTGCCGAGGACGAGGGCGGTGTCGACGGTCTCGACCGGAAGGTGCTGCGCGAGGAACGGCGCGTCGAGCTCCTTGAGCTGCTCCCATGCGGAGGTGCGGCGCTCCATCGCGATGAGGCAGAGGGCGAAGCCGGCGCGCGAGACGCGCTCGCCGTCGGGGCCGTTGGCCAGACCGGCGGCGAACGAACGGGCCACCGGGCGACGACGCGTCGCGAGGATCGCGCGGATCGTGCCGATGGCGGCGGTGGTGGTGTCGTCACCGCTCGCGATCCGGTCGACGTACGACGCGGCGGCAGCAGCGGCCTTGGCGGCGGCGACGGTGTCGTTGGCGAGCTTCGGGTCGAAACCGGCCAGCGGGAGCTCGGGAACGCGCTCCTCTCCGAGGAGGTTCCACGCCACCCGTCCGAACCAGGTGCCGAACCGCTCGTCCTCGAGCGGCGACACGGTGCCGGCGGGAGCACCGGGCTCCTGGCCGGCCAGGCGGGAACGGGCCTTGCGGGCGGCTGCCTTGAGAGGCGCCGGAGCGTACTTCCGGAACTCGTTGCGCATGGCCGACACCCTATCCGCCACGGGGAACCCGATCCGCGCCAGCCGAGGCGCGTCGTGAGAACACTCTCAGACCGTCGCCCGAACAATCGTGGGGCGAGGCCTCGGGACGTGCCGGGTCGGATCAGGCGGTGGCGCGCTTCGGCGCCGTGGCGGCGTCCTGCCAGGCGTGCAGCTCGGCCTTGAGGTCGACGAGCTCCTGCTCGAGCTCGGCGACCGTGACGATCGCCTCGGCGGCGCGCGTCTCGGCGTCGTCGAGCCGGCGGGACTCGTCGAGCAGACGGGTCTCGGCCTGCTCCGCGCGGCGGGCCTCCTGGCCCAGCTTCAGGGTCGTCTCGGCGACGGTGCGCTGCGCGCCGGAGAGCGCCAGCTCGAGCTCGCCGATCAGCTTCTGGCGCTCCTCGATGCGGGTCTCCATGCCGGCGATGAACGCGGCGTTCTCCTTCGCGCGGACGGCCGTCAGCTCGGAGTACTCCCGCGCCTGGCGGGCACGGTCGGCGGCGGCCTCGCGACGCGACTGGGCGAGCTCCGAGGCCGTGATCTTCGTGGCAGCAGCACCGAGGACGAGCGCAGCGATGGCCGCGCCCGCCGTGAGCACGAACGAGCCGGAGGCGACTCCGGCGATGACCACCACGGCCGCGATCACCAGCAGGACGGTCGCGACGGTGAGTCGGGTGCTGCGCTGACGACGGCGTGATGCGGAAGTGGCCATGCTTCAGGCTAGGTCGGCGTCCTCGTCGTCGCGGACGCGACACGCGCGCTCGAGCCAGATCGCGGCGGCGACCACGCCCACGCTCGCCAGGGCAGCGCAGCCGCTCCGCACGAGGTTGCCCGTCGTGGCCTCCCCCGCGACGCCGAGCCAGCTGACGAACGCGCCGGCGTAGCCGCCGGCCAGCAACGCGCCGACCAGGACGCAGGACTTCGCCCACATCAGGCGGTTGACGGCGCGATGGGCTTCGAGCCACTGGCGGTTGACCTGCAGCTCGCGCCAGGTGATCCAGGCCGTGCCGGCCAGGATGACCGCGACGAAGGCGATCACCCCCACCTGGAGCCAGCCGACCCGCGGCACGGTGTGGTCGGCGTACAGGGCGAGGGGGCGGAGGGACCACCCTCCGAGCAGGCCGAGGCAGGCCGCCATGAGCGGCGCTGCGGGTGTCGTCGGGCGGATCGACCCCCGACCCGGCCGGGT
>NZ_SJZJ01000040.1 GCF_004337475.1 Nocardioides jejuensis | reverse complement strand
GCCCCGACCACCACCAAATCGCCGGCGACTGACGCCGGCGTCTACCCGGGTACCTGACACGGCCCGAGAGAAAGTGAGATGGCAATGCCCGCTCCGAAGAAGGGTGCCCGCCTCGGCGGCTCGCCCGCTCACCAGCGCCTGATCCTGTCGAACCTGGCCACGGCCCTGTTCGAGCACGGTCGGATCACCACCACCGAGGCGAAGGCGCGCACGCTGCGTCCGCACGCGGAGAAGCTGATCACCAAGGCCAAGAAGGGTGACCTGCACAACCGTCGCGAGGTCCTCAAGACCATCCGCGACAAGGGTGTCGTGCACATCCTCTTCACCGAGATCGCCCCGCTCATGGCGGAGCGTCCCGGTGGTTACACCCGCATCACCAAGATCGGTCCGCGCAAGGGCGACAACGCCCCCATGGCGATCATCGAGCTGGTGACCGAGCAGTTCGCCCCGCAGGCGCCGAAGGCCGCTCCGGCTGCCCCGGTCGTCGAGGAGGCTCCGGCCGAGGTCGTCGAGGAGGCCGCTGAGGCCGAGGTCGCGACGCTCGCCGACGCCGAGCTGCCGGCCGGTGCCGCGCTTCCGCTCGAGGACGGCTCCGCTCCCGAGGGCTTCACGATCAAGGGCAACCGCGACTCGATGAAGTTCCACCAGGAGGGTGGCCAGTGGTACGACGCCACCGTCGCCGAGATCTGGTTCGACACCGCCGAGAACGCCGAGGCCGCTGGCTTCGTCGAGGCTGGCAAGAAGTGATCTAGCCGTCAGGCTTCGGGAGGGCCCGTCATCCGTGAGGATGGCGGGCCTTTCTGCTTCTCCGGGGGTCCGTGGTCGCGGAGGCGCTCAGGCGCCGGCGTCGGGCACGAGCCGGATGCCGCGGGCGAGCCAGGCCGTCGGGGTGCGCACCAGGTCGAGGTCGAGGCGGAGGATCCTGTGCTCGGGGCTCTGGCCGGGGATGCGCAGCACGGTGGTCACGACGGCCACCACGCGTGCGTGCGCGCCCTTGAGCGAGGACAGGCCTGCGGAGACCACGACGCCGTCCTGGACGGCGCGCGACGCGACGACGCGCTCCACGAGCTCGGGGGAGGCCCGCTCGTAGTCGCGGTGGAAGGCGCCGGACGTCAACGACAGCAGGCGCGCGATGTCTGCGTGGGGATGGGCGCTGTTGATGTCGGCGTACGCGTCGGCGACGGCGGTCGCGGCTGCGAGCACGGTGGCCGGGACCGGTCGCTGCTCGGTGACCTGGCGGCGGGGCGGGGTGAGGCCCAGGCCGGCCAGGAGCCAGCCGCTGCGGCCGTGGCGCAGCGTAGCGACGGCATAGCCGCCCGAGGTCTGCGCCCCTTCGCTGCTGTGGACGCTCCGGTCGATCAGCAGCAGGACCTGCGCGGCGCGGCTGGTCGCGCCCGTGACACCGGCGTCGACGACCCGGGCGGTGGCACGTGCATGGCGCTCGTCGCTGTGGGGCCGCAGCCGCTCCGCGATGCGCTCCCACGACGCCGCGAAGGTGCGGGTCATGAGGGCCTCGGCGGCCGCCGTGTCGGCGGCGTACGTCGCGTGGTCGTAGCTCAGCGCGGCCTCGACGGCTGTGGTGGCCCGGGTGACCAGCTCGGACTCGATGCCCGGCCCCGCCGCGGACGCACTGTTGCTACCGGCCGCCGGGTACGCCGTGGGGCGCCTGCCGAGGGCAGAGTCGGAGCCGGAGCCGCACGCCGCTGTGGTGAGCAGGCCGGCCGCAAGCGCAAGGGCCCCGAGACGAGTCACGTGCGCAGTATGCCGCGCGCGGCACGCGCGAGCCGAGAGCGTTCACCGAGATCGGCGCGCTGGCCGGCGTCCCATCCGTGGCGACCGCCGCTGCCCGACAGCACCCGCGGGCGCGCCGTGCGGAGGTGCGGGTAGGCGTCGTGCATGGCCGACTCAACGAGCTCGGAGCGGCTGGCGAGGACCAGGGCAGCCGTGCTGCCGGCGGCAGCGAACCGCGGGGCGGCCTCCGCAGCGGCCCGCCTCTCGGCATCGGCCAGACGCTGCTGGATCGCCATCGCAAAGCCTGCCAGCCAGGAACGGCGGAACGCAGCCGCGTGCTGGTCGCGGGGGACCGGTGTGCGGGTCAGGTCGCGGGTCGCCTGGAGCAGCAGCGAGGTGAAGAGGACCTCGACGCGGTCGAGGTCGCTCGCGTGGCCGAACAGGTGAAGCGTGATCTCCTTGCCGCTGGCCCGGCGGTCGATGCGTCGCACCGCGCGACAGCGCAGCTCGTGCGCGATCACCGAGAGCAGGTCGCCCTTGTCTGCGGCGTACGGCGCGTCCAGCGGAACGACGCGGTCGCCCATCGGGTCCGCGCCGGGATCGGCCTCTGCGAGCAATGCCTGATCGATGCCGTACGCCGCGGCGAGAGCCGCTGCCTTGGCGGTGTAGGACTCCGCCTCCTCGGGCGTCGTGGCGGGGTCGGCTGCCTTCGCCAGGAGCTTGCGCACCTTGGCGAGCATCGGGTCGACGTCGGTCCTGCCCTGGGCTGTGCTGGTCATCGGGTCCATCCTCCCTGCCGGGCCTCGCTGACCCGGCACTGCCACGCTGGCACCGGCCACCGACAAGCGGGCCCGGTCCGGCTCGCTCCCTCCACAGGCCGGATGGGAGGATGCGCGCGTGCGGATTCGGATGGACCTCGCCTACGACGGGGGCGGCTTCAAGGGCTGGGCGCGCCAGCCTGCCCTGCGCACCGTGCAGGGCGACCTCGAAGCGGCCCTGGCGACCGCGCTCCGGCTCCCCGAGGTCCAGGTCGTGTGCGCCGGGCGCACCGACACGGGCGTGCACGCGCGCGGCCAGGTGGTCCACGTCGACGTCGACGCCGAGGTGCTGGAGGCCACCGCGGGGCGCGCCGCTCCGACGCCCCTCGCCTCGCTGCATCGTCGGCTCAACGGCATCCTGGCGACCGACGTACGGATCCATGGGGTGAGCGAGGCTCCGGAGGGCTTCGACGCGCGGTTCTCGGCCGTGTGGCGGCGCTACGCGTACCGGGTGGCCGACACCCCGGACCTGCACGACCCGCTGATGCGCAACCACGTGCTCGCCTGGCGCGCACCGCTCGACCTCGACGCGATGAACGAGGCGAGCCGGATGCTGATCGGCCTGAAGGACTTCGCGGCGTTCTGCAAGAAGCGCGAGGGCGCGACGACGATCCGGACGCTGCTCGACTTCCACTGGTACCGCGACGCGGACGAGCGTGCGGTCGCGACCGTGCGCGCCGACGCGTTCTGCCACTCGATGGTGCGGGCCCTCGTCGGCTGCATGCTGGCTGTCGGCGACGGGCGCAAGTCGCCGCAGTGGGCACACGACGTACTCGTCAACGGCAAGCGCGACGCGGCGGTCGCGGTGGTTGCGCCGCACGGTCTGACCCTGGAGGAGGTCGGCTACCCGCCGGCCGGCCAGCTCGCGCTGCAGGCCGAGAAGGCCCGCGCCCGCCGCGAGCACACCGAGGAGGAGCTGCACCATGGCTGAGCAGGACGAGCACTACTTCACCGCCGACCCGTCGGTGCCGTTCGAGCGCCAGCGGGTCGAGTTCGAGGCCTGGGACCAGGAGCTCGTGATGGAGAGCGGCAGCGGCGTCTTCGCCAAGGGCCGCCTCGACATCGGCACCTCGGTGCTCTTCAAGGAGACCGAGCCGCCGGTCCAGGGTCGCTTCCTCGACCTCGGCTGCGGCTACGGTGCGATCGGCCTGACCATCGCGAAGCAGGTCCCGCTCGCCTCCGTCATCGGCATCGACGTCAACGAGCGCGCCGTGCGGCTGATGAACGACAACGCCCGCGCCCTCGGCGTCGACTCCCGCGTCGTGGCCTGTACGCCGGACCAGGTGCCGACCGACTACACGTTCGACGAGATCTGGTCGAACCCGCCGATCCGCATCGGCAAGGAGGCCCTGCACGAGCTGCTGCTCACCTGGCTGCCGCGCCTGCTCCCCGGTGGCCGCGCGGTCATGGTCGTCGGCAAGAACCTCGGCGGGGACTCGCTGCAGCGGTGGCTGACCGAGCGGGGCTACCCGACCGAGCGCATCGGCAGCGCCAAGGGGTTCCGCGTGCTGGAGTCGATCCGGCCCGCCTGAGCGGTGCCCTGGTGTCCACGCCGTCGGCCGTGCGGGTTCCTCTCAGGCTCGGCTGGCACGATGCGCGCATGCTCCGTCGTACCGCCCCCGCGCTGATCCTCGCCCTGTCCTCCCTCGCGACGCTCGGCGCGTGCGGGGGAGGCCCGTCGAAGGGAGACCGGCCGGCCCGCGCCACACCGCTCTCCGGGCGCCAGGAGACCGCCGACCACAAGGCCAGCTTCGTCCTGCCGACGGGCTGGGTGAAGAGCCAGTGGGACCTGGACGGCCCCGTGAAGTTCGCCGCCGTCGATGCTCTCGACGACACGCGGCAGATCTTCGTCAGCGAGGCCAAGGACCGCAGCGATGCCGAGGCCGCAGCGCTGTACGCCGCCGAGGTGCTGGGCAAGCAGGGAGCGACGTGTCGGCGCGACCGCACGGACACGACGTTCGGGGGCACGCATCGCGTCGTTGACTGCGCCTGGCGCAAGCCCACGCCGTACCGGAAGGTGATGATCGCGCTCGGCGACGAGCACCGCGGAGCGATGGTCCTGGTCGCCGGTGCAGCGAAGAAGCGCAGCGACCTCGCCGACCTGGTCACGCCGCTGCTGGCGTCCTGGGAGTGGAAGAGCTGACCGAAACCCGGGTCTGAAGACGCCAAAACCCGGGTCAGCAGTCGCTGCGCTCCTGCCTTCCTCCCTCGCTCGGGCCCCGACGAGCAAGCTCGCGGGGCCCTCGCTCAGTCGTCAGACGGCGGACCAAAACCCGGGTTTCGACGATGCTCAGTCGGCCCAGCGCTCCTCGCGCGGGACGAACGTCAGCGTGCGGTCGCCCGTGTAGATCTGCTTCGGGCGGGCGATCTTCTGCTCCTTGTCCTGGATCAGCTCGTTCCACTGGGCCAGCCAGCCCGGGGCGCGACCGATCGCGAAGAGGACCGTGAACATCTCCGGCGGGAACTGCAGCGCCTCGTAGATGAGGCCCGAGTAGAAGTCCACGTTGGGGTAGAGCTTGCGCTTGACGAAGTACTCGTCCTCGAGGGCGATGCGCTCGAGCTCCTGCGCCACCTGGAGGAGCGGGTTGACACCCGTGACCTCGAAGACGTCGTCGCAGGCCTTCTTGATGATCTTCGCGCGCGGGTCGAAGTTCTTGTAGACGCGGTGACCGAAGCCCATGAGGCGCTCGTTGCCGGCCTTGACGCCCTCGATGAACGCCGGGATGTTGTCGACCGTGCCGATGCGCTTGAGCATCTTGAGGACGGCCTCGTTGGCGCCACCGTGGAGCGGGCCGTAGAGGGCGCCGACGCCGGCCGCGACCGCGGAGTACGGGTCGACCTGCGAGGAGCCGACGGAGCGGACCGCGTTGGTCGAGCAGTTCTGCTCGTGGTCGGCGTGGAGGATCAGCAGGACGTCGAGCGCGCGGACCAGGCGCGGGTCGGCCTTGAACTTCAGCTCGCTCATCTTGAAGAGCATCGCCAGGAAGTTCTCGGTGTAGGAGAGCTCGTTGTCCGGGTACACGTAGGGCTTGCCCTGCGCGTGGCGGAAGGCCCAGGCGCCCAGCGTCGGCATCTTCGCGATCATGCGGACGATCTGCATGTGGCGGTTGTCGGCGTCGTGGATGTTGCGGGCGTCCGGGTAGAACGTCGACAGCGCGCCGACCGAGGCCATCAGCATGCCCATCGGGTGGGCGTCGTAGCGGAAGCCCTGCATGAAGCCCTTGACGTTCTCGTGCACGAACGTGTGGTACGTGATCTCGTGCACCCAGGCGTCGTACTGCTCCTTGGTGGGGAGCTCGCCGTAGACGACGAGGTACGCGACCTCGAGGAACGTCGACTGCTCAGCGAGCTGCTCGATCGGGTACCCGCGGTACTCGAGGATGCCCTTGTCGCCGTCGATGTACGTGATGGAGCTCTTGCAGGAGGCCGTGTTGGTGAAGCCCGGGTCATAGGTGCACAGCCCCGGGTCCTCGTCGGAGGTCTTGATCTTGCCGAGGTCTGCGGCCTTGATCGCTCCGTCAACAATGGACACCTCGTATTCGGTGCCCGTGCGGTTGTCCCTGATGGTCAATGAATCAGTCACGACGCCCAATCTAGGTGCACAGCCCGAAAGGGAACCAGATCCTGTCCGGACCACGGGAACGCTCACCACCTCACGGCGCTGCGAGCCCCTGTTGAACGGAGAGGTCCGGACGCCGTTTTGACCCCCCGACACGCCGACTCGTATCCTTGCAAGTCGCGCCTCCTGCCGCGTTCAGGCTCCGTCACGGAGTCGGATGCAGATCCGGATGCTCCACCAGTTGGTGAAGATGCCGGGCAGTGTTCGTCAGAAGGCGCCGCACCACCCCCGGCGCACATCCCCGTGCATCGGGACCAACGAACGAGAAAGCTGTGAACTGCCTTGCGCACCTACAGCCCCAAGCCCGCTGACATCCAGCGTGAATGGCTCATCATCGACGCCGAGGATGTCGTCCTCGGCCGTCTCGCTGTCACCGCCGCGAACCTCATCCGCGGCAAGCACAAGCCGACCTTCGCCCCGCACGTCGCGGGCGGCGACTTCGTCGTCATCATCAACGCCGAGAAGGTTGCCCTCTCCGGCAACAAGGCGAAGACCAAGATGTCCTACCGCCACTCGGGTTACCCGGGCGGTCTGACGGCCACCCCGATCGGCGAGGGCCTCGAGAAGGACGCTCGCAAGGTCATCGAGAAGGCTGTCTGGGGCATGCTCCCCAAGAACCGCCTCGGTCGCCAGATGCTGAAGCAGCTCAAGGTCTACTCGGGCCCGACGCACCCGCACGCGGCCCAGCAGGCCAAGCCGTTCGAGATCACCCAGATCTCCCAGTGACTTCAGAGGACCAGGACATGACTGAGAACATCGCTGAGGTCGAGGAGACCTTCGAGAGCGACGCCGAGGGCGTTGCCTACACCTCCGAGTCGGCCCCCGCCGCCGACGCGCCGCTCAAGCCGGCCACGATCGCCCCGGCTGCGGCCACCGGTCGCCGCAAGGAGGCCGTCGCCCGCGTCCGCATCGTTCCGGGCACCGGCGTCTGGACGATCAACGGTCGTGAGCTCAACGACTACTTCCCGAACGCTCTCCACCGCCAGATCGCGAACGAGCCGTTCGCCGCTCTGGAGCTCGAGGGTCGCTTCGACGTCATCGCGCGCATCCACGGTGGCGGCATCGCCGGTCAGGCCGGCGCCCTGCGTCTCGGCGTGGCCCGCTCGCTCAACGCTGTCGACGTCGACGCCAACCGCCCGACGCTGAAGAAGGCCGGTCTGCTCACCCGCGACGCGCGCGTCGTCGAGCGCAAGAAGGCCGGTCTCAAGAAGGCCCGCAAGGCGTCGCAGTTCAGCAAGCGCTGATCTGGCAGCCTGCCTTCATGGCAAATCTGTTTGGCACGGACGGGGTCCGGGGTCTGGCGAACGGTGTTCTCACCGCAGAGCTGGCCCTGGACCTCTCCGTCGCCGCAGCACATGTCCTGGCCGACCGCGGCGAGTTCAGTGGGCACCGCCCGCTGGCAGTGGTCGGCCGGGACACGCGCATTTCGGGGCAGTTCCTCGAGGCCGCGGTCGTCGCGGGCCTCGCGTCGGCCGGCGTCGACGTGCTGCTCCTGGGCGTCCTGCCCACCCCCGGCGTCGCGTACCTCACCGGCTCGCTCGGCGCGGACCTGGGCGTCATGCTCTCCGCGTCCCACAACGCCATGCCGGACAACGGCATCAAGTTCCTCGCCCGCGGCGGCGTGAAGCTCGACGACGCCATCGAGGACGCGATCGAGCAGCGCATGGGCGAGGCGTGGGAGCGTCCCACCGGCGGTGCGGTCGGTCGCGTCTCGACGTACGACGCGGCGATCGACGACTACGTCGGCCACCTGCTCGGCACCACCACGAAGCCGCTCGCCGGCCTGCGCGTCGTCCTCGACTGCGCGGAGGGCGCCGCGTCGGAAGCCGGCCCGCGCGCCCTGGAGGCCGCCGGCGCCGAGGTGACCGCGATCCACGCGCAGCCCGACGGCCTCAACATCAACGACGGCTGCGGCTCGACCCATCTCGACAACCTGCGCGCTGCGGTCGTCAAGGACGGGGCCGACATCGGCTTCGCGCTGGACGGCGACGCGGACCGCTGCCTGGCTGTCGACGCGGCCGGCAACGTCGTCGACGGCGACCAGATCCTCTGCATCCTCGCTGCCTCGCTCAAGGAGCAGGGCAAGCTGGCTGACGACACGGTCGTCGCGACCGTCATGAGCAACCTCGGCTTCAACCGCGCGATGAGCGCTGCCGGCATCACGGTCGTGTCGACCAAGGTCGGCGACCGCTACGTCCTCGAGGCGATGAAGGCCAACGGCTTCTCCCTCGGCGGCGAGCAGTCGGGCCACGTCATCATGAGCGACCACGCCACGACCGGCGACGGCATCCTGACCGCGTTGCACCTGCTCGAGCGGATGGCGATGACCGGGGCGACCATCGCCGAGCTCGCGGCAGCGATGACCCGCCTCCCTCAGGTCCTGGTCAACGTCAAGGGTGTCGACAAGGACCGCTCGGCCACCGACGAGGTGCTGCTCGCGGCCGTCGCGGAGGCCGAAGCGCGTCTCGGCGACGAAGGCCGCGTGCTGCTCCGCGCATCAGGCACCGAGCCGCTCGTGCGGGTCATGGTCGAGGCGACCTCGGAGACCGAGGCGCAGGCCGTCGCGGACAAGCTCGCGGACGTCGTCCGCGAGCGCCTCGGCTGAGACGTAATTCGCTCGCGCGCCGTGGCGTGCGCGGCCTACCGTCGAGGGCGTGAACGACCTCCGCATCGTCGCGCTCGATCCCGCATCGCCGACCTTCGCCACCGACATCCAGCGGTGGCACGCCGTCCACCTCGCCTCCGTCACGCACGGACGTGCCGACGCCGCGCCGTGGCGTCTGGCCGAGGTCCACGACATGGTGGCGACGCCGGTGCCCTACCGCTGGTGTGGCGCCTGGCTCGCCCTGCGCGACGGTGCCGTCGTCGGAGCGGCGCTGCTGGAGACGCCCTTCGTGACGAACCTCGAGCTCGCCAACGTGTTCGTCGACGTCGTGCCGTCGGCTCGTGGCGCTGGAGTCGGCGGCGCGCTGCTGCAGGTGCTCGAGGACGCGGCCCGCTCGCGCGGGCGGAGCATCGCGATGTCCGAGGTCGAGTTCGGCCTGGAGCTGCCCGAGGACGGCGCGGGCTCGCCGGACGTGCGCTTCGCGCAGGCCCACGGCTACGACGTGGCGCTCGGCGACCTCCAGCGCCGGCTGGCGTTGCCCGTCGACCCTGCCCTGCTCGACCGCCTCGCGGCCGAGGCGGCGCCGCACCACGCGGCGTACCGGATCGAGGTGGTGCGCGGCACGCTCCCCGACGCGTACGCCGCGGGCTACGCCGCGCTCGCCTCGAGGCTCGCGGTGGAGGCTCCGGCCGGTGACCTGCTCCTCGAGGCCGAGGACCCCTCGGTGCGGGGGTGGCGTGAGCGCGAGGCGACGTACGCGCGTCAGGGGCTGACGCTGTGGCACGCGCTGGCGCTGACGGCAGGGGGCGAGGTGGTGGCGCACTCCACGATCTCGGTGTCCGTCCACGACACGACGCTCTGCCACCAGTGGGGCACTCTCGTGCGCGCGGACCATCGCGGGCACCGGCTCGGTCTTGCGGTGAAGGTCGCCAACCATCGCGCGCTGCAGGCGGACGGCGAACCTGCAGCCGAGATCACGACGTGGAACGCGACCGTCAACGACCACATGGTCGCGATCAACGACCAGCTCGGTTTCCACAAGGTCGGGCGCACCGTCGAGGTGCAGAAGCGTCTGTGAGGCGAAGATGGGCGCGTGAGTCTTCGACGTGGTGCGCTCGTGGTGGCCGTCGCCGCCGTCCTGGTCATCGGTGCGCTCGGGATCGGGGCCGCCCTCGTGAGCAAGCACAGCCGCGAGCCCGCGACGGCGGGTGCTGCTCCCAGCGTGCCGCCGGTGGCGTCGCCCGCTGTGTCGCCGACGAGCTCGCCGACGGGCCTGCCGTCGCTTGCGGTGAAGGTGCCGGCGCAGTGGGTGCGCGTGCGCGTCGGTGATGCGTCGTACGCCGTTCCGCGTGCATGGCAGCGCCGTCCCGCGGCCCAGCGCACGGCCTATCGCGAGGACGGCGCGGTGATCGCCTCCGGTCGCGGTCAGGCGCTGTCCTGGCGCAACAGCTGCCGGACCGACTTCGCTCCCGTGCCCGGGGGCTGGGCGGTGCTCGCCGACCCCGTTGTCTCGACCAATCCCGCGGGGGTCGCCGAGGCGACGGCCGTGGCCTGGGCGCGCGGCTACGCAGGGTTGCCCGCCGACGCGCCGCTGACAGCCTCGGCCGCGCAGCCCGTGCGGCTCGCCTCGGGTGGGACGGCGGCAGCGTCGCGCGTCGTCATCGACACCAGCGATTCGGCCAACCCGTGCGCGGGGGAGCGGGCGGAGCTCACGGCGGTCGCCCGACGCGTCGGCGACTCGGTGGTCACGCTCGTCGTGGCTCGCTACCTCGGCGTGCGTGGGGCGCCGGGCGGCGCGGCCTACGCGGCGGTGCTGGGGTCGCTGCGCGCCGGCTGAGGGTCAGATCTTGCGCAGGCGCACGTAGCGGACCGAGTGGTCGGCGTCCTTGCGCAGCACGAGCTTGGCGCGCGAGCGGGTGGGGAGGACGTTCTCCATCAGGTTGGGACCGTTGATCTCGTCCCAGATCCGCTCCGCCTCGGCGAGTGCCTCGGCCTCGTTGAACTTCGAGTAGCGGCGGAAGTACGACCCCGGCTTGCGGAACGACGTCTCGCGCAGCTTGAGGAAGCGCTCGGCATACCAGCGCTTGATGTCGGTGGTGGCGGCGTCGACGTACACCGTGAAGTCGAAGTAGTCGGCGACCGCGAGGCCGACCTTGCCGTCGTCACGGGTGCGCGCCGGCTGGAGGACGTTGAGCCCCTCGACGATCACGATGTCGGGCGACTGCACGACGACCTTCTCATCCGGCACGACGTCGTAGACGAGGTGGGAGTACGTCGGCGCCTCGACCGCTTCGCGTCCCGACTTGATGTCGATGACGAACTTCAAAAGCGCCTTGCGGTCGTAGGACTCGGGGAAGCCCTTGCGGTGCAGGATGCCGCGGCGCTCGAGCTCGGCGTTGGGGAGCAGGAAGCCGTCGGTCGTGACCAGCGCGACCTGCGGGTGCTCCGGCCAGTGCGCCAGCATCTGCTGCAGCACGCGCGCGGTGGTGGACTTGCCGACCGCCACCGAGCCGGCCAGGCCGATGACGAACGGCGTGCGTGGCGGCTGGGGCTGGTTGAGGAACTCCTCCTGCTTGCGGTGCAGGCGACCGGCCGACTCGACGTACATCGAGAGCAGGCGGGAGAGCGGGAGGTAGATCTTCTGGATCTCCTCGAGGTCGAGCTCGTCGCCGAGTCCACGCAGCGCGCGGATCTCCTCGTTGGTGAGCGGGGACTCCATGCCCTCGGCGAGTGCAGCCCATGCGGCGCGGTCCAGCTCGACGTACGGCG
The DNA here is from genome assembly GCF_004337475.1 of Nocardioides jejuensis. GTDB lineage: Bacteria > Actinomycetota > Actinomycetes > Propionibacteriales > Nocardioidaceae > Nocardioides > Nocardioides jejuensis. The sequence goes on along the minus strand of NZ_SJZJ01000040.1, from coordinate 3,528 downwards.
ACGCCTCGCGCTCGGAGCGCTGCTGCTCGGGGAGGGGCCCAGACATGCGAGCGATTGTTGCAGCACGCGTCAGCGACCGGGGCGCCAGTCCCTCACCGTAGACTTCGCGGCATGTGCGGAATCGTGGGGTACGTCGGCAGCAAGCAGGCGCAGGGCGTCGTCATCGAGGGCCTCCGTCGTCTGGAGTACCGCGGCTACGACTCCGCAGGCGTGGCACTGGTGCACGACGGCGCCATCGCGAGCGACAAGAAGTCCGGCAAGCTCGCCAACCTCGAGAAGGCGATCGCCGAGAGCCCGCTGCCCGCGTCGACCACCGGCATCGGCCACACGCGCTGGGCGACCCACGGCGCGCCGACCGACCGCAACGCCCACCCGCACCTGGGCCGCGAGAAGCGTCTCGCGCTCGTGCACAACGGCATCATCGAGAACTTCGCGGAGATCCGGGCCGAGCTCGAGGCCGAGGGCCACGAGATGCTGTCGGACACCGACACCGAGGTGGCTGCCCATCTGATCGAGCGTGAGCTCGACAAGGGGGTCGACCTCACGACCGCGATGCAGGCCGCGTGCCGCCAGATGGAGGGTGCCTTCACCCTCGTCGCGATCGACGCGCAGGACCCCGACCGGGTCGTCGCAGCCCGTCTCAACAGCCCGCTGGTGGTCGGCCTCGGCGAGGGTGAGAACTTCCTCGGCTCGGACGTGGCGGCGTTCATCGAGCACACCCGTGAGGCCCTGGAGCTCGGCCAGGCGCAGGTCGTGACGCTCACCCGCGACGGTGTCTCGGTGACGACCTTCGACGGCGCTCCGGCCGAGGGCAAGCCCTTCCACGTCGACTGGGATCTCTCCGCAGCGGAGAAGGACGGTCACGACTGGTTCATGCGGAAGGAGATCTTCGAGCAGCCGCGCGCGGTCGCCGACTCGCTCCTGGGCCGCCGCAACGCCGCCGGCCGGCTCCAGCTGGACGAGGTGCGCCTCTCGGACGAGGAGCTGCGCGACATCGACAAGGTCATCGTGATCGCGTGTGGCACGTCGTTCTACGCCGGCATGGTTGCCAAGTACGCCATCGAGCACTGGTGCCGGATCCCCGTCGAGGTCGAGCTCGCCAGCGAGTTCCGCTACCGCGACCCGATCCTGACCCGCGAGACCCTCGTGGTCGCGATCTCCCAGTCCGGTGAGACCGCCGACACGCTCCAGGCGATCCGCCACGCCCGTACGCAGCGGTCCAAGGTGCTCGCGATCTGCAACAGCAACGGCTCGACGATCCCGCGCGAGTCCGACGCGGTCATCTACACGCACGCCGGTCCCGAGATCGGCGTCGCCTCCACCAAGGGCTTCCTGACCCAGCTCGTCGCCTGCTACCTCCTCGGTCTCTACCTCGCGCAGGTCAAGGGCACCCGCTACACCGACGAGATCAACCTGGTGATGGACCAGCTCGAGCAGATGCCGGCCCACATCGAGACCGTGCTCGGTCAGGCCGACCGGGTCTACGCACTCGCGCAGGAGTTCGTCGGCACGCCGTCGGTCCTCTTCCTCGGTCGTCACGCGGGCTACCCGGTCGCCCTCGAGGGTGCGCTGAAGCTCAAGGAGCTCGCCTACATCCACGCCGAGGGCTTCGCGGCCGGCGAGCTCAAGCACGGCCCGATCGCGCTCGTCGACGACGGGCTGCCGATCTGGTGCGTCGTCCCGCCGCGGGGGCGCGACCAGCTCCACGAGAAGATGATCTCCGGCATCCAGGAGGTCCGCGCCCGTGGTGCGCGCACGATCTGCCTCGCCGAAGAGGGCGACACCGCCATCGAGCCGTACGCCGACGAGCTGATCCGCCTCCCGAAGGTGCCGGTCCTGCTGCAGCCGCTCGTGGCCGCAGTGCCGCTCCAGCTCTTCGCCTGCGAGCTCGCGACGTTGATGGGTCACGACGTCGACATGCCGCGCAACCTGGCCAAGTCCGTCACGGTCGAGTGATCTGCGGCTGACGTGATCGTCGGGATCGGCGTCGACGTCGTCGACATCGCGCGCTTCGGTGCTGCGCTGGAGCGCACGCCGTCGCTGCGCTCGCGGCTCTTCACGGATGCCGAGGCCGGATTGCCCCTGGAGTCGCTGGCGGCCCGCTTCGCGGCGAAGGAGGCGATGGCCAAGGCGCTCGGCGCTCCCGCGGGGCTCTCGTGGCACGACTGCGAGGTGGTCCGCGTCGACGGTCGCCGTCCGGCGTTCGCACTGCGAGGGACGGTCGCGGATGCGGCTGCCGCTCTCGGGGTGGCTTCGACGCACCTGTCGCTGGCCCACGACGGCGGTCTGGCGACGGCGTACGTGATCCTCGAGTCGTGAGCGCGTGAGGCGGGCCACGCCCCGACCGTGACCGCGGTCATGGCGCTAACTTTTGCAAGCACCTTCAATGGAGTAGTCCTCCCACCGGAGGGCCGCTCCCGTTGCGCCGAGGCCCGCGCTCGATGGGGATGACCAAGCACACGAAGTAGCGCGGGCACGGAAGACCCAGGTAGTACGCCGGACCGACGTCCGGCTCGGGGCTAAGGACGCACAGCGTCCGGGACACCAGCAGTCCTCGCCCGACAGGTCATCTTTCGCAGGCGTCGCTGCCGGAGTCTCTCCATGTTCACCATGTCGCCCCGCGCCACCGCGCGCCTGCTCGCCGCCCCGCTCGTCCTGACCGTCCTCGTGACCGGACAGGCCGCCGGAGCCGCCCCCGCCAGCCCCGCCCCCGTGCCGCCCGCCTCGGCCTTCGTCCAGGTGGACGAGCAGCAGGTCCTCGACGCCATCGCGCGTCAGCGCACCGCCGCCCGTGAGGCGCGCATCGAGCGCCGCGAGCGCGAGGCCGCAGCGATCGGTCAGCGGATCGTCGCCGCTGCTGCCGCGCAGGCCGGCAAGCCCTACGTCTATGGCGCGACCGGTCCGAGCGCGTTCGACTGCTCCGGCCTCACCGGCTGGGCGTACGCCGCCGTCGGTATCCACCTGCCCCGTACGTCGGGCGCGCAGGCCGCGGTCGTGACCCCGGTCTCCGACCCCATGCCGGGTGACCTCGTCTTCTTCGGTGGCGCGGGCAGCGTCCACCACGTCGGCATCTACGCCGGCAACGGCCAGATCTGGCACGCGCCGCACTCGGGCGACGTCGTCCGGCTCGCGCCGATCTGGACCGACGCGGTCTTCTACGGCCGGGTCCGCTGACGACTCGTGCTGCTGCCCCCGGCCGCTAGGTTGGGGGCATGCGGCACGCCCACACCGTCGCGCAGGTGCGCGCAGCCGAGGAGGCCAGCCCGGACCTCGCCTCGGGTGTGCTGATGCAGCGCGCGTCGCACGGCCTCGCGCAGGTGGTCATCGACCTGCTCGGCGGTGCGTACGGACGCCGCGTGGTGCTGCTCGTCGGCTCGGGTGACAACGGCGGCGACGCCCTGTACGCCGGCGCCGCGCTCGCCCGGCGCGGCGCCCTGGTCGAGGCGTGGCTGCTTGCCGACCGGTGGCACGAGCCCGGGCTCGCTGCCCTGCGTCGCGCCGGCGGTCGGGTGGTCTTGCGGTCTGCTG
>NZ_SJZJ01000039.1 GCF_004337475.1 Nocardioides jejuensis | reverse complement strand
CGTGACGTGACGGGCGGTGTGTACAAGGCCCGGGAACGTATTCACCGCAGCGTTGCTGATCTGCGATTACTAGCGACTCCGACTTCATGGGGTCGAGTTGCAGACCCCAATCCGAACTGAGACCGGCTTTTTGGGATTCGCTCCACCTCGCGGTATCGCAGCCCTTTGTACCGGCCATTGTAGCATGCGTGAAGCCCTGGACATAAGGGGCATGATGACTTGACGTCATCCCCACCTTCCTCCGAGTTGACCCCGGCAGTCTCTTATGAGTCCCCACCATTACGTGCTGGCAACATAAGACGAGGGTTGCGCTCGTTGCGGGACTTAACCCAACATCTCACGACACGAGCTGACGACAGCCATGCACCACCTGTATACCGACTAAAAGGGCACCTATCTCTAGGTGTTTCCGGTATATGTCAAACCCAGGTAAGGTTCTTCGCGTTGCATCGAATTAATCCGCATGCTCCGCCGCTTGTGCGGGCCCCCGTCAATTCCTTTGAGTTTTAGCCTTGCGGCCGTACTCCCCAGGCGGGGCGCTTAATGCGTTAGCTGCGGCACGGAACACGTGGAATGTGTCCCACACCTAGCGCCCAACGTTTACGGTGTGGACTACCAGGGTATCTAATCCTGTTCGCTCCCCACACTTTCGCTCCTCAGCGTCAGGTAATGCCCAGAGAACCGCCTTCGCCACCGGTGTTCCTCCTGATATCTGCGCATTTCACCGCTACACCAGGAATTCCGTTCTCCCCTGCATACCTCTAGTCGGCCCGTATCGGAAGCAGGCTCGGAGTTAAGCTCCGAGTTTTCACTCCCGACGTGACCAACCGCCTACGAGCCCTTTACGCCCAATAATTCCGGACAACGCTCGCACCCTACGTATTACCGCGGCTGCTGGCACGTAGTTGGCCGGTGCTTCTTCTGCAGGTACCGTCACTTGCGCTTCGTCCCTGCTGAAAGAGGTTTACAACCCGAAGGCCGTCATCCCTCACGCGGCGTTGCTGGATCAGGCTTTCGCCCATTGTCCAATATTCCCCACTGCTGCCTCCCGTAGGAGTCTGGGCCGTGTCTCAGTCCCAGTGTGGCCGGTCACCCTCTCAGGCCGGCTACCCGTCGAAGCCTTGGTGAGCCATTACCTCACCAACAAGCTGATAGGCCGCGAGCCCATCCTTCACCGCAAAAACTTTCCACCACCATCGATGCCGACAGTGGTCATATCCGGTATTAATCACCGTTTCCGGTGGCTATCCCAGAGTGAAGGGCAGATTGCTCACGTGTTACTCACCCGTTCGCCGCTCTCATACACCCGAAGGCATACTACCGCTCGACTTGCATGTGTTAAGCACGCCGCCAGCGTTCGTCCTGAGCCAGGATCAAACTCTCCGTTGAAAACAACACCCACACAACCCAAAGGCCATGCAGGAAAAAGAGATCCCGGCAAGAGACCGAACCCTGACAAAATTGTCAGAATTATCGATTACTTACCAAAGGAACCATCCAACCCACACCCGAAGGCATGAAGTGTCGGACGGGTAAAAATTAATTCGTCGACTTTTGGCACACTGTTGAGTTCTCAAGGATCCAGCGCGCACCGTGGTTCGTCAGTTTCCTGACTCCCCTGCGGGGCTTGGAGTGGCCTCCCCCGGCGCACAGCAACTCGCGAACTTTTCCGGCCGCCATGACTGGCAAACCCGTACTTCGCAAGGTGTCTTCGGGAAGACTTTCGCCGGGACTCGGTCGGCCCGGCCTCTCGGCCGTTCCTCCCGCCGTTCCCGGCGACAGGTGAAACATTAGACGGTGTTTCAGCGGTGTTGCAAATCGGGTCAGCGTGACCGCGGCCACATTTGACGTTTCCGCAGGTCAGGGGCCGAATGGGCCGATTTCGACGCTCAGATCGCGCGTTTCGGGCCCGTTGCGCGCCCCCGAGAGCCGCATGAACTCGTCCAGTTCAGCCTCCACGGTCGCCAGGATCCGCTCCACGAGGCGCTGTCCACCGGCGGCCAGGCCCAGGAGCGGAGCGCGACCGAGGAAGACTGCGTCTGCACCGAGCGACAGCGCGGCGAGGACATCCGCTCCCCCGCGCACGCCGCCGTCGACGTAGACCGGGACCCGTCCGGCGACACGCGTCGCGACACCACCCAGGGCAGCCGCGGTCGTGACCGAGCGATCCAGCTGGCGTCCGCCGTGATTGCTGACCCAGACCGCAGAGGCGCCGGCTTCGACACATGCGGCGGCGTCCTCCGGGTGCAGGACTCCCTTCACGACGACGGGCAGCCCCGTTCGCTCCCCTAGCCAGGAGATGTCGGAAGCCGAGAGGTCTGCTGCCCATTCACCACGCTGAGTGGCGCGCGCCTGCCCCTGGTAGTTCACGCGGTGCCATGACAGGTCCACGTCACCGAAGTCGTCGTCGCCCACGTCGTGCTTCGTCCCGGGGAACGGCAGGTCGACGGTCAGCACGACTGCCCGCGCCCCAGCAGCAACCGCCGACTCGAGCATCGGCAAACAGCGCTCACGGTCCGCGGTGACATAGGCCTGGAGCCACCACGGTCCACCCGCAGCGTTGATGTCGGCGAAGAGGTGGCCCGCGTTGCTCGACACCACATGCGGTACGCCGACTGTCGCGGCAGCGCGCGCCATGGCCAGCTCGCCGTCAGGATCGGCAGCACGCTGCAGGGACGTCGGCGCGATGCCGAAGGGCACCCGATAGTCGTCGCCGTGGAGACGGACGCCGAGGTCGACCCGGCGTACATCGCGGAGGACCCGGGGGACGAAGCGGACCTCGCGCCAGGCCTCGGCGTTCTCCGCGGATGTGATGCCCTCCCCCGCCGTGGCCATGACGTAGCGCCACACAGAACGCGGAAGGCGCTCCTCGGCACGGGCCAGGACATCGTCCAGCCAGCGTCCGGGGAGCGCCTCCGCGGTCATGCTTCGTCAGCCGATCTCGATACCGGCGAGGTTCTTCTTGCCGCGGCGCAGCACGAGCCACGAACCACCGATCAGGTCGGACTCGGCCGGCACGAAGTCGGGATCCTCGACACGCTCGTTGTTGAGGTAGGCACCGCCCTCGCTGATCGTGCGGCGTGCCTCGCCGTTGGACTTCGAGAGGCCCGACGCCACGAGAAGCTCCACGATCGTGCCCGGCTTCTCGAGCTTCGCAGCGCCGGCCTCGCCGAGCGCGGCTGCGAGCGTGGGCACCGACAGCGCGTGCAGGTCGCCACCGCCGAACAGCGCTGCGGCGGCCGCCTTGATCTTCTCCGTCTCGCCCCGGCCGTGGACCAGCGTGGTCACGTGCTCGGCAAGCGCCTTCTGGCCAGCACGCAGGAACGGCTTCTCCGCCATCTGCGCGTCGAGGTCCTCGATCTCCTCACGCGTGAGGAAGGTGAAGATGCGGAGCAGCTCGCCGACCTTGACGTCCTCAACGTTCAGCCAGAACTGGTAGAACGCCCACGGGCTCATCAGCTCGGGGTCGAGCCAGAGCGCGCCACCCTCGGTCTTGCCGTACTTCGTGCCGTCGGACTTGGTGACGAGCGGCGTGGAGAAGGCGTGCGCCTTGCCGCCCTCGGCCCGGCGGATCAGCTCGACGCCACCGGTGAGGTTGCCCCACTGGTCCGAGCCGCCGAACTGCAGCTTCACACCGTGCTGCTTGTAGAGCTCGAGGAAGTCCATCGACTGCAGGAGGACGTAGGCGAACTCCGTGAACGAGATGCCCTGCTCGAGGCGGGACTTGACCACGTCGCGGGCGAGCATCCGGTTCACCGGGAAGTGCTTGCCGATGTCACGCAGGAAGTCGATCGTCGAGAGCGGTGCGGTCCAGTCGTAGTTGTTGACCATCGTCGCGGCGTTGTCGCCCTCGAAGGAGAGGAACGGCTCGATCTGCGACTGCACGCGACGCACCCAGTCCTTGACGGTGTCGAGGCTGTTGAGCGTGCGCTCCCCCGACTCCTTCGGGTCGCCGATCATGCCGGTCGCCCCACCCACGAGCGCGTACGGCGTGTGGCCGGCGTCCTGCAGACGCTTGGCGGTGAGGATCTGGACCAGGTTGCCCAGGTGCAGGCTCGGCGCAGTCGGGTCGAAGCCGACATAGAACTTGACCGGACCCTCCGCGAGCTCGGCGCGCAGCGCGTCGAGATCGGTCGAGTTGGCGAGGAGACCCCGCCACTCGAGGTCGTCCATCAGGTTCGGGTCGACAGACACGATCTGCCTTTCAGTCGTTCAGTGGTTCGTCAGTGATGCGGGACAAGCCTGCCTCATCAGAACGTCCGGTAGAGAACCCGGGTCATCAGGAGGACCAGCACCCCGAGCCCCGCAGCCCCCGCTACCGATGCCGCTGCTGCGGCCCGGACGAGGGACGGCCGAGGGACCGTGAGGACAGCCACGAGTGCCAGGCCGAGCCCGACGGCGCCGTACACAACGGGTACGACGAGCCGCGACGTCGCCGGCAGGTCGCCGCCATAGAGGCCGACGAGCACCACCGGACCGAGCACGAGCGCAGCGGCCATCGTGAGGAGGGCGAACCCGCCACGGACCGGGCGCTCGGCCGCGCGTGCGCTCCAGCCGCCGAGGAGGCCGAGGCCGGCGCCGACAAGGATCGTGGCCGCCACCCAGGCGGGTCCACGCGACTTCGCGAACTGGTCGGTGGCGGAGCTCGTGCCGTCGGCGAGTGCCTGGCACAGGTAGTAGCTGCCGATCAGGACCGCGCCTGCCAGCGCACCCGACGCCACGGCCCAGACGGTGCGACGTGGCGCCGCCCAGCCGGCGGCGTACAGGACGAGCGCCCAGGCGAACTGCGTGTTGAGGACCGAGGTCAGCGGCTCGACGCCCAGGCGCCACAGCCAGGCCTGGGCCACTCCTCCGATGAGGAACGCCGCGACAAGCACGCCCAGGATCCGACGCACGTCAGCCCTTGGCACCCGAGCGGTACGCCGACACGGTTGGGTCGCCGGTGATCCAGAACCGCCACGGCACATCGGCCGCCTTGCTCACGCCGACCCGGGGACCGGCGCTGATCAGCGCGGGGTCCAGCGGGACGCCGAGCTCCAGCGTGACCGGACCGCCGCGCAGGTCGGAGCGGTTGTCGCGGAGCCGGATGCCGAGGGCGGAACAGAGACGCCCCGGGCCACGGGCGAGCTCGCGCTGCACCGAGGTGCCGCGGCGCGAGCGCGCGATGTCGACGCCCTCGACGACCTCGCCGGCGCGGAGGAGCACGGCGCTCGCCTCGCCCTCGGGGCCGGTGACGACGTTGGCGCAGAAGTTCGCGCCATAGGAGAGGAAGACGTACAACCGGCCGGCGGGGCCGAACATCACCGCGCTGCGCGGCGTGCTGCCGCCCGCCGCGTGCGAGGCGGGGTCGGCCTCCCCGGCGTACGCCTCGACCTCGGTGATCCGGACGGCGACCCCGTCGTGGCGCAGCACGGCACCCAGCAGGAGCGGCGCGGCCTCGAGGACCGGCCGCTCCAGCGCGGAGAGATCAGCTGAGCCAGGCACGATGCCCAGAGACTACGGCGGCGCACTCGTCGAGCTGCTCGGCGACGCGCACCGGAGCGGTGCCGCCGCGACCGTCGCGCGACGCGACCGAGCCCTCGACCGTGAGCACCTCACGGACCGCGGGCGTCAGGGCCGGGTTGATCGTGGCGAACTGCTCGTCGGTGAGGTCGGCGAGCTCGATACCGGCCTGCTCGCAGACCTGGACGCACTCGCCCGCGACCTCGTGGGCAATGCGGAACGGCGTGCCCTGCTTCACCAGCCACTCGGCGATGTCGGTGGCGAGCGAGAAGCCCTGGGGCGCGAGCTCGGCCATCCGCGCAGTGTTGAACGTCAGCGTGGCGATCTGTCCGGTGAACGCCGGCAGCAGCACCTCGAGCGTGTCGACGGAGTCGAAGACCGGCTCCTTGTCCTCCTGCAGGTCGCGGTTGTACGCGAGCGGGAGCGCCTTCAGCGTCGCCAGCAGACCGGCCAGGTTGCCGATCAGGCGACCCGCCTTGCCGCGAGCGAGCTCGGAGATGTCCGGGTTCTTCTTCTGCGGCATGATGCTCGACCCGGTCGACCACGAGTCGTGCAGCTTCGCGAAGTCGAACTCCTTGGTCGACCAGAGGATGACCTCCTCCGCGATCCGGGAGACGTCGACACCGATCTGGGCCGTCACGAACGCGAACTCGGCGACGAAGTCGCGGCTCGCCGTGCCGTCGATCGAGTTGGGCGTCGAACCCGTGAAGCCGAGCTCGGCAGCAACGGCCTGCGGGTTGAGCCCGAGGCTCGAGCCGGCCAGGGCACCCGAGCCGTACGGCGACTCGGCCGCCACGCGGGCGTCCCAGTCGCGCAGGCGCTGGACGTCGCGGAGCAGGGGCCACGCGTGTGCCAGCAGGTGGTGCGACAGCAGCACCGGCTGCGCGTGCTGCAGGTGGGTGCGGCCCGGCATGATCGCGCCGTGGTGCTGCGTGGCCTGGCCGTGCAGCGCGTCGACGAGGTCGAGCACCTGGCTGGAGATGACGCGGGCGTGGTCGCGCAGGAAGGCGCGGAAGAGCGTCGCGACCTGGTCGTTGCGGGAGCGGCCCGCACGCAGGCGGCCGCCCACGTCCGGTCCGACCTCGACGAGCAGCAGTCGCTCGAGCGCGCCGTGCACGTCCTCGTCGGAGGCGTCGGGGTGCAGGTCGCCCGCGGCGTACGTCTCCCCCAGCACGTCGAGGCCACGGAGCAGCTCGGCGTGGTCGGCGTCGGTCAGGAGACCGGCGGCGTGCAGCACGTTCGCGTGCGCCTTCGACCCCGCGAGGTCGTACGGCGTGAGCCGCCAGTCGAAGTGCGTCGACCGCGACAGCGCGTCAAGCTCGGGCGACGGGCCGCCGGCGAAGCGGCCGCCCCAGAGCTTGCCGGTGTTGGTGGCGTCAGCCTTGGGCGCGTCGGCCATCAGTCGGTGCCGCTCTCGAACGCGACCTCGTCCTGGACCGCCTCGGCAGCCTGGTCGATCTCGGCCGGGACGGCGATCTGGTCGAAGCCGCCCGCCGGGAGCTCGCCGAAGAGCGTGCCGTTCTCGACCAGGACGGTGCCCTGGTCGAGCGGCTGGCCGGCGTACAGCTCGAGCTTGGCGCGCGAGTCGGCGATGTCCAGGTTGCGCATGGTCAGCTGGCCGATGCGGTCCGTCGGGCCGAAGGCGGCGTTCTCGACGCGCTCCATCGAGAGCTTCTCCGGGTGGTACGAGAAGTTCGCGCCCTCGGTCTTGACGATCGTGTAGTCGTCGCCGCGGCGCAGGCGCAGCGTGACCGTGCCGGTGACGAGGGAGGCGATCCAGCGCTGGATCGACTCACGGAGCATCAGCGACTGCGGGTCGAGCCAGCGGCCTTCGTAGAGCAGGCGACCGAGCTTGCGGCCCTCGTTGTGGTAGTTCGCGAGGGTGTCCTCGTTGTGGACCGCGTTGAGCAGGCGCTCGTACGCCGCGAAGAGCAGCGCCATGCCGGGGGCCTCGTAGATGCCGCGCGACTTGGCCTCGATGATCCGGTTCTCGATCTGGTCGGACATGCCGAGGCCGTGGCGACCACCGATCTTGTTGGCCTCGAAGACCAGCGCGACGGCGTCGTCGTACCGCTTGCCGTTGAGGGCGACCGGGCGGCCCGCCTCGAAGGTCACCGCGACGTCCTCGGTCTCGATCGCGACCGTCGGGTCCCAGAACTTCACGCCCATGATCGGCTCGACGACCTCGAAGGAGACGTCGAGGTGCTCGAGGATCTTCGCCTCGTGCGTGGCGCCCCAGATGTTGGCGTCGGTGGAGTACGCCTTCTCGGTGGAGTCGCGGTAGGGCAGGCCGTGCTCGACCAGCCACTCGGACATCTCGTGACGGCCACCGAGCTCGGTGACGAAGTCGTTGTCGAGCCACGGCTTGTAGATACGCAGCTCGGGGTTGGCCAGCAGGCCGTAGCGGTAGAACCGCTCGATGTCGTTGCCCTTGTACGTCGAGCCGTCGCCCCAGATGTTGACGTCGTCGGCCTGCATCGCGCGGACCAGCATCGTGCCGGTCACAGCGCGACCCAGCGGCGTGGTGTTGAAGTAGGCCTTCGAGCCCGAGCGGATGTGGAAGGCGCCGCACGCGAGCGCGGCCAGGCCCTCCTCGACGAGCTGCGGCTTGATGTCGACCGCGCGCGCGATCTCCGCGCCGTACTGCTTCGCGCGGAGCGGAACGCCGGCGATGTCCGGCTCGTCCGGCTGGCCGATGTCGGCGGTGTACGTGCACGGGATGGCGCCCTTGTCGCGCATCCAGGCGACGGCGACGGACGTGTCGAGGCCTCCGGAGAAGGCGATGCCGACCTTCTCGCCGACGGGCAGGGAGGTGAGGACCTTGCTCAAGTTCGTTCGTTCCTTCTGTTCTGAATCAGGCAGTGTGGTCGGTGTGGCCGTCGGCCAGTTGCGTGAAGTGCAGGGCGAGCGCGCTGCCGTCAGGGGCGCGCGCAATCACGAGGACAGTGTCGTCCCCAGCGATGGTCCCCAGCACATCGGGGACCTCGGCGCGGTCGATGGCTCCGGCGAGGAACTGCGCTGCCCCCGGCGGGGTGCGGAGCACGACGAGGTTGCCGCTCGCCTCCGCGCTCACCAGGAGCTCCGAAGCCAGCCGCGAGAGCCGGTGCATCGCGCCCGCGCCTGCGCCCTCCCCCGGCGTCGGCGTACGGTCGCCGCCCTCGGCCGGGACGGCGTAGACGAGGGAGCCGGAGGCGACCCGCACCTTGACCGCGTCGAGCTCGTCGAGGTCACGGCTCAGCGTGGCCTGGGTGACGTGCAGGCCGCGCCCACCCAGGAGCTCGGCGAGCTCCGGCTGGGACCGCACCTCGTGACCGGCCAGGAGCTCGACGATGAGCGCCTGGCGAGCGGCCTTGGTGACGGGCTTGAGGGCGTGCTCGGTCATGGTCAGTCCTGCGCAGCCGTCTGCTCGGCGGCCCTCTGGAGGAACGTGAGGATTGCCTTCTGGGCGTGACGACGGTTCTCCGCCTCGTCCCAGACGACGCTCTGCGGACCGTCGAGGACCTCGGCGGCGATCTCCTTGCCCCGGTACGCCGGCAGGCAGTGCATGACGATCGCGTCGGGCTTGCCGAGCGCGACAAGCTCTGACGTGAGCGCGTAGGGCGAGAAGATCGCGATGCGGGCGGCCGCCTCGTCCTCCTTGCCCATGCTCACCCACGTGTCGGTGATCAGCACGTCAGCGTCGCGGGCGGCCTCGGCCGCGTCGGTCGTGACCGCGATCGAGCCGCCGGTGTGGCCGGCGATGCGCCCGGCCTTGGCCAGCACGTCCGCGTCGGGGGCGTAGCCCTCGGGGGCAGCGAACCGGACATGCAGGCCGGCGGTCGCGCCGGCCAGGGCCCACGAGTTGCCCATGTTGCAGGCCGCGTCACCGAGGAAGGCGACGGTCAGCCCCTTGATCGTGCCCTTGTGCTCCTGGATCGTCAGGAGGTCGGCGAGCAGCTGGCAGGGGTGGAACTCGTCGGTCAGCGCGTTGACGACCGGCACGCCGGCGTACGCCGCCATCTCGTCGATCTTGGACTGCGGGCCGGTCCGCCACACGATCTGGCTGGCCTGACGCCCGAGCACGCGCGCGACGTCCGCAATCGACTCGCGGACACCGATGCCGGCCTTGTCGCCGTCCACCGTCATCGGGTAGCCGCCGAGCTCGGCGATGCCCGCGGCAAAGCTCGCCTGGGTGCGCAGCGTCGGCTTGTCGAAGATCAGCGCGACCGTGCGCGGACCCTCGAGCGGCTTGAGGAAGTACGGCGCCGACTTGAGCGAGGCGGCGAGCGCCAGCACCTGGACCTGCTCGGCCGGGGTCAGGTCGTCGTCGCGCAGGAAGTGCCTCAGCTTCGACTCGCTCATGCGGTCACGGTCCCTTCAGCAGCGTCGAGGATGGCGGGCAGGGCGGCCAGGAACGCGTCGACATCGGCCTCCGTGAGGACCAGCGGCGGGGCGAACCGCAGCCGCGACGGCGTCGGGTTGTTGATGATGAAGCCGGCATCGAGCGCAGCAGCCACGACCGCGGCGGAGTCCAGACCCTCGACGAGGTCGACACCGATGAGCAGACCGGCGGCCCGCACCTCCGTGATCCGGGCGTCCGCACTGAGGCCCGCGGTGAGGCGGGCACTGATCGCGGCGACGTTCTCGAGCAGGCCGTCCTTCTCGATCGTGTCGAGAACAGCGAGCGCGGCCGCCGCAGCGATCGGGTTGCCCGCGAACGTCGAGCCGTGGTTGCCCGGCTGCAGCAGGCTGGCCGCAGCACCCGTCGCGACGCAGGCGCCGATCGGAATGCCGCCGGCGAGGCCCTTGGCGAGGGTGACGATGTCCGGGACGGCCGGCAGCTCGTCGCACAGCTCGTCGTTCTGGAACGCGAGCCACGTGCCGGTCCGGCCGATGCCGGTCTGGATCTCGTCGAGCCAGAGCAGCGCACCGTGCGCCGTCGTGATGTGGCGCGCCTGCGCGAGGTAGTCGGCCGGCGGGATGATGACGCCGGCTTCACCCTGCACGGGCTCGATGATGACCGCCGCGGTCGCGTCGGTGACAGCAGCCGCGAGGGCCTCGGCGTCGCCGTACGGGACGAAGGTGACGTCGCCCGGCAGCGGCTCGAACGGCGCCCGGTAGGCCTCCTTGGAGGTGAGCGCGAGCGCGCCCATCGTCCGGCCGTGGAAGGCACCCTCGGTCGCGACGATGTGGGTGCGACCCGTCCGACGGGTCAGCTTGAACGCCGCTTCGTTGGCCTCCGCGCCGGAGTTGGTGAAGAAGACCTTCGTGTCCGCTGCACCCACCGAGGGCTCGACCATGCGGCAGAGCCGCTCGGCGAGCTCGACCTGCGGCGCGCTGGCGAAGAAGTTCGAGATGTGGCCGAGCGTCTGCAGCTGCTCGGTCACCGCACCGACCAGCGCCGGGTGGGCGTGGCCGAGCGCGTTGACGGCGATGCCGCCGAGCAGGTCGACGTACTCCTTGCCGTCGGCGTCCCAGACCCGCGCGCCCTGGCCCTTGATCAGGACGAGCTTCGGGGTGCCGAAGGTGTTCATGACCGCGCCGGTGTAGCGCTGGGTCCAGTCCTGCTGGCTGGTCATCACGCCTCCTTCGCGGACTTGTCGACGGCCTTTGCCTTGGCCTGGCGGATCTTGGTGGTGACGCCGGGCAGCACCTGCGTGCCGACACCTTCCTCGGTGAAGATCTCGAGGATGACGGCGTGCGGCTCGCGGCCGTCGACCACGGTCGCCCGGGGCACGCCGTCCTGCACCGCCTGGAGGCAGGCCTGCATCTTCGGCACCATGCCGGAGGCGAGGCTCGGGATCATCTCCGCGAGCGCCTCGGGGCTGATCTCGCCGATGACGTCGTCGCTGTGCGGCCAGTCGCGGTAGAGGCCCTCGACGTCGGTGAGGACGAGCAGCTTCTCCGCGCCGAGCGCAGCAGCCAGCGCGGCGGCGGCCGTGTCGGCGTTGACGTTGTGGACCACGCCGTTCTCGTCGGGTGCGACGCTCGAGATGACCGGGATCCGGCCCGCCTCGACCAGGTCGAGCACGGACTCGGGGCGCACCTTGGCGACCTCGCCGACGAGGCCGAGGTCGACCTCCTCGCCGTCGACGATCGTGTTCGTCGGCGTGGCGGTGAAGAGGCCGGCGTCCTCGCCGGAGAGCCCGACGGCCAGCGGGCCGTGCTGGTTGAGCAGGCCGACGAGCTCACGCTGGACCTGGCCGACGAGGACCATCCGGACGACGTCCATCGCCTCGGGCGTCGTGACCCGGAGGCCGCCACGGAACTCCGACTTGATATCGAGCCGGTCGAGCATCTTGGAGATCTGCGGACCGCCGCCGTGGACGACGACGGGCTTGAAGCCGGCGAGCCGGAGGAACGCGATGTCCTCGGCGAACGCGACCTTGAGGGCCTCGTCCGTCATGGCGTTGCCGCCGTACTTCACCACGATGATCTTGCCGTGGTACTTCTTCAGCCACGGCAGGGCGTTGGCCAGGACGTGGGCGTTCTGGTTCGGGCTGAGGTCGCTCATGAGGAGTACGCGCTGTTCTCGTGGACGTAGGCGTGGGTCAGGTCGTTGGTCCACACGGTGGCGGTCTGGTCGCCGGCCTTGAGGTCGATCGTGACCGTCACCTTGCGGGGCTCGAGGTCGATGCCGGCGGGGTCCTCGGCCGGGGTCGAGTTGCGGCAGACCCACACGCCGTTGATCGCGACGTCGAGGTCGGCGGGGTCGAACGCCGCCTGCGTGGTGCCGACGCTGGCCAGCACGCGGCCCCAGTTGGGGTCCTTGCCGAAGACGGCGGCCTTGAACAGGTTGGACCGGGCGACGGAGCGGCCGACCTCGACCGCGTCGTCCTCGGTGGCTGCGTTGAGGACGTCGATCGAGATCTCGTGGTCGGCACCCTCGGCGTCGGCGAGCAGCTGCTTGGCGAGGTCGACGCATGCCTCGGTGAGGGCTGCGGTGAACTCCTCGGCCGTCGGCTGGACCCCGCTCGCGCCGGACGCCAGGACGGTCACCGTGTCGTTGGTCGACTGGCAGCCGTCGGAGTCGAGCCGGTCGAACGAGACGCGGGTCGCTGCCCGCAGCGCCTTGTCGAGCTCGGCCGCCGGGACGATCGCGTCCGTCGTGATCACGACGAGCATCGTGGCCAGCGCAGGCGCGAGCATGCCGGCGCCCTTCGCCATGCCGCCGATGGACCAGCCGTCCCTCTGGACGACGAACTGCTTGTTGACCGAATCGGTCGTCATGATCGCCTGGCTGGCGCTGTCGCCGCCGGTCGCGGACAGCGCGGCGTACGCCGCCTCGACACCGTCGAGCAGGTGCTGCCGGTCGTTGGCCAGGCCGATCAGGCCCGTCGAGCAGACGACGACGTCGATCGCTCCGATGCCGAGCTTCTCGGCAACCTTCTCCGCGACCGCGTGGGTGGTCTGGAAGCCCTCGGGCCCGGTGTAGCAGTTGGCGCCGCCGGAGTTGAGGACGACGGCCTTCACGACGCCGTCCTTGACGACCTCCTGCGACCACAGGACCGGGTTGGCCTTGCAGCGGTTGGAGGTGAAGACAGTGGCCGAGTCGAACGTCGGCCCCTGGTTGACGACGAGCGCCAGGTCCTTGTTGCCGTTGGACTTGAGGCCGGCAGCGACGCCTGCAGCGACGAAACCGGCGGGGTGGGTGATGCTCACTTCGAGTTCTTGCCCTTCTGGGGGGCCTGCTCCTGACGCTTCGCGGCAGCAGAGGACTTGTGAGGATTGATCGGGACGGCGGCGGCAACGGTGTGCCCGCGTCGTCGCCACTCCTCCGACGCCTTCTCCGCGTCGACGACGCGGACCATCACCCAGTCGGTCTCGTACGTCGAGAAGGTGTACGCCGCGATACCGGCCTCGGCGAGCGGGACCAGCAGTGCCGCCAGGATGCCGACGGCACCCTCCTCGACCTCGCTGACCACCCGGAAGGCGATCAGCGGCTTGATGCTCAGCGTCTTCGTCGGCACGGATCGGCCGGCACAGATCAGGCTCGTCTCGGTCGCGGTGGCCGTGATCGAGAAGAGGCTCGACGACTCGGCCCACCGCGGCACCTCCGCACCGGCCGGGAGCTTCACGATCGCGAGCTTCTCGGGGTACGACGCCAGGGTGAGCTGGTGGGTCGTCCACGCCGGCACGGCCTCGGTGAGGTTGTCCAGGTCGAGGACGCCCTCGGCGGTGGGGCCCTCGTTGGTGATGTCCGTGCTCATGGGGCGAGTCCGATCGTGGTGAGGCCGGTGCCTTCGGGAAGGCCCAGCGCGAGGTTCATGCACTGCACGGCGGCGCCGGCAGTGCCCTTGGCGAGGTTGTCGACGGCGCCGACGGCGACCAGGCGGCCGGCGGTCTCGTCGACGGTCACCTGCAGGTGCACGGAGTTGGAGCCGAGCACGCTCTTGGTCTGCGGCCACACGCCCTGGGGAAGGACGGTGACGAACGGCTCGTCGGCGTAGAAGCCCTTGTACGCCTCGTACGCCTGCTCCGCGGTGGTGCCCGGGGTGATCGGAGCCGAGCAGGTCGCGAGGATGCCGCGCGGCATCGGGACGAGCAGCGGGGTGAAGCTGACCGTGACGTCGTCGTCGGTCAGCAGCGCGAGGTTCTGGGTGATCTCGGGAGTGTGCCGGTGAACGCCGCCGACGCCGTACGCCGAGACGTTGCCCATCACCTCGGAGCCGAGCAGGTTCGCCTTGAGCGACTTGCCCGCACCGGACGTGCCCGAGGCGGCCACGACGACGACGTCCGGCGTGATCAGGCCGGCCTGGACCGCCGGGGCGAGGGTGAGCGTGGAGACCGTCGGGTAGCAGCCGGGGACGGCGATCCGCTTCGCGCCAGCGAGCTGCGCCCGCTGGCCGGGGAGCTCGGGGAGGCCGTAGGGCCACGAGCCGGCGTGCGTGCCGCCGTAGAACTTCTCCCACTCCGCGCTGTCGGTGAGCCGGAAGTCGGCGCCGCAGTCGATGACGACGACATCGTCCCCCAGCTGCTCGGCGATCGCTGCGGACTGGCCGTGCGGCAGCCCGAGGAAGACCACGTCGTGGCCGGCGAGCGTCTCGGCGTTCGTCGGCTCGAGGACGCGGTCAGCGAGCGGCACGAGGTGCGGCTGGAGGACGCCGAGCTTCTCGCCGGCGTTGGATCCGCCCGTCAGTGCACCGATCTCGACGTCGTCGCGACCGAGCAGCAGGCGCAGCACTTCACCGCCTGCGTATCCGCTGGCTCCGGCGACGGCGATCCTGACCTTGCTCATATGCATGACTATACATCTCTCTGCATGAACATGTGGAGCGGGGTTTCCGGTCACGCCTCGATGGGCGCGACACCCTTCGCGTGGCGCTCCGCCAGCTCGGCGTAGTAGGCGCCGTTGACCTCGACCCAGAACTCGGCCGCCGTCCCGGCGATCGGCTTCTTCACCTCGCACGGGCTGCCGAGCGCGAGGACACCCTCCGGAATTTCCTTGCCCGCGCCGACGACGGAGCCCGCGGCGACCATCGTGCCGGCGCCGATCCGCGCGTTGTCGAGCACGACGCTGCCGTTGCCGACGAGCGACTTCTCCCCCAGGTAGTCACCGTGGAAGACGACGCTGTGGGCCACCGCAGCGTGCTTGCAGATCTCGACGGTCACGTCGGGACCACCGTGGACGACCGAATTGTCCTGGATGTTGGCGCCCTCGCGCACGACGATCGAGCAGATGTCGGCGCGGAGCACCGCGCCGTACCAGACGCTGGCGCCCTTCTCGACGGTCACGTCGCCGATCAGCACGGCGGTCGGGGCGATGAAGGCGTCGGGGTGGACGGTGGGGCGCTTGCCCTCGAACTCGTACAGCGGCATGGCGCCGACGCTAGCGGATGCGTTGCTGCCTAGTGTCAGGGACGTGATCCAGCGACTGGCGATCTTCCTCGGCTCCCGCGACGGCTCCGATCCGGCGTACTCCTCCCTGGCGTACGACGTCGGCCGCACCCTCGCCGGGCGCGACATCGAGCTCGTGTACGGCGGCGGCGCTGCCGGTCTGATGGGCCGTGTCTCGCAGGGAGTGCTCGACGGAGGCGGGCACGTCTACGGGGTGATCCCCCGCTTCATGGTCGAGCGCGAGTGGGCGCGCCTCCACCAGGAGGGCGTCGAGATGCACGTCGTCGACACGATGCACGAGCGCAAGGCGATGATGAGCGTCCGCGCGGACGCGTTCCTCGTCCTGCCCGGTGGCCTCGGCACGCTCGAGGAGCTCTTCGAGGTGTGGACCTGGAAGACGCTCGGTCTGCACAGCAAGCCACTGGGCCTGCTCAACCACGACGGCTTCTGGGATCCGATGGTCGCGATGCTGCACCAGCTCGCGGATGCGGACTTCATGGATGCGCAGACCGTCCGCGACCTCGTGGTCGAGTCGACCCTCGATGCCGCACTCGACGGGCTCGCGAAACTGTCAGACTGACAATTTCGCAGGGACTGACACTTCCGAAATGTCACCGCGGGCCAAACTGTCAGACT
>NZ_SJZJ01000038.1 GCF_004337475.1 Nocardioides jejuensis | reverse complement strand
ACCTTGTTACGACTTCGTCCCAATCGCTCGTCCCACCTTCGACGGCTCCCTCCACAAGGGTTAGGCCACCGGCTTCGGGTGTTACCAACTTTCGTGACGTGACGGGCGGTGTGTACAAGGCCCGGGAACGTATTCACCGCAGCGTTGCTGATCTGCGATTACTAGCGACTCCGACTTCATGGGGTCGAGTTGCAGACCCCAATCCGAACTGAGACCGGCTTTTTGGGATTCGCTCCACCTCGCGGTATCGCAGCCCTTTGTACCGGCCATTGTAGCATGCGTGAAGCCCTGGACATAAGGGGCATGATGACTTGACGTCATCCCCACCTTCCTCCGAGTTGACCCCGGCAGTCTCTTATGAGTCCCCACCATTACGTGCTGGCAACATAAGACGAGGGTTGCGCTCGTTGCGGGACTTAACCCAACATCTCACGACACGAGCTGACGACAGCCATGCACCACCTGTATACCGACTAAAAGGGCACCTATCTCTAGGTGTTTCCGGTATATGTCAAACCCAGGTAAGGTTCTTCGCGTTGCATCGAATTAATCCGCATGCTCCGCCGCTTGTGCGGGCCCCCGTCAATTCCTTTGAGTTTTAGCCTTGCGGCCGTACTCCCCAGGCGGGGCGCTTAATGCGTTAGCTGCGGCACGGAACACGTGGAATGTGTCCCACACCTAGCGCCCAACGTTTACGGTGTGGACTACCAGGGTATCTAATCCTGTTCGCTCCCCACACTTTCGCTCCTCAGCGTCAGGTAATGCCCAGAGAACCGCCTTCGCCACCGGTGTTCCTCCTGATATCTGCGCATTTCACCGCTACACCAGGAATTCCGTTCTCCCCTGCATACCTCTAGTCGGCCCGTATCGGAAGCAGGCTCGGAGTTAAGCTCCGAGTTTTCACTCCCGACGTGACCAACCGCCTACGAGCCCTTTACGCCCAATAATTCCGGACAACGCTCGCACCCTACGTATTACCGCGGCTGCTGGCACGTAGTTGGCCGGTGCTTCTTCTGCAGGTACCGTCACTTGCGCTTCGTCCCTGCTGAAAGAGGTTTACAACCCGAAGGCCGTCATCCCTCACGCGGCGTTGCTGGATCAGGCTTTCGCCCATTGTCCAATATTCCCCACTGCTGCCTCCCGTAGGAGTCTGGGCCGTGTCTCAGTCCCAGTGTGGCCGGTCACCCTCTCAGGCCGGCTACCCGTCGAAGCCTTGGTGAGCCATTACCTCACCAACAAGCTGATAGGCCGCGAGCCCATCCTTCACCGCAAAAACTTTCCACCACCATCGATGCCGACAGTGGTCATATCCGGTATTAATCACCGTTTCCGGTGGCTATCCCAGAGTGAAGGGCAGATTGCTCACGTGTTACTCACCCGTTCGCCGCTCTCATACACCCGAAGGCATACTACCGCTCGACTTGCATGTGTTAAGCACGCCGCCAGCGTTCGTCCTGAGCCAGGATCAAACTCTCCGTTGAAAACAACACCCACACAACCCAAAGGCCATGCAGGAAAAAGAGATCCCGGCAAGAGACCGAACCCTGACAAAATTGTCAGAATTATCGAT
The DNA here is from genome assembly GCF_004337475.1 of Nocardioides jejuensis. Classification (GTDB taxonomy): domain Bacteria; phylum Actinomycetota; class Actinomycetes; order Propionibacteriales; family Nocardioidaceae; genus Nocardioides; species Nocardioides jejuensis. Next base: position 15,414 of record NZ_SJZJ01000038.1, on the reverse strand, counting down.
TACTTACCAAAGGAACCATCCAACCCACACCCGAAGGCATGAAGTGTCGGACGGGTAAAAATTAATTCGTCGACTTTTGGCACACTGTTGAGTTCTCAAGGATCCAGCGCGCACCTCGCTCGGCCTCTCGGCTCTGCTTGGGGCAACTCGATCAAACTTACCGACTTCGTTTCGGCCTGTCAAACTGGCCTCCGCGGTGCGGCTCCCCGGGGCACACTTCCCCGTTTGACTCCTTGCAGCCGCTTAAGCGCACATGCTCGGACCCAGGTGGGGAAGGGTGGTCAGGCGGTCCGCAGTGGGGAGGAGATCCTCCGCGTCGCGGCGCCGGGGGCGTCCCGCGCTGACAGGTGAAACATTAGGGCACGTTGGGCGACGAATGCAAAACGGGGGTGTCTGGGGCCTGCTTCACCGTGCATTCACGCTCACGGACCCCACCGAGCTCACTCCTCGTCGTCCTCCACGGCGTGCTTGCGCAGGTAGATGACGACTCCGGCAGCCAGCATGAACGGGCCGAAGGCGATCAACAGGACGAGTACTTGTTCGACGGGGTTCAGGTGTCCCAGGTGCAAGGCGATCATGGTGTGGACATTGTGTCTCACCTATCCATGTGCGGATACCGGTGATCGTGGGGCGGGGACAGCGTCTCCTTGATCGTCCGCGTCGAGGTCCAGCGCCGCAGGTTCTCCGCCGAGCCCGCCTTGTCATCCGTGCCGGAGGCTCGCGCTCCCCCGAAGGGCTGCTGCCCCACGACCGCGCCCGTGGGCTTGTCGTTGACGTAGAAGTTGCCAGCCGCGAACCGCAACATCGCCGTCGTTCGGGTGATGACGCCGCGGTCGGTGGCAAAGACGGCCCCCGTGAGCGCATAGGGAGCGAACCCCTCAAGCTGGGCAACGACGTCGTCGTACCGCTCGTCGTCGAAGACGTGCACGACGAGGAGCGGGCCGAAGTACTCCTCGCGGAACATGGCATCCGTCGGGTCCTCGGCGAGAACGACGGTCGGGCGGACGAACCAGCCGACGCTGTCGTCGTACGTGCCACCGGCGGCGACACGGAGTCCCGGCGTCGCGCGGGCCCGGTCGATCGCGGAGGTCACGCGTTCGAAGGCCCGCTCGTCGATGAGCGCCGCCATGAAGTGGCTGAGGTCCGTGGGATCGCCCACCTCGAGCGCGTCGACATCGGCGAGGAAGTGTTCGCCCATCTGCTCCCACACAGAGCGAGCGACGTACGCCCGCGAGGCGGCCGAGCACTTCTGTCCCTGGTACTCGAACGCCCCGCGGAGCAGCGCGACGCGTAGCGCCTCGGCATCTGCCGAGGCGTGCGCCAGGACGAAGTCCTTGCCGCCCGTCTCCCCCACCAGGCGCGGGTACCCGCGGTAGGAAGCGATCCGCTCGCCGACCGTGGACCACAGGTGACGGAAGGTCGCCGTCGAGCCGGTGAAGTGGATGCCGGCCAGTTCCGGATCTGCGAGCACCACCTCGGACACGGGCGAGCCGTGACCCGGGAGCATGGAGATGACCCCCGGTGGCAGACCGGCCGCCTCGAGCAGCTCCATCGTCAGCGTCGCCGAGAGCTGCTGCGTCGAGGACGGCTTCCAGATCACGACATTGCCCATGAGGGCGGGGGCGGTCGGCAGGTTGCCGGCGATCGAGGTGAAGTTGAACGGTGTGACCGCGTAGACGAAGCCCTCGAGCGGGCGGTGGTCGAGGCGGTTCCAGACGCCGGCGCCCTGGAGCTCCGGCTGCTCCTCGAGGATCCTGCGGCCGAACAGCACGTTGAACCGCCAGAAGTCGATCAGCTCGCACGCCGCATCGATCTCTGCCTGGACGACCGTCTTCGACTGGCCGAGCATCGTGGCGGCGTTCAGGCGCTGCCGCCACGGACCTGCCAGCAGATCCGCAGCGCGGAGGAAGACGGCGGCCCGCTCGTCGTACGGCAGGTCACTCCACGCGGGAGCCGCGGCCCGGGCACCGGCCGCCGCCCGGGCAGCGTCCTCGGGGGTGCTGTGCCGGAAGTGGCCGAGAACGTGCTGGTGCTCATGCGGCGCGACCACCTGGTCACGAGCGCCGCCACCATGACGCCACTCCCCCGCGACGTAGCCGGGCAGGTCCCGCTCCTCGGCGGACTGGCGGGCGAGCTCAGCCGCCAGGGCCGCGCGCTCGGGAGACCCCGACGCGTAGTCGAGCACCGGTTCATTGCGGGGCGTGGGTGGATGCGTCACGGCGTCCATCCCACGATCGTGCCACCGGCTCCGTCAGGAGACGAGGCCCGCGATCTCCTGCGTGGCGTGCCAGGCGAGATCGGCGTCGTCGAGGTCGTCCTCACCGATGTCGGCCAGATCGGCGTGAACCGACGCCACCCTGCTCCACGGGAGCTCGGCGTCCACAGAGACCAGTGTCGGATCATCGGAGTCGACCGGGGTCACAGCCGCAACATCGCCGGCGAGAACGTAGCGCCGAGGCACGTCCTCCGCTGCCCGCAACTCCCAGGAAGCGTGCGCGGCGGCCGCCATCGCGGCGTACTCGAGCTCCTCGTCGTCGCCCTCGGGCCAGGCGGCGACGAGGGACTCCGTGACGGCGTGCGCCAGGAACGGTGCGTCGATGCGCCCGGCAGAGAGGGCACGCGCCAGGCCGTCACGGGTGAACGGGACGTACACACGGACGGCCATCGCGACCTCTTTCATCAAGTTCTTGGGATCCTGTGGAAGTCTCCCAGAGCCGGAGGCACCTGCCGTGCAGGCGCAGCCGGGTGACTTTCGAGGACGACGCGCAGGACCGCGCGGCAGATCAGGACGGCTGACAGATGTTCATCAGCATGCACGGCGTCGGTGGCGCCAAGGACCTCCCCATCCCGGCGGAGTACGCGATCGCGGGCGCCTGTGCGGCGTTGACCGTCTCGTTCGTGATCCTGGCGGTGGCGTGGCGCAAGCCGCACTTCGCCGACACCGCCACGGGCACGATTGACGAGGCCGGTGCTCCGGGCGGCCCCGTGATCGGCCCGATCCTCCGGACCTTCGGCTTTGCCTTCTTCCTGTACGTCGCCGTGGCCGCGCTCTTCGGCCAGGACACGCTCATCAACCCGGTCTTCGGCGTCTTCTACGTGCTCCTGTGGACCGGCATGGTGCCGCTGTCGCTCGCGTTCGGCCCCGTCTACCGGGCACTGAGCCCCGTCCGCACCATCAACACGCTCCTCGCGAAGGTCTCCGGAGCCGACCCCGAGGTGGGGCTGCGCGAGTACCCCGAGCGGCTCGGCTACTGGCCCGCAGCGTTCGGCCTGCTGGCGTTCGTCTGGATGGAGCTGGTCTTCGCCGGCAACGCAGAGCTCGGCAACGTGCGGCTGTGGCTGGCGATCTACCTCGGCGCGATGGTGATCGGCGGCGCCGTCTACGGCAACACGTTCTTCGCACGCGCGGACCCGTTCGAGGTCTACTCGACCTTCGTCGGGCACCTCGCGCCGGTGCGCCGGGTCGACGGTCGCGTCGAGTTCGTGAACCCGTTCCGCCACCTCGCGTCGCTGGAGATCCACCCTGGAATCCTGGCGGTGTGCGCCGTCCTGCTGGGAAGCACGGCGTTCGACTCGCTCGGCGGCTCGTCGTGGTGGCTGGTGCACACCCAGTCCCTCGGCCCGCGAGAGACCATCGGCACGATCGGTCTGGTCAGCCTCGTGCTGATCGTCGGCCTCCTCTTCGCCGGCGCGACGATGCTCACCGGCATCCACCAGGGCCACGACCGGCGGCAGCTGCCCGCGGCGTACGCGCACACGATGGTGCCGATCATCGTCGGCTACGTCTTCGCGCACTACCTCAGCATGCTCGTGGAGAGCGGCCAGCAGACCCTGATCCAGCTGGGCGACCCGCTGAGCAACGGGGCCAACCTGCTCGGTCTCTCCAACCGGGCCGTCAACTACTGGCTCTCGGAGCACCCGATGTTCCTCGCGACCGCCAAGGTCGCCGGCGTACTGACGGGCCATGTCGTCGCGGTCGTCGCAGCCCACGACGCCGCGATGCGCCTGCTGCCGAAGCGCGACCAGCTGTCCGGTCAGCTGGCCCTGCTCTTCCTGATGGTCGGCTTCACCGCCGGCGGCCTGCTCCTGCTCTTCGGCGCCTGATCGACGGCTGCGCATCGACGCGCTCCAGGCGCGCATCGGGAAACAGTGCGTCGACCAGCGGGACGAACGAGCGCGACAGCGGGCTCGGGCCGGCCTCGACGTAGGTGCGACCTGTGACGAGCGCGCGATCTGCAGCCAGAGCGTCATCGGGCACGAGGTGGAAGGCCGCCACCTCGCCGAAGCCCGCGAGCAGGCGCTGGGCCTCGCCCTCATCGATGCCCAGGCGGGATCGCCATCGGTTCAGGACGACGTGAACGGGCTGACCGCTCGAGCGCTCGTTGAGCTCGTCCAGGGCGCGTGCGAGGCGCGCCAGGCCGACCGGATCGGGAGTGCCCACGACCACGAGCGCATCTGCTGACGCAAGCGCCGCGTGGGTCAGGGCGTTGCGCCCGGGCCGCCCGCCGAAGTCCGCCGCGGGGTCGTCCTCGACGCTGAAACCCGTGTCGAAGAGGACGTCACAGGCCGACTGATCGAGGAATGCGTCGACGACCTCGGGCCCCACCTCGGCCCACCTGTCGGACCGCGGGAGCCCCGTGACGACCCGGAACCCTCCGACTCCGCGCACGACGGCCGGATCGACAACCGGTCGGTCTCCGCGCGCAACCGCCCGCGCGGCAGCGAGCAGACCGGACACCTCGTCGAGGACCCCGAGACGCTGGGCGACCGAGCCGCCCCAGGGGTCCGCATCGACGAGGAGCGGATCGCGTCCCCGCACTGCCAGCTCGGCAGCAAGACCAAGAGCGACAGTGGTCCGTCCGGGCGCACCTGCCGGGCCCCAGACGGCAACCGATACTCCGCCGGAACCCTCAGACTCCGGCGCGCCCGCAGCAGCGGCTCCTTCAGGGCCCGTGTGCGCGGCGCCGCTCGAGGCAACCGCACCCGGCACTCCCTGGGCTGCGCTGCGCACGAGCGCGGGCAGCGACCCGAGGTCGGTCGCGGAGGCCACGTGGCGAACGCCGATCCGGCGGGCGCGATCGACTGCATCCACGCGGCCGTCAGCAAGCACGACAACGGGCTCGACCAGGTCGCGGCGCAGCCGGCTGATCGCGTCGTGGTCGAGCCCCGGTGACTGGGCGACCACGAGGGCCACCCTCGCGTCTCCCGCCGCAGCATGGGCCAGGAGGTCCGTGACGTCCATGCAGCGCCGGAGGACGACTACACCGGGTGCCATGTCGAGTGCGGCGAGCGCCTCGGGCTCCCACGGAGCGCCGGAGGCGACGACCAGCACGGCGATCGCCGTCGCCACGTCACCCCTCCCGGGTCAGGGAGACGCGGCCGTCGCGCGCCGCGGCGAGAACCCGTCCGACACCGTCACGGGCCGTCGCAGGAACACCGACGACCACCTCGCGGTCGCCACCCGCACCGAGGACGTCGTCCGTCGCGGGGACCTCGAGGACCACGACGTCGTCGAGAACGGGCGAGGCCGCCTCGCCCCGATCCCCTGACGTCACCCAGACGTCGACGACAGCCCCCGGCGCCAGCGACGGGGGCGCGGCACCGCCGGGGACCGAGAGCGGCACCGACACGACACCGGACGCCTCGGCGCCGAGCGCCGCTGCGGGGATGAGCTCGCCCTCGCCCACCGCACGGAGCAGGCGCTGATGGTCCGGTGGAGGAGCATCAGCACGCAGGTAACGCGCCTGGGCCGCCGCGTCGAGGCGAACCGATGCGATCACGAGATCGTCGCTGCCGAGCGCAGCGCCGGGCTGCAGGTCAGCCCGTGCGGCCCACACGCGGGTCATGTCATCCGCACCCGCCATCACGCGGGCGCCCACGGCGATCGATGTGGCGACGAGCGCCACCCCTATCCACAGCCGCGCGTCACGCCAGGGCGGCCGCACTGAACGTGCAGCGGCCGGCGTGACCGAGGTCCCGAGATCCTTGGTCACGCGAGACATCATGCGCAGGAGATGCCGACTTCGTCATCCCCTCCGTCCACAGGCGGACCGCGGGGCGCGGACGGTGGCGTGGGTGGGGGTGGCAGAGTGGGAGGCATGTCCGGCCCCCGTTTCCTCACGCTCGCCGACGTCGCTGAAGTCCTCAACACCTCGACGGCGCAGGTCTACGCGCTGGTCCGACGCGGCGAGCTGCCCGCCATCAAGATCGGCGGACGCGGCCAGTGGCGCGTCGAGTCCGAGCAGCTCGAGTCCTACATCCAGCAGCAGTACGTGGCGACGCGCCAGTTCGTCGACGCCCATCCGTTCACCGAGGTGGACGAGGGCGCCGACGAGCTGCGCTGAGGCTCGCTGCCCGGTCAGCCGACCTTCGACGCGAGCTTGATCTGGACCGTGCGCTCGTCACCGTTGCGCTCGACGGTGAGCTTCACGGTGTCACCGGGCATCTGGGCACGGATCGCCACGATCAGCGAGGCGTTGTCCGAGACAGCGTGGCCGTTGATCGCGCTGATCACGTCGCCCTTCTGCAGCCCCGCGCCAGCCGCCGGGCTGCCCGGCGAGACCTCTTCGACGTGGGCGCCGTCCTCGTCGGGACCGCTGCTGACCGTCGCGCCGATGACCGGGTAGCTGGCGTGGCCGTCACGCAGGATCTCGTCGACGGACACCCGGACCTGCTCGACCGGGATCGCGAAGGCGACACCGATGTTGCCGCCCTGACCGGTCGAGGATCCCGCCACGGTGGCGATCGCGCTGTTGATGCCGACGATGCGGCCCCGCATGTCGACCAGCGGACCACCTGAGTTGCCCGGGTTGACGGCGGCGTCCGTCTGGACGGCGTTGATGAAGGACGCGGTGTCCTGGGCGTCGCCGCTGGTCGACACGGGCCGGTTGAGCGAGGACACGATGCCGGCCGTGACGGTGTTGGCGAGGCCGAGCGGGGATCCGATGGCCACGACGCCCTCGCCGACCTTCAGGTCGGTCGACGTGCCGAGTGCGGCGGGCTGCACGCCTTCGAGCCCCTTCACCTTGAGCACGGCCAGGTCGTAGGCCTGGGTCCGGCCGACGATCTCGGCGGAGAAGCGCTTGCCCTCGGCGTTGACCACGGTGACCTTGCCGCCAGCGTGGTCAGCACCCTCGATGACGTGGTTGTTGGTGACGACGTGGCCCTCGCGGTCGAGGACGAATCCGGATCCGGTCGCGCCCTGCTCCTCGGACTCCGTGTCCGCGATGATCTGGACCGTCGACGGCAGGACCTTGGCGGCGACCGCGGAGACACTGCCGTTGTCGGCGGGCAGCGGCGCCTTGGTCTCGATGGTGACCCCGCCGAGCCCGTCGCCGGACGACGACGAGGGGTTGAGGTTCTGGTACGCCGCGCCGCCCAGGGCTCCACCGACGAGGCCGGCCAGGAGCGCCAGAACCGCGACGGAGGGCCAGACCCAGCCCGCGACGCGCGAACGCCGTTCGGGCTCAGGGACCGTGCCGATGACGCTGGAGCCGTAGGTCGGGAGGACGGCGGTGTGCTCGTACTGCGCAGCTGCGGGCGGAACCGGCGGGGCCGGCGGCACGGGGGGCGCGGGCGGGGCCGGCGGAATCGGGGTCGTGGGCTGCGCGTCGGGCTGGTCGTTCATCTGGGGATCCTTCACGGCTCGGTGCGCGTCCGGCCCGTGGAGGGGTCGGCGATGCGGGTCTGGAGAGAGGTGGCCACCGGCGGACGGCGGTCAGCGGGGTGATCGGCCACCTGGAGGGCGATCACGCCGATCATCGCGGCGCCCAGCGAGCCTGCTCCGAGTGCGGCGACGGTGAGCAGGCCGCGATGGTCCGACGAGTGGCTCAGCGCCGGCAGCGGAACGCCGTACGCCGGGGTGTCGGCGAGGCCGGCCCGGAGGCCGAGCGGCGCGCTCTCCGGCCACGAGGAGGCGAGGCCGGCGAGCTGCATCTTGACCCAGCCCTCGCGCTCGACGCGAGCGCTGCACCGACGGCAGCCGTGGACGTGGTGCCAGAGGCGCTCGGCCTCCTCGCGCGGCAGCTGACCGTCGACGAGGGCACCGACGCGGGCGCCGACGTGGCCGATCATCGGCCGATCCCCGTCGCGACGGTCATCGGCCCGGCGTAGCGGGTGCGACCAGCGGAGGGCGCCCGGTGGGCGAGGCTGGCGCGCAGCATCGCGCGACCGCGGCTGATCCGGGACCGGACCGTGCCGAGCTTGGCGCCGACGATGTCGGCGATCTCCTCGTAGGTGAGGCCCTCGATGTCGCACAGCACCACCGCAGCACGGAAGTCGGGCGGGAGCGCGGCGAGGGCCTGCTCGACGTCGGCGTCGAACGTGCGGTCCGCGTAGGCCTCGTGCGGGGCCGCGAGGCTCGAGCGGAGCCGCTCCGCGCGCTCGTCGGAGAGGGCGTCGAAACGGATCCGCTGCCGACGCCGCGCACCGTCGAGGAAGAGGTTGGTGGTGATGCGGTGCAGCCAGCCCTCGAAGGTGCCGGGCGTGTAGGTGTCGAGGGACCGGAACACGCGGACGAAGACGTCCTGGGTCAGATCCTCGGCGTCGGCTGCGTTGCCGGTCAGCCGGTAGGCCAGCCGGTACACGCGGTCACTGTGCCGGTCGACGATCTCGTCCCAGGTGGGGACGGCATCGGCCGGTACGGGGCTCACTTCGGTCATGACACTCACGCTAGGCATCCGATCTGAAAGAACCCTGAGGTGTTGCAGGGCGCTGACTGTGAAGCCGAACGAGCCTGCGACCCCGTGTGTTCCCACGAAACCAGACGGTAGGGTCATCCGCACACCGCTTGAGGAGGCCGTCATCACCGCACCCATCAGCACGACGAGCTGGACCTACGCCGAAGAGTTCGTGGGCGAGGACGATGTCCTGCGCGCCGCGCGCGAGCGCGCCCAGGAGGTCGGCGTCGTGCCGATCGGCTCGGGCGTCGGAGCAGCGCTGCGCTTCCTCGCGGCCGTGCTCGACGCGCGCGCTGCCGTCGAGATCGGCACGGGCACCGGCGTCTCGGGACTCTGGATCCTTCGGGGCATGCGCCCGGACGGCGTCCTCACGACCGTCGACGTCGAGGCCGAGCACCAGCGCCTTGCCAAGAAGGCCTTCTCCGAGGCCGGCATCGCGTCCAATCGTGCGCGCACGATCCCCGGCTCGGCCCTCGACGTGCTCCCCCGCCTGACTGACGGTCACTACGACATCGTCTTCTGCGACGGCGACAAGCGTGAGTACTCGGCGTACCTCAAGGAGGCGCTGCGCCTGCTGCGTCCCGGTGGAGTCGTCTGCTTCGACAACGCGCTCTGGCACGACCGCGTCGCCGACCCGGCACAGCGCGACGACCAGACGGTCGCCATCCGCGAGCTGGGCAAGGCGGTCGCCGAGAACGAGGCGCTCGTCCCGGTGCTGCTGCCCGTCGGTGACGGCCTGCTGTGCGCCAAGAAGGTCTGGGCTCCCGAAGCTGACTGATTGATCCGTAGCAACGACGAAGGGCCGCTCCCCGGTGGGGAGCGGCCCTTCGTCGTTGGCGTCAGAAGCGGGCGTACGTCGCGAAGCCGGCGCCGCCCTCGGCGATCGCCACGACCTCGCACGGCTCGATGAAGAGCGGGCCTGCGCCGGTGAGTTCCGAGACGGGAGCCGTCGGAGCGTTGGGCGTGAACTCCGCCTGGAAGGCGGCACGAGCCTCGTCGGACTCGAAGACGTAGCACCCCTCGAACCACTGGCCCGGCACCATCCGCCAGGTCTTGAAGCGCATGCCCGGCTTGCCGGTGAACTTCGCGTGGGACGGCTCCTCGACGTAGTCGCGGAGCCGGTCAGCGGTGTCTGCCGGGGCGTCGACCAGCGACCAGCGGACGGTGAGGCCGTTGAGGTTGCTCATGAGATTCCTTCCAGGGGTGCGTCCTGCTCGAGCCAGTGGAGCAGGAGCCGGGCGCCGAAACCGCTCGGGCCCGCCGTCCAGATGCCGTCGTCAGCGACAGTGTCACCGACCGGAGCGACGTCGAGGTGGGCCCACGGAAGGTCGCCCACGAAGTGCTGCAGGAAGAGCGCGGCGGTGATCGCGCCCGGGCCGCCGGCCGCGTTGTCGGCGTCGGCGATCTTCGAGGAGAGCCGCTCCTCGTAGGTGGCCGCGAGCGGCAGACGCCACAGCGCCTCGCCGGCGGCGTCGCCGGCCGCGGTGATGCGAGCAGCCAGCACGTCGTCGGTGGCGAACAGGGCACCGGTCTTCAGCCCGAGCGCGACCTTGGCCGCTCCCGTGAGCGTGGCGATGTCGACGACCACGTCGGGCTTGAGCTCGGCGGCGGCGTACGCAAGGGCATCGGCAAGGACGAGCCGGCCCTCGGCGTCGGTGTTGGTCACCTCGGTGGTGCGGCCGCCGTAGTGGCGGATCACGTCACCAGGGCGGTACGACGAGCCGGAGACGGCGTTCTCCGCAGCGGCGACCAGGCCGGTGACGCGGATCGGGCACCCGACCGCAGCGAGTGCGGCCATCGTCGCGAGGACGACGGCGCCGCCGGTCATGTCGCGCTTCATCGTGACCATCGAGTCGGCGGGCTTGATGGACAGGCCGCCCGAGTCGAAGGTGATGCCCTTGCCGACCAGCACAAGGTGCGGAGTCTTGCGACGGGCCTTGGGCGGGCTGTAGCTGAGCTGGAGCAGACGCGGCGGGGTGGCCGAGGCCTGGCCGACGGCGATGATGCCGCCGAAGCCGCCCTCACGGAGCTCCGAGTCGTCCCACACCCGGAGGTCGAGGCCCGACTCTCTGGCCCAGACGGCGGCCTGCTCGGCCAGCCACGCGGGGTTCTTGAGGTTGGACGGGGTGGTCGCGAGCGCGCGCGAACGCCAGCCGGCCAGGGCGATCGCGGCAGCGGTCTCGACGACCGGCTGCCGCGCGGGGGCCGCATCGAGGACGACCGTCGCCACCGGCCGCGCAGTAGCACCGGCCGAGCGCCAGTGGAACTCGAACGAGCCGAGGGCAAGGCCCTCGACGAGGGCGCGCAGCGCGACGTCGTCCGCCAGAGCAGCGAGACCGACGTGCAGACGGTCGCGGCCCTTGGCAGCGCGGGCGAGTGCCGCACCGGCGTCGCGGAAGTCGCGGGGACGCGAGGCGCCCAGACCGGCGAGGAGGACCGCTCCTCCGCCGGGCAGGGCGTGCTGGATCAGCTCGCCCGCCGCACCGGAGCCACCGTGGAACGCCAGGACCTCGAGGAGATCGACGCCGAGCGCGTCGGAGAGCTCCGATGCACCCGCGCCAAGGACCGGACCGTCAGTCCCGTCCTCGGCCGGAAGCACTGCGCACGCCACGAAGGCGCCCGCGGGCAGACGCCCGGCGTCGTACTCCTCGAGAACGAAGACGGGCGGTGAGACCTGGGCCGGCAGGCCGACCAGGTCGGTGGGGTTGGGGGTCACGCAGGCCCGACGACGCCAGCGAGGGCGTCACGAAGGTTGCCAGCCTCTTCGGCGTTGAGCTCGACGACAAGACGGCCGCCACCCTCGAGCGGGACGCGCATGACGATGCCGCGACCTTCCTTGGTGACTTCCATCGGACCGTCGCCGGTGCGGGGCTTCATTGCCGCCATCCGCGACACCTCTTCCTTGATCTGCAACCTGTGACATGGCGCCGCAGGGCGGCGCCGGAGTGACCATTATCCCATGCGCAGAAGGGGGTTCTGCACGCTGGTGCGCCTGATGGTGTTCAGACGGCGGTGACGAGGTAGGCCCACGTGAAGATCAGGACCATCACGAAGAGACCCAGATGTGCCAGCAGCGAGAGGCCCGGGCCGCGGCCCCAGGAGTCTTCGTTGATCACCTGAGCGGCCCGCTTGCCGCGCGGTCGCAGCCAACGGGCAAGGATCATCAGGCCGGCGACAGCGGTCACCCACAGCATGGCTAGCGCGACGACACCGACGATCGGGTTGCCCTTGTGCTCGGAGCCGATGCCGGTAAGCAGGAACGCGATCCAGGTGAGGCCGGCGATCAGCCCGACGATCGTGTGCGTGTTGAGCACGCGGCGCGAGATCTCGAGCCGACCTGACAGGGCCTTCGGACCACCCAGCCGGAGCCGGGTCAGGATCACCACGACGCCCGGCAGCGGCGTCAGCAGGTAGACGAGAAGTGCGGTGGACACAGCGGGAGTCTGCCCTATTCCCCGGACACCGTGTCGTGACGCGCCTCGAGCTGGTCAGCCAGCCGGACCAGCAGCGCGTCGACCTCGGACATCCGGTAGCCACGCAGGACGACGCCGAACCGCACGCGGCGCAGGTCCTCCCCGACCAGTCGCCGGCCGGCGGGGAGCACGACATCAGGCCGGTCGTCGTACGCCGGGGCCAGGGGCTCGCCGCGTCCGGACGCCACCAGCGCGACACCGCCGAGCGCCAGGACGACCAGGATCGCGAAGAACCACATCACGACTCCTCATCCCCTTCGGCCTCGCGGAGCCGGCGCGCCTCGACCATGACGGCCACGGCCTCGTCGACGTCGTCGGTGAGCATGATCAGGTCGAGGTCCTTGGGCGAGATCTTGCCGTCGGCCAGGACCGTCTCGCGCAGCCAGTCGAGGAGGCCGCTCCAGAACGCGACGCCGATCAGCACCACGGGGAACTGCGTCTTCTTGCCCGTCTGCACGAGGGTCAGCAGCTCGAAGAGCTCATCGAGCGTGCCGATGCCGCCCGGGAGGGCGATGAAGCCCTGGCTGTACTTCACGAACATCGTCTTGCGGGCGAAGAAGTAACGGAAGTTGATGCCCTTGTCGACCCAGGCGTTGAGACCGGTCTCGAAGGGCAGCTCGATGCCGAGGCCGATGCTGACCCCACCGGCCTGGCTGGCGCCCTTGTTGGCGGCCTCCATCGTGCCGGGGCCGCCACCGGTGATGACGGCGAAGTCGGCCTCTGCCAGCTTGCGTCCGGCCTCCTCGGCCTGGGCGTAGTGCGGGTGCTCGGGCTTGGTGCGCGCCGACCCGAAGACGGCGATCGCCGGGCCGAGCTCGGCCAGCGACCCGAAGCCCTCGACGAACTCCGCCTGGATGCGCAGCACCCGCCACGGATCCGTGTGGACCCAGTCGCTGGGGCCGCGTGCGTCGAGGAGGCGCTGGTCCGTCGTCGAGTGGTCGACCTGGCTGCGGCGCAGGCGGACCGGGCCCTTCGACTTCTCGGGCATGGGCTTGATCTCGGTCATCGTGCCTCCTCGCTCGCGTCGCTCAGCCAGGCGACCAGCTGCTGCTCGCAGCGGACGATCTCCTCGATGTGCACGTGCTCCTCGGCCTTGTGGGCGAGCAGCGGGTCGCCGGGACCGAAGTTCACCGCCGGTACGCCGAGGGCGCTGAAGCGGGACACGTCGGTCCAGCCGAACTTCGGGGCCGGCTCGCCACCGACCGCCTCGAGGAAGGCCTTCGCGGCCGGACGGGACAGGCCGGGCAGCGCGCCGGGACTGGCGTCGGTGACCGTGACGGCGTACCCGTCGAAGAAGGTGCGGAGGTAGGCCTCGGCCTCCTCGACGCTGCGGTCGGGGGCGAAGCGGTAGTTGACCGTGACCGTGCACGCGTCGGGCAGGACGTTGCCGGCGACGCCGCCGCTGATGAAGACCGCGTTGAGACCCTCGTGGTACTCGAGGCCGTCGATGACCGGCTTGCGCGGCTCGTAGGCGTTGAGTCGGTCGAGGATCTCGGCGGTCTTGTGGATGGCATTGGATCCCATCCACGCACGCGCGGTGTGTGCACGCTCACCGGTCGTCGCAACCTCGATGCGCATCGTGCCCTGGCAGCCCGCCTCGACGAGTGCATTGGAGGGCTCCATGAGGATCGCGAAGTCCGCGTCGAGCAGGTGCGGGTGGCTCTCGCTCAGCTTGCCCAGGCCGTTGTGGATCGCGGCGATCTCCTCGGCGTCGTAGAAGACGTAGGTGACGTCGCGGTTGGTCGCGGTCAGGGTGGCGGCGAGCTTGAGACCGACGGCGACGCCGCCCTTCATGTCGACGCTGCCGAGACCGTGCAGGACGCCGTCCTCGAGCCGGCTCGGAAGGTTGCCGTTCTCCGGGACCGTGTCGAGGTGACCGGCGATGACGACACGCTCGGTGCGGCCCAACGTCGTGCGGGCGACGACCGTGTTGCCGACGCGCGTGATCTCCAGGTGGTCACGCCCCCGCAGGGCCGCCTCGACGGCATCGGCGAGGGCCTCCTCCTGGAGGCTCTCGGACGGGAAGTCGACGAGCTGACGGGTCAGCTCGACGACGTCGGCGGCGAGATCGAGGCTCATGCCGCCCATCCAATCAGGTGCGGCCACGGCGGGCCGACAGGCCTGAGCGGTACGCCGGTGCGTCGCGCCGGCACCGGCGTACCGCTGGGGTCAGGCGGCCCGGGTCGCGGCGGCGTCCCCGGACGGCGTGTAGTGGCTCGCGTCGCCGGTGATCGACTGGCTGCGCTCGCCGTTGACGGCGACAGGGACGTCGCCCGCGACGGTGATCCGGGCCAGCTTGCGCGGCTGCTGGTCGTAGTTGTCGATGGCGTAGTGCTGGGTGATCCGGTTGTCGAAGACCAGCACCTGTCCGGGCTGCCACGACCAGCGCAGGATGTGCTCCGGCTTGGTGACGTGCGCCTGCAGGAGCCGGATCACGTCGCGCGACTCGGTCTCCGACAGGCCCTCGATGCGACGCGTGAAGCCGCCGATGAAGAGACCCTTCTCCCCCGTCTCCGGGTGGACCCGGACGACCGGGTGCCGGCTCTCGAAGACCGTGGACTGGAAGACGTCGCGGTACTCCTTCTGCCGCGGGGTGTCCTCCTCGGCGCGCGCGTAGTCGTAGACGTTGGTGTGGACCGCCCACAGCGTGTCGGCCCACGTGCGAAGCGGCTGCGGGAGGCTGGCGTACGCCGCGGCGGTGTTCGCGACGAGCGTCTCGCCGCCGTACGGCGGGATGGTGATGCTGCGCAGCGTGCTGATCGCGGGCGGGTTGACCACGAAGGTCACGTCGGTGTGCCAGACGTTGGCGGTGCCGCGCTCGCTGTCGACGTCGAGGATGTTCGGCGCGCCGTCGAGGCCCGGGACGGTCGGATGCGCGGTGGTCAGGTCGCCGAAGAAGCCGGCGAACCGGGCCTGCCCGTCGGCGTCGAGGTCAGGGGCGTCGAGCACGATCGCCTTGTGCTCGAGCAGGGCGGCACGGAGCTCGGCGACGGTGGCGGCGTCGAGGTCGGGCTTCGCCTGGACGCCCGTGATGCGGGCGCCGATGTGGGAGCTGATCTTCTGGATGTCGAGGGACATGGTGGTTCTCCTGGGTGTCTGTGTGCTGGAACGGGCGCGGGGCGGCGTCAGCGACAGAGGGAGCTGTGCACGCGCATCAGGTCGACGTGCACGCGTTGGGTCAGGAGAACGTTCATGATTGTCGAGCAAGTTACTCGACTTATTGCAATACGTGCAAGGTGTGCGCCACCGAGACGGGGCGCGTG
>NZ_SJZJ01000037.1 GCF_004337475.1 Nocardioides jejuensis | reverse complement strand
GCCCCGTCTCGCGTTGGCACGAGCCCCGTCTCGCGTTGGCACGGGGCCCGTCTCGGCGCGTAGGTGTCAGAAGGCGCCGGCGCCGTTCGGCGTACCGAGGCCGGTCGGGCCGTCCCAGCCCGCACCCGCCGTGCACCACTGCGGCGTCGGGCAGTTGCCGTTGCTGCCGCTGGTGACGTCGAACAGGTTCGCCGTGTGCGCGTACGGCACAGCGTTGGGGTAGCCGGCCAGCGAGTTCGAGCCCAGCGCGTAGACAGCAGCGATGATCGGCGCCGACTCGCTCGTGCCACCGACCTGCGCCCAGGTCGAGGCCGACCGGCTGGTCGGGTAGTAGACCGCCATGCCGCCGTGACCCGGGTCAGCCGCCGCGGAGACGTCGGACATCGCCCGCTTCGCGCACCCGGTCACCCCGGCGTCCTGGAAGGCCGGCTTCACGTTGTACGTCGAGCAGCCCGAGCCGGCGCCGCTCCAGGCCGACTCCTTCCAGCCGCGCGCGCTGGTGTCCTTGTCGAGCGAGGTGCCTCCGACTGCGGTCGTGTAGCTGGACGAGGCCGGGTAGGAGCCACCCTTGTAGCCGTTGTCTCCGGTCGACGCCGTGATCGCGATTCCGGGGTGGTTGTAGTAGCTCCCGTAGGTGCCGTCGGAGGCGTCGCCGCCGCCGTACGAGTTCGAGATCGCCACGACACCGGCCATCTTGGCGGCCTGGTTGACGGCCGCGCCGAGGTTCGCGAACGACGCCGACTTCGCCTGGACCACGACGATCTTGCAGTCGGGGCAGATCGCGGAGACCGCGTCGACGTCGAGCGCCTGCTCGCCGGCCCAGCCGACGTCCATGCGCGGCAGGCTGGTGCCGCCGTTCTGGTCGACCACCTTGAGGCAGCCGCTCGCCGAGGTGCACGCCGGCAGCCCGAAGTAGGAGCGGTACGTCGCGAGGTCGCGCTCGAGGTTCGTGTACCCGTAGGCGTCGACGATCGCGACGGTCTTCGCCCCCGAGCTCAGCCCGGTGAGCTTGTAGGCGTCGCGCAGCTGTGCCGGCGTGAGCGCCGAGGCAGCGGGCGTCGTCGACGCGGGCACCGCACCGGAGCTGTCGACCATGACCTTCGCGTGGCACTGCGCAGCGCCGCGCGCCGGCGTGCCGCAGACGGCGACCGCATGCCTGGCGCCGGCGGCATCGGCAGCCGGCGGCGCGAGCGAAACCGATCCCGCGACCAGCGCGATGACCACGGACGGAAGCAACTTCCTCATCGAGATGACTCCTGGGTGTGCGCCGGTCCCCTGGCGCGGCCTCCCGCCCCGGCGTTCCTCAACGGTGCACCGGCGACGTCCCCTCTGGCAATGGACAACCCGGACGGATTCCAGAACCGGGGTCCCTTCCTCCGGCACCCGGTCAGGCGTTGTCAGCCCGGTCCTCGCCGTCCAGCCAGGTCCGGCTGGGAAGCGGCAGCGCGTCGGTCGCCTCGAGCGGACTCATGCCGGTCAGCTCGAGCAGGTCCGCCGTGAGACCGCGCAGCATCGCCAGCACGACCTCCACGGACAGTGCGTGGGACCGCCCCAGCGCCGAGGTCCGATGGCCGACGGCGAGCAGCGCCTCCCGAGCCGGCGTCATGTCACTGCCGTCGCCCAGCGCCGAGGCGACCAGGTCGGCGGCGTCCGCGAGCTCGCGGCAGACCTCGGCGTACGCGGACGGGACGGGTGCGCGGTGGTACGCCGCAACCGCCGTACGCCGGACCAGCACCCGGGTGGTGCGAAGCGCCTTGTCGACTGGCTCCGCGAGGCTGACCATCTGCTTCATCCGGTCGCGGTGGCGGTGCTGCAGAGGCGAGACGGTGACAGCCACGGCCTCGTCGGCAAAGGCGCGGAGCTCGCGCACGAGACGGTCGGTGCCGCGCGCGTCGGCGAGCAGGGCGAGCGCGGGCTCGACCTCGCCGTGCACCATCACGTCCGCCGCAGCCCGCAGCAGTGCGGCGACCTTGCGGACCACGACAGCGGCCTGCTCGCCGGGCCGACGGAGCGGGGCCGCGGGCACGACCGCGGCTGCAAGCAGGGCAAAGGCACCCCCGACCAGTGCGTCGATCCAGCGGTCGATGGGCTGGCCCGTGCCGGTCTGCGAGGCGAGCGCCACGACGATGATCGACTGCACCGCCGACTGGGCGACGATCAGCTGGCCGCCGTCGAGCAGCAGCGCTGTCGTCATGGCAACGGCGACCACGACCCCGATCTGCCAGCCACCACTGCCGACCGCCAGCACGAACATGTCGCCGATGAAGACGCCGAGTGCGACGCCCACCGCGACCTCGGCGACCCGCCGGAGCCGCTGCCCGTAGGAGGTCCCGAGCGCCACGACCGCGGCGACGGGCGCGAAGAACGGCACGTGGTGGCCGAGCAGGTCGGCGGCGACGAACCAGGCCAGCGCGGCAGCCACGGCGCACTGGCCGACGTGCCACGCCTTCGACTGCAGCCGGCGGACCCGCGCCGCGGCGGAGGTCCGACCGCGCGTGCGGACCAGATCGAGTGGCGGCAGCTCCATGTCCGGATCCTCCCAGACCCGGTGCGGTGCCGCGCGGATGGCTAGGCTGCCCGCATCCGGCAGCGCCGCACCGCACGGCGTACGCCCGGAGGAGAAGAGGCAGCTCGATGGCGACCCCGCTCGACCCGCAGTCCCTGGCGTTCTTCCTGGCCGAGAGCCGGAACATGCCGATCCACGTCGGCGGCCTGTTGCTCTTCGAGAAGCCCGACGGCGCCGGCGACGACTACGCCCGCGAGGTGTACGAGGACCAGCTCCTCACCGACCGCCTCAAGCCGCTCTTCGCCAAGCGTCCACACCGGTCGATCGCGACCGGCGGCCAGTGGGTCTGGACCGAGGACGAGAACTTCGACATCGAGCACCACGTACGACACAGCGCGCTGCCGTCGCCGGGCCGGATCCGCGAGCTGCTCGACCTGACCTCGCGCCTCCACGGCCAGCGCATGGCCAGCGACCGGCCACTGTGGGAGACCCACCTCATCGAGGGTCTCGCGGACGGCCGGATCGCGATGTACACCAAGATCCACCACGCGCTCGTCGACGGCGTCTCGGCGATGCGGCTGCTGTCCAGCAGCTTCTCCCCCGACCCGGACGAACGCGGCATGGTGCCGCCGTTCGCCTGGCAGGAGAAGGCCCCGCGTGTGCCGCGCGACCGCAACCGGGTCGAGCAGGCGAAGGCGCTCGCCGAGATCCCACCGAGTGCCATCCGGTCGACGATGGCGGCGATTGCCGATGCGGCCGGGCTGCCCGGCGCGACCCTGAAGTCGCTGGGCAACTCGCTGGCGCTCCCGAAGGCCGGTCCCGTCTCCTTCGCCGCGCCCAAGACGATCCTCAACCAGCGCATCACGGGAGCCCGCCGCTTCGCGGCGGACGACTGGTCCTTCGAGCGCCTCAAGCGCGTCGGTGCCGCCACCGGCACCACGATGAACGACGTGCTGCTGGCGATGAACGGCGGCGCGCTGCGGACCTACCTGAGTGACCTCAACGCGCTCCCCGACAGCTCGCTGGTCTCGATGGTCCCGGTCGGCCTCAACGCCAAGCAGGCCGGCGTCGCCTCGACCTCGGGCGGCAACGCGGTCGGCACCCTCATGGTCCGTCTCGGCACCGAGCTCGCCGATCCGGCCGATCGCCTCCAGTCGATCCACGCCTCGATGGCGGCCGGCAAGGAGATGATGGCGACGATGACCAAGAGCCAGATCATGGCGATGGCCGGGCTCGGCATGGCCCCGTCGATGCTGACGCCCCTGCTGCGGCTCAACAACGTGGTCAACCCGCCGTTCAACATCACCATCTCCAACGTGCCCGGCCCGAAGGTGCCGATGTACTACAACGGCGCCAAGCTCGTCGGCATGTACCCCGCCTCCGTGCCCATGCACGGTCAGGCGCTCAACGTGACCGCGGTGTCCTACAACGGGCAGGTCGGCCTCGGCCTGACCGGCTGCCGGCGCACCGTGCCGCACCTGCAGCGCCTCCTGGTGCACCTCGAGGACGCGCTTGTGGACCTGGAGGTCGCCGCCGGCCTGCGGTGAGCTTTCAAGGCAGGCGAAGCCGGTCAACGCAGCACGGGTGTGCGACCAAGGCCGCCATCTTTGAGAGTGCCGTCTGACGCGAACTCGGCACACCTGTGCTGAGCTCACAGGAGACGGTCTTCCAAAAAGTCAGGCCCGTTGGCGGCACACCTGTGCTGACTTCACGGAAAGCACGCTCCCCAAAACCAGGCCCGTTGGCGGCACGCCTGTGCTGGTGTGCCCTCAGCGCAGGCGGTACGCCGACAGGGCAACGCCGTGGGCCGCCGCCGCAGCGCGCAGCCGCGCCTCGGTGATCTCGCTGACCCGCTCGAAGCCCGCGGCCCGCGCCGGCGAGACGGCCCGCGTCTCCTCCGGAGCATTGACGCTGATCGACAGCCGCGTGCCGCCGTCGGCCGCGTCGGCCAGCAGCGCCGCGTGCCCCGTCGTACCGGAGCCGGCGAAGAAGTCGAGCACGACCGCGTCATCGGGATAGGTCTCGAGCACGCGCCGGAGCAGGCCCGTCGGCTTGGGCGACTCGAAGACCTTGCCGACGAGCGCCTTCACCTCGGCGACCGCGGTGTCGGTCGAGCCGACCTCCTCGTGGGTCCAGATGGTGCGGAGCTTCTTGCGGCGGTCGGGGTGGAGCCAGTCGCGCTGGAAGACGTCGACCCGCTCCCCCAGCCGGCCGCGGATCGTGCGACAGACGAGGTCCTCGGGGCGCTCGGAGGCCAGCGCGGTCGACCAGCGCCAGACCGCGGGGGCACCATCGCCGAAGACCGGCCAGATCTCCTGCCCACCGTCGAACGCTGCGGTCGACACCCGACCGGTCACGGGGTCGCCGTACAGCGGGTAGGCGAGGGTCCGGCAGGTCTCCGGGTTGGACTTCTTGTTGGTGTTGCGCAGCGGGAGGTGGCGGAAGCGGCGGCCGTCGTCGTGCACCTGCGGGAAGTCGGCCTCGGTCACCTCGTGGGTGCTCGTCGGGTCGAGGGCGCAGTCGGCGAGCGAACGCGCGTAGACCAGCAGGTACTCGTGATTGGTCGCGAAGAACGGCCCGAGCTGGCGGCCCTTCGGGTTGAGGTTGACGACCACCTGCGCGATGAAGTTGCGCTCGCCGAAGACCTCGTCGAGGAGGAGCCGGAGGTGGGCGACCTCGTTGTCGTCGATGCTGACGAAGATCGCGCCGGTCAGTGCCATCAGGTCGCGCGCAGCCTCCAGGCGCGGCCGCAGCATCGCCGTCCAGGCGTCGTGCCGACCACGGCCGTAGCCCTGCTTGTCGGCGTACGCGAAGCCGTTGCCGGTGTTGTACGGCGGATCGATGTAGACGAGGTCGACCGGGCGCCCCTCGAGCTCGGGGAGCTTCGGCAGGAGCGGGAGAACGTCGAGGTTGTCCCCCTCGACGAAGACCGTGCGCGCTCCGACGGGGTTCCCCGCATCGGGACGCAGCTCGGCCATGGTCCGGATCAGGCCCGGGTCGCGGCGATGCGCTTGCCCAGATCGGCGTGCGCGAGCAGCACCTCGTACGGCAGGTTCGACGCGGGGTACGTCGCGATCGGCTGGTCGCCGGTGAAGACGACGTAGGTCGTGGCGCCGTTGGGGGCGACCTTGAGGATCGAGCCGTCGCGGACCGTCGCCGCCCGCTTGAGCGCCTTGCGGCGGGCCGTCACCGAGCGGGCACGCCGGGCTGCGGCGGCGCCGGCCTGCTTGCCGCCGTTGTCCCAGGCGATCTTGACCTGGGGGCCGTACTTCACGGCGACCTTCGCGCCGGTGCCGAGCACCTTCGCGGTCGTGGCGGCCTTGCCCATGTGCGCTCCTCCGTGCTGTCACGTGTCCCGAGGCGGTCGTGTGAGGTCGCCCTCGAAGCGGACTCTCCGACCACTCCCGACGATATCGTCCGAGCCATGAACGCGCTCCGCATGCCGAAGGTTCCGACGCTGCCGAAGGCCGCCCTGCCGGGCCCGATCTCCGCGGCGCTCCCGTCACCGACGACCGTGCGCCTCGCGGCGAAGGTGACCGTCGCCGCAGTCCCGCCCGTCATCAAGCACGGCGACCTGCGTGCGGTGAAGCACCTGCCGTTCGTCCTGACCCACCTCGACGACGCCGCGGTCGTGGCCGGCGCGATCTCCGACCCGGTCGGCAGCGCGGTCAAGGCGCCGGGCGCTGCGGCCCGCCTCGGCGTACGCGGTGCGGTCGGTGGCGCGAAGCTCGGCATGAAGGGCGGCAACGCCGTTCTCCGTACGCCGGGTCGCGTCCTGCGCCGCCGCTGACTCCTGCTGCCGGCCGCTACTGCTGACCGGCGAGCGGGTCGGCAGGCAGGTCCTCCGGCTTCACCTGCTCCGGCGAGAGCCACTGCAGGCCGTTGCCCATGAAGGTGTGGACGTAGCCGCACCGTCGGCAGATCGCGCCGTCGGCTGACTTGTTGGCCCAGTCGAGGTCGAGGAACGACATGCCGGTCGTGTTCATCTTGATCTCGCGCTGCAGGAAGAGGTTGCCCTCGCAGACATGGCAGGCCAGGAACCGCTTCAGCGGCATCACGTAGACGTGCATGGGCGTCAGCGTGCCATGCGTCGCACGGCCGCTGTGCCGTTGCCGTGCGGAAACTGCCCGACCGGCCTAGAGACAACGCCTCTCCAGAGGGCTAGCCTCGACACGTCGACGTCTGGGGAGGGGTCGGCGACGGTCTCCGGGGAGGGAGATCGTGCGTCCTTGGGAGGGGACCTGTCATGAGCATGCGCATCCGCAGCGGAGCCATCGGCTCCGTCATCGCCGCCCTCGTCTCGGCGGCCATCCTGTTGCTGGCGGCCACGGTGGCGTCGCTGTCGACAGCCAACGCCGACACGATCGGCACGGACCCGTCGTCCACCGCAACCGCGACCGCAACCGCGACCGCGACCGCGACCGATCCGGTCACGCCGACCGACACGGTCACTCCGACGCCCACCGACACCGCGACGGCCACGCCGACGCCCACCGACACGGTGAGCCCGACGCCAACCGACTCCGCCAGCCCGACCGAGACACCGACCCCGACGCCCACACCGACGCCGGTCCCGCCGGGCTGGCAGACGCAGTCGTTCGCCCTCGCGGACGGGCGCACGTACTTCGCCCGCGTGCCGGTCTGCGCCCCGGTCGACAGCACCGAGTGCGCGGCGTACCTCGGCAAGAAGCGGCAGGTGCTGCTCTTTGCCCACGGCTACAACGGGGTGGAGGACGCCACGACGGCGCAGCAGTTCCTGGACATGTTCGGCGCCACCCGCAAGACCCAGAACGACACGATCTTCGTGTATGGCGTCAGCAAGGACGGGCTCCGCGCCTGGAACGCCGACCTGTGCTGCACCTTCGAGAGCTCCGCGGGCGTCGACGATGTCACCTACCTCGTGAACGTCTCCCGCGACGTCGCCACCCGCACGGCCATCAACGCCGCACGCGTCGGCGTCTTCGGCTGGTCGAACGGCGGCATGCTCGCGCTCAAGGCCGACTGCGCCCGGCCGGACGTCTTCGACTTCGGCACGTCCTGGGCCGGGACCTGGGTCGGGCCCTGCGGCAAGTCCGGCGTCCACGTCATGCAGATGCACGGCTCGGCCGACACCACGGTGCCCGTCACCGGTGGCCGGACCTACGTCGCCGACCACTGGATCGACGTACCGCCGGCGGCGAACCTCGGCGCCCAGTTGGCCAAGGGCAACAACTTCCCGCTCACCGTCTACAGCGGCCAGACCCACCAGCCGAACGCCACGATGATCGCGCTCCAGCTCACCTGGGCGTTCGCCAACCTCAAGGGGTGACCGCAGGCAGCCGCGGGGAGGCGCCGGTGTCCTAGGCTCCGCGCGTGGACCTCGACGCCTTCCGCTGGTTGCTCACCGACGCCGGTCAGCAGCTGCTCGACCGCGCCGCCCACGCGTACGCCGACACGGCAGGCGACCCGGTCGCCGCGGCCTCCGCGGTCCGCAAGCTCGAGCCGGACGCCGCGCGCGCGACGGCGGCGCTGTCGCAGGTCCAGCTCCGCGTGCGGGCCGTGGCCAAGTTCGGCGACGACGCCCTGCGGATGTACTTCGTCGGCGATGCACTCGAGCAGGCGACCCGCCCGCGGATCGCTGCGCACCGGGCGGCACGACTGGCGGCGTTCGCCCCCGCGAGCGTCGTCGACCTGGGCTGCGGCATCGGCGGCGACCTGGCGGCGTTCGCCCGGGCGGGGCTGACGGCCGCAGGGGTGGACCTGGACCCGCTCCGTGTGGAGATCGCCCGCGCCAACCTGGCCGCGCTGGGGCTCGCCGGCGCCGTCGAGGTGGCCGACTCAACGCAGCTGGACCTCGACGGGTTCGGTGCGTGCTTCGCGGATCCCGCGCGGCGCACGAGCTCCGGCAGGGTCTTCGACGTCAACGGCTGGACGCCGTCGTGGGACTTCGTGCTCGGCTTGTTCGAGCGGAGCTCCGTCGTCAAGGTCGCGCCGGGCATCCCCCACGATCTCGTGCCCGAGGGCGTCGAGGCCGAGTGGGTCAGCGAGGCCGGCGACCTGAAGGAGGCCGCCCTCTGGTCCCCGAACCTGGCAACCGCCCGCCGCCGCGCCACCGTGATCCCGGCCAGCGGGGGCCTGGCGACCCTGACCGAGGAGGACGACCCGTACGACGGAGTCGACGAGCGGCCCGTGCGGGCGATGGGTGCCTACCTCTACGAGCCGGACGACGCCGTGATCCGCTCCGGCCTGGTCACCGCGGTCGCGGCCGGTGTCGACGGCGGGCTGGTCGACGAGAAGATCGCCTGGGTCACCTCGGACCTGGCCTTCCGGTCCCCCTTCGCGCGCTCGTACCGCGTCGTCGAGGAGCTGCCGTACCGCGAGAAGCAGCTCAAGGCCGCCCTGCGCGAACGCGGCATCGGCCGTCTGGCGATCAAGCCGCGCGGCGTGCAGGTCGTGCCCGAGCAGCTCCGCAAGCGGCTCGCCCTGAGCGGCGGCAACGAGGGCACCCTGGTGATGACCCGTGTGGCCGGGGCCGGGGCGGCGTACCTCGTCGAGCCGCTCTGACCGCGAGACCCGGGTTTTGCCGCGTCGAGACCCGGGTTTCGGTGCGCCGAGACCCGGGTCTTGGCGCGGCCGGAGGAGTAGCGTCGTCGCATGGTGGAGATGGCTATCCCGGACACACCACGGAGCAGCACGCACGGTGAGGAGATCCGCACCGCACGCACCCGCCGCTACCTGATGTGTCGTCCCGAGCACTTCGCGGTGACCTACGAGATCAACCCGTGGATGGACGCCTCGCGCCCCGTCGACACGGGCCTCGCCATCGCCCAGTGGGAGCACCTGCGCCGCACACACCTCGACCTCGGTCACACGGTCGACCTGCTCGATCCGCTGCCCGGCCTGCCGGACATGGTCTTCGCCGCCAACGGCGCCCTGGTCATCGACGGCCACGCGCTCGGCGTACGTTTCCGGCACGCGGAGCGGGCCCCCGAGGCCGGGCCGTACGCCGCGTGGTTACGCGCGCAGGGCATCGAGGTGACCGACGCGGTCGCGGTCAACGAGGGCGAGGGCGACTTCCTCGTGGTCGGGGACCTGCTGCTGGCCGGCACGGGCTTCCGCAGCGACCGCGCCGCACACGCGGAGGCGCAGGAGCTCTTCGGCGTACCGGTGGTGTCGCTGTCGCTCGTGGACCCGCGCTTTTACCACCTCGACACCGCGCTCGCCGTGCTCGACGACCGGACCGTCGCGTGGTGGCCGCCGGCATTCAGCCCGGGGAGCCGGGGCGCGCTGCGGCGGCTCTTCCCCGACGGGATCGAGGCAACGGAGGCGGACGCGCTCGCGTTCGGGCTCAACGCGGTCTCCGACGGCCGCCACGTGGTCGTCGCTGCCGCCGCCCACGACCTGATCTCCGCGCTCTCCGCCCGGGGCTTCGTCCCCGTGCCGGTCGACCTCTCCGAGCTGCTCCGGGGCGGTGGCGGGGCGAAGTGCTGCACGCTCGAGCTGCGGCCCGAGGCGGTGGGATCGTGACGTCCTCGGCGGAGCACCGCGCGCTCGCCGAGGCCCGCGCCGCGCACAACTACGCCCCGCTCGGGGTGGTCGCGGCGCACGCCGAAGGAGCCTGGGTCACCGATGTCGAGGGACGTCGCTACCTCGACTGCCTCGCGGCGTACTCCGCGCTCAACTTCGGCCACGGCCATCCCCGGATCCTGGCCGCCGCCGAGGCCCAGCTCGACCGGCTCACGCTCGTCTCCCGCGCCTTCGGGCACGACCGGTTCGGGCCGTTCTGCGCTGCTCTCGGCGACCTGGTCGCCACCGAGATGGTGCTCCCGATGAACACCGGCGCGGAGGCCGTCGAGACGGGCCTCAAGCTCGCCCGGCTCTGGGGCACGACGGTCAAGGGTGTGCCCTGCGAGGAGTCGCTGATCGTCGTCGCGTCGGGCAACTTCCACGGCCGGACCACGACGATCATCAGCTTCTCCGACGACCCGGTCGCCCATGACGGCTTCGGCCCGTGGACGCCCGGCTTCCGCACCGTCCCGTACGCCGACGCGGCAGCGCTGACTGCGGCGCTCGAGGACCCGCGCGTGGTCGCAGTGCTGCTGGAACCGGTGCAGGGCGAGGCGGGCGTGATCGTGCCACCGCCGTCCTACCTGCCGGCAGTCCGGGCTGCATGCTCAGCCGCGGGGGTGCTGCTCATCGCCGACGAGGTGCAGAGCGGCCTGGCGCGCACCGGCCGGACGCTGGCCTGCGAGCACTGGGGCGTGCGACCGGACGTGGTGCTGCTGGGGAAGGCACTGGGAGGCGGCATCCTCCCGGTCTCGGCCGTCTGTGCGGATGCCTCCGTGCTCAGCGTGTTCCAGCCGGGCCAGCACGGGTCGACGTTCGGCGGCAACCCGCTGGCCTGCGCCGTCGGCTCCGAGGTCGTCGCGATGCTCTCGGACGGCACCTGGCAGGCGCGGGCGTCCTCACTCGGGGCCCACCTGCGCAAGCGGCTGGACGAGCTGGTCGGGCAGGGTGTCACCGGGGTACGAAGCCTGGGCCTGTGGGCGGGCGTCGACGTCGCACCCGAGGTGGGCACGGGGCGCGAGGTCTGCGAGCGGCTGCTCGCCCGCGGCGTACTCGCCAAGGACACGCACGGCCACACGCTGCGGCTGGCTCCCCCGCTGGTCGTCACGCCGGACGAGATCGACCTCGCCGTCGACGCCCTCGCCGCCTCCCTCTGACGCCTGCGCCGAGACGAGGCCCGTGCACCCTCGAGACGGGCCTCGTGCGCGCGCACGGGCCCCGTCTCAGCGGTGCACGGGCCCCGTCTCAGCGTGTCAGGCGACGACGGTGGTGACCGGAAGGGACGAATCGGCAGGCAGGTCGAGCGCCGAGGGCGTCCGGCCGCGGGCGACGAGCTCGGAACCGAGCGCGGCGACCATCGCGCCGTTGTCCGTGCACAGGCCCGGTCGCGGGACCCGGATCGTGATGCCGCGCTCCTCCGCGCGGGACTGCGCGAGGGCGCGGAGCCGGGAGTTCGCCGCGACACCGCCGCCGATCATGATCGTGTCGATGTTGTTGCTGATCGCGGCGTCCATGGCCTTGCGGGTCAGCACGTCGCAGACCGCCTCCTGGAACGACGCCGCGACGTCGGCGACGGGCACCGGCTCGCCGCTCGCCTCGCGGGCCTCGATCCAGCGGGCGACCGCGGTCTTGAGGCCGGAGAACGAGAAGTCGAAGCGGTGCCGCTCGAGGTCCTTGCGGTTCGACAGGCCACGCGGGAAGTCGATGGTGATCTGACCGTCGCGCGCCGCGCGGTCGATGTGCGGGCCACCGGGGAACGGCAGGCCGAGCACGCGTGCGACCTTGTCGAACGCCTCGCCCGCGGCGTCGTCGATCGTGGCGCCGAGCGGCGTCACGCCAAGCGTGATGTCGTCGACGAGCAGCAGCGACGAGTGCCCGCCGGAGACCAGCATGGCCAGGCACCGGTCCGGCAGTGCACCGTGCTCGAGCTGGTCGACGGCCACGTGCGAGGCGAGGTGGTTGACGCCGTACAGGGGCTTGTCGAGGGCAAGCGCGAGTGACTTCGCGGCGGCGACGCCGACGAGCAGCGCACCCGCAAGGCCCGGGCCTGAGGTCACCGCGATCGCGTCGACGTCGCGCAGGGCGATGCCGGCCGTGTCGCAGGCCCGCTGGATCGTCGGCACCATCGCCTCGAGGTGCGCCCGCGACGCAACCTCGGGCACGACGCCGCCGAACCGCGCGTGCTCCTCCACCGAGCTGGCCACCGCGTCGGCTAGGAGGGTGTGTCCCCGCACGATGCCGACACCGGTCTCGTCGCAGGAGGTCTCGATGCCGAGGACGAGGGGCTCGTTCATGGCCGCCATTGTGTCAGTCACCGGCTGCTGTGCCGGTCGCGAGGCCGAGCTCGAGGACGAGCGCGTCCACGCTCTGCCGGTAGTATTTCGGGCGTCGGTCGATCTCCACGAATCCCTCACGGGCGTAGAACGCCCGCGCCGCCGCGTTGTCCTCGGCCACCTCGAGGAGCACGCGCTCCGCGCCCTCCTCCCGTACGCCGTCGAACGCCGCCGCGAGCAGGCGCGAGGCGAGCCCCGCTCGTTGTTCGGTCACGGCGACACCGATCCGTTGCAGGTCGCTGACGTCGCCGACGGTCCGCATGATCACGTACCCCGCGATCCCGGGGAGAGGGCCTGCATCGCCAGCCACCCAGCCCCTGCGCCCGTAGCCGGTCAGCTCGTCGGCGACCTGCACGGCCGACCAGCCCTCGCCCGGGAAGAGCACCTGCTCGAGGTCGGCGATCGCCGCAGCGTCGTCGACGGTCGCGGGACGGATCACGCGCCCGGCTTCGACGCCGGCGCAGCGGCCACCGCGTCGGGACGACGCAGGTAGAGCGGCTCCGGGTCGAGCACCTCGACCGTGCCGGAGAGGACCAGCCGAGCCAGCCATCCGGCGCTCGGCTGGGTGGGCCCCACCGCGTGCGGAAACGCGTCCGGGTACAGCACCGGTCCCTCCCCCGCGGCAGGGCTCGGGGTCGCTGCCGCGGCAGGACGCACGACTTCCGGCCCGGAGACGCGCGCACCGGTCTCGTCGTACGCCGCGAGGTAGACCTCCTTGCGGCGCGCGTCGGTCGCGACCACGAACTCGCCGACGACCGCGCCGGAGGCGATCGCCTCGGCCGCGAGGACGTCGAGGGTGCACACCCCGTGGACCGGTACGCCGAGGGCGAGGCCGAGCGTGCGGGCCGTGACCAGCCCGACGCGCAGGCCCGTGAACGGGCCGGGACCGACGCCGACGGCGATGCCGGTGACCTCGGCCATCGTCACTCCCGCGTCCGCGAGGACGGCGGCGATGAGCGGCGCCAGGTGCTCGCCGTGCTTCATCGGGGCGCCCGACACCGCCTCCGCACGGACGGTGGAGCCGTCGTGGACGGCGACCGAGACAAGAGCCGTGGCGGTGTCGAAGGCGAGGAGCACAGGCACAGGCTAACGAGCGCGCAGGTCAGCCGGACGCGCCGGGCGACCCGGCGGGCAACCCGCCGGTCAGCCCTCCCGGCAGGGCGACCCCCAACCACCGCGTGCCCACCGGGACGAACTCGACGGTCCGCGGATCGTCCGCGTCCTCATCGGTCCCCCCACCATCGGCACCCAGGGCATCCGCACCCAGCGTCCGCGTGATCCGCACGTGGAGCCGGTCGTCGGCGAGCGCTTCGGCCACACCGGCACCCCACTCGACCACGGTGACGGCTTCGTCGAGCGAGGTGTCGAGGTCCAGGTCGTCGAGCTCGTCGAGCCCGCCGAGCCGGTAGGCGTCGACGTGCACCAGCGCGGGCCCGTCGACGAGCGAGGGGTGCACGCGCGCGATCACGAACGTCGGCGACGTGATGCCGCCACGGACGCCGAGGCCCTCACCGAGCCCCTGCGTGAACGTCGTCTTGCCGGCCCCCAGCTCGCCCGAGAGCACCAGCAGGTCACCGGCACGCAGCACCGTCGCGAGCGATCCTGCGAGCGCGCGCATCGCGTCGGCGTCGGCGGCCGGGGCGGAGGTGGGCAGGGCTCGCACCATCTCGACGTACGGCGCCTGGCGGCCGACCTCGGCGAAGTGGTTGCTGGCCCAGAAGCCGATGTTCGACTCGAGCTCCTGGCGGGCCAGGACGGTCAGGCCGGCCAGCCCCAGCTCGCGTGCCACCTCAACCGCCGCGCCGATCAGGACGTGGGCGACGCCGTGGTGCCGCGCACCCGGCACGACGCCGAAGCGGCGCAGCGCCATCAAGTCGCCGTGCTCCGTCGTCACCGGGTCGAGGAGCAGGCCACCCACGACCTCGCCGTCGACGTACGCCAGGAGGCCACCGGGGCCCTGTGCGAGCGCAGCAGCCAGCGACTCGACCGTCTCGGCGAGCGCATCGGCGGGCGGGTCCAGCGGCTGCCGTCCCTCGAACGCGGCACGGACGACGGCGTACAGGTCGGGAGCGGCCTCCGGGCCGATCCGACGGGTCTCGACGCTCACGCGATGCCGCCCGGTTCGTCGGCGACTGCGGCCTCGGTGAGGAGGCTCGGCCAGGTCGAGTGGTCGAGTGCGCCGGCGATCAGCTGGTCGAGAGCGGTGTTGACCTGCTCGTGCTTCTCGAAGACGACCATGTGACCGGCCCCGGGGCACTCGGTGAGCACCGAGCCGGCGATCGCCTTCTGCATCTTGCGGCTGTGGCCGATCGAGGTCAGCTTGTCGTCCGTGCCGCCGATGATGGCCGTCGGCACCCGCTCCAGCGCGCTCAGCGCCGCGAACTTGTCCAGCGCCTCGAACGACGGGAAGAACTCCGACAGCACCTCGAACGGCGTTGCCGAGATCATCGAGTCGACGAACTCGACGTACGACGCGGGCACCTCGCCGCCGAAGGCGAACATGTCGGTGACCACGAGCGCGACCGACGACGACAGGCGCCGCATGTGCTCGATCACCCGGGAGCCGCGGGCGAGCCCGGCCATCACGCGCGTCGCCAGATCGGCGCCGAAGCCTTCGGGGATCACCGGCACGATCATGTGCAGCGGGCTGAGACCGCCCGCGGTCGTGGCGACGAGGCCCACGCCGACGACGCGGGTGCCGAAGAGCTCGGGGTGGGCCTCGGCGAGGGCGACGATCGTCATGCCGCCCATCGAGTGGCCCACGAGGACCACCGGACCGTCCGGAGCAACTGCATCGAGGACCGTCAGCAGGTCGTCGGCGCACTGCTCGATGGTGGAGTTCTCGCGCGAGGAGCGGCCGGACTGGCCGTGCGAGCGCAGGTCGAAGTAGACCGACCGGACCTGGTCGCGGTAGCCGGCCCGCTGGAAGTGCCAGGTGTCGAGGTTGAGCGTGAACCCGTGGACGAAGACCACCGTCAGGTCCTCGATGCGGGGCTCGGTGCCCCGCGCGCGCCCGCGGTGGCGCGGCCGCTTGCTGCTCGTCTCGGGCAGCTCGTCGATCTCGACGTGCAGCGCGACGCCGTCGGAGGCCAGCACCGTGATCGGCTCGGAGCGGAGAGACCCGAGACGCGCCACGTCTCCCACGCCGCGGGCGGCGATGACGTGGCGGTGGCGCGCGACGCCGACCGCCGTGCCTGCTGCAGCAACGCCGGCGGCTCCGGCCGCTGCCCAGGCCCGGGTCTTCCAGTTCATGCGTTCACCTCGGGCGCGCTGTCGACGACGGTCCGGGCGAACCGGCCGCCGATGCGCGTGACGATCTCGTAGTTGATGGTCCCGCAGGCCTCTGCCCACTCGGTGGCGGTGGGCTCCCCGTCGGTGCCGGGTCCGAAGAGGACCGCCACGTCGCCGGCACGGGCCGTCGCATCGGGGCCGAGGTCGATGACGACCTGGTCCATGCAGACCCGCCCGCGGAGCGGATGACGTACGCCGGCCACCGCGACCTCCAGCACGTCCGAGCCGTGGCGCGGGATGCCGTCGGCGTACCCGGCGGGGACCAGGCCGACCGTCGTGGGCGCATCGGCGGTCCACAGGTGGCCGTAGGAGACGCCGGCTCCGGCGTCGATCCGCTTCACCATCGCCAGGTGGGCCCGCGCGGTCATCGCCGGCACCAGCCCGAGCTCGGGCGGGGTGACGCCCGGCGCCGGGTCCAGGCCGTACGCCGCGATGCCGCACCGCACGAGGTCGAAACGCATCGACGGGCGCAGGACAGCGGCCGCACTGTTGGCCAGGTGCCGCACCTCGGGCCGCAGACCGGCCGCCTCGGCGACCGCCAGCGCGTCCAGGAACGCCTTCTCCTGCAGGTCGTTGGCCGGGTGGCCCGGGTCGTCGGAGGCGACGAGGTGGGACCAGATGCCGGTCACGCGGAGCTCGCCGGCGACCTCGGCGTCGCGCGCGGCAGCCACGAGGCCGGGCCAGTCGGCCGCCGTCGCGCCACCGCGCGAGAGACCGGTGTCGATCTTGAGCTGGACCCGCGCGGGAACGCCGGCCGCGCGAGCTGCGGCGCGGATCGCGTCGAGCTCCGCGACGGAGTACGCCGTGACGTCGACGTCCGCGAAGACCAGCGGCGTGAAGTCCTGACCCGGTACGCCGAGCCAGCACAGCAGGCGCCCGGTGTAGCCGTGGGCGCGGAGGGTCATCGCCTCCTCGTGGGTCGCGACCCCCAGCCAGTCCGAACCGGCGTCGAGCGCGGCGCGCGCCGCGTCGAGCATGCCGTGTCCGTAGCCGTCACCCTTGACCACGGTCATCATCTGCACGTCCGGGCCGACCCACTCCCTGAGCCGGCGGACGTTGTGCCGGATCGCCGCGACGTCGACGACGATCTCGGCGTTGGGCATGTTCACGGGAGCGATTCTGTCAGCACGACCGGGTCATCCGGCAGCGAGGACACGGCGGACCGTCTCGGGAAGTGCGCCCGCGACCCCGCCTGCGGTCAGCGGACCGCCGTCGGACGCGAGGGTGGCAGCGACACCGTGCAGCCAGCAGGCCGCCGACGCAGCGTCGAACGGCGCGAGCCCTCCGGCGAGCAGCGATCCGGTCAGTCCCGCGAGGACGTCACCTGCTCCCGCGGTCGCCAGCCAGGGCACGCCGGTCGTGTTGACCCGCACCCGGCCGGCCGGCTCGGCGATGAGCGTCCGCCGCCCCTTGAGCACGACGACGGCGTCGAAGCGGTCCGCAGCCCGCCGTACGGCGGCGAGCTGGTCGGCCTCGATCTCCTCGCGCGTGACGCCGAGCAGCTGCGCGAGCTCACCGGCGTGCGGCGTCAGCACGGCCGGGACGGGGAGCGGTCGATCGACCACGGCCAGCGCGTCGGCGTCGACGACCACGGGGACCCGCCCGGACACCGCGTCGGCCAGGGCGTCCGCGGACCGCGCACCCCCGCCGGAGCCGACGACCCACGCCTGCACGCGGCCCTCGCCGGCGACGACCTCCGGGTGTGCGGCGAGCACGGCCCGGGCCGTGCCCGGATCGTCGTCGACCGCCCGGAAGCGGACCATCCCGGCAAGGCCGCTGGCTGCTCCCGCGACGCAGAGCTGCCCCGCTCCCGGGTACGCCGCCGACCCGGCCCGTACGCCGACGACGCCGCGCGTGTACTTGTGGGCGAACTGATCCGGCACCGGTAGCAGCGCCGCGACGTCCACGGCCTGCAGGGACTCGACCGCAGCGGGCGGGAGCTCCAGCCCGATGTCGACGAGGTGCACCGTGCCGCATGCGGCGGCCGCCGGGTCGACCAGGTGAGCCACCTTGTGCGAGCCGAAGGTCACCGTGATGTCGGCCTGCACGTGGGGCGCGGTGATCCGGCCCGTGTCGGCATCGAGCCCGCTCGGCACGTCGACGGACACGACGAGCGCATCGCGGCTGACCGCCTCGAGGGCCGCGATCGCCTCCGGGCGCAGGCCGACCCGCCCGCCGATGCCGACAATGCCGTCGATCACGACGTCGGTCAGGGGGCCCTTCCGGTCTGCTGTGTTTATGAGGTCATCAGGTGACCTCATAAACACAGCAGACCG
>NZ_SJZJ01000036.1 GCF_004337475.1 Nocardioides jejuensis | reverse complement strand
TTTGGCCGGCTCTGACATTTCGGAAGTGTCACGCCGAGCCAAAGTGTCAGGCTGACAGTTTGGCGGCGGGCGTCTGGCGCGGATCAGGCGCGGAGGAAGCGCGGTTCGCGCCAGTGCCTGCCGGCGTACGCCGACGCTACGGCCGCCATCGCCGGCTGCACACGGTCCTCGGGGAGCAGTGCGATCGCGGACCCGCCGAAGCCGCCCCCGGTCATCCGGGCGCCGAGCGCGCCCGTGTCGAGCGCGACCTGCACGGCGACGTCGAGCTGGTCGCACGACACGGCGAAGTCGTCCCGCAGGGACTCGTGGCTCGACGTCATCAGGGCACCGACCTCGGGCCACTCGCCGGCGGCGACCGCCTGCGCGAACTCCTCGACGCGCCGGTTCTCCGTGACCACGTGACGCGCGAGGGGGAGCCACGCCTCCGCTGCTCCGGCGAGCGCGGGCTCGTCGACCTGCCGCAACGACGCAGCACCGAGCGCGGCTGCCGCTGACTCGCAGCCCGCACGCCGGGCGGCGTATTGGCCGTCGGCGAGGTCGTGGGGTGCGCAGGTGTCGATGACCAGGAGTGCCAGCCCCGGGGGAGCCCAGGTGACCGGGGTGCGGGAGCCGTCGGCGAAGTCGAGGAGCAGCGCCTCACCGGGCGTGGCGAACAGCGCGACCGTCTGGTCCATGCCGCCCGTGGGTGCGCCGGCGCGCTCGTGCTCGGCCCGCATGGTCGCGCGCAGCATGACCTCGGGGTCGATCGGTCCGACGAGCGCGGCGATCGCCATCGCGACCGAGCAGGACAGGGCCGCCGACGACGACAGGCCGGCGCCGACCGGCACCGACGACGCGATTGCCATGTCGATGCCCGGGATGTCGAGGCCCTCCTCGCGCAGCGCCCACACCACCCCGGCCGAGTACGCCGCCCAGCCGCCCGCGGTGGCCGGGTCGCCGGCGTACGTGCCGGGGGCGAGGGTGCTCACGGCCCGCACCTGGTCGTCGCCGCGTGGCGCCACCACTGCGTACGTCGCGTGGGGGAGTGCGAGGGGGAGGCAGAGGCCCTGGTTGTAGTCGGTGTGCTCGCCGATCAGGTTGACCCGACCCGATGCCCGACCGGCTGCCATCGGCGACGCGCCGAGCGCCGACTGCAGCAGGGTGGCGGCCCGGCGAACGTGCTCGCCTGCGGTGCCCGGGTCGATCAGGTGCATGTCAGCACCATGGCAGATCGAGAGCTCCGAAATGCGGAGCGGCCCGCCACCGTTTCCGGTGACGGGCCGCCGCGCTGGACCAGTGGCGATCAGCAGGTGTGCGTGCCCTTGCGGTTGGCGACGACCTTGCCGTCCTTCACGATCAGCGTGCGGGCCTTCTTGCCCTTCGGGCCGGCACACGCGTTGACGGTGCCGGCATCGGAGGAGACGACCTCGATCGAGAACTTCGGGGTCTGGCCCGCGAACTTCGTGACGTAGCGCGTGGCGTTGCGCAGGCCACGGCCGGCGGCGACCGCCTGCAGGTCGGAGAGGTCCTCACCCGAGTTGGCGGCGGCCTCCTGGCGGGCGCCGAAGTAGTCGGCGACGGTCAGGGAGTCGGCGTCCTCGACGAGCTCGCCCTTCTTGCCCAGGCCGACGGTGTCGACGAACTCGAGCTTCTTCTGCTGCTCGGGGCTGAGCTTGGACTTGATGTCCTGCAAGAGGGAGTTGCCGAGCTCGCCGGCCTTGCCCTTCGCCTGGTCGGCAGCCTTGGACGCGGCGTCCTTCGCGGCGTCGGCGCCCTTGGAGGCGGCGGCAGCGGCGGCGTCGGAGGTCTTCGACTTCGCCTGGTCGGCGGCGTTCTTGACGGCGTCGCCACAGGCGGCGAGCGAGCCCGCGAGAGCGACGGTGGCGACGGCAGCAGCGATGCGCTTGGTCTGCATGGTGTGTCCTTCCGGTTGGCGTCCCCGAGACGGGGAAGGCTGAGGGCGAGGCTGCCACGGATAGCGTGTTCCCGTGCAGCACGTCTCAGATAGTCAGACTCTCCAGTTGCTTTCCGGTGACGCGATCCCGGTTGTGGTCTCGGCCACACGCGCCGAGGCGGCGTACGTCCCGGCCGGTATCGAGGTCGTCGTCACCGGACTCGGCAAGACGGCGGCTGCGACCGCGACGACCCGGGCGCTCGCGGGGCGTGACCTCCAGCGGGTCGTCGTGCTCAACATCGGTACGGCGGGGGCGCTGCGCGACGGGGTCGTCGGACTGCACGAGCCCGGGGTGGTGCTCAACCACGACATCAACGCCGATGCCATCCGGGCGCTGGGCTACGACCCGCAGGAGCGGCTGGTCCTCGATGCGAGCCGTCCGACGGTGCTGGCCACGGGCGACGTCTTCGTGACCGACCCGCTCGTGCGCGACCGGCTCGCGCAGCAGGCGCACCTGGTCGACATGGAGGGCTATGCCGTCGCCTACGCGGCCGCCCAGTTCGGCGTACCGGTGCGGATGGCGAAGCACGTCTCCGACAACGCCGACGAGTCGGCGCACGACTGGCCGGCCATGGTGGACCGCTCGGCGCGCGCCCTCGGGGAGTGGCTCACGGCCGTCCTCGGCTGATCAGCGGCGCTTGCCGCGCTTCGCCGCCGGCTTGCCGGTACGCCGGGTGCCCGCCGCCGGCTTCTTCGCCGCCCCCTTCTTCGCGGTGGGCTGCTTCGGCTTCACCGGCGCCTTCTTCTTCGGCGTCGCCGGCGTCGGCGTCTCCCGGGAGCTGTGGGCGGTGCGCCCGCGGACGATGCCGATGAACGTCTCGATGCGTGGGTCCTCGTCGTCGCGGCGCCAGGCGATGCCGACGGGGTGGAGCGGGCCGTCCGTCAGCTCGCGGGCGACGACGTCCTTGCGGTGGTGCAGCCGCGCGACCGACATGGGCAGCACGGCGAAGCCGCCCTCGCTCGAGGCGACCACCTCGACGGCGTCCTTCGGCGACATCGACGGATAGGGGAGCCGCTCGACGGTCGCCAGCTCGCTCCAGGCGGGGAGGTCCGCGGGGTCGTTGATCAGCTGGTGACCCGCGAGCTCCGCAACGGTGACCTGCTCCGCGAGGCTGAGGTCGTCCTCGACCGAGAGCACCGCGACCGACACCTCTTCATAGAGCGGGATGACGTGCAGCCCGTCACGGTCGACAGGGAGCCGGACGAAGGAGAGCGACGCGCTGCCATTGGTGAGCACCGAGCGCTGCTCGCCGGTGTCGATCATCCGCAGCTCGAGGGGCACCTCGGGGTAGCGCTCGCGCCACCGCTTCGACCACTTGTCGGGGGAGACCCCGGCGACGAAGGCGACGGCGAGCGGTGCGCTGGAGTCCTGCATGCGGTCAGGTTAGTGGGGCCCGCGGCGGGGAAACGGGGACTGAACGCGGTGTGACGTGGGATGCATGGGGCCGATGTGCATTCGCCCCGCCGTTGCTGCTACGGTTTCACCACTCGCGCGGGTGGCGGAATAGGCAGACGCGCTAGCTTGAGGTGCTAGTGCCCGTATAGGGCGTGGGGGTTCAAGTCCCCCCTCGCGCACGCGAGTCGAAGAAGGCCCGAGACACTGTCTCGGGCCTTCTTCCATTTCCGTTCGTACGCCGGCTGGCCGGCGCCTGGTCGGTGTGCGTCAGGGCGCCAGCAGTTCCTCGAACAGTCCGGCCGCGAGGGCAGCGACCTCCGCGGGCGACGCGTTGCCCAGCGCCTCGAGCGCATGGGTCGAGCGGCTGGCCAGGATCCCGGCCAGGGCGGCCACGGCCAGCTCTGCACGGAGGCGAGCGTCCGGCGACCCTGCCTCGGTGGCGCGGGTCGCGGCGGGATCGACGAGCCGGGTCATCAGCGTCGCGAGCGCAGCCTCCTGCACCTCGTCGTTGTCGTGGCGGCGCAGGGCTGCGTGCAGTGCAGGGGTCGGACCGCCCTCCCGGAGCCGCTCGATCACGCCAGTCAGCACGGTTGCTTCGGTGATGTCGATGGGGGACTGGCCGGTCGCCGCTCCCGACGGCCGCAGGGACTCGACGTACAGCGCCGCCTTGCTGCCGAAGTAGCGCGCGATCAGCGCCGGGTCCGCGTCGGCGGCCTGGCCGATCTCGCGCACCGTCGCGCCTTCGTAGCCGCGTTCGGCGAAGAGCGTCCGGGCGGCGGCAAGCAGCCGGGCCCTCGTGTCCTGGGCGTCACGGGCCCGTCGGGCGCCGCTCATCGCGCGCTCCCGGTCGCCGGAGCCTCGTCGGGCTCGAACCCGATGACGCCCGCGATGGCGGCATCCGCGCTCTCCTCCACCAGCAGGGGGTCGACGTCGACGTTCGTCGTGCGCTCGATCAGCTGCGCGGCAACGATGCCGAGGGCCGTGGCGACGCAGAGTCCGACCGCAACCCAGGCTCCGACGGTGAAGCCGTCGTCCGTGGGGAACGGGCTTGCGCCGGTCGTGTGAGCCGTCAGCACCGTCGCGGAGAGGGCGCTGCCGACGGAGTAGCCGACCTGACGCAACACCTGGTTCATCGCCAGCGCGCTGCCGGTCTGGGCGGCAGGGACGGCGCCGACGATCATCCGTGGCATGACGGCGAACGAGCAGCCGATGCCGAGCCCGCCGAGGCCCATGACGACCAGAATCTGCCACAGCGACGAGCGCTCGTTGATGAAGAAGAGCAGGGCAGTGGTGAATGCCAGCATGCCCAGGCACAGCACGTACGCCGGAGCCATCCGCCGGCTGAGGATGGCCGAGACCTTGCTGGAGAAGTAGCTCATCAGCGACAGCGGGATGAGGACGAGGCTGCCCACGAGCACCGACTCACCGAGACCGTAGCCGGTGCTCGTCGGGGTCTGCACGAAGCGGATGACCATCGACATGAGCATGTACATGCCCACCCCGGCGAAGAGCCCGGAGAGGTTGGAGATCGCGACGACCGGGTCGCGCATCAGGCGGAGGTCGACCAGCGGCGCGTTGGCCCGGAGCTGGTGCCAGGTCCACGATGCAAGCGCGACCGCAGCCGCCGCGGCGAGTCCGAGGATGCGCGTCGAGGTCCAGCCCCAGTCCTCGCCCATGCTGATGGCGAGCAGCAGCGTGCCCAGGCCGGACGTCAGCAGCGCGGCGCCGACCAGGTCGAAGCGCTCCACCGGGTGGTGCTTGCTGGTCGGTACGACGAGGAGGGCCAGCGCGATCGCGATCGCCCCGAGCGCCGCGGCGAGCCAGAAGGCGTAGCGGAAGCTCACGTTGTCCGCGATGACGCCGGTCATCGGGTAGCCAAGGCCCACGCCGACCACGGTCGTCACCGACAGCGTTGCCATCGTCGAGCGGGCGCGTGCCGGGGGCAGGTGGTCGCGGGCGATGCCCATGACGAGGGGCAGGAGCGAGAGGCCGACGCCCTGGAGGGCCCGGCCCAGCAGGAGCAGCGGGAAGACGTTGACCGGAAGGCCGGCGAGCATGCTGCCGAGCGTCATCGCCACGAGCACGGCGACCAGGATGTGCAGGCGCCGCGGCCCGTCGGCGAGCCGACCGACCATCGGGACGGAGATCGCTCCGACGAGCAGGGCGATCGTCAGCGTCCACTGGGCGGTGCCCAGGGCGATGCCGTAGTCGCCGGCGATCGTCGGGACCAGCGGTGCACCGAGGCTGCTGATCATCGCGATGAGAAGCCCGATGAAGATCAGCACCGGCACCAGCGCGCGCCCTCGCCAGGTGCTCTCGTCCACCAGGGTGACTGTCGCGGGGCCTCCGTCGTGCACGTCCATCTCCTTGTCAACGCTCGATGTCATCACTTGTAGACTAACACTGTTGCCGTGTCGCCGCACTGTGTTGTCGGTGACGTCCGCGAGGATGAGGCGTGGCACGGAGACGACGCAGCAGCACGAGCCGTGCCCGCACCGAGAGGCCCCTGCCGTTCGTCGGTCCGGGGGAGCGGCTCTGGATCCTCGACGTGCCCTACGGCTCGACGGTCGAGGGCGCCAGCTGGCACCCGGCGGTCAAGATGCACGTCTGTGTCGCACGCGAGCTGCCCGCGCACCTCGCGGCGTACCACCCACGGGCGCACACGCTCGGCCGGTTCCTCGAGAACCTGCACAACGCCACCCCGACACCGGCCGCGCCGCCGGTCGAGGAGTTCGATCCGCGGCAGCTCCAGTACGAGGGGTCCGACGCGATCGCCAAGCGCGCGGCCGCCGGCGGACGTCTCTTCCTCCTGGCCGACGAGCCGGGCGTCGGCAAGACGGTGACCGCTGTCCTCGGTGCGATCGCCGCCGCCGAACTGCGCGGCGGCTCGCGGATCCTGGTCGTCGCCGACCGGCCGGCCGCCATCACTATCGGCCACTGGTGTCGCACGATCGATGCGCTCGGCGACGCAGGGCTCGAGTGGGTCGTCACGACCTGGGACCGCCTCGAGAAGGTCGCCCCCTACGAGTGGGACGTCGTCATCGCCGACGAGGCACACGCCCTCCGGCGTACGACGACCAAGCGGTGGAAGCACTGGGTGAAGGTGTCGGGGCTGGCCAAGGCACACGACCGGGCGCCGTTCGTGATCGCAACGACGGCGACGCCGGGACACACGCCGCTCGAGTTGCCCTACCTCGCGCCCGGCTACGCGCAGGTCCACGACGAGCCGATGTCCGCCTGGCACAAGGCGACCGCGCCGGGGGAGACCTTCGCCGACGCGCTTGAGCGCCACGGCGTCGGCGTCGAGCCGGGCCGCTACGGCGCGTCCTGGACGACCGATCCGGCGCGCCGGGCGTCGGACCTCGTCCTCGTCCGGGGCTGGCTGGCCGAGGCGGAGCCGCCCGCGATGCTGCATCGCGCGGCGCCGTGGGGGCCGGTCCCGATCTCCGGCCTGCCGGTCGAGCTGGATCCGTCCGAGCGTGCTGCGTACGAGGCCGGCTGGGGAGAGTTCTGCCGCGAGATGGACCTCGCCCGCCGGGGTCGCAACAGCGCCAAGGGACGCGCGGCCCTGCTCCGCTTCCGGCAGAAGGCCGGCCTGATCCGCGTCGACTCGACCGTCGCATGGATCGGCCAGCAGGTCGAGGCAGGCAGGCAGGTCGCCTGCTCCGTCGAGTTCGTCGAGACCGCGGCGGATCCGATCGCCGAACGGTTGCGCGACAGCGGCCTCGACGTCTCCTGCATCTACGGCCGCGACCGTTTCGACACCGAGGCCGAGCGGCTGCGGTTCCAGCGGGGCGATGCCACGGTCTGTGTCTTCACGACGGTGGCGAGCATCAGCCTGCACGCGGGAGAGTCGCTCCCCGACGGCTCGCAGGCGAGCACCGATCCACGCGTCGGGCTCTTCCATCAGGCACGCTTCTCCGGCATCGCCGGGCGGCAGGTCACCGGCCGCACGCACCGTGACCACCAGGTCTCGCCGTGGCACATCGCGTGGGCTGAGGGCACGGTCGAGGAGCAGGTCGGCCGCGCGATGGTCGAGCGGATCGCCGCGGCGTCCGACACCGTCGGTGGTGACACGGCGGGTCTCGCCGACGTCGCTGCCCTGCTCGGTGCGGACTGGCTGCCGGCCACCTCGCTCACCGAGTAGGACCGATGCGGGTCCCCGCCGTCGTACGCCGTAGGCTTGTGACCCGTGAAGACGTTCGAGGAGCTCTGGGCCGAGCTCACTGAGAAGGCCCAGACCCGACCTGAGGGATCCGGCACCGTCAAGCAGCTCGACGCCGGCGTCCATGCGATCGGCAAGAAGCTGATCGAGGAGGCCGCCGAGTCCTGGATGGCCGCCCGGTTCGAGGGCAAGGAAGCCA
Source organism: Nocardioides jejuensis (assembly GCF_004337475.1). Lineage (GTDB taxonomy): Bacteria > Actinomycetota > Actinomycetes > Propionibacteriales > Nocardioidaceae > Nocardioides > Nocardioides jejuensis. The sequence goes on along the minus strand of NZ_SJZJ01000036.1, from coordinate 12,876 downwards.
CGGCGCTCGAGATCAGCCAGCTGCTCTACCACGCCCAGGTCCTCATGATCGCGAGCGGACTGACGCTCGACGACGTCTATTCACACCTCTGAGAGGTTCCCCATGCTGCGCATCGCCGTCCCCAACAAGGGTGCTCTGTCCGAAGCCGCTTCCGAGATCCTGAAGGAGTCGGGCTACCGCCAGCGCTCCGGCGCCAAGGAGCTCGCGCTCGTCGACATCGACAACGGAGTCGAGTTCTTCTACCTCCGCCCGCGTGACATCGCGCTGTACGTCGCCGACGGCACGCTCGACGTCGGCATCACCGGCCGCGACCTCCTGCAGGACTCCGGCGCCAAGGCCGATGAGGTCCGCAACCTCGGCTTCGGCCGCTCCAAGTTCCACTTCGCCGGCCCTGCCGGGAAGTACACCGACCTCGCCGAGCTCGAGGGCAAGCGGATCGCCACGTCGTACGTCGGCGTGGTCGAGAAGTTCCTCGCGGCCCGGGGCATCAACGCCACCGTCGTGCACCTCGACGGTGCGGTCGAGACCTCGATCCAGCTCGGTGTCGCCGACGTCATCGCTGACGTCGTGGAGACCGGTTCGACGCTGCGCGCCGCCGGTCTGGCGACGTTCGGTGAGGTGATCCTCGAGTCCGAGGCCGTGCTGATCACCCGTGAGGGCGCCGACCACGGCGACGACTACGAGGTCTTCCTGCGCCGCCTCGAGGGCGTCCTGGTCGCCCGCAGCTACGTGATGATGGACTACGACATCCGCGCCGACCAGGTCGCCGCCGCCACGGCGCTGACCCCGGGCCTGGAGTCGCCGACGGTCTCCCCGCTGCACCGCGAGGGCTGGGTCGCCGTCCGCGCGATGGTCCCGCGCAAGGGTGCGCAGCGGCTCATGGACGAGCTCTACGGCATCGGCGCCCGCGCGATCCTCACCACCGACATCCACGCCTGCCGGCTCTGATGTCCCCCTCGGCTGACGGTGTGACGCTGCCGAAGACCTGGCGCCCCTTCGGCGTCCGGGCGGCGGGCGGCATCTTCGGCCTCGCGCTGATCATCATCCTGATCGCGGCCTGGATCTCCTTCCCGGCCTCGGTGAAGGAGCAGTTCAACATGTGGCAGCGCGTCACGACCGTGGTCCTCTTCGGCGGCTTCCTCGCCGTCGAGTGGGGGCTCATGCGCTGCCGCGCCACCGCCACGGCTGCCGGGCTGACCGTCGTCAACGGCTACAAGGTGCGTCAGTTCGAGTGGGCGCAGATCGTCGCTGCACGGATGCCGGTCGGTGCCCCGTGGCTGACGCTGGACCTCGATGACGGCACGACCTGCGCCGTCATGGCGATCCAGGGCTCGGACGGCCTGCGTGCGAAGCGCGCCTGCGCCGACCTGAAGTCCCTGATCGGCTGATCAGACCGCGCGGATTCCCCACACCGCGGAGAAGGTGTCCTCGGGCTCGATCGTGACGAGGTCCTCGCCCGTGCGGAAGGCGTTGGCGTTCGCCGTCATCGGCTCGACCGCGAGCGAACGCCGATCGTGCCCGGCCACGTCGTCGCCGCTGTAGAGCTGCAGCCAGCGGTGCTGCTCGTCGACCCAGAGCAGCACGGCGCGCTCGGCGCGGAGCACGACCTCGGCGCGACCGTCGCGGCCCCGGCGCAGGTCGGTGAACGCGTCGTTGAAGGACGTGCCCTTCACCGGGCGCCAGACCTGGAAGTCGACGTCCGTGCCCTCGACCGCCTCGCGGCCGGTGGGGAGCAGTCGCACCGGGTCGGCCAGGCTGCGCGTCGCGGCGGGGAGCAGGAGCTCGCAGGTGTCCAGGGGCGCACCGACCGTGAGGTACGGGTGCGCACCCGACGCGTACGGCGCGGGGGAGTCGCTCAGGTTGGTGGCGCTCTGCGTGACGGTGAGCCCGTCAGCGCTCACGTCGTACTGCACGTGCAGGTCGAGCAGCCACGGGTAGCCGGTCTGGGCCATCACCCGGTAGGTGAGCGCGACGCTCGACGCGGTGTGCTCGAGCACCGACCACGCAGCCCAGCGGGCCAGCCCGTGTGAGGCGTTGTTGCGCTTGGGCTCGGTGAGGGCGAGCTGCTGGGGAACGCCGGCGAAGGTGTACTGCCCGTCCTCGATGCGGTTGGGCCACGGCATGAGGAGCTGCCCGCGACCCATCGACGACATGGTGTCCTCGGCGAACCCGTCGATCAGGTCCTCGTCCTCGTAGGTGAGGACCCGCAGCGCAGCACCGCTCTCCGTGATGACGGCGCGGTAGCCGCCGGCGCTGATCTCGAACTGTTCTCCCGACGGGCTGAGCATGGCGATCACCCTAGGGCGATGTCGGCCCGCTCCCGCGTCGCGTCCACGGCGAACTGGGCAGCCTCGGCGTCCTGCCACTGTTCGAGCCTCGCGCGGTACGCCGCCGGGTCGGCGCCGGCGCTCTCGTGCAGGTCGACGTCGCGAGCCAGCGCCCGGCCGAGGTTCGTGTGGGTGTCGCCGTCGAGCCAGACGAGCACCGTCAGCAGGTCGGCGGTCGCGCGGTGCCCGGCGCCGACTCCGTCGAGGACGAGCAGGTCGACGGGCTCAAGGACGAGGTTGCCACCAGGGCGGTCCGCGTCCCAGTCCCACGTGGGGGCGTGACCCGCGGCCCCGGTTGCGAGGGGCCTGAGCAGTGCGTCCAGCGTGGCGCCGATACCCGCCAGGCCGGACCAGCCGGCGTACAGGAGGTCGAGGGGGAGGACGCGGTGGCTGATGCCGCGCGCGGCCGCTTGCGCGCTGACGGCGCGGACGAGCGTCGACTTTCCGCTCCCGCTCGGACCATCGACCGCGACCACGCGTCCAGCGCCGAGCGTGGGCTCGCGCGACAGCGTGAGGTCGATGATCTCCCGCGCGCCGGTCATGGGGGCGAGCCTAGGGCGCGGGTGCAGTGCTGGTGTGCCAACCATTGGCACACCAGCGCGTGCAACCTGCCCGTCGCCGCACGCCTAGGCTTCTGCCATGGTCAACACGCAGCGGTTCGAGGGCGCCAAGCTCATCCAGGCGAACTTCCCGGATGACGACGGCACGCAGTCACCGGCCCTCGCGGCCGCGCTGACGGCGTTCGCTGCGGGGCAGCCCGGGGCGTACGTCGACGTGGTCCGTGCCCTGCAGCCGAGCCGCCTGCTCGTGCCGGTGGTGGCCCTGCTCGGCGAGGTCGAGTACGACGAGAACGGGCTGGCGCACGACAAGTCGTCGGACATGGCCACCGTGCTCATCCAGAATGCAGCGGGGGAGAAGGCGCTCCTCGCCTTCACCTCGACCGCGACCCTGCAGGCCTGGAACGCCGAGGCCCGGCCGGTGCCGGCGCCCGCCCATGTCGCGGCGTCCTCCGCGCTCCAGGAAGAGGCGGCTGCGCTGCTGATCGACATCGCCGGCCCCGTGCCGTTCCCGCTGACCGGTGCCGACCTCCAGGGTGTGGCGGCCGGCTGGGAGCTGGTGAAGGTCGGCGAGGAGTGGGCCTGGGCAGCGCCGGCCGAGGGCGTCGAGGCCGCGTCGGCCGCCGATTCGTGATCCTGCCGGTGAGCCGCTAGTCTTGCTCCCGACCGATCTGTACCTGCGTGCTCGCACAACGGCATGGATCCACCAAGCGGAGGCTCAGGCTTCCCACCCGCATCGATCGACACAGATCGTCGGGTCCGGTCCTCACAACTCCAGCCGTGCGACGTACGACTGAAGCTGTGAAGAGATGTGTTGCACCCGTGCGACGCATCCGACGACTGGCCTTCGCTTGCGAGCGGAGGCCTTTTTCATTCCTCCGGGTCGGCCCACAGACATAGTCACCAGGAGGACACATCAGCACCGAGCTGCGCATCAACGACCGGATCCGGGTTCCCGAGGTCCGCCTCGTTGGACCGAACGGCGAGACGGTTGGCATCGTGCCGACGCACGAAGCACTGAAGCTCGCTCAGGAAGCTGACCTCGACCTCGTCGAGATCGCGCCGATGGGCAAGCCCCCCGTCTGCAAGCTCATGGACTACGGCAAGTTCAAGTACGAGAACGCCCAGAAGGCCCGTGACGCCCGCCGTAACCAGACGAACGTGATCATCAAGGAGATGAAGCTTCGTCCCAAGATCGACGGCCACGACTACGAGACGAAGAAGGGCCACGTCGTCCGCTTCCTCAAGGCCGGCGACAAGGTCAAGATCACGATCATGTTCCGTGGTCGTGAGCAGCACCGTCCCGAGCTCGGTTACCGCCTGCTGCAGAAGCTCGCGGAGGACGTCTCGGAGCTCGGCTTCGTGGAGTCCAACCCGAAGCAGGACGGCCGCAACATGATCATGGTCCTCGGCCCGGTCAAGAAGAAGGCCGACGCGATCGTCGACGTGGAGGCGGAGAAGCAGGAGCGCATGGCCGCCCGCGCCGCCGACCAGGCCGCCGAGCAGGCGTCGCGCGACGCGACGAAGCCGACCGAGCCCAAGGTCCGCAAGGCCAAGCGCGCCAACGAGGCGCTCGACCCCGACATCGACCTCTGACGAGACACCTCTCGTACAGACGCGACCAGTAAGAGATAGAGAGCAAAGAGATGCCGAAGAACAAGACGCACTCCGGTGCCAAGAAGCGCTTCAAGGTCACCGGTTCGGGCAAGCTTCTCCGCGAGAAGGCTGGCAAGCGCCACAACCTCGAGAAGAAGGCCTCCAAGGTCACCCGTCGCATGAGCGGCACCGTCGAGCTGGCCAAGGCCGACAACGCTCGCGCCAAGAAGCTTCTGGGTCTCTGACCTTCCCTTCCCCCGAACTTTCCTCTCCGCTGCCTGAGCAGGCGGCGGGGCTAGCACCAAGGAGTACGACATGGCACGCGTCAAGCGCGCAGTGAACGCGGCGAAGAAGCGTCGCGTTACCCTCGAGCGGGCCTCCGGCTACCGCGGTCAGCGTTCGCGCCTGTACCGCAAGGCCAAGGAGCAGGTCACCCACTCGCTGGTCTACAGCTACAACGACCGCCGCAAGAACAAGGGCAACTTCCGCAAGCTGTGGATCCAGCGCATCAACGCTGCGGCCCGTGCCGAGGGCATGACCTACAACCGCTTCATCCAGGGCCTGAACCTGGCTGGCGTCGAGGTCGACCGCAAGATCCTCGCGGACCTGGCCGTCAACGACGCCCCGACGTTCGCGGCGCTCGTCGCCCAGGCGAAGGCTGCTCTTCCGGCCGACGTCAACGCTCCGGCCTCCGCCTGAGCCTGACGCTCTCCTGAGCATCTGACGTGGCGAGCTTCCGCACCTCTTCGGGGGATCCCCTGACGCACGGCAACAGCCGGGTCAAGGAGGCGCGGAAGCTCGCCCGTCGCTCATTTCGGGCCTCTGCGGGGCTCTTCCTCGCCGACGGCCCCAAGGCCGTCGAGGGCGCCCTGGCGGTCGAGGGCTGCGTCGTCGAGATCTTCGCGACGCCCACTGCCGCCGAGCAGTACGCCGACCTCCTCGGCGCTGCGCCGGTCACGCTCGTCGACGACCGTGCTCTCGCCTCGCTCTCCGACTCCGTGTCGCCGGCCGGCCTCGTCGCGGTGTGCCGCCTGCTCGACCGTCCGCTCGCGGAGGTCCTCTCCGGTGGCCCCCGACTCGTCGTGATCTGCGCCGACGTGCGCGACCCCGGCAACGCCGGCACGGTCATCCGGTGTGCCGATGCGGCCGGCGCGGACGCGGTGATCCTCGCCGGTGACGCCGTCGACCTGCACAACCCCAAGACGATCCGGGCCTCGGTCGGGTCGGTCTTCCACCTGCCAGTTGCCCTCGAGCGCGACCCCGTCGCAGCCGTGCGGGCCGCGCAGGCCGCCGGTCTCGGCGTACTCGCTGCGGACATGGACGGGCGCAACCTCTTCGAGGCCGACGACCTGCTGGCGAAGCCCACCGCGTGGCTGATGGGCAACGAGGCCTGGGGTCTTCCCGACGACCTGCGTGCCGCTGCCGACGAGGTCGTCAGCATCCCGATCTACGGTGGCGCGGAGAGCCTCAACCTGGCCACCGCCGCCGCGGTCTGCCTCTACGCCTCCGCCCGCGCGCAGCGCTGATCAGGAAACCTCGATCTTCCCCTTCGGGACCTGGGCGAGGAAGTCGTCGACGCTGAGTCGCTCCGCGTGACGCGACGCATCGACGTACGTGTCGACCTTGGCGTTGATGGCGGCGACGAGGTCGTCGTGTGAGGCGTAGTCCTCGTCCGGCAGCTCGAAGCTCAGGTTGTTCCAGAAGAGCTCGGTGCCGTCGCGGCGTACGACGACCGCGTCCATCTCTTCGAAGCTGAGGCGGACCGCGTCCTCATCGACCTTCTCGCACCGGTCCCAGTCGGGCTCGCGATGAGCGCAGAGGTCGCCGCTGCGGGCCGCTCGGAGTGTCAGGGTGGGGCGAAACCCCTGTCCGTAGTCGAGGGTGAGGCTGTTGTCGCGGGCGTGGAACAGGAACGAACGCGGTGCGGCGCCGTCGATCCTTGGCGCCACGAGGATGGTGCCGGCCGCCGCCGTGCCCTCGGTGATCCCCTCGACGAGAGCGGGGTCGGGGCCACCGGCGTTGCAGGCGGTGAGGGCGAGCACGGGCAGCAGGCAGGGAATCAGGCGACGCATGACGCCAGCCTGCACCCGGGGGATGCGTCCGGGCGGTACCCCAGCATCGCGAGGCGTTTCCTCTCCGTTGTCAGTGGTCTCTGTCAGTCTGGGAAACATGACCAATGAGTCCCTCTCCGCGGCGCCCGGCGCCGCCGATCCGCGCCGCTGGCAGGCCCTGGGCGTGCTCGGCCTGATCCAGTTCATGTTGATCCTCGACGTCACGGTGGTCAACGTCGCCCTACCGAAGATCCAGGTTGATCTGGGCATGTCCGAGTCGAGCCTTGCCTGGGTCGTCGAGGCTTATGTCCTCGCTGCAGGCGGCCTGCTGCTGCTCGGCGGCCGGCTGGCCGACCTGATCGGGCGCCGGATCACCTTCCTTGCCGGTGTGGCCCTGTTCGGCGTCGCGTCGGCGACCTGTGGCTTCGCCCAGTCCGGCCTGATGATGGACATCTCCCGCTTCGTGCAGGGCATGGGCGAGGCCCTCGCTGCGCCGGCGTCCCTCGGCATCATCGCCGTGCTCTTCCACGACCCGAAGGAGCGCATCAAGGCGCTCGGCATCTTCGGTGGTCTCGCGGGCCTCGGTGGCACGTCGGGCACCGTCATCTCGGGCTTCATCACGCACGTCGACTGGCGCTGGATCTTCTTCATCAACGTCCCGGTCGCGATCGCGGCGCTGCTCCTCGTGCCGCGCCTCGTCGACGAGAGCAAGTCGCCGAAGGCACACCGTCCGGACTTCCTCGGCGCGATCCTCGGCACCTCGGGCCTGCTCGCGGTGGTCTACGGACTCCTTCGTGCCGCCGACCACGACTGGATCGAGACGGGTGTCGTCACCGCGATCGCCGGTGGTCTCGTCCTGGTCGCGCTGATGGTCGTCGTCGAGGCGCGCTCGAGTGACCCGCTGATCCCGCTCTCGTTCTTCCAGAACCGCACGCGCGTCACCACCAACATCGTCACGCTCTTCTTCTCGACCGCCTTCTTCTCCTACTTCTTCCTGCTCACGCTGGTCGAGCAGCAGATCCTGCACTGGACCTCGATCAAGTGCGGTCTGTCGTATCTCCCGTTCGGCATCTGCATCGGCGCCGGCATCGGCATCGGCACCGGGTTGATGCCCAAGGTCGGCGTGAAGGCACTGCTCGCGACCGGCTTCGCCCTCGATGCTGTCGGCATGGGGCTGGCCACGAGGATCGGCAGCGGCGACACCTACGTCGGCCACATCCTCCCGGGCATGATCCTGCTCGCGCTGGGCTCCGGCCTGAGCTTCCCGGCGATCGGCAACGCGTCGCTCCACCAGGTGACTTCCGAGGACTCCTCGCTGGCCTCGGGCGTGCAGCAGGCGATCCAGCAGATCGGTGGCGCGCTCGGCCTGGCCACGCTCGCCAGCATCGCGGTGAAGTACGCCAAGTCGCACCCGATCCTGGTCGGCGGCCACCCGGTCATGGGCCCGGACGGACACCCGCTCGGCAACCTCGCCGACGGTGCCACCATCGCCTACTGGATCGGTGCGGTGTCGCTCGCCATCGGAGGCCTGCTCGTGGTCACCCTGATGGAGTACGTCGACCCCGTCCCGAAGATGCCCGGTGCCGAGCTCGATGCCGAGCCTGCCTGATCCCGTGTGATCGCCTAGGTCCATGCTCCGGCCCACTAGGGTCGGAGCGTGGACCTGATCGACGCCCTTCCCGATGGTGCGGTGGTCGCTGACGCGACCGGTCGGGTGCTGCGCGTCAACGCGGCGGCGGCGCGGATGCTCGGCGTCGACGTCGCCTCGGCCACGGGGGCCGACCTCGCCGACGTGCTGCGACTCCAGGACACCGAGGGCTGCAACTGGGTCGACACCAACCAGCCGTACGCCGGCCTGCCGAGCCGCACCGGCGTACCCGAGCAGGCGTGGTTGCTGCCCGACGGCTCCGAGGTCCTGGTTGCGGCCCGCATCCATCGCAGCGGGGGAGTCGTCGAGACGGTGGCCGTGAGCCTGCGGTCGGGTCGCGGTCGCGCCCGGCTGGACCGCGAACGGTCCGACCTGGTTGCCACGGTCGCTCACGAGCTGCGCAGCCCGCTGACGGGTGTGAAGGGCTTCGTCCAGGCACTCCTCAACCGCTGGGACCACCTCAACGACGAGCAGAAGAAGCTCATGCTGACCACGGTCCACAGCGACTCCGACCGGCTCAGCCGGCTGATCGCCGAGCTTCTCGACGTCGCCCGCATCGACACGGGTCGGCTGCAGCTCTACGCACGCCCCGCGGATGCCGCGATGCTGGCGACGCGCGTCGTCGACTCCGTCTCCCAGAGCACCGCGCGCACCGTCGTCCTTGATCTCGAGCGCGGCCTGCCTCCCGTGCAGGCCGACCCGGACAAGTTCGTGCAGGTGATCACCAACCTGGTCGAGAACGCCGTCCGCCACGGTGAGGGCACGGTCCTCGTCACGGTCCGCGCAGCGGCGCAGCCGGATGCACCGGCCGTGGTGGTCAGCGTGCAGGACGAGGGTGCGGGCATCCCGGAGGAGATCCGGCGCCGGATCTTCACGAAGTTCTGGAAGCACGGCGCCTCGGGCGGTTCGGGCCTCGGGATGTACCTCGTCAACGGCCTCGTCCGGGCACATGGTGGTCAGGTGGAGATCGGCAGCGCCCCCGACGGTGGGGCGCTCGTCTCGGTCGTCTGGCCCGCGGCCGACTGAGCCGGCGGCGTTCCCTAGACTTGGCCCTCGTCGGTCGAGCAGCTCTGCGACCGCGCACCCGTACAGCGAAAGGCAGTCATGTCGGGCCCGAACACCGAGTACGACCCCGTCGAGGTCACCCCGCTGCAGGCCGCAGAGGTGGAGGCGATGCGCGACGCCGCGATCGCGGCCATCGCTGCTGCGCAGGACCTCGAGGAGCTCAAGCAGGTCCGCCTCGACCACGCGGGCGACCGTTCGCCGCTGGCCCTGGCCAATCGCGAGATCGGTGCGCTGCCCCCGCAGGCCCGCAAGGAGGCCGGTGCCCGCGTCGGCCAGGCCCGCGGCGCGGTCAACAAGGCGCTCGCCGAGCGCACCGTCGTGCTCGAGGCCGAGCACGAGGAGCGGATGCTCGTCGAGGAGACGGTCGACGTCACCCTGCCGACCGAGCGTCGCGCGCCCGGCACCCGCCACCCGATCACCACGCTCTCCGAGCGCATCGCCGACGTCTTCGTCGCGATGGGCTGGGAGGTCGCCGAGGGTCCGCAGGTCGAGGCCGAGTGGCTCAACTTCGACGCGCTCAACCTCGGTGCCGACCACCCGGCACGCACCATGCAGGACACGTTCTGGCTGCAGCCCGCCGACGCTGCGCTGGTGCTGCGTACCCACACCTCGCCGGTGCAGGCCCGCACGATGCTGACCCGCCAGCCCCCGATCTACGTCGTCTGTCCGGGCCGCGTCTACCGCACCGACGAGATCGACGCGACGCACTCGCCGGTCTTCCACCAGGTCGAGGGCCTCGTCATCGACAAGGGCATCACGATGGCCCACCTCAAGGGCGCGCTCGACCACTTCGCTGCGGCGATGTTCGGCGAGGGCATCTCGACCCGGTTCCGGCCGTCGTACTTCCCCTTCACCGAGCCGTCGGCCGAGGTCGACCTCATTTGTTTCGTCTGCCGAGGTGGTCAGATTTTCCCCGCGGCGGAGTGCCGCACGTGTCGTGGTGAGGGCTGGATCGAGTGGGGCGGCTGCGGTGTCGTGAACCCGAAGGTGCTCGTCGCCTGCGGCATCGACCCCGACGTCTACACCGGCTTCGCCTTCGGCATGGGCATCGACCGCACGCTCATGTTCCGCCACAACGTCGAGGACCTGCGCGACGTCTTCGAGGGAGACGTCCGCTTCGCTGCACCGTTCGGAGTTGAGATCTGATGCGCGCCCCCGTTTCCTGGATCAAGGAGTACGTCGAGCTGCCGGAGGACCTCTCCGTCGACGCGCTCGCGGCGCGCCTCACGGCGCTGGGCCTCAAGCTCGAGGCGCTGCACACGCCCGCCGATGCCATCACCGGCCCGCTCGTCGTGGGCCGCGTGCTGACGATCGAGAAGGAGCCGCAGAAGAACGGCAAGGTCATCAACTGGTGCACCGTCGACGTCGCTGACGCCAACGGCACGGGCGAGCCGCAGGGCATCATCTGCGGTGCCCACAACTTCGTCGAGGGTGACCTCGTCGTCGTGTCGCTGCCCGGTGCGGTGCTGGCCGGTGGCTTCGCCATCTCCGAGCGCAAGACCTACGGTCACCTCTCGGCCGGCATGATCTGCTCCCGCGCCGAGCTCGGCCTCGGTGACGACGGCGGCCACGGCATCATCGTGCTGCCCGCGGACGCCGCCAAGCCCGGCGAGGAGGCCATGCCGCTGCTCGGCATGGACGACGCCGTCATCGAGTTCGAGATCAACCCGGACCGCGCCTACGCGCTGTCGCTGCGCGGCGTTGCCCGCGAGGCGGCGCTCGGCTTCGACGCGCCGTTCACCGATCCCGCTGTCCGCGAGGTGCCGGCTGCCAACGCCGAGGGCCACCCAGTGACGGTCGACGACGCCGAGGCCTGCCCGGTCTTCGTCGCGCGCACCGTGAGCGGCTTCGACCCGGCGCGTCCGACGCCCGAGTGGATGAAGCTCCGCCTGGAGCAGTGCGGCATGCGCTCGATCTCGCTCGCCGTCGACATCTCCAACTACGTGATGCTCGAGCTCGGCCAGCCGAACCACTGCTACGACGCCGCGAAGGTCGCCGGCCCGATCGTCGTACGCCGTGCGGTGGCGGGGGAGAAGATCACGACCCTCGACGACGCGAAGCGCACGCTCGACGCGGCGGACCTGGTCATCGCCGACGACAACGGCGCCATCGGCATCGCCGGCGTCATGGGCGGCGCGTCGACCGAGGTCTCCGGGACGACGACGGACATCGTCGTCGAGGCCGCGCACTTCGACCCGGTCACCGTCTTCCGCGCGCAGAAGCGGCACAAGCTCGGCTCGGAGGCGTCCAAGCGCTTCGAGCGCGGCGTGGACCCGGAGCTGCCGCGGGCCGCTGCCGACCGTGTTGTCGAGCTCCTCGTCGAGCTCGGTGGTGCGACCGCCGGCGCGGGCGTGACCGTCGTCGGCGAGGCCCCCGCCCGTCGTGTCATCACCTCGACCAGCGACCTTCCGGCCCGGATCACCGGCATGGAGATCGCTGCCGAGACGACCGTCGCGCACCTCCGCGCGATCGGCGCCGCTGTCTCCGTCGACGGCGACGCGATCTCCGTGGAGGTCCCGTCGTGGCGTCCAGACATGTCGCAGCCCTTCGACCTCGTCGAGGAGGTCGCGCGCATCGTCGGTTACGAGGACGTCCCGTCCGTCCTCCCGTCGGCTCCGGCGGGCCGCGGTCTGACCGAGGTGCAGCGGCTTCGTCGTCGCGTGGGCCGGGTCATCGCAGGGGCGGGCTTCAGCGAGGTCATCTCGTACCCGTTCACCTCCGAGGCCGACTACGACGCGCTCGCGCTGCCGGCCGACGACGAGCGTCGTCGTTCGCTGCGCATGGAGAACCCGCTGAACGCCGAGCAGCCGCTGCTCGCGACCACGCTCCTCCCCGGCGTTCTCCACACGCTCGCGCGCAACGTCGGCCGCGGCAACGCGGACGCCGCGATCTTCGAGACCGCGCTCGTCTTCCAGCCGACGGGTGACGAGAAGGCGCCGATCCTCGGCACCGACCGTCGTCCGACCGACGAGGAGTGGGCCGCGATCGAGAAGGCCGTTCCCGCGCAGCCGCAGCACCTCGCGCTCGCCCTCACCGGCGCGCGCGAGAGCGACGGCTGGTGGGGCGCCGGTCGCGCTGCCGGCTGGTCCGACGCGATCGCCGCGGTCCGTGACCTGGCGGGCGCGCTGGGCGTGAGCGTCGATGTCGCTGCGGCCTCCGTGGCCCCCTGGCACCCGGGCCGCTGCGCCGCGATCTCGATCGACGGCACGGTCATCGGCCACGCCGGCGAGTTGCACCCGAAGGTCTGCAAGGCGTTCGGCCTTCCGGTCCGCTCTGCCGCGGCCGAGCTCGACCTGGATGCACTGCTCCAGCACGCGACCTCTCCCAAGGCGCCGCGCTTCTCGTCGTACCCGGTGGCCAAGGAGGACGTCGCGCTCGTCGTCGACATCTCCGTGCCGTCGGCCGCCGTCGAGGCCGCGCTGCGCGAGGGAGCGGGCGAGCTGCTCGAGTCGATCCGGCTGTTCGACGTCTTCACCGGCGAGCAGGTCGGCGCGGGCAAGAAGTCGCTGGCGTTCGCGCTGCGGTTCCGCGCCGCCGACCGCACGCTCGCCGAGGGCGAGTCGGGTGCTGCCCGCGACGCCGCCGTCGCGCGCGCGGCCGAGGTGACTGGCGCCGTCCAGCGCTGACACGCA
>NZ_SJZJ01000035.1 GCF_004337475.1 Nocardioides jejuensis | reverse complement strand
GTCGGGGCGGCGGATGCCGCCCCGACCGGAGTCACTCAGTACTGCTCGTCCTCGACGAACGAGTCGTCGTCGTCATCGCCGTACGCCGCGAGGGCGGCCGCCGCGTCGAAGCCCGGCGCGCTGTCCTTGAGGGACAGGCCCATCTCGACGAGCTTGCCCTTGACCTCGTCGATCGACTTGGAACCGAAGTTCCGGATGTCGAGGAGGTCCTGCTCCGAGCGACCGATGAGCTCACCCACGGTGTGGATGCCCTCGCGCTTGAGGCAGTTGTAGGAGCGGACGGTGAGCTGCAGGTCCTCGACCGGGAGGGCGAGGTCGGCAGCCAGCTGCTCGTCGATCGGCGACGGGCCGATGTCGATGCCCTCGGCCTCGACGTTCAGCTCACGGGCCAGGCCGAAGAGCTCGACCAGCGTCTTGCCCGCCGAAGCGAGGGCGTCACGCGGGGCGATCGACGGCTTGGTCTCGCAGTCGATGATCAGCTTGTCGAAGTCGGTGCGCTGCTCGACACGAGTCGCCTCGACCTTGTAGCTGACCTTCAGGACGGGCGAGTAGATCGAGTCGACCGGCATGCGGCCGATCTCGTTGTCGCCACCCTTGTTCTGGACGGCCGAGACGTAGCCGCGGCCACGCTCGACGACGAGCTCCATCTCCAGCGAGCCCTTGTCGGACAGCGTGGCGATCTTGAGCTCGGGGTTGTGGACCTCGACACCGGCCGGCGGCTGGATGTCGGCGGCGGTCACGTCACCGGCACCCGACTTGCGCAGGTACATGGTGACCGGCTCGTCGTTCTCCGAGGAGACGACCAGGCCCTTGAGGTTCAGGATGATCTCGGTGACATCCTCCTTCACGCCCTCGATGGTCGAGAACTCGTGAAGAACGGAGTCGATCTTGATGCTCGTGACCGAGGCGCCCGGGATGCTCGAGAGCAGGGTGCGACGGAGCGAGTTGCCGAGGGTGTAGCCGAAGCCGGGCTCCAGCGGCTCGATGACGAAGCGCGAGCGGAACTCGTCGACGACCTCTTCGGACAGAGTGGGGCGCTGTGCGATGAGCACTGATTCTTTCCTTCCCGGGCCCATCCACCATTTGACGGACCCGAACTTCGAGGGTGAGGAAGTTGAAGTTGTGGAGCGATGTTCCCGGGCCCCTGACCACGCTGGTGATCAGGGAACCCGGGAACGGAGAATCACTTCTTCGAGTAGTACTCGACGATGAGCTGCTCCTGGACGGGCAGGTCGATCTGCGCCCGCACCGGAAGCTGGTGCACGAGGATCCGCATGCGGCCCGGGATGGCCTCGAGCCAGGCCGGGACGATCCGCTCGCCGTGGGTCTCACGCGCGACGATGAACGGGGTCATCTCGAGCGACTTCTCGCGGACGTCGATGACGTCGTACTGCGAGACCTGGAACGACGGGATGTTGACCTTCTTGCCGTTCACGACGAAGTGGCCGTGGACGACGAGCTGGCGGGCGTGCTTGCGCGTGCGGGCGAAGCCAGCGCGGTACACGACGTTGTCGAGGCGGGCCTCGAGCAGCTGGAGCAGGTTCTCACCAGTCTTGCCGGAGCGACGCGACGCCTCGACGTAGTACTTGTGGAACTGCTTCTCCAGAACGCCGTAGGTGAAGCGGGCCTTCTGCTTCTCGCGAAGCTGGAGAAGGAACTCGCTCTCCTTGACGCGGCCGCGGCCGTGCTGGCCCGGCGGGTACGGACGCTTCTCGAACGCGGCGTCGCCGCCGACGAGGTCGACACCGAGACGGCGCGACTTCTTGGTCATGGGGCCGGTGTAACGAGCCATGATTCAGTCTCTCCTTAGGTCTCGGGTGATCAGACGCGACGGCGCTTGGGCGGGCGGCAACCGTTGTGCGGAGCCGGCGTGACGTCCTGGATGGTGCCGACCTCGAGGCCGATGGCACCGAGCGAACGGATGGCGGTCTCACGACCGGAACCCGGGCCCTTGACGAACACGTCGATCTTCTTCATGCCGTGCTCCATGGCACGGCGACCAGCGGCCTCGGCGGCCATCTGCGCAGCGAACGGCGTGGACTTGCGCGAGCCCTTGAAGCCGACGGTGCCGGCAGAGGCCCACGAGATCACGGCACCGGTGGGGTCCGTGATGGTGACGATGGTGTTGTTGAACGTGCTCTTGATGTGGGCTTCGCCCTGAGCAACGTTCTTCTTCTCCTTGCGGCGGATCTTGGTCTTCGCCGCAGCCTGTCGGCTCTTGGGAGGCATTCAGAATCTCCTGAGGTGGCTGGTCTGTGAGTTCGAGGAAGTAAGAAAGTGACTGCGCGTCAGCGCGAGGTCACTTCTTCTTCTTGCCGGCGACGGTGCGCTTCGGGCCCTTGCGGGTACGAGCGTTGGTCTTGGTGCGCTGGCCGTGGACCGGAAGGCCCATGCGGTGGCGGCGACCCTGGTAGCTGCCGATCTCGATCTTGCGGCGGATGTCGGCGGCAACCTCACGACGGAGGTCACCCTCGATCTTGAGGCCAGCGGCCTCGATCGCGTCGCGGAGCTTGACCAGCTCCTCGTCACCCAGCTCGTGAACGCGGAGCGACGGGTTCACACCCGTGGTCTCCAGGAGCTGCGTGGCAGTGGTACGGCCGATGCCGTAGATGTAGGTGAGCGCGATCTCAATGCGCTTGTCACGCGGGAGATCAACACCAACGAGGCGTGCCATGAATGGCGGTCCCTTCGGTAGTTCACAGAGGTGTCTGGTCGTGTCGCGTCCAGGATGGGAATCCCGGCTCCGGCCTCTGCTCCGGAGGTGGCTTCACGCCGTGTGACGGGCGCTAGCGACTCGATTGAGTGGTGGTGCTGTGTTGCTGGTTGCGAGAGATCCAGGGCCGGAGCCCGGCGGATCAGCCCTGGCGCTGCTTGTGGCGCGGGTTCTCGCAGATCACCATGACGCGGCCGTGGCGACGGATCACCTTGCACTTGTCACAGATCGGCTTGACGGAGGGGTTGACCTTCATGTCAGCCCTTTCTAGCTAGTTCGGCTGTCTCACTTGTAGCGGTAGACGATGCGACCCCGGGTGAGGTCGTAGGGAGAGAGCTCCACCACCACGCGGTCCTCGGGGAGGATCCGGATGTAGTGCTGGCGCATCTTGCCGCTGATGTGGGCGAGCACCTTGTGACCGTTGCTCAGCTCCACCCGGAACATCGCGTTGGGCAGTGCTTCAGTGATCGTGCCCTCGAGCTCGATCACGCCTTCCTTCTTCGGCATGCCATCCCATCTGTTTGCTGCTTCTACCGGTGGCCCGGGAACCTCTCGCCGTCGGGACGAGTGGACCTCGTGTGTCGTCAGTGGCGCTCATTTCCCCGGGCGCAGACCACCCACCGAGAACGGTGGAGGCAGTGCAATCCGGGCAGCCGCGAGGCACCACGAAACAGACCCACGTTGGGCCGACGGACCAGTCTAGCCACGGCGTGGCGCGTTGACCTAATTCGCCAGCGCGCTCGCGAGCAGCCGCAACGTCTCCTCGCGGACGGGCGACGCATCCCTCGGCGTCCCCTCCGTGGCGCCTCCGACGGGGTGCACCATCACCTCGTCGACACCGTACATAGCCGCAAGCTCCCGCACCTGCGCGGCCGCAGCGGACGGGTCTCCCACGACCCACCGGCGCAGCATCGCGGCGGCGAGGCTGCGCTGCTCCTCCGGGATGCCGATGAGCTCCGCATCCTCCAGGAGGCGCTGCGGGAAGAGATCGGCGCCGTGCATCAGGGCGAGCATCGCCTGCTGGTTGGGCAGGGCCAGGCGCTCCGCCTCGGCGTACGTCGGGGCGACGACCGCATTGACGGTCAGGAAGGTCCGCGGCTCGGGGTGCTCCGCACTGGGCCGGTACGTCGTGCGGTACAGCTCCAGCGCCTCGGCCGTGCCCTTGCCTGCGAAGTGGTGCGCGAAGACGTACGGCAGACCGCGATCGGCGGCCAGTCGCGCCGAGTAGTCGGAGGAGCCGAGCAGCCAGGTCGTGGGCACGGAACGGGCTGCCGGCGTCGCCCGGAGCGCATGCCGCCGCGAGCCCAGCTGCGCCTCGACGCCGTCCGGCTCGAGCAGCAGCCGCACCTCGTCGACGTACTCGGCGAAGCGGGCGACCGGGTCCTCCTCGGTCGATCCCGCTCCCCCACGCAGCACGTAACGGGTCAGCGGATCGGTCCCCGGCGCACGACCGATGCCGAGGTCGATGCGCCCCGGATAGGCCGCCTCGAGCAGTGCGAACTGCTCCGCGACGACGAACGGCGCATGGTTCGGCAACATCACGCCACCAGACCCGACCCGGATCCGCGACGTGGCCGCAGCCAGCATCGCGATCAGGACAGGCGGGTTGGTCGCCGCCACACCCGGCATGTTGTGGTGCTCGGCCACCCAGTAGCGGGTCAGACCGAGGCCGTCTGCCACCTGGGCCAGCCGCCGCGATGCGGCGAGCGCATCCCCCGTCGACTGGTCGGTGCGTACGGGAACGAGGTCGAGGACCGAGAGCGCAGGAGTCACGAGGTGCTCAACCGCGCCGGGCCCCGGGGTGTTCCGTCAGGAGAGGCCGCCGAAGGGAACGCCGAGCTCGGCGAGCCGGGCCTCTCCCCCGTCGAGCGCCGTCATCACCCAGGCGCCGCCGGCCGTCATGGCGACGGTGTGCTCGAAGTGCGCCGCCCAGGATCCGTCCTGCGAGGCGATCGTCCACTCGTCGTCGTAGGTCTTCCAGCGGTGCGAGCCGAGGGTGACCATCGGCTCGATCGCCAGCGCCATGCCACGCTCGATCTTCGGGCCACGACCAGCGCGGCCGTAGTTGGGGACGTTGGGATCCATGTGCAGCTCGGACCCGATGCCGTGCCCGGTGAAGTCCTCGAGGATGCCCCACGACCCGCCGGTCGGGTGAGCCTGCCCGCGGACGTAGCCCTCGACCGCAGCCGAGACGTCGGTGACCCGGCCACCGAGACGCAGTGCGGCAATGCCCGCCCACAGCGACTCCTCGGTGACCCGCAGCAGCTCACGCACGTCTGCGCCGACGGCGGACTCGCCGCCGACCGCGACGGTCGTCGCGGAGTCGCCGTGCCAGCCCTCGACGATGGCGCCGCAGTCGATCGAGACGATGTCGCCCGCGACCAGCACGCGCTCGTTGGGGATGCCGTGGACGATCTCGTCGTTGACGGACGCACAGATCGTCGCCGGGAACGGCGGGTGGCTGTAGCCCTTGAACGACGGGATGCCACCGCCCGAGCGGATGGTGTCCTCCGCGATCGCGTCGAGCTCGAGAGTCGTCACGCCCGGCTTGACCGCCGCACGGACCGCCTCGAGCGCCTGACCCGTCAGGAGCCCGGCCTTCCGCATGACACGGAGCTGCTCAGGGCTCTTGATCTCGACGCCGCGACCGCGGAGGGACACGTCAGCCTCGCAGGGTGTCGACGACGGCAGCGATGCGCGCCGCGACCTCGTCGATCGAACCGATGCCGTCGACCTCGTGCAGGATGCCGTGCTCCTTGTAGAGCGGCACCAGCGCGGCGGTCTCCGCGTCGTAGACGTCCTGGCGGTGGCGGATGACCTCTTCGGTGTCGTCCGCGCGGCCGCTGGTCTCGGCACGCTTGATCATGCGCTGCACGAGCTCCTCGCGGTCAGCGACCACGAGCGAGATCACGCCGTCGAGCTTGGTGCCCATCGAGGCCAGGATGTCGTCGAGCTCCACGACCTGGTCCGCCGTACGCGGGTAGCCGTCGAGGACGAACGCCTGTGCGTCGGGCTGGGCGAGACGGTCACGGACCATGCCGTTGGTGACCTCGTCCGGGACGTACTGGCCCTTGTCCATGTACGAGCGCGCCAGCTGGCCGAGCTCGGTGTTGTTGGCGAGGTTCTCACGGAACATGTCGCCGGTGGAGATGTGGGCGCCACCGATGCTCGAAGCAAGGTCGACGGCCTGGGTGCCCTTGCCCGCACCCGGCGGGCCCATGATGAGAAGACGCATCAGCGGAGGAATCCTTCGTAGTTGCGCTGCTGGAGCTGGCTCTCGATCTGCTTCACCGTGTCGAGTGCGACGCCCACCATGATGAGGATCGACGTACCACCGAAGGGGAACTTCTGGCTCGCGTGCAGCACCGCGAAGGCAATGAGCGGGATGAGCGAGATCAGACCGAGGTAGAGAGCTCCCGGCAGCGTGATCCGGGACAGGACGTACGCGAGGTAGTCCTCGGTCGGCTTGCCCGCCCGGATCCCGGGGATGAAGCCGCCGTACTTCTTCATGTTGTCTGCAACCTCGGCAGGGTTGAACGTGATCGAGACATAGAAGTAGGTGAAGAAGATGATGAGGCCGAAGTAGAGGGCCATGTAGAGCGGGTGGTCGCCGCCGACGAGGTAGTCGTTGAGCCAGCCGACCCACTTCGCCTGGTTGGTCTTGCCCTGGTTGAACTGCACGGCCATGGCCGGCAGGTAGAGCAGCGAGCTGGCGAAGATGACGGGGATGATGCCGGCCTGGTTGACCTTGAGCGGGATGTACGTCGAGCTGCCGCCGAACATCTTGCGGCCCACCATGCGCTTGGCGTACTGCACCGGGATACGGCGCTGCGCCTGTTCGATGAAGATGACGCCGGCGACGATGACCAGACCGATCGCCATGACGATCGCGAAGGTCGCCCAGCCCTTCGACTCCTTGACGCCCCAGAGGGCGCCCGGGAAGGTCGCCACGACCTGCGTGAAGATCAGGATCGACATGCCGTTGCCGATGCCGCGGTCGGTGATGAGCTCACCGAGCCACATGATGACGGCGGTGCCGGCGGTCATCGTGACGACCATGACCAGGAAGACCTGGATGCTGTCGTTGTTGTAGAGCAGGTCCGCGCTGCAGCCCTGCAGGAGCTGCTTCGAGCGAGCGAGCGCGACGATGCCGGTGGCCTGCAGCAGCGCAAGCGCCAGCGTGAGGTACCGGGTGTACTGGGTGATCTTCTGCTGACCGGCCTGGCCCTCGTTCTTGAGGGCCTCGAGGCGCGGGATCACGACAACGAGCAGCTGCAGGATGATGCTCGCCGTGATGTACGGCATGATCCCGAGCGCGAAGATCGTGAGCTGCAGCAGCGCGCCACCTGAGAACAGGTTGATCAGGTTGTAGACGCTGTTGTCCTTGATGTCGTTGAGACAGGTCTCGACATTGGCGACGTTGACGCCCGGCGCGGGGATCTGCGATCCCAGGCGGAAGAGGACGATGACGAAGAGCACGAACAGCAACTTGCGTCGCAGGTCCGGCGTCCGGAAGGCGTTGGCAAACGCGCCCAGCACGGTGATCCTCTTCTCAGTTGCAGCAGACAGTGGGGAGACACGTGCCCGGCGGCGAGACCGCTTCGAAGCGGGGCCGGCACGGGCTCGGGAAGCCTAACAGGCAGGGGTGTGACCGAAACCGCGCGAGGGGCGCCGGACGAATCCGGAGCCCCTCGCGGTGGTGCTTGACCTTGGTCAGGCGACGGTGACGGAACCGCCGGCAGCCTCGATCTTCTCCTTGGCAGAGCCGGAGAAGGCGTCAGCGGTGACCTGGACGGCGACAGTGATGTCGCCAGAGCCCAGGACCTTCACCGGGTGACCGTCCCGAACCGCGCCCTTGGCAACGAGGTCGGCAACGGTGATCGCGCCGCCCTCGGGGAAGAGCTCGGAGATCCGGTCCAGGTTCACGACCTGGAAGACCACCTTGAACGGGTTCTTGAAGCCCTTGAGCTTCGGCAGACGCATGTGGATCGGCATCTGGCCACCCTCGAAGGCAACCGGAACCTGGTAACGCGCCTTGGTGCCCTTGGTACCACGACCGGCGGTCTTACCCTTGGAGGCCTCACCACGACCCACGCGGGTCTTGGCGGTCTTGGCTCCCGGGGCGGGACGCAGGTGGTGCAGCTTCAGAGCGGCCATGTCAGTTGACCTCCTCGACCGTCACGAGGTGACGGACCGTGTTGACCATGCCCCGGATCTCCGGGCGGTCTTCCTTGACGACCACGTCGCCGATCCGCTTGAGACCGAGCGTGCGCAGGGTCTCGCGCTGGTTCTGCTTCAGACCCACCTTGCCGCGGAGCTGAGTCACCTTGAGCTGAGCCATCAGGAAGACACCTCCGCACGGGCCTTGAGCAGAGCGGCCGGGGCAACGTGCTCGACCGGGAGACCACGGCGGGCCGCAACGGCCTCCGGCTCTTCCAGCGACTTGAGCGCCTCAACCGTCGCGTGGACGATGTTGATCTGGTTGGACGAACCGAGCGACTTGCTCAGGACGTCGTGGATGCCGGCGCACTCGAGTACGGCGCGAACCGGGCCACCCGCGATCACACCGGTACCGGGAGCAGCAGGCTTGAGCAGGACAACGCCCGCAGCCTTCTCGCCCTGGACCGGGTGGGGGATGGTGCCCTGGACACGGGGGACCTTGAAGAAGTGCTTCTTGGCCTCCTCAACACCCTTGGCGATCGCGGCCGGCACCTCCTTGGCCTTGCCGTAGCCGACGCCGACCATGCCTTCGCCGTCACCGACGATCACGAGGGCGGTGAAGCTGAAGCGACGACCACCCTTCACGACCTTGGCGACACGGTTGATCGCGACGACACGCTCGATGTAGGCGGTCTTGTCGGCGTTCTGGTCACCGCGACGACCGTCGCGGCCTCCACGACCGCCCGACTGGCGCTCGCCACCGGCGCGCTGACCGCGCTGCTGGGCTCCGCTCATCAGACTTTCCTCTTCTCTCTTGTCTTCGCGATCAGAAGGTCAGACCGGCTTCGCGGGCGGAGTCCGCCAGCGCAGCGATGCGACCGTGGTACTTGTTACCGGCGCGGTCGAAGACGACCGCGTCGATACCGGCAGCCTTGGCGCGCTCGGCGACGAGCTCGCCGACCTTCTTCGCCTTGGCGGTCTTGTCGCCCTCGAAGGCACGAACGTCCTTCTCCATGGTCGACGCGTAAGCGAGCGTCTTGCCGACGAGGTCGTTGACGACCTGGACGGAAAGGTGCTTGGCCGACTTCGTCACGACGAGGCGCGGACGCTCCTCCGTGCCGGAGATCTTCTTGCGGCCACGAACCTGGCGACGAAGGCGCGAACGCACCCGAGCCGAGGTGTGCTTGTTGTTCTTGAGCGAGATAGCCATCACTTACCAGCCTTTCCGACCTTGCGGCGGATGTGCTCGCCGGAGTAACGAACACCCTTGCCCTTGTAGGGCTCCGGCTTCCGCAGCTTGCGGATGTTCGCAGCGACCTCACCGACGAGCTGCTTGTCGATGCCCACGACGGCCAGCTTGACCGGACCGTCCGTGGTGAAGGTGATGCCCTCGGGCGCGTCGAACGTGATCGAGTGCGAGTAGCCGAGCTGGAACTCGAGCTGCGTCGGGCCCTTCGGCAGGACGCGGTAACCCACGCCGACGATCTCGAGCTTCTTCTCGTAGCCGTCGGTGACACCGACGACCATGTTGTTGATCAGGGTGCGGGTCAGGCCGTGGTACGACTTGGCCTGGCGGCTGTCGTCCGGACGGATGACGTCGAGGACACCCTCGTTCTTCTCGACCGTGATCGGCGCGACGACGGAGTGGGACAGGGTGCCCTTCGGGCCCTTGACGGTGACGAGGTCTCCCTCGATCGTCACGTCCACGTTCGCCGGAACCGTGATCGGGAGCTTGCCAATGCGCGACATGCTTCTTCTTCCTCTCTCGGTTTCAGATCACCAGACGTAGGCGAGGACTTCGCCGCCCACGCCCTTCTGGTTCGCCTGACGGTCGGTGAGCAGGCCCTGCGACGTCGAGATGATCGCGACGCCGAGACCGCCAAGCACCTTCGGGAGACCCGTGGACTTGGCGTAGACCCGGAGGCCCGGCTTGCTGATGCGGCGGACGCCAGCGATGGAACGCTCGCGGCTGCGGCCGTACTTGAGGGTGATCGTCAGCGTCTTGCCCACAGCCGGCTGGCCGTCGGAGTCGACGTTGTCGGCCACGTCGTAGGAGGTGATGTAACCCTCGGCCTTGAGGATGTCGGCGACACCCTGCTTCAGCTTCGAGTACGGCATCGCCACCGTGTCGTGGTACGCCTGGTTGGCGTTACGCAGACGCGTGAGCATGTCTGCGATCGGGTCAGTCATCGTCATGATGCTTGTTCTCTCTCTGCTGCGGTTTCCGCACGCTCAGCGGCGGGACGGACCTTCAGCGATAGGTGGAAATCCGGGACCTGGTCACCAGGAGGACTTGGTCACGCCGGGGAGCTCGCCACGGTGAGCCATCTCCCGCAGGCAGATACGGCACAGGCCGAACTTGCGGTAGACGGCCTTCGGGCGGCCGCAGCGCTGGCAGCGGGTGTAGCCGCGGACAGCGAACTTCGGCTTGCGCGCAGCCTTGACCTTGAGCGAAGTCTTCGCCATGTCAGTTCTCCTTGAACGGGAAGCCGAGCTGCTTGAGCAGCGCGCGGCCCTGGTCGTCGGTGGTGGCCGTGGTGACGAGCGTGATGTCCATACCGCGCGACCGGTCGATCTTGTCCTGGTCGATCTCGTGGAACATGACCTGCTCGGTCAGACCGAAGGTGTAGTTGCCACGACCGTCGAACTGGCCCGGGTTCAGACCACGGAAGTCGCGGATACGCGGAAGCGCAAGCGACAGGAGGCGGTCGAGGAACTCCCACATGCGGTCGCCACGCAGCGTGACGTGCGCGCCGATCGGCATGCCCTCACGCAGCTTGAACTGCGCGATGGACTTGCGGGCCTTGGTCACCAGGGGCTTCTGGCCGGTGATCGCGGTGAGGTCCTTGACCGCACCCTCGATCAGCTTGGAGTCCTTGGCGGCGTCGCCGACACCCATGTTGACGACGATCTTCGTCAGGCCGGGAACCAGCATGACGTTCGGCAGCTCGAACTCGGCCTGGAGGGCCGGCACGATCTCCGCGCGGTAGCGGGTCTTCAGGCGGGGCTGAATGGTCTCGGTCATCAGATCTCCTCCCCCGTCTTGCGGGAGATGCGCACGGAGCGCTCCACGGTGTACGACGAGCCGTCGGCACGCTTCTTGGTGCCCTCGACCTTCTTGAAGCCCACGCGGGTGACGCCGTCACCCTCGACGAGCATGACGTTCGAGACGTGGATCGGGGCCTCGACGGAAACGATGCCCGACTCCTGGCCCTGGGCCATCGCCTTGACGTGCTTCTTGACGAGGTTGATGCCCTCGACGACAACGCGGTCGTCCTCGCGGAAGACAGCGGTGACCGTGCCGGTCGCGCCCTTGTCCTTGCCGGCGATGACCTTGACGGTGTCACCAGTCTTGATGTTGAAGCTAGCCATCACAGCACCTCCGGAGCCAGCGAGATGATCTTCATGAACTTCTTCTCGCGCAGCTCGCGGCCCACGGGGCCGAAGATGCGGGTACCGCGGGGCTCACCGTCAGCCTTGAGGATGACGGCAGCGTTCTCGTCGAACTTGATGTAGGAACCGTCCGGACGACGGCGCTCCTTCACCGTGCGAACGACGACGGCCTTGACGACGTCACCCTTCTTGACGTTGCCACCGGGGATCGCGTCCTTGACGGTGGCGACGATGACGTCACCGATACCGGCGTAGCGTCGACCCGAGCCACCGAGAACACGGATGCAAAGGATCTCCTTGGCACCGGTGTTGTCGGCGACCTTGAGTCGCGACTCCTGCTGGATCATTGATTTCTCCTGGTTGTCGAGCTGGTTCTCGCCGCCTCAGCGGGCAACGAGCCTGGCCGAACTTGCTTTGGAATCTGGGTCGGCCCCCGGCCCCGGCATCACTGCCGGGACCGACGGCCGCAGGTCACTTGGCCTTCTCGACGATCGAGACGAGGCGCCACCGCTTGGTGGCGGACAGCGGACGCGTCTCCATGATGGTGACGCGGTCGCCGATGCCGCACTCGTTGTTCTCGTCGTGCGCCTTCAGCTTGATCGTGCGACGCATGACCTTGCCGTAGAGGGCGTGCTTCACGCGGTCCTCGACAGAGACGACGATGGTCTTGTCCATCTTGTCGCTGACGACGAGGCCCTCGCGGACCTTGCGGGCGTTGCGCGCCTCGGTGGTGGCGTTCTCGCTCATCAGGCCTCCTCAGCCGTAGCACCCGGCGTCGTGCGAATACCGAGCTCACGCTCACGCACGACGGTGTAGATCCGGGCGATGTCCTTCTTGACCGTGCGGAGACGGCCGTTGCTCTCCAGCTGGCCGGTGGCGGCCTGGAAGCGGAGGTTGAACAGCTCCTCCTTGGCCTCGCGGAGCTTCGCCTCGAGGTCAGTGTTGTTCAGCTCGTCGAGCTCGAAAGCGGTAGCCATCAGAACTCACCCGCCTCTCGCGAAATGAAACGGCACTTCATGGGGAGCTTGTGGATCGCGCGGCGCATCGCCTCGCGGGCCACGTCCTCCGGAACACCGGAGAGCTCGAACATGACACGGCCGGCCTTGACGTTGGCGACCCACCACTCCGGCGAACCCTTACCGGAACCCATGCGGGTCTCGGCAGGCTTCTTCGTGAGCGGACGGTCCGGGTAGATGTTGATCCAGACCTTGCCGCCACGCTTGATGTGGCGGGTCATGGCGATACGCGCAGACTCGATCTGGCGGTTCGTCACGTAGTGCGGCTCGAGGGCCTGGATACCGAACTCGCCGAAGGCGAGGGTGGTACCGCCCTTGGCAACACCACGACGGTCGGGGTGGTGCTGCTTGCGGTGCTTGACACGGCGCGGCATCAGCATGGCGTCAGCCCTCCTGACCGGTGGTAGCAGCCTCGGCAGCCGGCGCCTCGACGGCGGCGGTGGCCTCGGCGGGAGCCTCGGCGCGGTCAGCGCGGGCCGGACGGTCGCCGCGCGAACCACGGTTCGGACGCTCGCCGCCACGGCCGGCCGGACGGCCACCACGGCCGGGCGCACCGGCACGGGCCGCAGCCTGCGCCTCACGCTCGGCGCGGGTGCCCGCGACCTCGCCCTTGTAGATCCAGACCTTCACGCCGATGCGGCCGAAGGTCGTCTTGGCCTCGTAGAAGCCGTAGTCGATGTCGGCACGCAGCGTGTGCAGCGGAACCTGACCCTCGCGGTAGAACTCGGTGCGCGACATCTCGGCGCCGTTGAGGCGGCCCGAGCACTGGATCTTGACGCCCTTGGCGCCAGAACGCATCGAGGTCTGGATGGCCTTCTTCATCGCACGACGGAACTGCACGCGACCGGAGAGCTGCTCAGCAACACCCTGGGCGACGAGCTGCGCCTCGATCTCGGGGTTCTTGACCTCGAGGATGTTGAGCTGGACCTGCTTGCCGGTGAGCTTCTCGAGCTCGCCGCGGATGCGGTCGGCCTCGGCGCCACGGCGACCGATCACGATGCCCGGACGCGCGGTGTGGATGTCCACACGGACGCGGTCGCGGGTGCGCTCGATCTCGACCTTGGCGATGCCGGCGCGGTCCATGCCCTTGGAGAGGAGCTTGCGGATCGCGACGTCCTCACCGACGTACGCGGAGTACAGCTTGTCGGCGTACCAACGCGACTTGTGGTCGGTCGAGATGCCGAGACGGAAGCCGTTCGGGTGGATCTTCTGACCCATGCTCAGGCCTCCTTCGGCTGAACGACGAGCGTGATGTGCGAGGTGCGCTTGTTGATGCGCGTTGCGCGGCCCTGGGCACGCGGACGCCAGCGCTTCATCGTCGGACCCTCGTCCACGCGGGCAACGCTGACGACCAGGTCGGCGGCGTTGAGGCCCTCGGTGGTCTCGGCGTTCGCGATCGCGGACTCGAGCACCTTGTAGACGGTCTCAGCGGCAGCCTGCGGAGCGAACTGCAGCAGCGACAGAGCGTCGTCGACCGGAAGACCACGGACCATGTCGACGACACGGCGGGCCTTCATCGGCGTGATGCGCTGGAAACGGGCAACGGCGAACGCGCCCGGCTGGTCACCCAGGAGCGACTTGCGACGGTCGCTCGTGGCGGTACGAGCAGCGGCGGTCATCGACGCTTCCCCTTCCGGTCTTCCTTCACGTGGCCCTTGTAGGTACGCGTCGGAGCGAACTCACCGAGCTTGTGACCAACCATGGAGTCGGAGACGAAGACCGGAACGTGCTTGCGACCGTCGTGCACCGCGATCGTGTGTCCGATGAAGGACGGCAGGATCATGGAGCGGCGCGACCAGGTCTTGATGACGTTGTGGGTGCCCTTCTCGTTCTCGGCGTCCACCTTCTTGAGCAGGTGGCCGTCGACGAAGGGGCCCTTCTTGAGACTGCGCGGCATTACTTGCGGCCCTTTCCGGACTTGCGGCGACGGATGATCTGGGAGTCGCTGGCCTTGCGCTTGCGCGTGCGGCCCTCGGGCTTGCCCCACGGGGAGACCGGGTGACGACCACCGGAGGTCTTGCCCTCGCCACCACCGTGCGGGTGGTCGACCGGGTTCATGACGACACCACGGACGGTCGGGCGGACGCCCTTCCAGCGCATGCGGCCGGCCTTGCCCCAGTTGATGTTCGACTGCTCGGCGTTGCCGACCTCGCCGATCGTGGCGCGGCAGCGCACGTCGACGAAGCGCATCTCGCCCGAAGGCATACGCAGCGTGGCGCGCGAACCCTCACGGGCGACGAGCTGGGCCGACATGCCGGCCGAGCGAGCGATCTTCGCGCCGCCACCGGGACGGAGCTCGATGCAGTGGATCGTCGTACCGACGGGGATGTTGCGCAGCGGCAGGTTGTTGCCCGGCTTGATGTCGGCGTTGACGCCGGCCTCGATCGCGGTGCCCTGCGTGACGCCCTTCGGCGCGATGATGTAGCGCTTCTCGCCGTCAGCGAAGTGAAGGAGCGCGATGCGCGCGGTGCGGTTGGGGTCGTACTCGATGTGAGCGACCTTGGCCGGCACGCCGTCCTTGTCGTAACGCTTGAAGTCGATGACGCGGTAGGCACGCTTGTGACCGCCACCAATGTGGCGGGTCGTGATGCGACCCTGGTTGTTACGGCCACCGGTCTTCGGGAGCGGACGCGTGAGCGACTTCTCCGGCGTCGAGCGAGTGATCTCGACGAAGTCGGCGACCGACGAGCCACGACGGCCCGGCGTAGTCGGCTTGTACTTGCGGATGCCCATCAGGCCTGACCTCCGAAGATGTCGATCGAGTGACCCTCGGCCAGGCTGACGATGGCGCGCTTGGTGTCCTTGCGCTTGCCGAGGCCAGTCCGGGTGCGGCGGGTCTTGCCGACACGGTTGATGGTGTTCACCGAGGTGACCTTGACGTTGAAGACCTTCTCAACGGCGATCTTGATCTCGGTCTTGTTCGCGTCCGGGTGCACCAGGAAGGTGTACTTGTTCGCGTCGAGGAGGGCGTAGCTCTTCTCGGACACGACCGGCGCGAGCAGGATGTCGCGGTGGTCCTTGTACAGGGTGCTCATGCGGAAGCCTCCTCAGCCTTGGCAGCCTTCGGGGCGACGAACGCGTCGTACGCACCCTTGGTGAAGACCACGTCGTCGGAGAGCAGAACGTCGTACGTGTTCAGCTGGTCGACGGCGAT
The DNA here is from genome assembly GCF_004337475.1 of Nocardioides jejuensis. Lineage (GTDB taxonomy): Bacteria > Actinomycetota > Actinomycetes > Propionibacteriales > Nocardioidaceae > Nocardioides > Nocardioides jejuensis. The sequence goes on along the minus strand of NZ_SJZJ01000035.1, from coordinate 14,491 downwards.
GATGTGGACGTTCGCCGCGTTGCGGAGCGACAGCCAGGTGAGGTTGTCGCCACGCTCGAGGACCACGAGGAACTTCGTGCGGTCCGAGAGACCGGCGAGGGACGCGATGGCGGCCTTCGTGGACGGCTTCTCACCCGACACGAGCGACTCGACCACGTGGATCCGGCCGTTGCGGGCGCGGTCCGACAGGGCGCCCTTGAGCGCAGCGGCCTTCATCTTCTTGGGGGTGCGCTGGTCGTAGTCACGCGGCTGCGGACCGTGAACGACGCCACCACCGGCGAACTGCGGAGCGCGGGTCGAACCCTGACGGGCGCGGCCGGTGCCCTTCTGCTTGTACGGCTTGCGACCACCACCGCGCACCTCGGCGCGCGTCTTGGTCTTCGCGGTGCCCTGGCGGGCAGCAGCCTGCTGGGCGACGACGACCTGGTGGATCAGCGGGATGTTCGGCTCGACGTCGAAGATCTCGACGGGGAGCTCGACCTTGAGGGTGCTCACTTGGAGGCCTCCTTCTTCGCGGCGGAGCGGAGAACCACGAGACCACCCTTGGGGCCGGGGACGGCACCCTTGAGGAGGACCAGGCCGCGCTCAGCGTCGATCGCGTGGATCGTGACGTTCTGCGTGGTCACGGCGTCGCCACCCATGCGGCCGGCCATGCGCATGCCCTTGAAGACGCGACCGGGGGTCGCGCAGGCACCGATGGAACCGGGCTTGCGGTGGTTGCGGTGGGCACCGTGCGAAGCGGAGACACCGGCAAAGCCGTGACGCTTCATGACACCGGCGAAGCCCTTGCCCTTGGAGGTGCCGGACACGTCGATGATGTCGCCAGCGGCGAACGTCTCGACGGACAACTCCTGGCCAGCGGCGAAGGACGCGGCGTCAGCGGTGCGGATCTCGACCAGGTGGCGGCGGGGCGTCACACCGGCCTTGGCGAACTGGCCGGCGTCCGGCTTGCTCACCTTGCGGCCGTCGATCTCGCCGTAGCCGACCTGCACGGCGTTGTAGCCGTCGGTCTCGACCTTGCGAACCGCGGTGACGACGTTGGTCGCCGCGGAAACGACAGTCAGGGGGACGATCTTGTTGTTCTCGTCCCAGGTCTGCGTCATGCCGAGCTTGGTGCCCAGCAGACCCTTCACGTTGCGCTCGTTAGTCATCTCGATCTACCTCAGAGCTTGATCTCGATGTCGACGCCGGCAGGCAGGTCGAGACGCATGAGCGAGTCGACGGTCTTCGGCGTCGGGTCGATGATGTCGATAAGGCGCTTGTGCGTGCGCATCTCGAAGTGCTCGCGCGAGTCCTTGTACTTGTGCGGCGAGCGGATGACGCAGTAGACGTTCTTCTCGGTCGGCAGCGGCACCGGGCCGGCGACCTTCGCGCCCGTACGGGTCACGGTGTCAACGATCTTGCGCGCCGAGGTGTCGATCACCTCGTGGTCATAGGCCTTGAGCCTGATGCGGATCTTCTGTCCCGCCATAGGTCTCTCTCGTCCTTCGTGTCAGTGCCGGACTCTCGCCGACACCAGCGTTCTGTGTCGAGATCGGCTCCGGGTGAAGCCGTCCCGCCTGTTGTTCCCCACCCCACTCGACCCCCGCGGTCGGGCGTGTCGCGTATTTTGCTTCGCAACGAATCGCCGGCCCCGGGTAGGCCTTGTGGTGTTGTGCGGTGCGTCCGACGGTTTATCGGACTGGAATCGGGTCTCCTGGATCGGTGCGGCCACAGCACAACCACCGACTCGTCACAGGAGGAGCGATTCAGTAGTCAAGATGTGTGTCGCACCCCGGCAACCCGCCGGAGCAACCGGGCTATCTTGTCAGAGATCGGGCGGCGCTCCAAATCGCTAGCGCACGCTCCCCCGCAGCGTGGGGATATGGGGATTGCATGGTGTGTCGCTTACGGTGCTGGACATGTTCGTTCACCGTGCAGTACGCCGAATCGCCATCCTGGCCGCCGCCCTTGCGCTCCTCGCGCCCCTGCAGCCGGCCAACGCAACGATCTGGGGGCCGGTCAACGCCCAGACCGAGTACAACTGGGGCAAGCCGATCTGGCAGGACGACTTCGTCGGTCCGGTCAAGAGCATCTGGGGCCGCTCGAGCGCGAAGCTCATCCGCAACCAGAACGGGATGCTCACGCTCAACACCGGGCGCAAGGGCTCCGTCACCGCGACCCTGCACCGGCCCGGCGCCACGACGGGCCGCTGGGAGATCCGCCTGCGGTCCAAGCGCTACTCCACCGCGGCCGCCAACTACACGGTGCGGACCGAGCTCATCCCGGCAGGCTCCGCCGACGAGCACTGCGGCGCCCGCAACATCGTCTTCGAGGGCTACAAGCTCGGGTCGCACACGGCCAACCTGAAGATCCGCAACCTGCCGAACGTCGAGTACTCCGCCAGCACCACGCGGCCGAACCTCCGCACCGATGTATGGAACGTGTTCGCAGTCGAGGTCACGAAGACCCGCATCACCTGGTACGTCAACGCGAAGGCGATCCGCACCGAGAAGCGCCCCGACGCCCTGTCTGGCGTTCCGTTCACGGTCCGCTTCCGGATGGCTGCCGTGCCGGGCAAGACCATGAACCAGAGCCGCATGCAGATGGACTGGCTCCGTCAGTACTCACTGGCCAAGGGCCGCGCGCCCGAGTCCGTGCCGGCAACGACCGTCGGCACGTACGCCAAGGCCTGCTGACCACCCGCACGTACGACGAAGGCCCGCTCCCTTTTGGGGGAGCGGGCCTTCGCCATGTCCGGGACCGGGGCGGATCAGGCGGACGGAGCCTCCGGCGGGATGGCGTACGAGCCGGTGACGTGGGCGATCCGCGTCTTGGGGTCGGCCGCGGAGAAGAGGCCGATGTCCATGACTGCCAGCCGGCGGCCCTTCTTGAGCAGGCGCACCTCGGCGAGGATGTCCCCGGGTTCGCCGCGCGAGAGGAAGTTGATGCTGAGGTTCGCCGTGACCGCAGCGACCACGGGGCCGTAGTGCGCCATCACCGCGACCCACATCGCCAGGTCGGCAGCGGTGAAGAGCGCGGGGCCCGAGAGCGTGCCGCCCGGCCGCAACATGCGCTGCTGGAACGGGAGCCGGACGACGAGTCGTCCCGGCTCGATCTCGTCGATGACGAACGGCGCCTCGTCGCGGCCGGTGGCCAGGCTGATGACCTCGCCGATCTGCGCGGCGTTCATGACCAGCTCCATGTCAGGCCTCCGGGCGGGTGTAGCGGTAGGTGAGGTCGTCGGACCCGCGGCCCTCGGCGAGCCCGCGGCGCTCGAACTTGGTCACGGGGCGCTCGGTCCAGCGCTCCCCCACCCCGCCGACGAGCGTCGGCTCGGTGGCGAAGACCTCGAGCATGTGCTCGGTGTAGTCGGGCCAGTCGGTGGCGAGGCGCCAGACGCCACCGTCGACGAGCCGGCTCGCAGCGGTGCCGACGAACGGCTGGTTGACGAGGCGACGCTTGTGGTGGCGCGACTTGTGCCACGGGTCGGGGAAGAGCGTCCACAGCTCGGTGATCGTGCCGGGGGCGAAGAGCTCGGTGATGGACCACGCTGCGTCCACCGTGCAGAGCCGCGCGTTGGCGGTGCCGTCCGCCTCGAGCCGGGCCAGCGTGTCGGCCACGCCCGGGAGCCAGACCTCGAACGCGAGCACGTTGACCTCGGGGTGCGCGGCGGCGAACGACGCCGTCGTCTCCCCCACACCCGAGCCGATCTCGACGTACAGCGGCGCCTGGCGGCCGAACCACTCCTGATTGATGTCCAGCGGCACGGCGATGTCCATGACGCGCTCGGGACCGATGACCCACTCGGCGGCACGGAGCTCCCACGCCGCCGCCTGCTTCTGCGTGAAGCGGCTGCCGCGACGCGAGTACGACAGGACGCCGCGCAGGGGCGTGCCGTCCTCGCTCAGCTGTACGCCGGGACGCGCCTCCGGGCTGGCGTTGCGGGACCGGGCGAGCTTGCCGGCCTTGTCGAAGGACTCGCGGACAGGCTCGGCGGTGGCGTCAGGTGCGTCGTTCATGGCGCGCCGATTCTAGGCGCGCGCTGCCCCGGCCCCGAAATGGCGAAAGTCCCCGCCTCCCTTGCGGGAGACGGGGACTTTCAGTGCTTCAGGTCAGATCACTTGGTGATCTTGGTGACCCGGCCGGCGCCGACGGTGCGGCCACCCTCACGGATCGCGAAGCGGAGGCCCTCGTCCATGGCGATGGGCTGGATGAGCTCGACGGCCATCTCGGTGTTGTCACCAGGCATGACCATCTCGGTGCCCTCGGGAAGGGTCACAACGCCGGTCACGTCAGTCGTACGGAAGTAGAACTGCGGACGGTAGTTGTTGAAGAACGGCGTGTGACGGCCGCCCTCCTCCTTGGAGAGGATGTAGACCGACGCGTCGAAGTTCGTGTGCGGGGTGGTCGTACCCGGCTTGATGACGACCATGCCGCGCTCGATGTCCTCGCGCTTCGTGCCACGGAGCAGCAGACCGACGTTCTCGCCAGCCTGGCCCTCGTCGAGGAGCTTGCGGAACATCTCGACGCCGGTGACGGTCGACTTCTGGGCGACCTCGCGGATGCCGATGATCTCGACCTCCTCACCGACCTTGACGATGCCGCGCTCGATACGACCCGTGATGACGGTGCCACGACCGGTGATCGTGAAGACGTCCTCGACCGGCATGAGGAACGGCTTGTCCGTCTCACGCTCGGGCTGGGGGATGTACTCGTCGACGGCAGCCATCAGGTTGAGGACCGACTGGCCCCACTCGGCGTCGCCGTTGAGGGCCGGGAAGGCCGCAACGCGAACGACCGGGATGTCGTCGCCCGGGAACTCGTACTCGGAGAGGAGCTCGCGCACCTCCATCTCGACGAGCTCGATGAGCTCCTCGTCGTCGACCATGTCGCACTTGTTCAGCGCGACGACCAGGGCGGGAACGCCGACCTGGCGGGCGAGAAGAACGTGCTCACGCGTCTGCGGCATCGGACCGTCGGTGGCGGCCACGACCAGGATCGCGCCGTCCATCTGGGCGGCACCGGTGATCATGTTCTTGATGTAGTCCGCGTGACCGGGGCAGTCGACGTGCGCGTAGTGACGACCCTCGGTCTGGTACTCGACGTGCGCGATCGAGATCGTGATACCGCGCTGGCGCTCCTCGGGAGCCTTGTCGATCTCGTCGAACGGCGTGAACGGGTTCAGGTCCGGGTACGCGTCGTGCAGCACCTTGGTGATCGCCGCGGTAAGGGTCGTCTTACCGTGGTCGATGTGACCGATCGTGCCGATGTTGACGTGCGGCTTCGTCCGCTCGAACTTCGCCTTAGCCACTGGGGCTCCTCCTGGGTGTGTTTGTTACTTGACTCGTTGAATGGTGCAGTGCCGAAGTGCCGTTGGCGAATTACTCGCCGCGGACCTTCTTGATGATCTCGTCGGCGACGTTCGTGGGAACCTCAGCGTACGAGTCGAACTCCATCGAGTACGAGGCCTGACCCGAGGTCTTCGACCGAAGGTCACCAACGTACCCGAACATCTCGGACAGCGGCACAAGGGCGGACACGACGAGGTCGCCGTGACGCTCCTCCTGCGCGCGGATCTGGCCACGGCGGGAGTTGATGTCGCCGATCACGGTGCCGAGGTAGTCCTCGGGGGTCGTGACCTCAACGGCGAACATCGGCTCCAGCAGGACCGGCTTGGCCATGCGGGCGGCCTCCTTGAAGGCCTGGGCGCCGGCGATCTTGAACGCGAGCTCCGAGGAGTCGACGTCGTGGTAGGCACCGTCGGTGAGCGTGAACTTGATGTCCACCATCGGGTAGCCGGCCAGGATGCCGAACTGCATCGCGTCCTGGGCACCAGCGTCGACCGACGGGATGTACTCGCGCGGAACGCGACCACCCGTGACGGTGTTGACGAACTCGTAGCCAGCACCGAGGCCGGTCTCCGGGTTGATGTTCGGCTCAAGGTTGATGAGGACCTTGGCGAACTGACCCGTACCACCGGTCTGCTTCTTGTGCGTGTAGCTGTGACCGGTGACGGTGCCACGGATCGTCTCGCGGTACGCGACCTGCGGCTTGCCGACGGTCGCCTCGACCTTGAACTCGCGCTTCATGCGGTCGACGAGGATGTCGAGGTGGAGCTCGCCCATGCCGGCGATGATGGTCTGGCCGGTCTCCTCGTCGGTCTTGACGACGAAGGTCGGGTCCTCCTCGGAGAGGCGCTGGATGGCGACACCCAGCTTCTCCTGGTCGGACTTCGTCTTCGGCTCGATCGCGACCTCGATGACCGGGGCCGGGAACGTCATCGACTCGAGAACGACCGGGTTCTGCGGGTCAGCCAGCGTGTGACCGGTCTTGGTCTCCTTGAGACCCATGACGGCAACGATCTGGCCGGCGCCGACCGACGCGATCTCCTCACGCTTGTTGGCGTGCATCTGGTAGACCTTGCCGATGCGCTCCTTCTTGCCGTTGCTCGCGTTGAGCACGGTGGAGCCAGCGGTGAGCTGACCGGAGTAGACGCGCACGAAGATGAGCTTGCCGAGGTGCGGGTCGGTCGCGATCTTGAACGCGAGGGCCGCGAGCGGCTCGTCGTCCGACGGCTGCCGGAGGATCTCGACGTCCTCGTCCTTGGGCGAGTGGCCGACGATCGACTCGACGTCGAGCGGCGACGGCAGGTAGTCGATGACCGCGTCGAGCAGGGGCTGGACGCCCTTGTTCTTGAAGGCCGTGCCGCAGAGGATCGGGTTGACCTTGTCAGCCAGGGTCGCGCGACGGATGGCGGCCTTCAGGGTGGGAACGTCGAAGACGTCGCCTTCCTCGAGGTAGACCTCCATGATCGCGTCGTCGGCCTCGGCGACCGTCTCGACGAGCTTCTCGCGCCATTCGACGGCCTTGTCGGCCAGGTCCGCGGGGATCTCCTCGACCACGTAGTCCTCGCCCTGCTGGGTCTCGCCGCGCCAGACCTTGGCGTTCATCTCGACCAGGTCGACAACGCCGATGAAGTCGCCCTCGGCACCGATCGGGAGCTGCAACACGGCCGGGGTCGAGTTGAGCTTCGCGACAATCGTGTCGAGAACCCGGTAGAAGTCGCCACCAGTGCGGTCAAGCTTGTTGACGAAGCACATCCGGGGGACCTTGTACTTGTTGGCCTGGCGCCACACGGTCATGGACTGCGGCTCCACGCCCGCGACACCGTCGAAGACCGCGACAGCACCGTCGAGGACGCGGAGCGAACGCTCCACCTCGACCGTGAAGTCCACGTGACCGGGGGTGTCGATGATGTTGATCTGGTGGTTCTTCCACCAGCAGGTCGTCGCGGCCGACGTGATCGTGATGCCGCGCTCCTGCTCCTGCTCCATCCAGTCCATCGTGGCCGCGCCCTCGTGGACCTCACCGATCTTGTACGAGATACCGGTGTAGAAGAGGATGCGCTCGGTGGTGGTGGTCTTACCGGCATCGATGTGCGCCATGATGCCGATGTTGCGGACGATGCTGAGGTCCGTGGTGATGTCAACAGCCACTTTTGTTCGCGTTCCTTAGGAAGTCGTTGAAACGGTGGGGGCGGGACGCACCCGAGGGTACGCCCCGCCTCAGATCACCAGCGGTAGTGCGCGAAGGCCTTGTTGGACTCGGCCATCTTGTGCGTGTCCTCGCGCTTCTTCACAGCGGCACCGAGGCCGTTGCTCGCGTCGAGGATCTCGTTCATGAGGCGCTCGGCCATCGTCTTCTCACGACGGTCGCGCGAGTAGCCGACGAGCCAGCGGAGCGCGAGCGTGGTGCCACGCGTGCCCTTGACCTCGATCGGGACCTGGTAGGTCGCACCGCCGACGCGGCGGGACTTGACCTCGATGGCCGGCTTCACGTTGTCGAGCGCGCGCTTGAGCGTGACGACCGGGTCGGTGCCGGTCTTCTCGCGGCAGCCCTCGAGGGCGGTGTAGACGATGCGCTGAGCGGTGGCCTTCTTGCCGTCGATCAGGACCTTGGAGACGAGCTGGGTGACGACAGGCGAGCCGTAGACCGGGTCGTTGTCGATCGGACGCTTCGGAGCGGGACCCTTACGAGGCATGTCACTTCTCCTTCTTCGCGCCGTAGCGCGAACGGGCCTGCTTGCGGTTCTTCACGCCCTGCGTGTCGAGCGAGCCGCGGATGATCTTGTAGCGAACACCGGGGAGGTCCTTCACACGACCGCCGCGGACGAGCACGATCGAGTGCTCCTGCAGGTTGTGACCGACACCGGGGATGTAGGCCGTGACCTCGACACCCGACGACAGGCGCACACGGGCGACCTTGCGGAGGGCGGAGTTCGGCTTCTTCGGGGTGGTCGTGTAGACACGCGTGCAGACGCCACGGCGCTGCGGCGAACCCTTCAGGGCAGGCGTCTTGGTCTTCGACACCTTGTCCTGGCGGCCCTTGCGGACCAGCTGCTGAATAGTGGGCACCGGTTGGTTCCCTTTCTTGGTTTTCCATCACACCCGGGCGCTCTGCCCGGGTGGGCAATGAGGGAACTCCCGCTCGCAAGCGGTGGTGCCCTGGCCGCCCGTTTCCGGGCAGGCGGATCGGTCTGGACATGCCAGACACGAGGAGTGAGCCTACGCGTCCCCGTCTACGAGGGCAAAACGGCTTCGGACTGCTCACGCTCGGGCACCCCTGCGGAGCCACGAGCGTTCATCCTCCGGTCACGCGGACGCCCCAGGAGCAGGTGCGCAGCGAGGGCACCGAGGGCCGTCACGCCGCCACCCACCCACAGGGTCCAGCGCGGCCCGAACGCCTCGCCCACCCATCCGACAAGCGGCGAGCCGAGCGGCGTACCGCCCATGAAGACGGTCAGGTAGAGCGCCATCACGCGACCACGCATGCCGGCCTCGGTCGTGACCTGAAGGTAGCCGTTGGCCGAGGTGATCATGGTGAGCGCGGAGAAGCCGAGGAGCGGGGCGGCCAGCGCGAAGAGCAGGTACGACGGTGCGGAGCCCGCCGCCATCTCGAGGAGGCCGAAGACGATCGCGCCCCCGACGATCAGCCGCGGCCGCGGGGTCTCGCGCCGCGCGGCGACGAGCGCTCCGGCGAGGCTGCCGAGGGCGAGGATCGATCCGAGCAGGCCGTACTCCCCCGGACCGCGCCCGTAGACGTGCGTGGCCATCAGTGCGGAGGTGAGCTGGAAGTTGAGCCCGAAGGTGCCGGCCACGAAGACGACCGCGAGGACGACCATCAGGTCGCGGCGCCCCCGCACGTAGCGAATGCCCTCGCGCAGGGCCCCGGGGCCGCGGCGTACGGGCTTCGCGGGGACCAGGAGGTCCTCGTCGAGGCGCGCGAGGGTCCAGACCGGGGCGGCGTACGTCGCGGCGTTCAGCAGGATGACCCAGCCGGTCGCCTGCGCGTCCCCGCCCAGCCAGGCGATCAGCAGGCCGGCCAGGCCGGGACCGACGAGCCGGGCGGCGTTGAAGCTCGCCGAGTTCAGACCGACCGCGTTGGGCAGGTCCTCGGGCACGACCAGCTCCGAGACGAACGACTGCCGGGCCGGTGCATCGAACGCCGACCCGACGCCAAGCAGGAGCGCCAGCACGTAGACGTGCCAGGTCTGCACGTGACCCGACACGGCGAGCAGGCCGAGCACCAGGGCGGGGACCGCCATCGCGACGTTGGTGAGCTGGAGCAGGCGGCGCTTGGGCACGCGATCGGCGACGACGCCGGCGAACGGCATGACGAGGAGGAACGGCAGGAACTGCAGGCCGGTCGTGACACCGATGGCGGTGCCGCTGCCGCCGGAGATCGCGAGCACGAGCCAGTCCTGCGCCACGCGCTGCATCCAGGTGCCGGTGTTGGAGACGACACCGCCGGCGACGTACCGCCGGTAGTTGGGGTTGGAGAGGGCGCGGAACGTGGGGCTCATGCGTCGGCGAGCCTCCTCAGCAGCACGGCGGCCTCCCGCAGGACGTCCCGCTCTGCGGCGGTGAGGTCGGCGAGTTGGACGGAGAGCCAAGCGTTGCGGCGGGTGCGCTGCGCTTCCACGGTGGCGAGGCCCTCCTCGCTCAACCCGACGACGACCTGGCGACCATCCTCGGCGCTGCGGGCGCGCTCGACGAGGCCGCGGTCGACGAGGCAGCCGACGGTGCGTGTCATCGAGGGCGGCTTGACCCGCTCCGACTCGGCCAGCGAGCCGACGGTCTGCGGGCCGTCACGGTGGAGCAGTCCGAGGACGGAGAGGGCGCCGACGCCGAGGTCCAGCTCGGGGTCGCGCTCGGAGCGCAGCCGACGGGCAAGGCGGGCGACGGCGATACGGAGCACCGCCGAGAGCTCGGCGGGGGCGTCAGGAGTCGGGGTCACATCTGCCGCAACTCTTTAGGCTTGCTAAGTATTCCGCAGCCTGCAGATCCGGTCCGTGCTGCCCTAAGGTGACCACCGTGGATCCCCTCGACGAGCAGCCGACCGTGCACGAGATCGGCAGCCGCACCTACCTCGTGGCCAACGTCGAGCCGCTCGACCTCGACGGCGTACGAACCGTGGAGATCGGCACCGTGCTGTGGCTCATCGCGTTCCTCGCGCTGCTGCCGTTCTACGGCAGGCTCGAGGAGTCAGGTCGCCTGTGGTGGCTGTGGGCCTGCATGGCCGGCTTCGGCCTGGGCCTGTTCGGCATCGAGATCTGCCGCAAGCGCCGCGCCCGTCGCGGCTGACGACGCTAAAACCCGCGACTCAACGCACCAAAACCCGGGTCTCGGCGCGCCAGAAGGCGGGTCTCGACGGGCTCAGAGGGTCTCGAGCTCGTCCGAGGTGAGCGTGTCGTGCGCGTGCTCGGCCGGCGGCAGCGGCTGCTGCTTCTTGGAGAGCTGCGCCTCGGAGTGCGCGCCACAGCCGTGACCGAGCGCGACCACGCGACCGTCGTCGTTGGCGTTGCCGTTGGCGCAGACGCCGAACGTCTCGGCCAGGTGGCCCGAGAGGCGCAGCAGGAAGCCGCACGAGAAGCACTTGGCCGGAGCCGACTGGGCCAGCGGCGTGTCCGGACCGCCGTCGCCGTCGTGCCACCGCTGGGCAGCGAGGTCGATGCCCTCGGGCGAGAGCGTGCGGACCCGGCCCAGGCCGAGGTCCTTGGCGACCTGGCGCACCTGCGCCTTCGCGTCCGCGTCGAGCGGGTCGTCGCCGAAGGAGTACGTCGGCACGAGGCGCGGGTCGTCCTCCTCCACGGGGAGCAGGTCACCCGGAGAGAGGTCGCCCGGACGGATGCGGTCCTTGTAGGGGACCCACTGCGGAGCGATGATCGCGTCCTCGCCCGGCAGCAGCACGACCTCGTCGACCGTGACGAGATCGCTGTCGACGGCGCGCGTGACCGTGACCGACCAGGTCCAGCCGACGTAGCCCGCGCGCAGGCACGCGAAGTAGTGCGTGACGACGTGCTCGCCCTCGAGGACAGCCGCGGTCGCCGCGCCCACGTCCGTGGCGTCGACCTGCTCGAGCAGGACCTCGCGCGCAAGGTCGACAGCACCCAGGAGAACGGTGTCGCTCGGGGCGGTGGTCGATGCGCTGCGTGGTGTCACGAGGTGGATTGTCCACCATGACCAACCGGATTGTCGCGCCGGGTTGTGCAGCGGGTGTCGGAGCGGTGGGCAAGGATGGGTCCATGAACGGCGAGCTGCCCCGGCGCACGGCCCACGGCGTACGACGAGCCGCGGGGTCGGCGGCCCGCGGCACGGCCCGCGCCAGCCGGGCGACGTACGCCGCAGCGCAGCGCGCGGCCACCGCCGAGGGGGCCGGCCAGACCGGTCTCTCCCGGCTGATCGCCCTCCACGCCGCCAACGCAGCCGGCGATGCAGCCGTCGCGATCTCGCTCGCCGGCACGCTCTTCTTCCAGGTGCCGACCGGCGAGGCCCGAGGCCAGGTGGCCCTCTTCCTCGGCCTGACGATGCTCCCGTTCGCGGTGCTCGCGCCGCTGATCGGCCCGTTCCTCGACCGCGTCGGCCACGGGCGCCGCTGGGCGATCGGCGCCACCATGGCGGTCCGCGCGTTCCTCTGCTGGACGCTGGCGACCGCCGTCGCGACGGAGTCACGCTGGCTCTTCCCCGCCGCGCTCGGCGTGCTCGTCGCGTCGAAGGCGTACGGCGTCACCAAGGCGGCCGCGGCTCCGCGGCTGGTGCCGCACGGCGTACCCCTGGTGAAGGCCAATGCGCGCATCTCGCTCGCGGGTGTCGTCGGCGCCGCGGTGTCGGCGCCGCTCGCCGGGCTGGCTGCGTGGGCGGGGCCCGAGTGGTCACTGCGCTACGCGTTCGCGGTCTTCGTGGCCGCCACCATCCTCGCCATCCGCCTGCCTGCGCGCGTCGACTCCGCGGCGGGCGAGGTGCGGCTCGAGCTCCTGCCCGGCCCCTCCACCCCGCAGACGGAGGGCGAGGCGCGGGGCCAGCGCAGCCTGCGGATCCCGCCGGCCGTGGCCTTCGCGCTCCGCGCCAACTGCGGTCCGCGGTGGCTCTCGGGCTTCCTCACGATGTTCATGGCGTTCCTGCTTCGCGAGCACCCCGTCGCCGGCTGGACGGCACGCCCCGAGCTGCTGCTCGGCCTGGTCATCGGCGCCGCCGGACTGGGCAACACCCTGGGGATCGCGCTCGCCTCGCTGGTCCGACGCCTGAAGCCCGCGCTGACCGTCGTCATCGCCCTGCTCGGGGCGACGGCGATGACCTTGGTCGCCGCCCTCTTCTACGGGCTGCTCCCCCTGCTCGCGCTCGGCCTGACCGCCGGCCTGGCCCAGTCCCTGGCGAAGCTCTCCCTCGACTCCACGATCCAGCGCGACGTGCCCGAGCGGGTCCAGGCCAGCGCGTTCGCCCGATCCGACACGCTGCTGCAGCTGGCCTGGGTGGTCGGCGGAGGCATCGGCATCGTGATGCCCCTGCAGCCACGGCTCGGGCTCGGCGTGGCCGTCGGCGTCCTCGCCGCGTGGACCGTGACGGTGCTCATCACCCACCCCAACCGGCCCTCACGACGCACCTGAGCGTGTTTGGATGCGTGCATGAGCACGCCCCAGTACCCCGGCGCACCGGACAACCCGCCGCAGGAGCCGACCGTTCCGCTCCCGCCGACGCACCACCCCTACGGCGCTGTGCCGCCCGAGCAGCCCGGCGTTCCTCCGGTGCCGCAGCCCCCGCATCCGGGCGGCTACTACGGCCAGCAGCCCTGGTACCCCGCTCCGCCGAACGACGGGTCCGCGATCGCCGCGTTCATCCTCGGCCTTGTTGCACTCGTCGGAATGTGCGCCTACGGCTTCACCCTGCTGCTGTCGCCGGTCGCCCTCGTCCTCGGCCGCTCGTCGATGAAGCAGATCGACGCCTCGCAGGGTCAGCTCGGCGGGCGAGGATTCGCTCAGGCCGGGTTCATCATGGGCATCATCGGCACCGTGCTGCTGGTGCTCGGAGTCGCTGTGGTGGCGATCTTCTTCACCGCGCTGTTCTCGACGAACTGCTTCGGCGACGGCTGCTGAGTCCGCTCAGAGCGCGCAGCCGACGCAGACCGGCTCGTTGACCAGGCGGACGCCGAACTTCGCCTCGACGCCGTCGCGCACCTCGCGCGCCAGGTCGAGCAGGTCCGCGGTGGTGGCCGCGCCCCGGTTGGTGAGGGCCAGCGTGTGCTTCGTCGACAGGGTCGCGCGGCCGCCACGGCGGTCGGCGCCGTAGCCCTTGCCGAAGCCGGCGTGGTCGATGAGCCACGCCGCGCTCGACTTCACCGTGCCGTCGGCCTGCGGGAAGCGGGGCGCGCCCTCGGGCAGCGACTCCGCCTGCTCGGGCGTCAGGAACGGGTTGGTGAAGAACGACCCTGCGCTCCAGGTGTCGTGGTCGGCAGCGTCCAGCACCATGCCCTTGCCAGCGCGCAGGGCCAGGACCGTCGTGCGAACCGCGGCGAGTGGCGCGCGCTCCCCCGGCTCGACGCCGAGCGTGCGCGCCAGCTCGGCGTACTTGACGGGGGCGCCCTCGGTGCCGACCTCGAGCCGGAAGGTCACGTTGAGGACGACGTGACGGTCCGGGTCTGCCTTGAAGCGGCTGTGTCGGTAGCCGAACGAGCACTCGGCACCGGTGAACGTGCGCTCGCCCCGCAGCACGCGGTCCCAGACGCGGACGCGCGCGATGGTCTCGGAGACCTCCTGGCCGTAGGCGCCGACGTTCTGGATCGGGGTGGAGCCGACGGCGCCGGGGATGCCGGAGAGCGCCTCGATGCCGACCCAGCCCTCGGCCACCGCGAGCGCGACGAAGTCGTCCCAGCCCTCGCCTGCGGCGACGGTGACCTCGACTCCGCCGTCGACGGGCACGGCCTGGATGTCGCGGGTGGCGATCTTGATGACCAGCCCGGGGAAGCCCTCGTCGGCCACGACCAGGTTGCTGCCGCCCGCGACGAGCAGGACCGGGGTACCGGACGCGTCGGCGCCGGTGACGGCCGCGACCAGCTCCGCCTCGGTCGCCGCCTCGACGTACGACGCGGCGGGGCCGCCCAGGCGCAAGGTGGTGAGGTCACGGAGAAGCACGCGCCGACCCTATCGAGAAATGCAGCGAGGGCCGTCACCCATCGG
>NZ_SJZJ01000034.1 GCF_004337475.1 Nocardioides jejuensis | reverse complement strand
AGTCACGTGGTGACTGCAAACCCACCGCTTGTTCTGCGCTGAGGTGCCCGAGGCTCAGGTCTCACTGTCTGCGGCCCGGACGCCGGTGCGTCGGCGGTAGCTCGGGTCGATTCAGCGCCGGTGTGCGCTTCGCCGGTGGCTCTGCGGGCTTCGAAGGCGGTGGCGTGCTCCGTTCCGTGTCGCCGGCACGCGCCGCCACGAGCGCTCCGGCGATCGCCATGAGGGCAAACAGCGTGAGCGCGGCGCCGCCCCAGCGCGACCAACCGTCCCCGGTAGCGAGCAGGCGCGCGCCGAGACCGAGATGCGCGAGGGCGAACAGGAAGCCCAGGCCAGCTCCCCGTTCCGAACGTTGCGTGCTCACGGGACACGGTAACCCCGGGGGAGCGGTACGCCAGTTCGCTCCGTCACAGGCCGACCCGGTAGAGTTCTCCTTTGGTGGCTCGCGACATGAATTCCCTTGCACGCACGGCGTCAGAAGTTTTTTCTGGGCCGGTGCGCACGTGCATCGGATGCCGGGAGCGGGCTGCCCGCCACGAGCTCCTGCGGATCGTCGCAGGGGTCGATGAGGACGGTCGTCCGGCCGTCGTACCCGATCCCTCGAAGTCCGCGGCCGGTCGTGGGGCGCATCTGCACCCGACGATCGCGTGCTACGACCTTGCGGTCCGGCGGCGAGCCTTCGCCCGAGCCCTTCGGCTCGAGCAGGGGCTGGCTGCCGAGCCGGTGAAGTCCTGGCTTGAGGCACACACGTCATGACCGACTACAGGAACTGGAGCATCCGCTCATGAGCACTCGATGAGTACTTCGCGATGAGCATGCACACCCACTGACGGTTCGACCCCACAACGCATTCCGGGGCGGGCCGAGAAGGAGTAACACAACCCCGTGGCCAAGCCCCGCGTACACGAGATCGCCAAGGAATTCGGCGTCGAGAGCAAGTTCGTTCTCGAGAAGCTGAAGGAGATGGGCGAGTTCGTCAAGTCCGCATCCTCGACGGTGGAGCCCCCCGTCGCGATGCGATTCAAGAAGCAGTTCGGCGACGAGCTGCGCGCCGCTGGCGGTGCCGCCCCGGCGCCCGCCGCCGCTGCGCCGTCCGAGGCCCCCAAGGCCCCGGCGTTCAAGCCCGGCCCCAAGCCGGGCCCGAAGGCTGCCCCCGCCCCTGAGGCGCCGGCTGCCCCTGCCGCTCCGGCTGCTCCGGCCGCTGCCGCTCCGGCTGCGCCCGCCGCGCCGAAGCCGGCTCCTGCCGCGCCCGCCCCGAAGGCTCCGGCGCCTGCGCCGAAGCCCGCCGCTGCTGCTCCGGGCCCGCGCCCGGGTGGCGCTCGTCCGGGTGCGCCGCGTCCGGGCAACAACCCGTTCGCTTCGTCGCAGGGCATGGGCAAGCGCCCGGCCGAGCGTCCCGCTCCGGCTGACCGTGGTCCGTCGCAGACCGGTGGCGGCGACAACCGTCCGCCGCGTCCGCCGGCTGCCGCTGGTGGCGCCGCTCCGCGTCCGGGCATGCCCCGCCCGAACCCGGCGATGATGCCCAAGTCCCCGAACGCCTTCGGCGCCCGCCCCGGCGGTCCTGGTGGTCCCGGCGCCCGTGGTGGCGCTCCGGGCCGTCCCGGCCCCGGTGGTCGTCCCGGCGCTCCGGGTCGTCCCGGTCCCGGTGGTGCCGGTGCCGGTCGTCCCGGCGCTCCCGGTGGTGCCCCCGGTGGCGCTCCCGGCGGTTTCGCTGGTCGTCCCGGTGGCGGCGGTGGCCGTCCCGGTGGTCCCGGTGGTCGTGGTCAGACCCAGGGTGCGTTCGGTCGCGCCGGTGGCCCGTCGCGTCGTGGTCGCAAGTCGAAGCGCGCGAAGCGGCAGGAGTTCGACTCGATGCAGGCGCCCACCATTGGTGGTGTGCGCGTCCGCAAGGGCAACGGCGAGACCGTGCGTCTCGCTCGTGGCGCCAGCCTGACCGACTTCGCCGAGAAGATCGGCGTCGACGCCGCTGCGCTGGTGCAGATGCTGTTCTCGCTCGGCGAGATGGTCACCGCGACGCAGTCCGTCGGTGACGAGACCCTCGAGCTGATCGGCGAGGAGCTCAACTAC
The DNA here is from genome assembly GCF_004337475.1 of Nocardioides jejuensis. Taxonomy (GTDB): domain Bacteria; phylum Actinomycetota; class Actinomycetes; order Propionibacteriales; family Nocardioidaceae; genus Nocardioides; species Nocardioides jejuensis. Next base: position 31,244 of record NZ_SJZJ01000034.1, on the reverse strand, counting down.
GTCGTCGAGGTCGTCTCCCCGGAGGACGAGGACCGCGAGCTGCTCGAGACGTTCTCGCTCGAGTTCGGTGCCGACGAGGGCGACGAGGACGACCTGGTCGTCCGCCCGCCCGTCGTGACCGTCATGGGTCACGTCGACCACGGTAAGACCCGCCTTCTCGACGCGCTGCGCAACGCCAACGTCGTCGAGAAGGAGGCCGGTGGCATCACCCAGCACATCGGTGCCTACCAGGTCGCGACCGAGGTCGACGGCACCGAGCGTGTCATCACCCTCATCGACACCCCGGGTCACGAGGCGTTCACCGCCATGCGTGCCCGTGGTGCCCAGGCCACCGACATCGCGATCCTCGTGGTCGCGGCCGACGACGGCGTCATGCCGCAGACGGTCGAGGCGCTCAACCACGCCAAGGCCGCCGGCGTCCCGATCGTCGTGGCGGTCAACAAGGTCGACAAGCCCGAGGCCGACCCGGTCAAGGTCCGCGGTCAGCTCACCGAGTACGGCCTCGTGCCCGAGGAGTACGGCGGCGACGTCATGTTCGTCGACGTCTCGGCCAAGGCCGGTCTCAACCTCGACGGTCTGCTCGAGGCGGTCGTCCTCACGGCCGACGCGTCGCTCGATCTGCGTGCCAACCCGAACCAGGACGCGCAGGGCCTCGTGGTCGAGGCGCACCTCGACCGCGGTCGCGGTCCGGTCGCCACGATCCTCGTCCAGCGCGGCACCCTGCGCGTCGGCGACTCGATCGTCGCCGGTCCGGCCCACGGTCGTGTCCGCGCCATGCTCGACGAGCACGGCGAGCTGATCGAGGAGGCGACCCCGTCGCGTCCGGCGATGGTTCTCGGTCTGTCCGGCGTGCCGGGTGCGGGTCAGAACTTCCTCGTTGTCGAGGACGACCGCATGGCCCGCCAGATCGCGGAGAAGCGCGAGCACCGTGAGCGTGCGGCCATGCAGGCGCAGCGCCGCGTGCGTCGTACCCTCGAGGACTTCATGGCTTCCATGGAGAAGGGCGAGAGCCAGGAGCTCAACCTCATCCTCAAGGGCGATGTGTCCGGTTCTGTCGAGGCTCTCGAGGACGCCCTGTCGAAGATCGACGTCGGCGACGAGGTCTCGCTGCGGGTCATCGACCGCGGTGTCGGTGCCATCACCGAGACCAACGTCATGCTCGCTGCGGCCTCCGACGCGATCATCATCGGCTTCAACGTCCGCCCGCAGGGCAAGGCGACCGAGCTGGCCGACAAGGAAGGCGTGGAGATCCGCTACTACAGCGTCATCTACCAGGCCATCGAGGAGATCGAGGCGGCCCTCAAGGGCATGCTCAAGCCGATCTACGAAGAGGTCGTTCTCGGCCAGGCGCAGATCCGGGCGATCTTCAAGTCGTCCAAGATCGGCAACATCGCCGGTTGTATGGTCACCAGCGGCCTGCTGCGGCGTAACGCCAAGGTCCGTGTCATCCGCGATGGCAACGTCATCGCCGACAACCTGGACCTGGGTGGCCTCAAGCGCGAGAAGGACGACGCGTCCGAGGTCCGGGAAGGTTTCGAGTGCGGTCTGTCGCTCAGGAACTTCCAGGACATCAAGATCGACGACGTCATCGAGGCGTTCGAGCAGCGCGAGATCCCGCGCGGCTGATCGTCGTACGTCGGGAGCGGGGCCGGCCTTCGGGTCGGCCCCGCTTTCGTCCCCCTGCGAAACTGTCCATCTGACAGTTTCGCCGTCTGTGACACTTCGGAGGTGTCACAACAAACCAAACTGTCAGTCTGACAGTTTGGCGCTCGCAGTTTTCCCGTAGAAGGAGTTCGTGATGGCCAGCCCTCGCGTTCGCAAGGTCGCCGACCGGATCAAGGTCGTCGTCGCCGAGATGCTCGAGCGACGGATCAAGGACCCGCGCCTCGGCTTCGTCACCATCACGGACGTCCGCCTGACCGGAGACGGTCAGCAGGCGTCGATCTTCTACACCGTGCTGACGGGCGATCTTGCCGACACGCAGAAGGCGCTCGACTCTGCGAAGGGCCTGATCCGCAGCGAGGTCTCCAAGCAGCTCGGCACGCGCATCGTGCCGACCCTGACCTTCATCCCGGACGCGCTCCCCGAGACCGCGCGCGAGATCGAGGACGCCCTCGCCAAGGCGAAGGCTTCCGACGAGGAGCTCGCCGCGGCCCGTGCCGGTGCGCAGTATGCGTCCGACGAGGACCCGTACAAGAAGCCCCGTGAGGCCGACCTCGACGAGGACGACTGGGACGACGAGGAGTGACCTCTCCGGTCACCCCGGGTCTCGTCATCGTCGACAAGGCGGGCGGGATCACCTCCCACGGCGTGGTCGGCCGGGTCCGCCGCCTGGCCGGGACGCGCAAGGTCGGCCATGCCGGCACGCTCGACCCGATGGCCACCGGCGTCCTCGTGCTCGGCGTCGACCGGGCCACGCGCCTGCTCGGCCACCTCATGCTCACCGAGAAGGCGTACGACGCGACGATCCGCCTCGGCATCGCCACCACCACCGATGACGCCGAGGGTGAGGCCACCGCGCGCACGAGTGCCGGTCACCTCGACGAGGCGACGATCCGGACGGCGCTGGCCGAGTTCGTCGGCGACATCGAGCAGGTGCCGACGGCGGTCTCCGCGATCAAGGTCGACGGCAAGCGCGCCTACGCCCTGGTCCGTGCGGGGGAGGAGGTCGAGCTCAAGGCCCGGCCCGTCACCATCCACGAGCTCACGGTGCACAAGGTTGTGAGTCATGCGGCGGAGCAGGTCCCCGGGGATCCGGCTCACGACCTCGATGTGGTCGACGTCGACATCTCGGTGCGCTGCTCGAGCGGCACCTACATCCGTGCGATCGCCCGCGATCTCGGCACCGCGCTGGGCGTGGGCGGACACCTGACCGCGCTCCGACGGACCGCCGTCGGCCCCTACACGCTCGACCACGCGAAGACGCTCGAGCAGCTGGACGAAGGCTTCGCTGTCCTGCCGATCGCGGACGCTGCGCGCGCGGCGTTCCCGGCGTACGACCTGGATGCGGAGCAGGCGCAGGAGGTGCGCTACGGGCGCAAGCTGGCGCTCCCGCTGGAGACCCTGACCGCGGTCTTCGCGCCGGAGGGTGAGTTCCTGGCGCTCTACGAGCCGGCCGGCGAGATGGCACGTCCCGTGGCCGTCTTCACGGGCTGAACCGGGCCTGTGGGAAAGTAGCGCCGTGCGAGTGTGGCGTGACCTGAGCGATGTGCCGGCCGACCTGGGCCGCACCGTCGTGACCATCGGCAACTTCGACGGCGTCCACCTGGGGCACCAGCACGTCATCGCCCGCGCGGGCGAGGTCGCTGCGGCACAGGGCGTCGACCACATCGTGGCGGTCACGTTCGACCCCCACCCGATGGCGGTCCTGCGCCCGGAGCACGCGCCGATCATGCTGACGACGCTCGACGAGCGCCTCGAGCTGCTGGGTGCGGCGGGGGCCGACGACGTGCTGGTCCTGCCGTTCAGTCGGGAGATCGCTGCCTGGACCCCGGAGGAGTTCGTCGCGCGGGTGCTCGTCGACGGCCTCCACGCCAAGGGCGTCGTCGTCGGGGCGAACTTCCGCTACGGCAACCGTGCCGCGGGCGACGTGCACGCGCTCGCCGAGTCGGGGAAGCAGCACGACTTCGTCGTCGACGCGGTGGCGCTCGACGGCGGGCCGCAGGTCTGGTCCTCGACGTACGTCCGGTCCTGTCTTGCCGCCGGTGACGTCGCGGGCGCCGCGGAGGCGCTCGGCCGCCCGTTCACGGTGAGCGGCGTCGTGGTGAAGGGCGACCAGCGCGGGCGCGAGCTGGGCTTCCCGACGGCCAACGTCCCGACGCCGGTCGACGCGGCCGCGCCGTGCGACGGCGTCTATGCCGGCATCCTCACGCGCAACGACACGGGGGAGTCGTACCCCGCGGCGATCAGCGTCGGCACCAACCCGACGTTCGACGGTGTGGTGGGGCGTCGTGTCGAGTCCTACGTGATCGACCGCACCGACCTCGACCTGTACGGCGTCGACGTCACGGTGGCGTTCGTCGAGCACCTGCGGGGCATGGTCAAGTTCGAGGGCATCGAGAAGCTCGTCGAGACCATGCACGACGACGTGCGCCGCGCCCGGGTGATCCTCGGCTCCTGAGCCCAACGCGTTTGAGCCCTGCGCGTCTGAGTCCTACGCGTTTGAGCCTTGCGCGTCTGAGCCCTACGCGTCGAGGTCCTGCTCGACGAGCGCGGCGATGGCGGCGACGGCGGCAGCGTCCTCGCCGGACACCTCGACGGTGTCGCCCTTGGCTGCGCCGAGGGTCATGATCATGAGGGCGGAGTCGGCGTCCACGGGCTCGTCGCCCGGGATGGCCAGGAAGATCTCGACGCCGAGCTCCTCGGCCTTCTCCGCGATGACAGCGGCGGGACGGGCGTGGAGGCCTGCGGCGGAACCGACGATGGCGGACTGGACGGGCATGGGGTGCTCCTTCGGAGAGGTTCGTGGTGGTGGAACGGGCCGCCCGCCGATCTCGGGGACGGGCGGGCGACCCGGGTCGGTCAGGCCGCGACGGCGACCTGCTCCGCGGCCGTCTCTGCAGCCGGCCGGCGGAGCGACTTGAGGGTGATCACGCAGGCGGCAGCAGCAGCGACGCCAGCGGCGAGGGCGATGACGAACCCGAGGATCCCGTCGACGGCGAAGAGCACGAAGATGCCGCCGTGCGGTGCGCGCAGGCTGACGCCGAACGCCTCCGACAGGCCGCCGGTGACCGCGCTGCCGAGCATGACGGACGGGATCACGCGCAGCGGGTCGGCTGCCGCGAACGGGATCGCGCCTTCGGTGATGAACGAGGCGCCCATCAGCCAGGCCGCCTTGCCGTTCTCGCGCTCGGCGGTCGAGAAGAGCCGCGGTCGCACGACCGTGGCGAGGGCCAGCGCCAGCGGCGGCACCATGCCGGCGAGCATGACGGCAGCCATCACCTTCAGCTGCGGAGCGTCACTGGCGGTGGCCGCGACGCCGAGGCCTGCGGTCGCGAAGCTGTAGGCGACCTTGTTGAGCGGGCCGCCCATGTCGAACGCCATCATCAGGCCGAGGATCACGCCGAGCAGGATGGCGGAGCCGCCCGTCAGGGAGTTGAGGCCGTCGTTCAGCCCGTTGGTGAGGGAGCCGAGTGGCCCGGCGAGGACGACCAGCATCACGACGCCGGCTGCCAGGGTCGCTCCGAGCGGGATGACCAGGACGGGCATCAGGCCCCGGGCCCAGGCGGGCACCTTGCGACCGGCGATCCAGTGCGCAGCGAGACCGGCGAGCACGCCGCCCGCGATGCCACCGAGGAAGCCGGCACCGATGACGCCCGAGATCGCACCCATCACGAAGCCGGGCGCGATGCCGGGTCGGTCCGCGATGGCGAAGGCGATGTAGCCGGAGAGTGCCGGCACGAGGAACCCGAACGAGGCGCCGCCGAGCGTGAGCAGCACGGCGCCGAGGTAGCTCAGCAGGTCGCCGTGTGGCAGGTGGACCCCGCCCTTGAGCACGTACGACGACGCGTCCGGGAGGTTGACCAGGGAGAAGTGGGTGACGATGTCGTGGGCGACGCCGTCACCGGACCCGTCGGCGCCGATCGGCAGGCCGATCTGGTAGCCGCCGAGCAGGAAGCTCAGCGCGATCAGCAGGCCACCGGCGGCCACGAACGGGATCATGTACGAGACACCGGTCATCAGGATCCGGCGCGTGCGGGCGCCCCACGACTCACCGTCGATCTGCCCGTGCGTCGCGTCCGCGGTGCCGGCGACGCGCGGGGCGGCCGGGTCGTCGGCGTACCGCAGGGCCTCGGCGATCATCGCGTCCGCGTCGTCGACGGCGCGCTTGACGCCCGACGCGACGACCGGCAGGCCGGCGAACCGGCCCTTGTCGCGGACACCGACGTCGGCGGCGAGGATCACCGCGGCGGCGGCGGCGATGGTGGCGGCGGGCAGCGGCGTGCTGCCGGCCGAGCCCTGCGTCTCGACGTCGATGCGTACGCCGGCACGCTCGGCCGCAGCCTGCAGCGCCTCGGCGGCGAGGTAGGTGTGGGCGATGCCCGTCGGGCAGGCCGTGACGGCGACGAGCGAACGCTGCGGCGCGGCCGCCGCGGCTGCTGCGGTCGGCTCGGCCGGCTCGGCTGCCACTGCCGTCTCGGGAGCCGGCTCGAGGACGCTCTGGACGAGGTCCACGACCTCCGCGACCGAGGTCGCCGAGCGGAGCGCCGCGGAGAACTCCGCCTTCACGAGCGCCCGGGCCAGCTTGGTCAGGATCCGCAGGTGGTTGGCGTCGCCGCCCTCGGGCACCGCGATCAGGAACGCCAGGTCGGCCGGGGCGTCCTTGGCGCCGAAGTCGACGGCGGGGTTGAGCCGGGCGAACGCGAGCGTCGGCTCGGTCACCGCGACGGTGCGGCAGTGGGGAATGGCGATGCCGCCCTTGAGACCGGTCGGCGAGGTCGCCTCCCGCGCGAGCACATCGCGCTCGAGCTGGGCCTGGTCGGTGCTGCGTCCGGCGGCGGCCACCAGCTCGACGAGGGACCGGATCACGGCCTCCTTGTCCGAGCCAGGGGCCACGTCGAGCACGACGAGGTCGTGCGTGATGAGCTGGGTCATGAGGTGATGCCTCCTGCGATGTCGAGCTGCGTGACGGGCACGAGGGCCGGGTGCACCTGTGCGGGGGTGGGGATGGTCGTGCCGGGGAGCGCGGCCGCTGCGCTGCCGTAGGCCACGGCGAGTGCGAGTCGTTGGTCGGCGGGCAGCCCGCGCTGGTCGCCGAGGAGGTAGCCGAACAGGCTGCAGTCACCGGCGCCGACGGTGCTGACGACGGTGGTCGGCGGGGGAGAGGCGTGCCAGGCGCCATCGCGGGTGACCAGGACGGCGCCGGCGCCGCCGAGGGTGGCCAGCACGGCGTCCAAGCCGCGGTCGACGAGGACCTGGGCTGCGTGAGCCGCAGCGACGGGGTCGGACTCGAGGACGGCAGGATCCGCGCCAGTGACCGAGGCGAGCTCCTCGGTGTTCGGCTTGATCAGGTGCGGCGCGCCGGACTCGAGAGCGTCGACAAGCGCGCGGAGCGGTGCGTCGCTCGTGTCCACGGCCACCCGCGCCGGCGTACGACGGAGGGCGGCCGCCAGGTCGGCGTACCAGCGGTCGGGGGTGCCCGGAGGGAGGGAGCCGGCGAGGACGACCCATCCGCCGTCGGCCTGGTCGAGGACTGCCTTCGCCAGGCCGGTGAGCAGGTCGGGGGTCGCGGGCTCGGCCGATGCGTTGAGCTTGGTGGTGGTGCCGTCAGGCTCGGTCAGGGTCAGGTTGACGCGGATCGGGCCACCGCCAGCGACCGGGACGCAGTCGACGCCCGCTGCGACGAGCTCGCGGACGAAGGCGTCATCCGGCTCGGCGGGGAGCACGGCGACGGTCGCGAGTCCGGCGGAGACGGCAGCACGGGAGATGTTGACCCCCTTGCCCGCAGCCTGAACGCCGGACGACGCGACCCGCAGCACGGCACCGCGCTCGAGCGGGCCGGTCAGGACCACGGTCCGGTCGAGGCTGGGGTGAGCGGTGAGGGTGGTGATCATGCGATGACGACCTCGGGGCCGGCGGCAGCGATCCCGACCTGGTCGCGCGGGTCGATCGCCGAGTCGGTGATCACGACGTCGACCTCGGCGAGGTCGGCGAAGCTCTGTGCGGTCTCCTGGCCGATCTTGCTGGAGTCGGCGAGCACGACGACCTTGCGGCCGGCGCGGATCAGGGCGCGCTTGGCGGCTGCCTCCTCGAGGTCCGGGGTGGAGAGGCCGTGGTCGAGGGTGAGCCCGTTGGTGCCCACGAAGACGACGTCGGCGCGGATCCGGCCGAGCGCCGCGACGGTGTCGGCTCCGACCGCGGCCTGGGTGGACGGACGGACCCGTCCGGGCAGCAGGTGGAGCTCGATGTTGCCGAGGCCGGCGAGGCGGGCCGCGACCGGTACTGCGTGCGTGACCACGACCAGGCGGCGGTCGGTCGGGAGCATGGACGCGAGCCGCGCGGTGGTGGATCCGGCGTCGAGCACGATGGTGGCCTCGCCGCGGGGGAGCTGGGCGAGGGCGGCGCGGGCGATCTGCTCCTTCGCGCGCTGGTTGACCGTGTCGCGCTCGCTGAGGGCCGACTCGATTCCCGCGAGGGAGCCGGCCGGAACGGCGCCACCGTGGACGCGGTGCACCAGCCCGGCGCGCTCGAGGAGGGAGAGGTCGCGGCGCACGGTCTCGGTGGTGACGTCGAACTCGACGGCGAGGTCCGCGACGGCGACCCGGCCCCGCTCTCCGACGAGGCGGGTGATCGCCTGCTGGCGCTCTTCTGCGTACACGGCAACTCCTCCGGTGAATCTGTGTTTATGTTGTTTTACTCCCGAACCTGTTGACTGTCTAGGGGGTCTCGGGGTTAATTTGTGACCGTGGTCACCGAAACAGCGCAGCAGACGACGATGAAGATCCAGGGCACCCCGGTCGTGCCCGGAGTCGCGTACGGCCCCGCCGTCCTGGCCCGCGAGGAGGTGCCGGCGGCGGCCATCGAGGCCTTCGCGTCCGTGACGTTCCCTGACGCGGCGGCAGCCCTCTCGGCGTACGACGACGCGGCCGCCGCGGTCGCTGATGGCTTCGCGGCCAAGGCGATGTCCGTCTCCGGTGCTGCCGCCGAGGTGCTTGCCGCGAGTGCCGGCCTGGCGCGTGACAAGGGGATGCGGTCCCTCGTCCGCAAGCAGCTGAATGCCGGCGAGCAGCTGCTGCCGTCGCTGCAGATCGCTGTCGAGCACTTCGCCGGCATGTTCACCCAGATGGGCGGCCTCATGGCGGAGCGGGTCACCGACCTGCGTGACATCGAACGCCGGATCACCGCGCGCCTCGTCGGGGTGGCCGAGCCTGGCGTGCCGGTGCCGGTGGATCCGTCCGTGCTCCTCGCCAAGGATCTCGCCCCGTCGGACACGGCCCTGCTCGACCCGTCGCTGGTGCTGGCACTGGTCACGGGCTTGGGCGGCCCCACCAGTCACACCGCGATCATCGCCCGTCAGCTCGGCATCCCGTGCGTGGTGGGTGCGACCGGCGCCGGCCGGATCGCCGACGGCACGTGGGTGCTCGTCGACGGCACCACCGGACTGGTCGTCACGGGCGCCGACCCCGAAGAGTCGCGGACCCTCGCCGCGGACGACGCCGTCCGTCGTGACGCGATCGCCGGGTGGTCCGGCCCGGCCGCGACCGCCGACGGCGTCCACGTGAAGCTGCTCGCCAACGTCGCCGACGTACCCACCGCGCAGACGGCCGCCCACGCGCCGGTAGAGGGAGTGGGCCTGTTCCGGACCGAGCTGTCGTTCCTCAACCGGGCCGACGAGCCGTCGGTCGAGGAGCAGGCCGCGATCTATGCGGACGTGCTCGCGGCGTTCGGGCAGGGGCGCCACGTCGTCGCGCGCACGCTCGATGCGGGCTCGGACAAGCCGATCGGGTTCGCGACGCACAAGGGGGAGGAGAACCCTGCGCTCGGAGTGCGCGGGCTGCGGCTCTCCTTCGACAACCCGGATCTGCTCGACCGGCAGCTCGACGCGATCGCCTCCGCCAGCGCATCGTCCGGCGTCGAGACCTGGGTGATGGCTCCGATGGTCGCCACGGTCGCCGAGGCCGGGGAGTTCGCCGCCAAGGTGCGCGAGCGCGGGCTGAAGCCGGGCGTGATGATCGAGGTGCCGAGCGCCGCACTGCAGGCCGCCCGCATGCTCGAGGTCGTCGACTTCCTGTCGATCGGCACCAACGACCTGACCCAGTACACGATGGCGGCAGACCGCATGGCCACCGACCTCGCGCACCTGACCGACGCCTGGCAGCCGGCCGTCCTGCAGCTGATCGCGATGACCGCAGCGGCTGGTGTGACCGCACGCAAGCCGGTCGGCGTCTGCGGCGAGGCCGCTGCCGATCCCTTGCTCGCCTGCGTGCTCGTCGGGCTGGGGATCACCTCGCTGTCGATGGCTCCTGCGGCGGTGCGCCCCGTGGGTGCGCAGCTGGGCCGGGTCACGATGGCCGACTGCCGGCGCGCTGCCGAGGCCGCGCTGGCCGCGCTCGATCCCGAAGCCGCGCGGATCGCCGTGCGCGACGCCCTGGCCTGAGGGGTCGCGGGCGGGGGGAGGAGTGACCCTGACTTCTCCGTTCCTGACGGATCGGCGATCTCAGGGGAATTCCTGATGCGGTTGTCAGTGGGAGGCGGCAGTGTTTGCCTCATGCATCGACACGTAGCGGGCGCCCTGACCGGGCGCGTAACGAAGTGGCTCATGGTGGTTGTCGTCATCCTCATGACGGCTGGCTTCGGTTCCCTCGGCGCCAAGCTGGCCGACGTCAAGAACAATGAGGCGTCGTCATGGCTCCCAGGGTCCGCGGAGGCGACCAAGGTGTCCGAGGCGCTGGCCAAGGATGTTGATCCCAACGACATCCCGACATTGGTGGTCTATCACCGCGCAAGCGGACTCACGCCTGCCGACTTCGCTGAGATGGACCGTCAGGCAAGCAAGATCGTGAAGATCAAGGGGGTGACAGACAGCGGGGTGCTCACGCCCGACGCTGCGCGCATGCTCGCGTCGCAGGGAAAGAACGTTCCGTCCCTGGTCTCGCCCGACGGCGAGGCCGCCTACCTCTTCTTCACCTTCAATCTCGGCAAGGATGGGTGGAACAAGATCGTCGACCCGGTCTCGGAGGTCAAGAAGATCACCGCGATCGACGGAGTCGATGTCTACGTCGGCGGTGCCGGAGGTCAGGCCGCGGACTTCATCGACTCCTTCCAAGGGTCCAATCACATGCTGATGATCTACACGTTCGTCGCTGTGATCCTGATTCTTCTCGTGGCGTATCGCAGTGCATTCCTTGTTCTTGTCGTCATTGCCTGCGCCGGTGTCGCGAACGTGATGGCTGGCGGCGTCGTCTACCTACTGGCCAAGGACGCGGGGCTTACGGTCAACGACCAGAGCCAGTACATCCTCGGCATCCTCACCATCGGAGCAGGCACCGACTACGCCTTGCTGCTCGTGGCGCGGTACCGCGAGGAGTTGCGCAACTTCGAGGATCGTCACGAGGCCATGGCCCATGCCCTCCATCGAGCAGGCCCTGCCGTCATCGCGAGCGCTGCCACTGTTGCCGTGGGTCTGATGTGCCTTGCGGTGGCAGAGCTGAATTCGACCGCCAGTCTCGGCCCTGTGCTCGCGGTCGGAGTTCTCGTCACGCTCTTCGTGATGATGGTGCTGCTGCCTGCCCTGCTGGTCGTGACGGGTCGCTGGATCTTTGGTCCGGCACGCACGGGTCACCGCCGTTGGGCGGTTGGCGCGGGCTCCGGCCTGGCCGTTGGTGCAGGCTTGGGAATTGTCGGCCAAGTTGGATCCGTGCTTCCGCTGGTGATCGTCGGACTGCTGGTCTTCGCGGTCAGCCTGATCACTCTGTTGCAGGTCGGGATCGAACACTGGACCCGACTCCACGGGCGTCCCGAGTTTGGTTCGGCCGAACCGACCCAAGGCGGCCTTTGGGCGCGGGTTGGCTCCTTCATCGCGCCGCGGCCGCGAAGGGTGTGGGTGGTGACTGCCGCCGTGCTTGCGATCGGCGCACTCGGCCTTATGAAGCTGGATGCGAATGGGCTGACGACCGAGGATTCCTTCACCACGGAGTTGAAGTCGGTCACCGCGATGAACCTGTTGGCTGATCACAAGCTGACAAACCAGACGAACACAGTGCAGGTCGTCGGCGACGCGGGTCGCATCGACCAGCTGCGAACTGCCGTTGGGGATGTGCAGGGCATCGGCACGCTGACAGATACCCGGCCGCTGGCCGACGGTCGCGCCTGGTTTGAGGGGCCGATTGCCCCGGATGTGGCGTCTCAGGACGCGTGGGACATCGTGCTGGACGCACGTGCCGCGGCGCACAAGTCGGATTCGTCATCGCTCGTGGGTGGCCAGGCTGCCTTTTACCTCGATACGAAGATCGCGTCGCAACACGACCGCAAGATCATCATTCCGTTGGTGCTCGCCGTAGTGCTGCTCATCCTGATGATGCTCCTGCGCGCGCTGGCTGCACCCCTTCTCTTGCTGGGCACCGTCATTCTGTCCTTCGCCTCCGCGCTGGGCATCTCGACGCTGATCTTCGATTACGTGCTGGGGTTTCATGGTGCAGATTCAGGATTCCCGCTGTTCGCGTTCGTCTTCCTGGTCGCACTGGGTATCGACTACAACATCTTCCTGATGACCCGGGTCCGCGAGGAGTCCCTCCAGCACGGCACCCGAAAGGGCTCGTTGGTTGCCCTTGCCTCAACAGGCGGCGTGATCACGTCGGCGGGGATGGTGCTAGCGGCGACGTTCCTGGTCCTCGGCACTTTGCCGATGGTTTTCTTGGCAGAACTCGGTCTCGCGGTGGCACTCGGCGTATTGCTGGACACGATGATCGTCCGCTCGGTTCTGGTGACCGCGATCAACATCGACCTCGGCGACAAGATCTGGTGGCCGAGCAAGCTCGGCCAGGACAAGGTCGACCCCGAGGAGACCGCGGAGCTGGTCAACGCCTGACCACCTCCACCGAATTGGGCACCGGGCGGGGCTGCGATAGCCTTGCCCGGTTGCCCATTTCGGGCAGCACTGCCGTAAGAACGGCCGCGGACACAGAGTGCCCCGGTGAACAGGCCCGGGCGCGCCGCGCAACGAGACGAAGGAGGACCGCGATATGTCGATCGGTACCGACGCGGAGACCAAGAAGAAGATCATCGCCGAGTACGGCAAGTCCGAGGGTGACACCGGTTCTCCGGAGGTCCAGATCGCGCTGCTCTCGCACCGCATCTCGCACCTCACCGAGCACCTCAAGCAGCACAAGCACGACCACCACTCGCGTCGTGGCCTGCTGCTCCTCGTCGGCCAGCGCCGTCGTCTGCTGAACTACCTGCAGAAGACCGAGATCGAGCGCTACCGCTCGATCATCGAGCGCCTCGGCCTCCGCCGCTGATACGGGACCGCCCATCCGCCACACGCGGGTGGGCGGTCTTGCTTCACGGGGGTCTGCCCTGCTGGGTAGGCTCGGCTCCGACAACTCCATACAAACCACACACAGGAGCGTCCCGCGCAGACGTCGGCCCGGTCCTCGGTAGTGGCTTTCAGATCTCGACAGGCTTGATCAACGCCTGGATCTGCGGGCCTCGATCGAAGATCGGCCCCCTCACATGAGGGTGCGGCGGGTTCTTCAACCAGACCTGCCTGAGGCGGTCGTGCGGTTCGCTCCGCAAACAGAAAGGGTCTGCCTTGACTGAGGCAACCATCTCTGCCGTCGAGACCGTTCTCGACAACGGCAAGTTCGGCACCCGCACGATCAAGTTCGAGTCGGGTCTCCTTGCTCGTCAGGCCGCCGGTGCTGTCACCGCGTACCTCGACGACGACACCATGCTTCTCTCGGCGACGACCGCCGGCAAGACGCCGAAGGACCACTTCGACTTCTTCCCGCTGACGATCGACGTCGAGGAGCGCATGTACGCCGCGGGCAAGATCCCCGGCTCCTTCTTCCGCTCCGAGGGTCGCCCGGGCGAGGACGCGATCCTCGCGTGCCGCCTGATCGACCGCCCGCTGCGCCCGACCTTCAAGAAGGGTCTGCGCAACGAGGTCCAGGTCGTCATCACCGTCATGGCGCTCAACCCGGACACGCCGTACGACGTGCTCGCGATCAACGCCGCGTCGGCGTCCACGCAGATCTCCGGCCTGCCGTTCTCCGGCCCGGTCGGTGGCGTCCGCGTCGCCCTCATCGACGGCCAGTGGGTCGCCTTCCCGCGTCACTCCGAGCTCGAGCGCGCGGTCTTCGACATGGTCGTTGCCGGCCGTGTCACCGAGACCGGCGACGTCGCGATCATGATGGTCGAGGCCGAGGCCACGGAGCAGACCTGGGACCTCGTCCAGTCGGGCGTCCAGGCTCCCTCCGAGGAGATCGTCGCGACCGGCCTCGAGGCCGCCAAGCCGTTCATCAAGCAGCTCTGCGAGGCGCAGGCCGAGCTGGCGAAGGTCGCCGCGAAGCCCGTCCAGGAGTTCCCGATCTTCCTCGACTACGAGGACGACGTCTTCGCTGCCGTCGAGGCTGCCGTCAAGGCGGACGTCTCCGCTGCGATGACCATCGCCGACAAGCAGGACCGCGAGGAGAAGCTCGACGAGCTGAAGGCCGCGCTCCTGGACCAGATCGGCGCGCAGTTCGAGGGTCGCGAGAAGGAGATCGGCGCGGCGTTCCGCTCCGTCTCCAAGCAGTGCGTGCGCGAGCGCGTCCTGCGCGACAAGGTCCGCATCGACGGCCGTGGCCTCGCCGACATCCGCGCCCTGAGCGCCGAGGTCGAGGTCATCCCGCGCGTGCACGGTTCGGCCCTCTTCGAGCGTGGCGAGACCCAGATCCTGGGCGTCACGACCCTCGACATGCTGAAGCTCGAGCAGCAGCTCGACACGCTGTCGCCGGAGAAGCACCGCCGCTACATGCACAAGTACATCTTCCCGCCGTTCTCCACCGGTGAGACGGGCCGCGTCGGTTCGCCGAAGCGTCGCGAGGTCGGTCACGGTGCGCTCGCGCGCCGCGCCCTCCTCCCGGTCCTGCCGACCCGCGAGGAGTTCCCCTACGCGATCCGTCAGCTGTCCGAGGCCATGGGCTCCAACGGCTCCACCTCGATGGGTTCGGTCTGCGCCTCGACGCTGTCGCTCCTTCAGGCCGGCGTTCCGCTCCGTGCCTCGGTCGCCGGCATCGCGATGGGTCTCATCTCCGACACCATCGACGGCAAGACCGAGTACGTCGCGCTCACCGACATCCTCGGTGCCGAGGACGCGTTCGGCGACATGGACTTCAAGGTCGCCGGTACCCGCGACTTCGTCACGGCCCTCCAGCTCGACACGAAGCTCGACGGCATCCCGGCCGAGGTCCTCGCTGCGGCGCTGACCCAGGCCCGCGACGCCCGCCACACGATCCTCGACGTCATGGCCGAGGCCATCGACGAGCCCGAGGAGATGTCGGTCCACGCGCCGCGCATCATCACCGTGAAGGTCCCCGTCGACAAGATCGGTGAGGTCATCGGCCCGAAGGGCAAGATGATCAACCAGATCCAGGACGACACCGGCGCTTCGATCTCCATCGAGGACGACGGCACCGTCTACATCGGCGCGACCAACGGCGAGGCTGCCGAGGCTGCCCGATCGGCGATCAACGCGATCGCCAACCCGACCATGCCGGAGGTTGGCGAGCGCTACCTCGGCACGGTCGTGAAGACGACGAACTTCGGCGCCTTCGTGTCCCTGCTCCCCGGCAAGGACGGCCTGCTCCACATCACGAAGCTTCGTGCCCTCAACGACGGCAAGCGCGTCGAGTCGGTCGAGGACGTCGTGGCCGTGGGCCAGAAGATCCAGGTCCAGATCGCCGAGATCGACGACCGCGGCAAGCTCTCGCTCGTCCCGTTCATCGAGGGTGAGGGTGACGCGGCCGAGGCCGACGCCGCCGAGGCTCCGGAGTCGGACGCCTGAGCGTGATCCCACGTCGCACGAAGACGACCGCCCGGCAGGCAACTGCCGGGCGGTTGTCCGTTCCCCAGAAGATCGGCTCGACCCGCACCGTCCTGGTCGAGAAGGACGACGCCGGCCGCGTCGTCTCCCGCGTACGCCGGACGGTGCTGCCCGGCGGGCTGCGCGTCCTGACCGAGGAGATGGCCGGTGTCCGCTCGGCCAGCATCGGCGTGTGGGTCGGCGTCGGCTCGCGTCACGAGACGCCCAAGCTCCACGGTGCCTCGCACTTCCTCGAGCACCTGCTCTTCAAGGGCACCCGCGAGCGCTCGGCGCTCGACGTCTCGATCGTGCTCGACGAGATCGGCGGCGACTTCAACGCCTTCACGGCCAAGGAGTACACCTGCTTCCACGGCCGGGTGCTCGCCGAGGACCTGCCGCTGGCCATCGACGTGCTCGGCGACATGATGACCAGCTCGGTCATCACCGACGCCGACGTCGAGGCGGAGCGCGAGGTCATCCTCGACGAGATCGCGATGCACGACGACGACCCCGAGGACGTCGTGCACAACCTCTTCGCCGCGCAGGCCTGGGGCGACAGCCCGCTGGGCCGCGGCATCGCGGGCACGGAGGCGTCGATCGAGACGCTGACCCGCGCGCAGATCAGCCGCTTCTACGCCAGGCACTACCGCCCGGCGAACATGGTCGTCTCGGTTGCCGGCAACGTCGACCACGACACCGTCGTACGCCAGATCCGCGAGGCCTTCGGGCGGTCGGACTTCCTGGCCGTCGACGAGGAGCCGGTCGTCGCCCCGCGGGTGGCAACGGCGAAGAAGATCACGGCGGGGGAGTCGCACGCGATGCGCCCGCTGGAGCAGGTCAACGTCGTGCTCGGCGTCCGTGGCGTGACCCGCAGCGACCCGCGGCGCTACGCCCTCGGCGTACTCAACACGGTGCTGGGCGGCGGTGCGTCGTCGCGCCTCTTCCAGGAGGTGCGCGAGCTGCGCGGCCTGGCGTACTCGGTCTACTCGTTCGCGAGCCACCACGTCGATGCCGGCCTGGTCGGCGTGGCGGTCGGTTGCCTGCCGGCGAAGCTCGACGAGACGCTCGCCGTCGTGCGTGCGGAGCTGCAGAAGGTGGCCGCCGACGGCATCACGGCCGACGAGCTCGTGCGCGGCAAGCGGCAGCTCGCCGGCAGCATGATCATGGGGCTGGAGGACTCCGGCGCCCGGATGTCGCGCAACGGCAAGGCCGAGCTCATCTACGACGAGCTGATCGGCCTCGACGACGCGCTCGCGCGCATCGACGCGGTGACGCTCGAGGACGTCGCCGAGCTGGCGGCGGACCTGTTCAGCGGCGCGGAGATGCTCGCTTCGGTCGGTCCGTAGCGGTCACTTGCGGCCGATGATCCCGACCATGGCGGGACGTCGGCTCTGCACGGCAGAGACGCGGAAGCCGGCCTCGGCGAGCGCGTGCGACGACTTCTCGACCATCAGCCGGACCTCGTCCAGCTTGGTGGCTTCGTAGAAGAGGTGCACGGTGCCGCCGGGGCTGAGCTTCTCGTGGAGCAGGGCGACCTCGTCGCGGCAGTCGCGGATCCAGAAGAGGTTCACGTTGACCGCGAACGCCTTGTCGAGCCGCTTGACCGGGACGCGCAGGGTGGCGAGGTCGATGTGGCGGACGGTGAGGCGCCCGGACTCGACGTACTCGGCGTTGACACGCTTGGTGCGGTCCACCGACGCCTCGGAACGGTCGATCACCATCAGCTTGCCCTTGCCGAGCCTGCTCGCGACGAGACCGGCTGCCTCACCGGCTCCGCAGCCGATCTCCAGGACGTGATCGTCGGGCTGTACGTCGAGTACGTCGACAGCCCAGCGGATGCGCGCAGGGATGGTCTGGATGGACATGGGCACAAGACTGCCAGTTGTGGTCCGCGACGGCAGCACGGACACCCTGTGATCTCTGCGTTGAAGTACGGTTGCGCCCGTGGCTGAGACGAAGTTGAAGGTGGGCGTCCTCGGGGCGCGGGGCAAGGTCGGCGCCGAGATGTGCGCTGCGGTCGAGGCTGCGGACGACATGGAGCTGGTCGCCTCGATCGACGCCGGTGACGACGTCAACGTCCTGGTCAGCAGCGGCGCGCAGGTCGTCATCGACTTCACGCACCCCGACGTCGTGATGGCCAACCTGGAGTTCTGCATCTCCCACGGCATCCACGCCGTCGTGGGCACCACCGGTTTCGACGCGGGTCGTCTCGCCCAGCTCGAGGGCTGGCTGGAGGAGTCCCCGGCGACCGGCGTGCTGATCGCGCCCAACTTCTCCATCGGCGCGATCCTGATGATGAAGTTCGCGACCATCGCCGCGCCGTTCTACGACTCGGTGGAGATCATCGAGCTGCACCACCCGACCAAGGCCGACGCCCCCTCCGGCACTGCGGCCCGCACCGCGGCGCTGATCGCCGAGGCGCGCAAGGCGGCCGGCTCGCCGGCGTTCCCGGACGCGACGTCGCAGGAGATCGAGGGTGCTCGCGGTGCCGACATCGACGGCGTACGGGTCCACGCGCTGCGGATCCGCGGCATGATCGCCCACCAGGAGGTCGTCTGCGGTGGTCCCGGCGAGACGCTGACGATCCGTCACGACTCGATGGACCGGGCGTCGTTCGGCCCGGGCGTGCTGACCGGCTGCCGCCAGATTGCCGCGCACCCCGGCCTCACCGTCGGCCTCGAGCACTTCCTCGACCTCTGAGTCGACGCCGTCCGACCAACGACGAAGGCCCGCTCCCCGGAGGGAGCGGGCCTTTCGTGTCTGCTGATCAGCGGTACGTGTCGGGGAGCCGCTGGCCGATCTTCACCTGCGGCTTGGGCAGGCGCAGGATGCGCAGCTGGAGCGACCGGACGACCGCGTAGTACGTGATGCCCTTGAGCGGCTTGCCGGGCAGGCGGCGGCGCACCTCGCGGCGCACCTTGAACCGGATCCAGACGATGTCGAGGACCACGAGGACGACGGCCATCAGCCACATGCCCTGACCGAGCACCGGGTTGACGGCGCTCATGATCAGGATGAGCACGAGCAGCGGAGCGAAGAGCTCGGCGAAGCCGATCCGCGAGTCCACGACATCGCGCACGAGCCGCTTGACCGGCCCCTTGTCGCGCTCGGGGAGCTTCGACTCGTCCGCGGTCTTGTAGCCCTCGCGGAGGTCGGCCATCGCGGCCTTGCGCTGGGACTTCTGGGCGTTGCGCCGGGCCTTCGGGTCCGCCGCGTTGCGGGCCCGGGCGCGTGCAGCGGCCTCGGCCTCCTTGCGGGACGGGGTCGGGCGACCCTTCTTGCCGGGGGCGGTGTTCGACGGAGTCTCGTCGGACGGCTTCGTGGACAACATCGGACCTTCGTGCGTGCGGACGGAACCCGTCCAGCCTACCCGCGGGTGCCTCCTGGACCGCTCCGCGGATACCCTCGCCCGCGTGACGATCACCATCGAGGAGATCCAGGTCGGCGACGACGCCGCAGCGTGGGCAGCCGCGGGCTTCGCCGTCGACGGCGACACCTGCCGGATCGGCTCCGTCGCGGTCCGCTTCGTCGGGTCGGCCGGCCCGCGCGGCGTACGCAGCTGGGTGCTGGCGGGCGTGGACCCGGCGGCTGCTGCGGCGTTCGAGTCGGCGGAGGGGGTGTCGACCTCCGTTGCGACGGCCGCGACGACGTCCGGGTTCGGCGTTCACCCGCTCGGCGTCACGCAGATCGACCACCTGGTCCTGATGACGCCGCACATCGCCCGCACGACGGCCTCCCTCGAGGCGCTGGGCCTGGCCGTACGCCGGGTGCGCGACGCAGAGCTCGCAGGCTCACCCGTGCGTCAGGTCTTCTTCCGTCTCGGTGAGGTCATCCTCGAGGTCATCGGCGCTCCCACTGGCGAAGGGGAAGGACCGGCCACCTTCTGGGGCATCACGCACGCCGTCGCCGACATCGACGCCGCTGCGGCGTACCTCGGCGAGCGGAGTGGCCGGGTCAAGGACGCCGTCCAGCCCGGGCGCCGGATCACCACCGTGCGGACGCGGGACATGGACGTCTCGGTGGCCACGGCGCTGATCAGCCCGCAACCACCCAGGGCCTGATCAGGCCTTCTTGACCACGCTCGACTTGAGCTGCATGCGGCCGAAGCCCTCGACGGTCGCGTCGATGTCGTGGTCGCCGACGCCGTCGGAGATCAGGCGGATGCCCTTGACCTTGGTGCCGACCTTGATCGTGCCGCCGCCGGCACCCTTGACCTTGAGGTCCTTGGCGATGACGACGTCGTCACCGTCGGCGAGCACGTTGCCGTTGACGTCGCGGATCAACGCGGCGTCGGCCGCCTCCGCTGCCTCGGAGGGCGACCACTCGTGGGCGCACTCGGGGCAGACGATGAGCTCGCCCATCTCGTAGGTGTACTCGGAGCCGCACTGCGGGCACGGGGGCAGGGTGTCGCTCATTCAAGTTTCCGATCTGATCAGGTCTTCAAGTGGGGTGGCGGAAGAAGCGCCCCGGTGCACGCACCGGGGCGCTTCGGGGTTCAGTCCTTGTGGGTCTTGCCCGGGAGGTCGAGCATCCGCTGGAGCGCGATGTTGGCCCAGTGCTCGGTGTCGGGGTCGACCTCGATCACGTTGGGGACCTCGCCGTTGACGAGCGACTCGAGTGCCCACACGAGGTGCGGGAGGTCGATGCGGTTCATCGTCGAGCAGTAGCAGACGTTGCGGTCCAGGAACACGATGTTGAGGTCCGGACGGGCCTCAGCGAGGCGCTTGACCAGGTTGAGCTCGGTGCCGATCGCCCAGCTCGTGCCGGCCGGCGCGGCCTCGATCTGCTTGATGATGAACTCCGTGGAGCCCACGAGGTCGGCCTTCGTCACGACCTCGTACTGGCACTCGGGGTGCACGATCACGTTGAGGTCGGGGATCTTCGCGCGGAGCTCGTCGATCACGTCGGGGGAGAAGCGGCCGTGCACCGAGCAGTGGCCCTTCCACAGGATCATCCGCGCGGCCTGGATCTGCTCGGGGGTGTTGCCACCACCCGGCAGACGCGGGTCCCACACGATGCAGTCCTCGAGCGAGAAGCCCATCTTGAGCACCGCGGTGTTGCGGCCGAGGTGCTGGTCGGGGAGGAAGAGGACCTTGGTGCCCTCGCCCTTCTGCGCGAAGGCCCACTCGAGCGCAACGTCGGCGTTGGACGAGGTGCAGACCGCGCCGTCGTGCTTGCCGCAGAACGCCTTGATGTCGGCCGAGGAGTTCATGTACGTGATCGGGACGACGACGTCCGCGATGCCGGCCTCCTCGAGCGCGGCCCAGGTGTCCTCGACCTGCGCGAGCCGGGCCATGTCGGCCATCGAGCAACCCGCAGCCAGGTCGGGAAGGATGACCTTCTGCTCCGGCGCGGTCAGGATGTCGGCCGACTCCGCCATGAAGTGGACGCCGCAGAAGACGATGAACTCGGCCTCCGGGCGGGCAGCAGCGTCGCGCGCGAGCTTGAAGGAGTCGCCGGTGACGTCAGCGAACTGGATGACCTCGTCGCGCTGGTAGTGGTGCCCGAGCACGAAGACGCGCTCGCCGAGCGCCGCCTTCGCAGCCGTGGCACGCGCCACCAGGTCGGGGTCCGAAGCCGGCGGAAGGTCACCGGGGCACTCGACGCCGCGCTCGGAGTCCAGGTCCTTGCCGCGCCCGAGCGGGAGCAGGGGGAGGTCGACAGTCGTCATGCGTCCATCCTAGTGACCGCTGCGCCCCTCGACCGGGGCGCGTCCGAGCGGGCAACCGCACTCCGGACCGGGTTGTTCCCCGACGTTCCCTGTCGTTCCCGGCAGGATGGCGGCCATGCGCATCCTCATCGCGCCCGACAAGTACGCCGGGACCCTGACCTCGCAGGAGGCGGCCACCGCGATCGCCGCCGGGTGGGCACGCACCGCGCCGCTCGACGAGCTCGACCTGGCGCCCCTGTCGGACGGCGGGCCGGGATTCGTCGACACGCTGCACGCAGCGCTCGGCGGAACCCTCGAGGCTGTGACCGTCCGCGGACCCCTGGGTGCTGCAGCGCCGGCGACTCTCCTCCTCGTCGGCCATACGGCGTACGTCGAGTCGGCGCAGGCCTGTGGGCTCGCCCTGACCGGCGGGGCGGACGCCCGCCGGGCCAGCACGTACGGCGTGGGGGAGCTGCTGCTCGCGGCGATCGACGCCGGTGCCCGCGAGATCATCGTCGGTCTCGGTGGTAGCGGCACGACGGACGGCGGCGCCGGCCTCCTTGCCGCACTCGGTGCCACGGCGGACCGTCCGCTCGACGAAGGCCCGGCGGGCCTGGTCGGCGTGACCCACATCGACCTGACCGCCGCACGGGCAGCGGTCGGAGGCGTCTCGATCGTGGCTGCCAGCGACGTCGACAACCCGCTGACCGGTCTCTTTGGCGCAGCGAAGGTCTTCGGCCCGCAGAAGGGCCTGACCGAGGACGAGCTTCCCGGCGTCGACGGTGCCCTGCAGGACCTTGCTGCCGCGACCGACCGGAAGACCGCCGCCGGCAAGGGTGCCGGCGCCGCGGGCGGCCTCGGCTTCGCCTTGGCGCTCCTGGGGGCGGACCGTCGTCCCGGCTTCGAGGTCGTCGCCGAGGCGACCGGCCTGGCTGCCCGCGCGGCGGCGGCCGACCTCGTCCTGACCGGCGAGGGTGCCTTTGACTTCACCACGCGGGGCGGCAAGGTCCCGGCTGGTGTCGCGGCACTCGCGGGCGAGCACGCGCGGCCGTGCGTCGTCCTCGCCGGGCGTGTGGACGTCGGCAACCGCGAGATGCGCGCCCTCGGTGTGGAGTCGGCGTACGCGATGGTGGAGCGGGCCGGAGACCGCGCACTCACCGAGCCGGGGGCCGCGCTGGAGGAGCTCGCCGCCCACGTGGCCGACCAGTGGTCACCGTGACGCAGCGCATGTGGGGAATAACCGCGCGTGTGCGACCATTGAGGACGTCGGACAACGACCCAGAACCAACTGGCAAAGACTTCAAGGAGTGACCATGGGCGACGCTTGCTGCGGTGGCGGTGGCGGACACAGCCACGGTGCACCGGCCGCGACCCTCAACATCGAGGCTCCCCGCGACTTCGACACCCGTGCTGACCAGATCAACCTGAGCCCGGTTGCGGCCGGCAAGGTCAAGAGCCTCCTCGAGCAGGAGGGTCGTGACGACCTCGCGCTCCGCATCTCGGTGCAGCCGGGTGGCTGCTCGGGCCTGCGCTACCAGCTCTTCTTCGACGAGCGCACGCTCGACGGCGACGTGACGACCGACTTCGACGGCGTCGTCGTCGTGGTCGACCGGATGTCGGTCCCCTACCTCAACGGTGCGGTCATCGACTTCGTCGACACGATCGAGAAGCAGGGCTTCACGATCGACAACCCGAACGCCTCCGGCTCCTGCGCCTGCGGCGACTCGTTCCACTGATCCGACCTCGTCGGACAGACGAAGGCCCCCGCACCGGTCGGTGCGGGGGCCTTCGTGCGTCTCGGGGTCAGGCGCGGTCGAACAGCGCGTCGGCCATCTTGGCCAGCTTGTCGGAGACAGCGAGCGCCGGCGCCTTGACCCGCTCGGGCGTCGCCGCCGACAGCGCGGTCGTGAGGGCCTGGGCGCGTCGGGGGAGCGGCACCCGCAGGTTGCGCTTCGCCTCTTCGCAGTCGCCGTGCATATCAGTGGGGGAGCTGGCGTCCTCGTAGGGCACGTGGTCGGGCTGCTTCATCGTCATGGCACCGACGCTAGGTACTACTCGTGGGTACCAGAACCCCTACCCGGCGGTAGTGTTCCGCGCATGTCGCTGCTGATCACCGGTTCCATCGCCACGGACCACCTGATGACCTTCCCGGGCAAGTTCGCCGACTCCCTCGTCGCGGAGAAGCTGGACAAGATCTCGGTCTCGTTCCTCGCCTCCGACCTGGAGGTACGCCGCGGTGGCGTCGCCGCCAACATCGCCTTCGCGCTCGCGCGCCTGGGCGAGCGCCCCGTGCTGGTCGGCGCGGTGGGCGAGGACTTCGCCGAGTACCACTCCTGGCTCGACCGCCACGGCGTCGACTGCTCGTCGGTGCATTACTCCGAGACGCAGCACACCGCCCGTTTCACCTGCACGACCGACACCGAGATGAACCAGATCGCCTCCTTCTACCCGGGCGCGATGGGCGAGGCCCGCGAGATCGAGCTCCTTCCGATCGTCGAGCGCGTCGGCCAGCCGGCGTACGTCCTGATCGGTGCCAACGACCCCGACGGCATGCTCCGCCACACCGAGGAGTGCAAGCAGCGGGGCTACACCTTCGTCGCGGACCCGTCGCAGCAGCTCGCGTTCGCGGGCGGCGACCTGATCCGCCCGCTTGTCGAGGGCGCGGACATCCTCATCTCCAACGAGTACGAGGCCGAGCTAATCGTCTCCAAGACCGGCTGGGGCGCTGACGAGGTGCTCGCCAAGGTCGGCACGTGGGTGACCACCCTCGGCAAGGACGGCGTCCGGATCCAGGACAAGGACGGCCTCCTGATCGAGGTCGGCGTCCTCAACGGCGTGACCCCGGTCGAGCCGACCGGCGTCGGTGACGCGTTCCGCGGCGGCTTCCTCGCGGCCCTGACCCGCGGCCTCGGCTGGGAGCGCGCGGCGCAGCTCGGCTGCACCATCGCGGCGTACGTCGTCGAGACGGTCGGCACGCAGGAGTACACCGCTACGCGTGACGAGATGCTGACCCGCCTCGGTGAGACCTACGGCGACGTGGCCGAGAAGGAGATCCGCGAGGCGCTCTCCGCCTGATCTTCCGGGCCTGATTCCTACAGGAGGCGGCGCACCACGTAGAGCGGTGTGCCGTCTTCTGCCATTTCCTCACCGACGTACTCCTGGTCGCGCATGCGGCACCAGGCCTGGACGTCGACCCGGGCGGCGACGTCCGTCGCGGCGACGGCGATCTCGTCACCGACGTCGACCGTCGGCAGCGCCTTCGCCAGCGCGATGATCGGCGCGGGGCAGCGGAGCCCGCGGCAGTCGAGGTCGAGCCTCACAGTCCGACCTCGGCACGGAGGTCGCGGACGACGTCCGGCAGCAGCGCGAGGAAGGCGTCGACCTCCGCGCTGGTCGCGGTGCGGGGGAGCGAGAGCCGTACGTTGCCGTGCGTGAGGACCCCCATCGCCTCCAGCACGTGGCTCGGCGTGAGCGTGGAGGCCGTGCAGGCGGAGCCGGACGCGACGCCGTACCCCTTCTCGGCCAGGCGGGTCACGAGCGCCTCGCCGTCGACGTACAGGCAGGAGAAGGTGACGAGGTGGGGGAGTCGCGTCTCTGCGGGGCCCACGACCTCGACGTCCGGGATCGTGGCGACCACGTCGCGGATCCGGGCGATCAGCGCGTGCTGGCGCGCATTGACCGCCTCCCGCTCCGCGACGACGGCCTGGAGCGCGGCGGCGGCGGCGAGGGTGGCGGGGACGTTCTCGAAGCCGGAACCGCGCTCGTCGCTGCGGTCGTCGACGGGGTAGGGGTTGCGCCACGCGGACCCCTTCCGCACCAGGAGTACGCCGACGCCGGCCGGGCCGCCCCACTTGTGCGCGGAGCCCGAAGCGACGGACCAGCCGCCCGGGAGGGGAAGTCGGCCCATCGAGGCGCAGGCGTCCACGAAGAGCGGCGTGCCGCGCTCCGCAGCGCGCGCGGCGATCTCTGCCAGCGGCTGCACGGTGCCGACCTCGTGGTTGGCCGACTGGACGGCCAGCATCGCGGTGCCGTCGAGGGCAGCCAGCGACTCGCGCACGGTCGCGGGGGAGAGGCGTCCCTCGCGGTCGACCGGCAGCACCCGGGCGGTCGTGTCCAGCATCGTGCCGGCCCACGCCGCGGCATGGAGCACCGACGAGTGCTCCACCGCGGAGTGGAGCAGCGTCGAACCACGCCGGCGCCCACCGAGCAGGCCGAGAACACCGCGATGTACCGCGTCGGTCCCCGAGGACGTGAACGTCACCTCGTCCCGACGTACGCCGAGAGCGGCGGCCGTTGCCTCGCGTGCGTTGTCGAGGATGAGCCGTGCGTTGCGCGCCTCGGTGTGCAGCCGGCGCGGGTCCGCCCAGCCGCGGTCGAGGGCTGCCAGGAGCGCCTCGCGAGCCGCGGGATGGAGCGGTTCGGAGGACGCTGCGTCGAGATACCCGGCATGCGGGTCGGAGGGCAATCTCACACCGTGAATCTATCGGGTGGGCTGGGGCACAAGTGGCCCCGGTGTTCCGCTAGAGTCCCGCGTATCCGTGAAGTCTTAGAGGAAGGCTCGTTGTGGGTCTGCAGATGACCAGGCGCGCTCGCCGTACGGCGCTGGGTGCGCTCGTCGGCGCCAGCTTCCTTCTCCTTGGGGCCTGTGACCCCGAGACCGAGAAGCAGTTCCACCACTGGGCCATGCCCAGCAACTCGCCGGGCACCGTTCAGGGCCAGGACATCTTCGAGCTGTGGAAGGGCGCGTGGATCGCGGCCCTGATCACGGGCGGGATCACCTGGGCACTGATCTTCTACGCGTCGTGGCGCTTCCGTCGCCGCAGCGACGACGAGATCCCGGTGCAGACGCGTTACAACCTTCCGCTCGAGATCTTCTACACGATCGCGCCGATCATGATGGTCATCGTGTTCTTCGCGCACACCGTTCGGGTGCAGGAGGCGGTCCTCAACGAGACGCCGGCCCCGGACAACTGCGTGCAGGTCGTCGGTCAGCAGTGGTCGTGGACCTTCAACTACAACGAGTCGTGCGACAACGACAACGGTCCGGTGGCCTACACCGCCGGCACCGGCTCGCAGATCCCGACGCTCGTCCTCGAGGAGGGCAAGACGACGGAGTTCAAGCTGTCGTCGCCCGACGTCATCCACTCGTTCTGGATCACGGGCTTCCTCATGAAGATGGACATCATCCCCGGCCAGACCGGTGATGACCGCAACCACTTCTCCGTCACCCCCAACAAGGTCGGCGACTACCGGGGCAAGTGCACCGAGCTCTGCGGCGTGTACCACTCGCGCATGCTCTTCAACGTGAAGGTCATGGACTCCGCGGACTACGACGCGTACATGGCGAAGCTGAAGGCTGACCCGGAGCACGTGTCCGACCACCCGCTCCTGGGTGGCTCGCACGCATCCACCACCGCCGGCCTCTCGGCCGACGAGACCGAGACCGGAGGCAACAAGTGAGCGCGGCAACTGCGCCCCTGACCGCCAGCGGCCGCAAGCCGCTCGGCACGAACATCTTCCGTCTCCTGACGACCACCGACCACAAGCTGATCGGCAAGATGTACCTCGCGACGTCGTTCGCCTGGTTCATGTTCGGCGGCGTCCTGGCGCTGCTGATGCGTTCGGAGCTTGCCTTCCCGGGCACGCAGGTCGTCAGTGACGAGACGTTCAACCAGCTCTTCACCATGCACGGCACGATCATGCTGCTGCTCTTCGCGACGCCGCTGTTCTTCGGCTTCGGCAACGTCGTGATGCCGCTCCAGATCGGTGCTCCCGATGTCGCGTTCCCGCGACTGAACATGCTGAGCTACTGGCTCTACCTGTTCGGTGGCCTGATCGCCGGTGCCGGCTTCCTCACCCCCGAGGGCGCGGCCGACTTCGGCTGGTTCGCCTACACCCCGCTCTCCAGCGCCGTCCGCTCGCCGGGCGTCGGTGGCGACATGTGGATCATGGGTCTGTGGATGGGTGGTCTCGGCACCATCCTCGGTTCGGTCAACTTCATCACGACGATCATCTGCATGCGTGCCCCCGGCATGACCATGTTCCGCATGCCGATCTTCGTGTGGAACACCCTCATCACCTCGATGCTGGCGCTCCTGGTCTTCCCGATCCTCGCGGGTGCGCTGCTCTCGCTCGAGGCTGACCGCACACTCGGCGCGCACGTGTTCGACACCAACCACGGTGGCGCCATCCTGTGGCAGCACCTCTTCTGGTTCTTCGGTCACCCCGAGGTCTACATCATCGCGCTGCCGTTCTTCGGCATCGTGACCGAGATCCTCCCGGTCTTCAGCCGCAAGCCGATCTTCGGTTACGTCGGCCTCGTCGGTGCCACGCTCGGCATCGCGATCCTGTCCGTCGCCGTGTGGGCCCACCACATGTTCGTCACGGGCGCGGTCAACCTGGCGTTCTTCTCCGGCATGACGTTCCTCATCGCGGTCCCGACCGGCGTGAAGTTCTTCAACTGGATCGGCACGATGTGGGGTGGCTCGCTGAGCTTCGACACCCCGATGCTCTGGTCGGTCGGCTTCCTGACGACCTTCCTCTTCGGTGGTCTCACCGGCATCATCCTCGCGTCGCCGCCGCTCGACTTCCACCTCTCCGACTCGTACTTCGTCGTGGCGCACTTCCACTACGTCGTCTTCGGAACAGTCGTCTTCGCGATGTTCGCGGGCTTCTACTTCTGGTGGCCCAAGATGACCGGCAAGATGCTCAACGAGACGCTGGGCAAGGTCCACTTCTGGATCCTGTTCATCGGCTTCCACCTCACCTTCCTCGTCCAGCACTGGCTGGGTGTCGAGGGCATGCCGCGCCGCTACGCCGACTACCTGCCGGACGACGGCTTCGAGACCCTCAACCAGGTCTCGACGGTCGGTGCCTTCCTGCTCGCGTCGTCGACCATCCCGTTCATCCTGAACGTCTGGCTGACCCGCAAGTCGAAGCCGGTCGAGGTCGATGACCCGTGGGGCTGGGGTCGCTCGCTCGAGTGGGCCACCAGCTGCCCGCCGCCGCGTCACAACTTCCACACGATCCCGCGGATCCGTTCGGAGTCCCCGGCGTTCGACCTGCACCACCCGGAGATCGCGGCCTTCGAGGTCGACTCCACCGAGCGTGAGGAGCTCACCAAGTGAAGGCAGAGGCCTGGGTCTTCGGATCCGTCACCGCGTTCTGCGCGCTGGTGACCCCCGCGTACTGGATCATCACGGACAACTCCGCCAAGGGTGGTGACTGGACCGGCACGTCGGCCCTCACCATGACGACGCTGCTGTTCGCCATGTGCACGCTCTACCTCGGCTTCCACGCCTCGCGCATGGACCCGCGTCCCGAGGACCGCAAGGACGGCGAGATCGCCGACGGCGCGGGCGAGCTGGGCTTCTTCCCGCCGTACTCGTGGTGGCCGCTCTGGTGCTCGCTCACCCTCGCGGTGATCGTGCTCGGCGTCGTCCTCGCCTGGTGGCTCTTCGCCATCGGCGTGATCCTGGGCCTGCTGGCCGTGCAGGGCTGGATCTTCGAGTACTACCGGGGAGAGCACGCTCACTGAGCCTGCTCGACCTTTGACGAGGGCCTCGTCCCGCGGTGACAAGCGACACCGCCGGGATGAGGCCTTCGGCGTTCCCGGACAAGTAATCTGTGTCCTGCACACCTTCTGCGATCCGGAGCCTTCCCCATGACCGTTGGCCTCTCCCTGTCTGCCCGCGTGGCGACGGGTCTCGGCGCCCTGGCGCTGCTCACCGCGTGCAACGCCGTTCCGTCGGCGCTCGGCGGGGATCACGCTGACTCCGCATCGCCGAGCAAGGACGTGGCCGTGCCCACGCTGACGACGACCGTCAGCGGCAGCGCTGTGCCGATCGACGCGCGCGTGGCGACCACCGTCGCGGATGGCACCCTGACCAAGGTCCGGATGCAGGCGCGATCCGGTGAGACGAAGGGATCCTTCGTCCCCGGCAAGCTCGCCGAGGACGGCACCGGCTGGCGTGCCACGGGCCGCCTCGAGCCGGCCACGACGTACGTGATCTTCGCGAAGGCGACGGACGAGGGCGGCACGTCGGTCCCGGTCCGCAGTCGCTTCACGACCGTCACGCTCGACGACGCGCACGAGGCCTTCCCGTCGATCGCTCCGCTCGCTGGGGAGACCGTCGGTATCGGCATGCCGGTGATCGTTTCCCTCGACACCGCGGTGGCGAACAAGGCGGCGTTCGAGAAGCGCATGAAGGTGACCAGCACCCCTGCCCAGGCCGGGTCGTGGCGCTGGCTGAGCGACCGCGAGGTGCACTGGCGTCCGGCGACGTACTGGAAGCCGGGCACGGAGGTGCACGTCAACCTCGACCTCAACAGCGTTCCGGCGGGTGGTGGCATCTACGGTCAGGAGTCGCGCTCGATCGACTTCCACATCGGCGACGCCCACATCTACAAGGTCAACGCCCAGACGGACCAGATGCAGGTCTACTCCAACGGTGCGCTGCTCCGCACGCTGCCGATCACGACCGGCATGCCCGGCTTCACGACCCGCTCGGGCACGAAGGTGATCATCGAGAAGGCCGCCAAGCACACGATGGACTCCGAGACCGTCGGCATCGGCAAGGACAACCCGCTCTACTACCACGTCGACGACGTCCAGTGGACGATGCGTCTGACTTACTCGGGCGAGTTCATCCACGCAGCTCCGTGGTCGGTCGCGTCCCAGGGCCACGCCAACGTCTCGCACGGCTGCACCGGCATGTCGACGTCCAACGCGGAGTGGCTCTTCAACATGAGCCGCCGTGGAGACGTCGTCGAGACGACCGGCACGGACCGTCCGATGGAGCTCACCAACGGCTACGGCGACTGGAACCTCTCCTTCGCTGACTGGAAGTCCGGCTCGGCCCTCTGACGTCGAGACGGGGCTCGTGCCGCGCTGAGACGGGCCTCGTGCACGGTCGAGACGGGCCTCGTGCGCATCAAGCGGCTGGGCGCCGGGCGTGCCGTCGCTGCGCGCGCCGGACGCCTCGCCGCAGGATGTGCTCCCAGTCCTGCTGCGCGCCGAAGAGATTGTCGCGGCGGAAGATGTCGATCTCCCACCCGTCCTCGGCGAGCAGATGGCGGCGTTCGGTGTCGTCGGCAAGCTGCTCCGGGCCGTGGAACTCGCTGCCGTCGTACTCCGCGGCGTATTTGATATCCGGCACGCCGAGGTCCAGGAAACGCATCCCGCTCGGGGTGAGCACGGGCACCTGTGGGGTGGGCTTCGGCAGGTCCGGACAGTCCTCCCAGCGAAGGCGGAGGATGCTCTCCGGAGCCGACTGCGACCGGCCATCGATGCGCGGGGCGAGATCGCGTAGCTGGCGCACGCCGCGGAAGCCGCGGTAGCGCGTCGTCTCGTTCATGATGCGCGTGGACGTAACGGAGGCGCTCGTCCCGGCGAGGCTGTCGAGGACCGCCATCGCCTGCTCGCGGGCGAGCAGCCGGCCGACGTCGCACGCCGTTCGGAGCGCCGTGGTCACGACAAGGCCGTCGAGGGTGGTGACGTCATCGGCGCGAATTCGGCGTGCGCCGCTGTGCGTCACGGCGTTGGTCAGGCGCGCGTTGCGCGGCAGATAGACATCGACGGGTGGCGGGCTGAGGTGACTATTCGGCGGCAGGGCCATGGCGGCGCCGTGCAGCCAGGCGGCGCTGCGGTCGCAGATGACGGCATCGGCCGGCGCCAGAAGACGAAGAGTCGCGATCCGCATGGCATGTCCGTCCGCTGAGGCCGCAGTGCGATAGATCGATCTGACGTCGCTCAGCAGGAGGCCGCGGCGCAGGAGTGCAGCCACGGCATGTCGCCCTCCGAGCGCGTCGCGGGCTTCGACGTACGTGAAGGGGCGGTCATGGGGCAGCGGAAGATCGGTCGCGACCAGGTAGTCCAGGAAGTCATGGTTCATACCTCCCTTCATGCCCTGCCCGAGCCTCTGTCTGCACCTCTGTGTGGGGCACCTGTGGATAGGCGGCGGCACGAGCCTCGTCTCGACGGGGCACAGGGCTCGCCTCGGCGGGGCACGAGCCTCGTCTCTGCGCGGCATGAGCCCCGTCTCGGGGGGAAGCAGAAGGGCCGCCGCTCCCGGTGGGGGAGCGGCGGCCCTT
>NZ_SJZJ01000033.1 GCF_004337475.1 Nocardioides jejuensis | reverse complement strand
CTGACAGTTTGGCCGCCTCTGACATTTCCGAAGTGTCAGGTGCAGCGAAGTTGTCAGACTGACAGTTTGGCAAGCACCCGCCCGTACGCCGTTCGGCACAGGCCCGCCCGTACGCTGACTGACGTGACCGACGAATTCACCGAGGACGTCCTGCGGCTGGTCGAGGAGATCCCGCCGGGCCGGGTCCTCACCTACGGCACGATCGCCCGGATCCTCGGCCAGGGCGGCCCGCGCGGGGTCGGCGGCGTCATGAAGCGCGAGGGCGACGGCGTTGCCTGGTGGCGCGTCGTTCGCGCTGACGGCACGCTCCCGGCCCATCTCGTGATCGATGCCCAGGAGCACTGGCACCTCGAGGGCACTCCCCTGCGCCGCGGTGTCGTCGACGTGGCCGCGGCGCTGTGGACGCCCGCAGACGAGCAGCCCCGCTAGCCTGTCGCCATGCCCGCGCCGAAGGACCCGATCCACGAAGCCCACGCCCAGTGGCTCCGTCACGGGTGGGACGAGGCCGCTGACGGCATGGCGATGGTGACGTCGCTGACCCGGGTGCAGCAGCTCTTCCAGGAGCGCATCGACGCGACGCTCAAGCCGTTCGGGCTGACCTTCGCGCGCTTCGAGGTGATCCGGCTGATCTCGTTCACGCGGTCGGGGTCGATGACGATGTCGCGTCTCGGGTCACTCCTCCAGGTGCATGCCACGACCGTGACGAGCGCGGTCGAACGCCTCGTCCAGCAGGGCTATGTCGAGCGCACCCGGTCCGAGGAGGACCGCCGCGTCATCCATGCCTCACTGACCGGCGAGGGCTCCCGCGTCGTCGAGGAGGCGACCGCTGCGCTCAACGCCACGGTCTTCGCCAAGCCCGGGCTGGCAGCCGACGACACGGCCCGCCTGCTGGCCGTGCTGACCGGGCTCCGCGGCGCTCTCGGAGACCTGCCGGGCTGATCTCGCAGACATTTCTTGGATGTCCTACTATCCTGATACTAGGACATCCAAGAACCTTGTCGGGAGAACGCTGTGCCTGCTCTGCACGTCCCCACGCACCCGGTGCGTCTGGTCACCGCCTCGAGCCTTTTCGACGGCCACGACGCCTCGATCAACATCATGCGCCGGATCTTCCAGTCGCAGGGCTGCGAGGTGATCCACCTGGGCCACAACCGCTCCGTGCGGGAGGTCGTCGAGGCGGCGCTCGAGGAGGACGTGCAGGGCGTCGCGGTGTCGTCGTACCAGGGCGGGCACGTGGAGTACTTCGAGTACCTCGTCGAGTCGCTGCGTGCGGCGGGTGCGGGCCACGTCCAGGTCGTCGGCGGCGGCGGGGGCGTCATCGTCCCGGCCGAGATCGCGCGACTGCGCGGGTCCGGCGTCACGATCTTCTCCCCCGAGGACGGTCAGCGCCTCGGGCTGGCCGGCATGGTCAACACCGTTGTGGAGCAGTGCGACCGCGACCTGTGGGAGCTCTCCCCCGCGCCCCTCGAAGGCGTGCTCACGGGCGACCGGCCGGCCGTCGCGCGGGCCCTCACCGGCGCGGAATCCGGCCGGCTCCCCGCGGAGATGCTCGAGCACCTTCGCGCGGCCGCGGCGGCCCGCACCGTCCCCGTCCTCGGCATCACCGGCACCGGCGGCTCCGGCAAGTCGAGCCTCACCGACGAGCTGGTACGCCGCTTCCGCACCGACCAGGGCGACAAGCTGCGGATCGCGATCGTCGCGGTCGACCCCACGCGCCGTCGTGGCGGCGGTGCACTGCTCGGCGACCGGATCCGCGCCAACGCGGTGACCGGCGACGAGGTCTTCTTCCGCTCGCTGGCCACGCGCGGCGCCCATGAGGTGCCCGAGCACCTCGACGACGTCATCACCGTGCTCAAGGCGGCCGGATTCGATCTCGTCATCGTCGAGACGCCCGGCATCGGCCAGGGCGACGCGGCCATCGTGCCGTTCGTCGACCACGCGCTCTACGTGATGACGCCGGAGTTCGGCGCAGCGTCGCAGCTGGAGAAGATCGACATGCTCGACTTCGCCGACACCGTCGCGATCAACAAGTTCGAACGCCGCGGCGGGGCCGACGCGATGCGTGACGTCGGGCGCCAGCTGGTCCGCAACCGGGAGGCCTTCGGCTCGTCCCCCAGTGACATGCCGGTCTTCGGCACCAGCGCGGCGACGTTCAACGACGACGGCGTGACCGCGCTCTACCAGCACCTGCGCGACGCGCTCGCCGAGCGCGGCCTGCCCGCCGGCGACGGCGTCCTCCCCCACGTCACGGTCCGCCACTCGACCGGGCTGCACCAGGTCGTGCCCGCCGACCGCACCCGCTACCTGGCCGAGATCACCGAGACCGTACGCCGCTACCACGCCGCCACCGACGAGCTCGCCGAGCTGGCCGCAGACCACCAGGCCATCGAGCGCGTCCGGGCCCTCGGTTCGCGCGCCGTCCGCGCAGGCCGCAGCCTGGACCCGCTGCCGGACGGGATCGCAGCCGCCATCGCCACGTGGCCGGAGGTCCGCGACGAGGCGGCCACGCACACGCGCGAGTCGCTGTCGGGGCTCCAGATCCCGCGCGTCGCCGCCCCCCAGACCAGTGACCATCGGGAGCTGGTGCGCTACTTGCGCCGCGAGAACCTTCCGGGGCACTTCCCCTTCACCGCGGGCGTCTTCCCCTACAAGCGCGACGACGAGGACCCGGCCCGGATGTTCGCCGGCGAGGGCGACCCGTTCCGCACGAACCGCCGTTTCAAGATGCTCTCCGAGGGCCAGCCGGCGACGCGGCTGTCGACGGCGTTCGACTCGGTGACGCTCTACGGCCGCGACCCCGAGGAGCGGCCGGACGTCTTCGGCAAGGTCGGCACCTCGGGTGTCTCCGTGGCGACGCTGGACGACATGAAGGCGCTCTACGACGGCTTCGACCTGGCCTCACCGACGACCAGCGTGAGCATGACGATCAACGGACCGGCGCCGACGATCCTCGCGTTCTTCCTCAACACGGTCATCGACCAGGCGGTCGCCGAGGGACGCGACCCGGAGGAGGCCCTGCGCACCGTCCGCGGCACCGTGCAGGCCGACATCCTCAAGGAGGACCAGGGGCAGAACACCTGCCTCTTCTCCACTGAGTTCAGCCTGCGCTGCATGGCCGATGTGCAGGAGTGGTTCATCGAGCACGGCGTGCGCAACTTCTACTCCGTCTCCATCTCCGGATATCACATCGCCGAGGCCGGAGCGAACCCGCTGACCCAGCTCGCCTTCACCCTCGCCAACGGCTTCACGTACGTCGAGGCGTACCTCGCGCGCGGCATGAAGATCGACGACTTCGCGCCGAACCTGTCGTTCTTCTTCAGCAACGGCATGGACCCGGAGTACTCCGTCCTCGGCCGCGTCGCGCGCCGGATCTGGGCGGTCGCGATGAAGGAGAAGTACGGCGCCAACGAGCGCTCGCAGAAGCTGAAGTACCACGTCCAGACCTCGGGCCGGAGCCTGCACGCCCAGGAGATGGCGTTCAACGACATCCGCACCACGCTGCAGGCGCTCTGCGCGATCTACGACAACGCCAACAGCCTCCACACCAACGCGTACGACGAGGCCGTCACGACCCCGACCTCCGAGTCCGTACGCCGCGCGCTGGCGATCCAGCTCGTCATCAACCGCGAGTGGGGCCTGGCGATGAACGAGAACCCGCTGCAGGGCTCCTACGTCATCGACGAGCTGACCGACCTCGTCGAGGCGGCCGTCCTCGCCGAGCTCGACCGGATCTCCGAGCGGGGCGGCGTGCTCGGCGCGATGGAGACCGGCTACCAGCGCGGCCGGATCCAGGACGAGTCGATGCTGTACGAGCAGCGCAAGCACGACGGGTCGCTGCCGATCGTCGGCGTCAACACGTTCCGCAACCCGGCCGGCGAGCCGGAGCACGAGGTCGAGCTGGCCCGCGCGACGAGTGAGGAGAAGGAGTCGCAGCTGCGTCGCGTCGGCGCCTTCCGCGACGCCCACCGGTCCGAGTCCGCAGCCGCCCTGGCCCGCCTCAAGGAGGCGGCCACGTCCGGCGAGAACGTCTTCGCAGTCCTGATGGACGCCGCCCGGGTCTGCACGCTCCAGCAGGTCACCGAGGCGTTCTTCGAGGTCGGCGGTGAGTACCGCCGGACGGTGTGATCAGTCGATCCGCTTGGCGGTCGCCGTCGAGTTGTTGAGGTCCTTGGCTCCACAGGCAGGACCCTTGTTCAGCAGGATCGCGTACTTCTCGGGGTGCGCCGGGTCCACACAGGCGACGAGGCGCTTGCCCTGGTACCACGAGCCGTCGACGGCGAGCGTCTGGTCCTCGTAGGTGTGGCCCGCCACGGTGTAGTGGTACTTGATGTGATCGTCCGGCACGGTCCGCAGGCCTGCGCCCGTGCCGTACCAATGGTCGACCACGGTCAGCTCCACCGACTTCGTGAGCGCCTTCTGATCAGGATGGAACGTGGGCCACAGCAGGTATCCGACCACGCCGAAGAAGACCCCGACGATCACGAAGACGCTGAGGCAGCCCTTGGCCACGCCGCGCGCCATCAGATGCCGACGCTGCTGATGATGCGGCTCGCGACCTCGTCGCCAGCAGCCCCCGCGACGACGACGAGGTCGACCGAGTAGAGGTCGGTGCCGTCCGTGGTGACGACGACGTGTTCGCGGACGTCGAGGCCGCGCCGCGTGCCGTCGATCTGCCCCACCGACACCGGGTGACCGGCACTGTCGGTGTCTGCGAGATCACCAGCCGGCTCGGTCCGGGCCCCGGTCGACTCCATCTGGTCAGCGATCTGATCGAGCTCCCAGGTGAGCCGGTTGCGGACGCTCATGGCCGAGGTGAGGCGGGTGTTGCTGCGCACCGTGACGACCAGCGCGACCAGCACCTCGCCGTCACCGACCCACTCCCAGAGGTGGCCGAACTCCCCGAGGCGCAGTGACGGAGCCGACGTGGGAGCGTCTAGGTGCACGGCACCACACGTCGTCGTCGCCAGGTTGACCGAGCCGCTCATCGCGAGCCTCCCGAGATGTCGTAGTAGTGGGTGGAGCCGGCGGGCTTCTCCATGATGAGGGTGGACACCTCAGCCTTCGACTCGAAGTGGTAGCCCGCCTTGGCCACGTCCACGCCGAAGGCACCCAGCTTCACCGAGTGCTCGTCGTCGGCGAGGACCGTGTTGACGGTCTGGCGGTAGCTCACATCGGAGTACTTGTAGGCCAGCTCCGTAGCCTTGCCGACGTCGCCGTTCTGCAGCGCTTCCTTGACCTGGCTGAAGCCGGGGTTGTCGGCGCTCAGCGTCATCTTGACCTCGCCACCCTGGCCGATGTTCGACCCCTGGACCACCTCATGCGTGGTCGTGAGGAGAGCGCCGCTGCTGCTCTTGCCTTCAAGCTCAGCGCCGAACGCACCGTTGGTCGAGGCCTTGAGCTCGATCTTCGACAGCTGGCCGTGCTCGAGCTCGCCCTTGACCTCCACCTCGCCGCCGGAGCTGAACTTGGCGAAGTCGCCGGCGTTGGCCGACGCGTCGTAGTGCAGCTTGAGCGAGGCCTCCAGCTTGTCCTCGGAGGGAGTTGCGAGGACGTCGATCCGACCGCCTCCGGCGATCTCGCCGAACTCACCGAGCTCGGCGTGGCCTTCGGCCTGCAGGTAGCCACCGAAGCGATCGACGTGGTGGCCGCTGTCCAGCACCTTCCACACGTCGTCGATCGGGTTGGGGTTGTCGATGCTGACGCTCGTCGCGGCGTGCTTCAGGTCGGCGATGAACTTCTCTGCGTCTTCGGGGCTGGCGAACTGGTACTCGCGCTCGGCCTCGAGCCCGGCCGTGACGCTCGCGCCCTTCTCGTCGGAGCCGAAGGTCCGGCCGCCACCGAACTCGCCGTGGAGCTTCACCGTGCTCGACCCGTCGGCGTTGACGACCATCTCGCCCTGACCCATGGCTTCGATCTTGAAGCCGACCGCTTCCGCCTCGACGCTCAACGTGGACTCGGTCTTCGCGAGCGTGACGTCGTGACCGATGGTCTGCGCGAGCACCTCGCGATCCATCGCGCCGTAGACCTCGTCGCGCATGGCCTCCGGCATCTCCTCGAGCGCCTTGCGCCGGTCCTCGGTCGGCATCGCACTGAGCGCAGCCACGCGAGCCGCCGGCGTCATCATCGCGAGAACGCCCGCGCTCTGCTCGGGACTCATGCCGTTGAGGAGACCGGCCGCCTGCTCCGGGGTGAGGGACGCGAGGTACGCAGCGCGCTGCGCCGGCGTCATCGCCTCGAGCGTCTTCTCCCGGTCCTCGGGAGACATCGCGTTGAGCTTGTCGGGCGTGAGGCCGTCCATCGGGATCGTCGTGCCGGGAATGACATCTCCCGGCTTGAGCGCGCTGCCCGGTCCACCGGGGGTGATGCCGCTCGTCTTCTCCTGCTGGGCGATCTGCTCGATCGCATCGGTCGACATCTGCTCGAGCTGCTCCGAGCACTGCTGCAGCGTCAGCTTGTGCTGGCCGGTCCAGGCGTCGGAGAAGTCGAGCGTGTCCTGGCCCTCCCACGCCTGCGTGGCCTGGTTGATCAGCCGCTGGACGGTCTCGTTGACCATGGTGAGCTGGTGGCTGCTCTGCCGGAGCTGCTCCGCGACCTTCCGGATCCGCTCCGGGTCCATGCCCACGAACGCCATCGCCGCCGCCTTCCTCGCCAGAACCGGCCCCGAGCCGGTCTTCCCCCGAAAACTAGGTGGCAGCCCGCGATGCGTCGATGGGCAGAACTACCCGCCGAGCCAGGTGCCAGCGGCACCGTACCGCAGACCAGTTGCGCGTTACAGGGGTCAGTCGCAGGTGTCGCAGGTGCCCGCGAGGGATTTCGCCATGAAGCAGGTCGGGCAGATCTCGCCGACGCGCTGCTTCTCGTCGGCAGCCGGGCGGCGCGTGTCGAGGGTGGCCGCCTTGCGGGCGGGACGACGGTCCGGCTGGGCCGGGACGGTGGTGGCAGCGGACTCCACGGTGCTCACGTTCCGACCGTAGGCGTGCCCGGTGGCAGGAGGAGGTCACCGGGGTGAAATGCAGGTGTCAGCCCCAGAACACCCGGTCGACGACGGCCCGGGCCCGCCGGGTGGCCCGCAGGTAGTCGTTGAGCATCTCGGTCGCCTCCCCCGGCGCGTAGCCGAGGACCGCTGCCACCGCCGCCCGCTCGCGGGCGTCGCTCGGTACCGCGTCACCGGGGCGGCCCCGGACCAGGGTGACCGCGTCGCGGACCCGGCTGACCAGGCGCCACGCCAGTACCAGGTCCTGCGCATCGTCGGCGCTGAGCAGCCCGAGCGAAGCCGCCGCCTGCAGCGCGACGAGCGTCCGCGGCGTACGCAGCTCAGGGTGGCGGCCGGCGTGCTGCATCTGGAGGAGCTGCACGGTCCACTCGATGTCGGCCAGTCCCCCGCGCCCGAGCTTGAGATGGGTGTGGGGGTCCGCACCCCGCGGCAGCCGCTCTGCATCGACGCGCGCCTTCAGGCGGCGTACCTCGAAGACGGCGTCGTCGTCGAGCCCGTCTGCGGGGAAGCGGAGGGGGTCGATCAACGCCGTGAACCGCAGCCGCAGGTCCTCGTCACCGACCACCGCGTCAGCACGCAGGAGCGCCTGCGCCTCCCAGGTCTCCGACCACGACGCGTAGTACGCGGCGTACGAATCGAGGGTGCGCACCAGCGGGCCCTGTCGTCCCTCGGGCCGCAGGTCGGCGTCGAGATCGAGCGCCGGGTCCGAGCCAGGGAGCCCGAGCAGCCGGCGCAGCTCGAGCGCCACCCCCTGCGCGTACGCCGCGGCACGCGACGCGTCCGCTCCCGGCAGTGGCTCGTGCACGAACATCACATCGGCATCGGAGCCGAAGGAGAGCTCGGCGCCGCCGTAGCGACCCATGGCGACGATGGCGATCCGCGTGGGCGGCTCGGCCAGCCCCCGGCGGCGACAGAGGTCGGCCATGACGACCTCCAGCGAGGCCTCGAGCGTCGCATCGGTGAGGCTCGACAGGCCCGCGCCGACCTCGGCCACGTCGGCGTCGCTGACCAGGCTGCCGGCGGCGATCCGCAGCAGCTCCCGTCGGCGTACGGCCCGGATCGCGCGGACACCGCCGGCGGCCTCGGGCTGGCGACGGGCGACGCTGCGCATCTC
Source organism: Nocardioides jejuensis (assembly GCF_004337475.1). Taxonomy (GTDB): domain Bacteria; phylum Actinomycetota; class Actinomycetes; order Propionibacteriales; family Nocardioidaceae; genus Nocardioides; species Nocardioides jejuensis. The sequence continues at coordinate 24,481 of NZ_SJZJ01000033.1, read as the reverse complement.
GGCGAGGGTGGCCGCACCACCCAGCGGATGCAGGTCCTCGGCGAGCACCCGGACCCCCTGGGGCTCGCGGTGGAGCAGATCGGTCGCGTAGCGCGAGGTCGCGAGAACGCGCGCCATCCGCTCGGCGACCTCGCCTTCGTCACGGAGCAACCGGAGGTACCAGGTCGTGGTGCCGAGCGCTTCGCTGATCCGGCGGAAGCCCAGCAGCCCCGCATCAGGATCCGGCGCGTCGGCAAACCACTGGAGCATCACCGGCAGCAGCGTCCGCTGGATCGCCGCGGCACGGCTCAGCCCCGAGGTCAGCGCCTCGAGGTGGCGCAAGGCAGCGGCCGGGTCGTCGTAGCCGAGGGCCGCCAGGCGCGCACGCGCGGCGTCCGCGCTGAGCACGGCACCCTCGCCGGGCAGCCGCGACGCAGCACCGAGGAGCGGGCGGTAGAAGAGCTTCTCGTGCAGCCGGCGCACCTCGCGACGGTGTGCGCGCCACTGGCGTTCGAGCTCGGCGGCAGCGTCACGACCGAGGTCGAGCGACCGACCGATCCGGCGCAGCGCGTCGGGATCGTCGGGCACCACGTGGGTACGCCGCAGCCGATGCAGCTGGATCCGGTGCTCGAGCCGGCGCAGGAAGCGCCAGGAGTCCTGCAGCGCCCGTCCGTCCTCCCGTCCGACGTACCCTGATCGGGTCAGCTCCTCCAGCGCGGGCAGCGTGCCCCGATCGCGGATCGACGGGTCGGCGCGGCCGTGCACGAGCTGGAGCAGCTGCACCGCGAACTCGACGTCGCGCAGGCCACCGGAGCCGAGCTTCAGCTGTCGCTCGGCCTCCTGCGCTGGCAGGTGCGCGACGACGCGACGACGCATGGCCTGCACGTCCTCGACGAACCACGGGCGCGCCACCGCCTGCCAGATGAACGGCTCGGCCATCTCCCGGTACGCCGCACCCAGCGCCCGGTCTCCCGCCACGGGGCGGGCCTTGAGCAGCGCCTGGAACTCCCACGTCTTCGCCCAGCGCTCGTAGTACGCGCGGTGGCTGGCCAGGGTGCGGCTCAGCGGACCTTGCGACCCCTCGGGTCGCAGGTTGGCGTCCACCGGCCAGATCGTGCCGGCGGCCGTCTGCTCGGAGCAGATGCGGATGACGTGGCTGGCCAGGGCCTGCGCCGTCCGACCGGCCACGGCCTCGTCAGCGCCGTCGCAGGGCTCGTGGACGAAGACGACGTCGACGTCGCTGACGTAGTTGAGCTCGCGACCACCGCACTTGCCCATGGCGATGATCGCCAGCCGGACGTCCTGCGCGGCGTCGCCCACGCGCGTCCGGGCGATGGCCAGGGCTGCCTCGAGGGTCGCGGCGGCCAGGTCGGACAGCTCCGCGGCGACGTCCTCCACCTCCGCGTTGTGCGCCAGGTCGCGGGCCGCCAGGCGGAGCAGCAGGCGCCGGTAGCCCAGCCGCAGCGCGTCCACCGCGTCGGCGTCCGGCAGGGTCGCGACGGGCTCGGAAGCCGTCGCGTCGGCACCCACCGCCGCGAGGAGCTCGGCCCGCAACGCGAATGCGGGCGGTCGGGTCGTCGCGAGCAGAGGGTCGGCCAGCTCCTCCCAGTCCTGCGGCACCCTGCGCAGGTGCTCAGCGAGCGCGCTGCTCGCGCCGAGCACGGCGAGGAGACGGTCGCAGGTGCCGGCATCGCTGGTCAGCGCGGCGAAGAGACGCTCGCGGTCGGTCACCTCCGCCAACGCGAGCAACGCCGCGAGGGCCGCGTCGGGATCGGCGCTGCGGCCGAGCGCCTCGCGCAACCCGTCGGCGTACGGGCCGAGGGAGGCGATGCCAGCAGCGGCCTCCTCGACGCGCACGAAGCCGAGCCGGAGCAGGGTGCTCCGGTCGGTCCGGCGGTCTCCGGGAGTCATGCCGCTCCAGGCGGACGAAGGATCAGAGGCTGGCCGTCACAGGATCGGCAGCATCTGGTCGCGCTCGTACTGCGTGACCTGCGCGCGCCAGTCCTCCCACTCCTGGCGCTTGTTGCGCAGGAAGAAGTCGAAGACGTGCTCGCCCAGGGTCTCCGCCAGGAGCTCGGACGACTCGGCGATCTCGATGGCCTCGGCGAGGTTCTTCGGCAGGGGCTGGATGCCCAGCGCCTTGCGCTCCTTGTCGGAGAGCGACCAGACGTCGTCCTCCGCCTCGCGGGGCAGCTCGTAGCCCTGCTCGATGCCCTTGAGACCGGCGGCCAGGATCACCGCGAAGGCGAGGTAGGGGTTGCAGGCCGGGTCGATCGTGCGGAGCTCGATGCGGGTGGACTGACCCTTGTTGGGCTTGTACATCGGGACGCGAACCATCGCGGAGCGGTTGTTGTGACCCCAGCAGATGTACGACGGAGCCTCACCGCCGCTCACCAGGCGCTTGTAGGAGTTGACCCACTGGTTGGTGACGCAGGTGATCTCGGCGGCGTGCGTGAGGATGCCGGCGATGAACGCGCGGCCCGTCGCGGACAGCTGGTACTCCGAGCCGGCCTCGTAGAAGGCGTTCTGGTCGCCGTCGAAGAGCGAGACGTGCGTGTGCATGCCCGAGCCGGGGTGCTCGGTGTAGGGCTTGGGCATGAAGCTGGCCCACACGCCCTGGCTCAGCGCGACCTCACGGATCACCGTGCGGAAGGTCATGATGTTGTCGGCGGTGCTCAGCGCGTCCGCGTAGCGCAGGTCGATCTCCTGCTGGCCCGGGCCGCCCTCGTGGTGCGAGAACTCCACCGAGATGCCCATCTGCTCGAGCATCGTGATCGCCTCGCGCCGGAAGTCGGCGCCGAAGGACTGGGCAGTGTGGTCGAAGTAGCCGCTGCGGTCCACCGGGGTGGGGCGCTTGCCCTTCTGGTACTCGTCCTTGAAGAGGTAGAACTCGATCTCGGGGTGCGTGTAGAAGGTGTAGCCCTTCTCGGCGGCCCGGCTCAGGGTCCGCTTCAGCACGTGCCGGGGGTCGGCGTACGACGGAGAGCCGTCGGGCATCTGGATGTCGCAGAACATGCGGGCCGTCGCGCGACCGTCGTCGTGGCCGCGCCACGGCAGGATCTGGAACGTCGACGGGTCCGGCACGGCGAGCATGTCGGACTCGTGCACACGCGCGAAGCCCTCAATGGCCGAGCCGTCGAAACCGATGCCCTCCTCGAAGGCGCCCTCGAGCTCAGCCGGGGCGACAGCCACCGACTTCAGCGAGCCCAGGACGTCGGTGAACCAGAGACGCACGAAACGGACGTCGCGCTCTTCGAGTGCGCGGAGAACGAAGTCTTCCTGCTTGCCCATGGCGACACCCTATTGCCTCACCGGGCGCCACGGTGGTGACGACGCTCGCACGAGGCTCCAGCAGGTCAGCAGATGCCCGGCGTCGTGCTCGCATCGAAGCCCGCGTCGGCATCGAAGACGTACCAGAAGTCGCCGTGTCCGCTGGGGCCGGCGACTCCAGCCGTCGAGACCTGAGCAGTGGCGTCGGCCCAGACGCCGGCGGGCCCGAACGGGTTGGCCGGGTCGTTGATCGAGATGTCCTGCTGGGTGAGGCACCAGGTGTCGTCGGACGGCGACGGTCCGTTGATCCACGCGATGCCGCCCGGACTGCTCGTCCAGGTGACGGTGTCCGGAAGCGTCATCGCCGTGCCGTCGTCGCAGGTCGCCACCGGGGCGCTTGTCAGGTGCAGGACCGCGTGCAGGAAGTCAGGCGACACCGAGAACTCCGAGTCGGTGAGCGCCCGCTCAAACCGGCACCCCACCTGGACGCCCGGTGCCCGATCGATCCGTCGGACGAGACTCGCGTCGTGTCCTCCCGAACCGTCTGCACGCACCGAGACATAGAGATTGCCGTCGGGATAGGCGATCGAAGCTTCTGCCCCCGACGCGGCGCGGTACGAGGCCGCGACGCCCGCGGAGGCGGTGCCACCTGCGACGACGACACCGCTCGACGCACCGCCGACGGTGTCTGCCTGTGCGGTCGGGGCGACCGCCGCAAGGCCCGCGGACGCAAGCAGGGTGACCCCGGCTGTAGCTATCAGCCTCGGTGCCCGGGACGACGCGGATCGTGCAGTGGTGCTGGCCATCTTCCGGCTCCTGTCTACGGCCTCCCGCGCAGAAGTGTGCTGACACCGCGACCGCCCGTCAAGGGCCCGGGACTTGCCCCGCCGACGCACCTTTCGCAGGCTCAGGAATCCCGGCCTGACCTGCGGAAATGCTTGTTGTTGGGGCGGCGCAGGTCTACCGTCGAAATGAACCTTCCCAAGACCTGGGGAGCTCTCGAAAGGAACACGGCCATGGCACTCACCCACGCCATGCACGACATGGTCGCCGACATGCGCGACGAGATGCACGACCTGACCAAGATCGCGAGCGTTGACGCCTCACGCCAGGGCTACCTGGCCATGTGGGCATCGTTCACCGCCCTCCCGCTGCTCTACGGGCTCGACAAGTTCGCCGGCTTCATGAACGTCACGTGGAGTGACTTCATGGCCTCGTGGATGCACGACGTCCTGCCTGGAACGGGAGACACCGAGCTCTACACGCTGGGCGTCATCGAGCTCGCCATCGCGGCACTCGTCTTCTTCGCGCCGAGGATCGGCGGCGACCTCGCCGCGGTCTACTTCACCGTCTTCGCGATCAACTTCTTCGCGATGGACGGGATGGCGCTGTTCGCGTTCGGCTCCATCGCGCTGGCCTTCTGTGCCCTGGCGATGGCCCGCATGTCGACGAAGTACCACCACCACGACGGCTGAGCTCCGGCTCGCTCGCCACGAATCCAGCACTGCTTCTGTTGCGAACCTGCCGTCGGTCCGGATTCTGCCCCGCCTCCGGACCGGCGGTTCGCTACGTCCGGGGCACGTTCTCCAGCTCGGCAAGCCACGCGGCACGGCTGGCATCCGACGGCATCCGCCAGTCGCCACGCGGGCTCATCGTGCCGCCCGCACTCACCTTGGGCCCGTTGGGCAGCGCGGAGCGCTTGAACTGGTTGGCGAAGAACTTCCGGACGAAGACGTCCAGCCACTTCCGGATCTCCGGCAAGTCGTACGCCGGACGGTCGCCCTCCCCCATGCCCGTCGGCCACGCGCCGACCGCGGCGTTCGCCCAGGCGTGCCAGGCCAGGAAGGCGATCCGGCTCGGCCGCATGCCGTGGCGCAGGACGTGGAAGAGCGTGAAGTCCTGCAGTGCGTAGGGGCCTGTCGAGTCCTCGGTCGCCTGGGGCTTGACGCCCTCCTCCGTCGGGATCAGCTCGGGGGTGATCTCGGCTGCGACGATCTCCGCGAGCACGTCGTTGGCCGCGGGTGCGAAGTCGGCGTGCGCGATGACCCAGCGGATCAGGTGCTGGATCAGCGTCTTCGGGACGCCGGCGTTGACGTTGTAGTGCGACATCTGGTCGCCGACGCCGTACGTGCACCAGCCCAGCGCCAGTTCGGAGAGGTCACCGGTGCCGAGCACGATGCCGCCCCGGTGGTTGGCCAGCCGGAAGAGGTAGTCGGTGCGCAGGCCGGCCTGGACGTTCTCGAAGGTGATGTCGTAGGTCTTCTCGCCGTCGGCGTAGGGGTGGCCGAGATCCTCGAGCATCTGGCGCGCCGCGGGCTTGATGTCGAGCTCCTCGAACGTCACGCCCAGCGCCTGCGAGAGCCGGGTGGCGTACGACTTCGAGGTCGCTCCCGTCGCGAAGCCCGGCATGGTGATCGCGTGGATGTCGGTGCGCGGGCGACCGAGCCGGTCCATCGCCTTGGCCGCGACGAGCAGCGCGTGGGTCGAGTCGAGACCACCGCTGACGCCGATCACGATCTTCGGCTGCCTGATCGCCGCGAGTCGCTTCTCCAGGCCGGAGACCTGGATGTTGTAGGCCTCGTAGCAGTCGAGGTCGAGGCGCGCGGCGTCGTCCGGCACGAAGGGGTAGCGGTCGACCTTGCGGAGCAGGCCGATGTCGCCGGCCGGCGGGTTGAGGGTGAACGCGATCGTGCGGAACGGCTGCACGCCGAGGCCACGTCGGTTGTCGTCGTGCGTGCCCTGGCGCAGCCGCTCCTGGCGGAGCTTGTCGAGGTCGACGTCGACGACGGTCGCCCGCGGCCCGTCGGGGAAGCGCTCGGTCTCCCCCAGCAGGTCGCCCAGCTCGTAGACGAGCGTCTGCCCGTCCCAGCTCAGGTCGGTGGTCGACTCCCCCTGCCCTGCCGCGCAGTAGAGGTACGCCGCGTTGCACCGCGCGCTGGCGCTCTGCACGAGCAGGCGCCGCGACTCCGCGCGACCGATCGTGATCGGGCTGGCGCTCAGGTTGGCCAGGACGGTGGCACCTGCCAGCGAGGCGACCGCGCTCGGCGGGACCGGGACCCACATGTCTTCGCAGACCTCGACGTGGAGCACGAGGCCCCGGACGTCGGACGCCGCGAAGAGCAGGTCGTTGCCGAGCGGCACCTCCTGGCCCGCGACGGTGATCGTGCCCCGACGGTCGTCTCCGGGAGCGAACCAGCGGCGCTCGTAGAACTCGCGGTACGTCGGCAGGTAAGACTTCGGCGCGACGCCGAGCACGGAGCCGTGGTGGATCACGACGGCGCAGTTGAGCACGCGCGTGCCGTCCGCGATCGGCGCGCCGACGACGAGGACGGGAAGCAGGTCAGCACTGGCCGCGACGATCTCCGCGATCGCTGCCTCCGCCGCCTCGAGAAGCGTGTCCTGGAGGAACAGGTCGTCGACGGCGTACCCCGTGATGCAGAGCTCCGGGAACACGGCGACGCCAACGCCCTGTGCGTGCAGGGCGCGTGCCTGCTCGAGGATCACGGCAGCGTTCGCAGCCGGGTCCGCGACCGCGACCGGAACGGTCACGGCCGCGACCCGCGCGAAGCCCTGTGCGTACGACGAGTAGAAGTCCACGCCGTGAGTCTAGGGACCGACGTCCCCGGGTGGCTCAGTCGTTCAAGGGACTCAGTCGTTCGCGGTGAGCCGACCGAAGATGCCGTCAGCCTCGGGGCCGGGGCCGGCCGCGAAGTAGAGGGCGTCCTTCTGACCCAGCGACATGCCATTGCCGAACGTCAGGCCCCACAGTCCGTCGATCTCCACGCGGTTGCCGTCCGGGCGGCGCAGGAAGTCGACCGCCTTGTGGGTCTTCGCGTCGAGGACCGCGATCGTGCCGTCACCGAAGTTGCCGACCAGGAGGTCGCCGGAGTACTTCCCGAATCCCTTCTCCGGAGCCTTCGCAATGCCCCACGGCGCGTTGAGGTAGCGGCCGCCGTCCCACTTCTGCACGAGCGTGCCGTCCGGCGTGAACTCGGCGACGCGCCCCTCACCGGGGCCGGCCTCCTCCTCGCCGGGCTCGTCCCACTCGGCGTACGTCACGAAGACGGAGTCGCCGATGGTCTGGACGTTGAACGGCTGGTACTCCGCGCCGAAGGGGTTGGCGAAGCCCCCGTCCTTGACGACCTTGAAGGTGTCGTCGAGGACGACCAGGCCCGGGTGCTTGCCGAAGTCGGCGAGGTAGAGCCTGTCGTTGGCCGGCGAGATCGCCATGCCGAGGTACGACGCACCCTGCTTCGACTGGTCGGCCACCACGAGGGAGCCCGTCGGCTGGGTCTTCGTGCCGTCGCCGTTGTCGCGCTCGGTCCAGGCGACGACCTTGCCGGTGTCGGTGGCGAAGAAGAACTTCGCCGGGCCCGTGTAGGAGTCGCCCTTCGCGACGTCCTGGGTGATGACGAAACCGGTGCCGTGGTCGTTGAAGACGGTGCCGGTCGGCGTTCCCGCGTCCTTGCCGACGCCCGGGATCGTGACCTCCTTGAGGCCGTCCTGGTGGAGCTTCTCGCCGTTGACGTCACCGACGTACTCGAAGGACGTGCCCGTGGCGTTGGCCGTGATCCAGAAGTGGCCACCCTCGCCTGCCGGACGCATCGAGATGCCCCACGCGTTCTGGAGGTCCGGCTCGACGATCTGCGGCTTGTACGCCGCCCAGTTGGCGACGAGATTCGTCTGGACGTAGCCGCCCTGGTCGACGGTCGCCGACGTCGAGGCGTCGTCGCTGCCGCATCCGGCGAGGGCGAACGGCGCCAGCGCGGTCGTCGCGAGCGCGGCGATGGAGGAGCGGGTGAGGGTCATGGGTGATGCCTTCCGAGGAGGGATGTGCGGATGTACGGGGTCAGGGGCCTTGGTCAGTGGGCGTTGAGGAAACCGATGACGGTGGCGGTCCACCACGCCGCCTGGGACACGGCGGCACAGGCCATGCCGGCCGCCAGCACCCGCCGGGTCGAGGAGACCTCGAGGTGCCAGTGGAGCCAGGTCGCCACGAGGCCGTTGAGGCCGATCAGCAACACGGAGCCGAGCTTGATCTGGGTGACCGTCCGGGTGAGATCCGGCTCGAGCACGATGCCGCTCGCCACGAGACCGGCGTAGCCGACCCAGATCGCTGCCTGGACGTGGCCGGCCGTCGCCACCACGTCGTGAAGCTGTCGGCGGCCCACCACCCACTGCAGCGCCACGGAGTCGACGGAGAGGACCGCGCCGAAGCCGAGCAGGAGGAAGGCGAGGTGCCCGAAGAGGGCCACGTCGTGCACCCACGGGTCCAGATGCACGCGGTCCGCGACGACGAGCAGCGCCGGTGCCGCGGTGGCCATGAGCAGGGCCAGACCGGCCAGCACGAACCATCGCGGGACCGTGATGGTCAGCGGCTCGCGCAGGGCCTCGGGGGCAGGGTGGGTCATCGTGGCAATCGATCCTTGGAACGCGACGTGCATTAACTTAGGGATGCCTAAGTAAGGTGGCCCTGACCGTAGAGGTTAGGTATGCCTTCCTGCAAGGTCTTCCGACGTTCCGGACACATGACGCGCGTCACGGCGAGCCACGCGTGAGGCCGTCCACAGGCGGGCAGCCCGTGCCTTGCCACCGCAGGCGGGGTACGCCGACGGTGGCGCCATGACCGGACTCCCCCCGCCGCCCGCACTACCTGCCGCTGCCCCGCCTGCGCCGGTCGTCGCTGCCGCGGCGCGCGCCTGGATCGAGTCGGCGGTCGGGGTCGGCCACGTCGCGGCCGACCTGCGGCGCGCCCTCGGCGCAGACGGTGGCTGGACCGGGGTTGCCGCAGAGGCAGCAGCGGGGCGCGCAGCGCGCGAGGGAGGACGGGCGACCCGGCTCGCGACACGAGGGCTCACCCAGGCCCGCGCCCTCGGTGAATGGGCCGCCTCGCTGGTCGATCTCGCACGGGCGCACGCGGCGCTGCACCACCGCCTCGCCGACTTCTGCGAGCACCGTTCGGCGCTGACACTGGTGCCCGATGCGACTCCCGCGGCGGACGGCCTGCGCAACGCCATCTGGGTCGAGCACACGACTTTGACCAGTGCGATCCGGCAGTGGGCGGATTCTGCTTACGAGGCAGAGGAGCGGACGATCCTGGCGCTCCGCCGACCGACCACGGCACCGCTCGTGGTGGCCACGGATGCGGCGTGGCGCAGCCTGCTCGCTACCGAGGACTCCGCCGCCGCGCGGGCCACGCGCGCGGCTCTCGCGGAGGGTGACGGGTCGGCGTACCTCCTGGACTACGAGCCGAAGCGCTTCGGAGGCGACGGCTCCGTCGTGATCTCCTACGGCGACCCCACGACTGCCGACGACGTCGCCGTGGTGGTCCCCGGCATCACCAACGACGCGACGACGATGGCGGACGTCGGCGCGCTGGCGCTCGCGGTCGGGCAAGCGGCGTCCGCCGCACGCCCCGCGGCGTCGACCGCGACGATCGCCTGGCTCGGCTACGACGCCCCGAGCGGCCGCCACGCGGGCCACCTCGATCCACGCCACCTGGGCGACCTGGCCGGGACCCTGTCGAGCAGTGCAGCAACGGAGGGCGCGGCCGATCTCGAGGACTTCGTCGACCGCCTCGCCGTAAGCAGCACGGCAGCGGTGACCGTGGTCGGCCACAGCTACGGCTCGACGACCGCGGCGATCGCCGCCCGACACGGGATGGACGCCGACCGCCTCGTCCTGCTGGGCAGCCCGGGAGTGGGACCGGGGGCGCACCGCGCGAGTGATCTCCGGATGCCCGTCTGGGTCGCATCAGACGACCTCGACCCCGTGACCTGGGTCGGCTCTGCGCCGCACCACGGCGGACCCGGCGCACTCGGCGAGGACCCCTCGCAACGCGACTTCGGGGCAGTCCGCCTGCCGACCGCGCCCGTCCCGGCACCCCACCTCGACGAGCCGGGTCGCTTTGTCGACATCCACATGGAGTACCTCCAGCCCGGCTCGCCGACGGCCGCTGCGGTCGGTGCGGTCGTCGCGGACCAGCCCGTGCCCACGGTCCCGTCACGCACGACGGGCGGGGCATCGCTGGCCGCCCACTGGTTGGCCGGCCAGGCGCCGTACGAGCTGACGAGCTGGCGACGCTGACGTGACCGACCAGACATCCCCTGCGCGGGCATGGCAGGTCTAGCCTTGCCAGTGCGTCCGGGGACTCCGACAGGGAGCCTCGAGTCCACGAAGGAGATCGCCATGAGCGAGCAGCAGCCGACCCCCGCCTCCGGCGAAGTCGCCGCGCCCTACGGCAGCGGCAGCGCCCCCGCGAGCGCCACCATCAAGCGGATCCGCACGCACCACCTCGCGGAGATGAAGGCGCGTGGCGAGAAGGTCACCATGCTGACGGCGTACGACATGTACACCGCCGAGATCTTCGACGAAGCCGGCATCGAGATGCTGCTGGTGGGCGACTCCGCGTCCAACAATGTGCTCGGCAACGAGACCTCGCTCCCGATCACCGTCGACGAGCTCCTCCCCCTGACCCGCGCCGTCGCGAAGACCGCGAAGCGCGCGATGGTCGTGGGCGACCTGCCGTTCGGCAGCTACCAGGCCTCGCCCGAGCAGGCCTACCTGACCGCCGTCCGGTTCATGAAGGAGGGCGGCGCCCACTGCGTGAAGCTCGAGGGCGGTGCCGAGATGGCCCCCGTCATCTCCAAGCTGGTCCAGGGCGGCGTGCCGGTCATCGCCCACATCGGCTTCACCCCGCAGAGCGAGCACACCCTCGGCGGCTACCGGATCCAGGGCCGCGGCGCCGGCGCCGAGAAGCTGCTGGCCGACGCCCACGCCGTTCAGGAAGCCGGAGCGTTCGCGGTCGTCATGGAGATGGTCCCGGCCGACGTCGCCGAGCAGGTCTCCAAGGAGCTCGACATCCTGACGATCGGCATCGGCGCAGGAGCCGGCTGCGACGGCCAGGTGCTCGTCTGGACCGACGCGTTCGGCATCCGCACGGGCCGCATGCCGAAGTTCGTCAAGCAGTACGCCGACGTCCGGTCGGTCCTGCTCGAGGGCGCAAAGGCGTACGCCGCCGACGTCAAGGGCGGCACGTTCCCCGACGCGGAGCACTCCTTCTGATTCATCGAGACGGGGCTTGTGCCGCGCTGACACGGGGCCCATGCCGGCCCGACGCGCGCACGAGCCCCGTCTCGGCCGGCGGCACGAGGCCCGTCTCGGCGTCAGCTGAGCAGGACGAGTGACGTCAGCGGCACGAGCCAGCTGACGAAGCTGCCGACCAGGAAGTACTCGGTCAGCTGGTGGATGCGCTCCTGCTCGCCCTTCGACTGGAGCTCGGGGAAGCGCAGCAGCCCTTTCGCGGCGATGACGATGCCGGCGGCCGTGAGCTCACCCGCCAGACCGAGGCCGAGGATCACCAGGCGCTCCATCGGCCCGAGGAGGCGGCCGCCCTTGAGTCGCGTCTCCGGGTCGCCGGCGGTGCCGTGCTGCGCTGGCAGCACCGTGCCGGTCGCGGCGAGCACGAGACGGACGACCACGTTGCCCGTGGAGAGCTGCACCAGTGCGAGCGCACCGACCATCAGCACCCGCGAAGGCTCCGCACCCGGGAGCGACGGCCACGGCACCGCATCGAGCCATCGGCCGAGCAGGCCATCGGAGGCCAACTCCGGCGCCAGGGGCGCTGCCACAACGGCCGCGCCGACGGACCCGCCGAGGACAGCGAGCGGCACCCAGGCTCGGCCGCCGGCAGCAAAGCCCCGGCTCACCGAAAAGCCCCACGCGAGCACGAGCGCGACGATCACGACCAGCGCACCCACGTCGCGCGCCCCAGTCATCCCGGAGACGAGCCCGACCAGCACCGCTGCTAAGGCGCCCGCGAGCTGCGGCAGGACGTGCCGCTGCAGGAGCGAGTGCGCGAGGTCCGTGCAGGCGACGCCGAGCAGCAGGACCGCGAGCCAGGTCATGTCAGCCTCCCGAGGAGTTCGTCGGCGGCGAGGATCACCGCGATGCCGTCGTGCCGGACCCGCTGACTGATCGCCGAGGGCGAGACGCCCTCGGCCTCCGCGATGTCGCGCTGGCTCCGTCCGTCCATCAGACCATGCAGGACCGACACAGAACGCGGCGCAAGGGCGCCGTACGCCTGGTCACGAAGCATGAGCGCCGCGTTGACTGCCTCGACCGCAGGACCGGTCTCCCCCGAAGCACATCGGTACGCCGTGCGGAGATGCCGCAGTCCGGCGCGCTGCTGGTCCGCCGCCACTGCTTCGATCGCCTCGCGGGCGGCCCACCACCCGGGGCCGTCCTCGACGCGCGGCTCGTCGGCGAGCACGCTCACCTCGCCCCAGCCGATGCCGTGGCGCAGGTCGATCTCCCCGCCCGCCGCGCGCTGGATCCGGCGTACCGCCGCAAGGGCCGCGCCGACCGAGGCGAAAGCCCCCTGGTACTCGTCGCCGACCGTGATCCGCAACGGCGTGACCGGCGCTGCATCAGCGTTGACCGCCGCCACGAGGCGCGTCAGCCGATCGTGCAGGTCGACCCGGCTCGTGGCGTGCCGGGAGCCCACGACATCACCGATCACGGTGGCGACGGCACGCTGACTCATGAGAAGAGAATACCTTCATTCGGTCATTCTGAAGATATTTTCTTCACTAGACCGTCAGGCCAGCAGAGCGTCCAGTCGCTCGTAGCCCTCGACGACACCGACCTCCATGCCGCTGTTCATGATGATGTCGCGGAGCTCCATCGTGTCGACGACGGAGACCCCCGTCAGACGCGTGCGGCCACCGGGCAGCTCCTCGAGTCGCAACGTCTCCAGCGAGACGCCGTCGCCACCACCCTCGTACGTGAAGGTCTGGACGATCCGATCCGGCTCCCGCACCTCGTGGAAGGAACCGAAGAACCGCGCGATCTCCTCCCCCTGGCGCCAGGCCGCGTACCGCCAGGCTCCGCCTGTGCGGGCATCCCAGTGCTCGATGCGCATCTCGGTCGAGCGAGGCCCGCACCACTGCCGGAAGATGTCCGGATCGACATGGGCCCGGAAGACGTCCGACGGGGATGCGTCGAACTCGCGAACGATCGTGATGACGGGAATGTCAGGGTCCGCGACGATCGCGGTCTCGTGCCGCGTCGACCTGTTCATGACGCACTCTCCTCCTGGGTGGGCTGGGCGGCCGGCATGGCCGCAAGCAGGGTGTCGAGCCGGGCGTAGCGCTCCTCCGTCTCGCGGCGGTAGCGCTCGATCCAGGCCGTCATCAGATCGAGGACGCCGGCCTCCAGCCGCACCGGCCGACGGCGACCGTCGACCGATCGGGAGACCAGGCCAGCCTCCTCGAGCACCTTCAGATGCTTCGAGACGGCCTGCAGGCTCATCGCGTACGGCGCGCCGAGCTCGCCCGGCGTGGCATCACCGTCAGCGGCAAGGCGGGCCACGAGATCCCGTCGAGTGGGATCAGCCAGGGCGGCGAACGCCCGGGACAGCTGGTCGGTCATGACGACTCCTTGATCAACCGTTTGGTTGATCTTCAGTCAACGTCGCCGCTCCGCAATTGTCAACCCCTTGGTTGAACGTCAGGCGGACCAGTGGAAGAGGGCCGCGCCCAGGTTCACGAGTCCGAACCACAGCACCACCGAGACCACCGGCAGCACCACCACCCGGCTCGGGTGCGGCGTCCACCAGCGGAAGCCAAGGAGCAGCAGGACCGCCCAGATCGCCAGCAGGACAGCGACCGCCCAGCCGGGCACCAGCAGGCCGGAGGCGGCGTTCAGGAAGAAGGTGCAGGCCATGCCGGCCATGCCGACGAACGGCCACGGCGAGATGGCCTGCGCGACCGGCTGGCCGCGACGGGGCTCGCTCAAGCCTCGTCGTTCCACTCGGGGTCGTTGTCCCAGGCCTGGTTGCGCTCGGCGACCTTCTCGAGGGCGCGCGCAGCCTCGGCCTCGGAGGGGTACGGACCGAGCCGGTCATTGGCGCGGCAGCCGGCTCCGGGCTCCACGGTGTGGTGCTTCAGGCAGAACCAGTACTCCGGGTCGCTCTCGCTCATGTCACTGAAACTACACTCGGCCCCATGTCTGTCGCTTCTCCCGTGCTCCCCGGCGTGGTCTCTGCCCGTCGCCCCGTGCCTGCCTCCATCCCGCGGCCGGAGTACGTCGACAAGCCGGCGCCGGCGAAGTTCACCGGGTCCGAGATCAAGGACGCCGAGACCATCGAGAAGATGCGGATCGCCGGCAAGCTCGCCGCCCAGGCGCGCGAGCTCGTGGGCGCCGCGATCGTCCCCGGCGTGACGACGGACGAGCTCGACCGGATCGGCCACGAGTTCCTCTGCGACCACGGCGCCTACCCCTCCACGCTCGGCTACCGCGGCTTCCCCAAGGCGCTGTGCTCCAGCATCAACGAGGTCATCTGCCACGGCATCCCGGACAGCCGCGTCGTCGAGGACGGCGACATCGTCAACATCGACATCACGGCGTACCTCAACGGTGTCCACGGCGACACCAACGCGACGTTCCTCGCCGGCGACGTGGACGAGGAGTCGCGGCTGCTGGTCGAGCGCACGCGCGAGGCGCTGCAGCGCGGCATCAACGCCGTGAAGCCCGGCCGCCGGATCAACGTCATCGGCCGCGTCATCGAGTCCTACGCCAAGCGCTTCGGCTACGGCGTCGTGCGGGACTTCACCGGCCACGGCATCGGCACGACGTTCCACAGCGGGCTGATCATCCCGCACTACGACCAGGACCACTACGACGACCTGATCCAGGTCGGCATGACGTTCACGATCGAGCCGATGCTCAACCTCGGCACGCACGACTACACGATGTGGTCGGACAACTGGACGGTCGTGACGAAGGACCTCAGGCGGAGCGCCCAGTTCGAGCACACGCTGCTCGTCACGGCGGATGGCGCGGAGATCCTCACCAACCCCTGACAGCGGTACGCCGGGCGGGCGCTCGGGCTGCTTGCATGCATGACGCAACCTCATTGCGTCCTGATGCGTCTCATGGATGACAGCTCATCCCGGAGGCACCCATGGCCCATCTCGGCTCCACTCTCACCACGCTCGCGATCGCCGCGCTCACCCTCGGCGCGACCATCGCGACCGCTCCCCCGGCCGCCGCTGCGCGGACCGTCGTGACAGCACAGCGGCTGCTCAACGACGCCGGCTGCGACGCCGGCGCCGCGGACGGCGCGTACGGCACGCGCAGCAAGGCGGCCGTCACCAAGTTCCAGGCGGCCAACCGGCTCGCGCAGACCGCGACCCTCGACGCGGCCACGTGGTCGCGTCTGGAAGCAACGACGAAGGTCCGCTGCGACCGCCGCCCCGTCCCGGCATCCTCCGGCTCCGGCCGGCGCATCGTCCTCTCACGCACGCAGAACTACGTCTGGCTGGTCCGCGACGACGGCACCGTCCGCTGGCAGGGCGGCGTCATCGACAACCCGAGCGTGTGGCGCGCCGGCACCTACCGGACCGGTTCGGCATGCGGCCGCGCCGCCCACATCCTCAACAACAGCGACTACTCCAAGACGCTGTGGCTGCAGCACTACACGCGGGTGCAGACCGGGCTGTGCGGCGTCGGGTTCCACCGGGTCCCGATCCACAAGTCCGACGGCACGCAGATCCACCCGGACTGGTACCTCGGCACCAACCTCAAGGAGTCGCACGGCTGCATCCGCGTCTCCGACCGGACGTCGCGGGAGATCTGGGACTTCAGCCAGTCAGCGGTGAAGGTCGTCGTGCTGTCCTGACCGCTGCCGCGCCTCGCCAGGGGTCAGAGGCCGAGGACCTGGCGCTCGACCCGCAGGACTGCCGTCTCGTGCTCGGGGTCACCGCTCATCGCGGCCGCGAGTCGCAGGTGCGGGAGGGCGTCGGCGTACCGGTTCTGGCGCTCGAGCGCGCGGCCGAGGGCGTGCCGGGCCCAGTCGTCGTCGGGGACCTCCTCGACGAGCGTGCGGAGCTCGGCCTCGGCCTTCTGGAGCTGCGCGCGGAGCAGGTACGCCCACGCACGCAGGCTGCGGAGACCACGGTTGGTCGGGTCATCGCCGAGCGCCTTGTCGACGAGCTCGAGCGCCTTCGCCGGCTCGCGGCGTACCAGCAGGTCGTACGCTGCGGCGTAGGCGCGCTCGGGCTCCTTCTGGCCCGGGAAGACGATCGCCGGAGCAGTGAGGTCACCGATGTCAGCCATGCCTGCCCAACAGATCGGCAGCCCGCCGTGTTCCCCGAGCGGATATATCGCCCTGGCGTCAGTGCATGCACTCGCCAGTCATGTCTCCGCAACACCCCCGAAATGACGGGTCCCTACGTTGCAACGCATGCAGGGACCGTTCGACGCCTACACGCCCGGACTCGCCTACGACGAGATGTTCGACGACGCGAGCCGGACGCGGCTGCCCTACGAGATGCTCCACCACGCGTTCGAGGCGATCTCCGCGACCGAGTTGAAGTCCCGTGTGGATGCCCTCGCCGCCAGCTATCTCGACCAGGGCGTCACCTTCGACATCGGTGGTGAGGAGCGCGCCTTCCCGCTCGACATCCTGCCGCGCGTCATCGAGGCCGACGCGTGGACGACGGTCGACGCCGGCGTCCAGCAGCGGGTCAAGGCGCTCGAGCTCTTCCTCGCCGACGTGTACGACGCCGGCCGGGTCTTCGACGACGGTGTCATCCCACGCGCAGTCATCACCACGTCGAGCCACTACCACCGCGCCGCCGCGAGCGTCGCGCCGCCGAACGGCGTCCGCGTGCACGTCTCCGGCATCGACCTGATCCGCGACGACAACGGCGAGTTCCGCGTCCTCGAGGACAACGTCCGCGTGCCCTCCGGCGTGTCGTACGTGATGACCAACCGGCGGGCGATCTCGGGCGCCCTGCCCGAGACCTTCAGCCACCACCGGGTGCGCTCGGTGGCCAACTACCCGCAGAAGCTGCTCGCGGCGCTGCGTGCTGCAGCGCCCTCTGGCGTCAGTGACCCGACCGTCGTCGTCCTGACGCCGGGCGTCTACAACGGCGCGTACTTCGAGCACGCCCTCCTCGCCCGACGGATGGGCGTCGAGCTGGTCGAGGGTCGTGACCTGGTCTGCCGCCGCGGCCGCGTCATGATGCGCACCACCCAGGGCCTGGCCCAGGTGCACGTCATCTACCGACGCGTCGACGACGAGTTCCTCGACCCGGTGCACTTCCGCGGCGACTCCATGCTCGGCTGCCCCGGGCTGGTCAATGCCGCGCGTGCCGGCAACGTGACGCTGGCCAACGCCATCGGCAACGGCGTGGCCGACGACAAGCTCGTCTACACCTACATGCCGGACCTGATCCGCTACTACCTCGGCGAGGAGCCCGCGCTACGCAACGTCGACACCTGGCGCTGTGGCGAGCCGGACCACCTCGAGGAGGTCATGGACCGTCTCGACGAGCTCGTCCTGAAGCCGGTCGACGGCTCCGGCGGCAAGGGCATCGTCATCGGCCCGCACGCCACCCCCGCCGAGCTCGACGAGCTCCGGGTGAAGGTCAGCGAGGACCCCAGGTCCTGGATCGCCCAGCCGGTGGTGCAGCTCTCGACCGTTCCGACGTACGCCAACGGGACGATGGCACCACGTCACGTCGACCTGCGACCGTTCGCGGTCAACGACGGCCAGAAGGTCTGGGTGCTGCCCGGGGGCCTGACCCGCGTCGCACTCGCAGAGGGCGAGCTCATCGTGAACTCGTCGCGCGGCGGCGGATCGAAGGACACCTGGGTGCTGTCTGGTTCCGACATCGAGGTGCTTCCGACCCGCCCGCCGATGCCCGAGGAGTCCTCCCGCCAGAGCGCGGGTCCGGGGCTGAAGGCGACACCGATGCCCGAACAGCAGGAGCAGGAGCATCAGGAGGAGGACGGCGGATGCTGAGCCGGATTGCCGAGTCGCTCTTCTGGATCGGTCGCTACGTCGAGCGTGCGGAGGACACCGCCGACATCCTCGACGTGCAGTTGCAGCTCCTCCTCGAGGACGCGAACACCGACGAGGACCTGACCTGTCGCACCCTGCTCTCGATCATGGGCGTGGAGGCCGAGATCGGGCCACGGATCACCGCGCAGCAGGTCCTCGACCTGCTCGCGTACGACGTCGACTCCCCTGCCTCCATCGCAGCGGTCCTCGCCGCCTCGCGCGAGTCGGCCCGGCGGGCCCGCGAGACGCTCTCCGAGCCGCTGTGGGAGGCGATCAACACCACCTGGCGGACGATCCCGTCCGGCCGGTTCCGGATGCTGCGACCACCGAGCGTCTTCGGGTGGGTGCGCGACCGCGCTGCGCTGATCAACGGCACGGCCGACGCGACGATGACCCGCGACGACGGCTGGCAGTTCCTCATGCTGGGCCGCTCGATCGAGCGCGCCGACATGACGGCACGCCTGGTCGCGACTGCTGCCCTTGCTGCGTCCGGATCCTCCTCCGCGTGGACCAACACGCTCCGCGCCTGTGGTGGCTACGAGGCGTTCCTCCGCACCTACCGCGGGGCCGAGACGGACCACGAGGCAGCGGAGTTCCTCCTGCTCGACCGGCTGTTCCCGCGCTCGGTCGTCTACGCGCTGTCGCGCGCCGAGCTCTGCCTGGAGAACCTCGAGGCTGGCAACGCCCGTGCGGGCTTCCAGAACGACGCCCAGCGCCTCATCGGCCGGACCCGTGCCGACCTCGAGTACCGCGCGCTGACGGACGTCCTGGCGGACCTGCCGACCGAGATGGAGCGTCTGCAGCAGACCTGCGCGGCCGCCACCGAGGCGATCGGCGCCCGCTACTTCGCGGGCAGCGAGGCGACCGAATGGCTGGGCTGGACCAAGGGAGGGCGGTACTGATGCAGCTCCGCATCGTGCACACCACCGGCTACGAGTACGACGGCGGCGCGACCGCGTCGTACAACGAGGCCCGGCTCACGCCTGCGACGTCCGCCGAGCAGATCGTGGTCCACTCGCGCCTCGACATCACGCCGACGCCGTGGACCTACAGCTACCGCGACTACTTCGGCACGCAGGTCGCCGCGTTCGAGGTCAACGAGCCGCATGACTCGCTGAGGGTCACCGCCGTCGCGACCGTCCACACGAACCGACCGGCCCCCGCTCCCCCCGCGCTGGCCTGGTCAGAGGTCCTCTCCGACGAGGTGGCCGACCGACAGTGTGAGTACCTCGCGATGGACGCCCTCGTCCAGCCTCCTGACGACCTCGCCCAGGCGGTCCGGGCGATCGCCGCCAAGGCCCGCCGGCCGGGTGCCGCAGCGCGCCAGATCTGCGCGCTGGTCCATGCCGAGGTGACCCGGGTACCGGTCACGGTCGATTCGCTCACTCCTGCGTCCGAGGCGTGGCAACTGCGCAGCGGCATCTGCCGCGACATCAACCACGTCGTCATCGGTGCGCTCCGCTCGGTGGGCATCCCGGCGCGCTATGTGTCCGGCTATGCGCATCCCGACCCGGAGCCCGCAGTCGGCACCACCGTGTCCGGGCAGGCGCACTGCTGGGTCGAGTGGTGGGATGCGCGCTGGCGCGGCTACGACGCGGTCCGGGACGAGCCCGTGAGCAACCGCCACATCGGCATCGCCGCCGGGCGCGACTACCGCGACGTTCGCCCGCTCTCGGGCATCTACAGCGGCGGCAACACCTCGGAGATGTTCGTCGACGTGCAGATCACCCGCCTCGCCTGAGGTGTGTGCGGAAGGGCTGGCTCATAGGCCGGGTTCTGTTCCCCGGGCGGCCTCACGACCGACCGGCTGGCGACCATCCATCTAGGCCTGCCGTTGCCGACAGGCTCAAGCGCTCTACCCGTGTGCTCCGGCGAGCAGCCTTCCGACCGGCGGACCGGTCACACACACTGTTTGAACTTGCTCCGGGTGGGGTTTACCTAGCTACGCCGGTCACCCGGCGTACTGGTGGTCTCTTGCACCACCGTTTCACCCTTACCCCCGGCCCCACCGAAGTGCAGCCGGAGGCGGTCTCTTCTCTGTGGCACTGTCCCGCGGGTCACCCCGGGTCGCTGTTAACGACCACCCTGCCCTGTGGAGCCCGGACCTTCCTCGGTCGCCCTCCGAAGAGGACGAACGCGGTCGCCCGGCCAGCCCTTCCGCAGGCAGCAGTGTAGAGCCGATCAGGCGCTGAAGGTCACCCGTCGCTGAGCCGGGTCGGCCTCGGTCAGCTTGACCTGGATCTCCTGGCCGAGAGGCAGCGTGCCGGCGGAGGTCGCGTCGGCCTCGACCGCGGGGTCGGCGATCGTGATCCGGCCGTGCGTCGGCCTCTTCTCGTCGACATCGACGACGACCGCGGCGAAGGTCTCGCCAACGTGCGACGAGAGCACGCCCGCCTCGACGAGGTCGAGCACGCCGCCCTCGTAGGTGCGGGCGCGGCGACCCGACTCGCGCATCGTGTCGGCGATGGTGTCGAGCTTGGCGATCACCCAGTCCGGCACGGCTTCACCGGCGCAGAGGGCGACGCAGCACTCGAGCGCGTAGCGGTCGACGAGGCGGCGGATCGGCGCGGTGACGTGGGCGTACTCCGCGGCAATCGCGCTGTGGCGGGTCTGCTCCGGCTTCGTGCCGTGGAAGCCGGCATAGCCCGCTCCGCGGAGCAGGCGGGTCGATGCTGCAGCGACGGCCGCGTGCGACGGCTTGGTCGGGTCCAGCGTGCGGAGGAACGCCGGGTAGTCGACGTCGGCTGGCCAGTCGACCTTCAGCGCCTGCGCCGTACGCCGGAGGCGCGCGACGTCGCGCGGGTCGGGCTCGGGCAGCGTACGGAGGATACCGACGCCCCCGTCGAGCATGATCTTCGCCGCCGCCATGCCGGTGAGGAGGGAGATCTGGGCGTTCCACTGCTCGACGGGTGCCTGCGCGCGGAACTCGAGGTGCCAGGTGTCGCCCTCGATGTCGATCTCCTGCTCCGGGATCGGGAGGGTCACGCCGCCGCGCGCCGCCTCAAGCGCCAGGCGGAGCTCGCCGACCTCCTTGAGCAGGCCGAAGACCGGGTCGGCAGAGCCTGCATCGATGTCACCCTGCACCCCGTCGTAGGTGAGCTGGGCGCGGGACTTCACCAGGGCCCGCTCGACCTTCGCGTCGGTCTGGTTTCCGTGCGCGTCGAGCGTGACGGTCCACAGCAGCGCCGGGCGGACCTGGTCGGGCAGCAGCGAGCCGGCCGCCTCGGAGATCGCCTTGGGGTGGAGCGGGATCTTGTCGTCGGCGCCGTAGAGCGTCTCGCCGCGGTTGTTGGCCTCGACGTCGACCGGGTCGCCCGCGGTGATGAAGGCGGCGAGGTCCGCGATCGCGTAGTGGACGACGAAACCGCCGGCCGCGACGCGCTCAATGTGGAGCGCCTGGTCGAGGTCCATCGCACCCTCGGGGTCGATCGTCACCAGCGGAACGTCGGTGCGGTCGAGCTGCGGCAGGCGCGGAGCGGCTGCTGCCTTCTCGGCGGCAGCCTGCACCTCGGGGGCGAAGTCGGGGCTCACCCCCAGCTCGCCCTGCAGCGCGGTGACACCAGCGCGGAGCGTCGCAGCCGCGACACCATCAGAAACCGAACGGACCCGGACCACTCGCTTCGCCATGCCCGCACCCTAACCAGTGGCCCATCACGGACACGCTCGCCCACTAACCTTGGCGAGTGCTGATCCTGCTTCCCCCGAGCGAGGGCAAGGCCGCGCCCCGGCGCGGGAAGCCGCTCGACCTCGCTGCGCTGGGCTCGCCCGCGCTCACCCCGGCGCGCGAGCGGGTGCTCGACGCGCTCATCGAGCTGTGCGACGTCCACCGCGACCCGTCAGTGCCGACGCAGAACGCGCTCCTCCTCGAGCAGGCAGCCGCCACCCTCGGGCTCGGCCCGTCGCAGTCCGACCTGGTCGACCTCAACGCGCGGCTGCGCACCGCGGCCACCTCGCGCGCGGACAAGA
Organism: Nocardioides jejuensis; assembly: GCF_004337475.1. Taxonomy (GTDB): domain Bacteria; phylum Actinomycetota; class Actinomycetes; order Propionibacteriales; family Nocardioidaceae; genus Nocardioides; species Nocardioides jejuensis. Next base: position 2,415 of record NZ_SJZJ01000033.1, on the reverse strand, counting down.
TCTACACGGGCGTCCTCTACGACGCGCTCGACTTCGCCACGCTCTCCCCCGCTGCGAAGCGCCGTGCCACGGCGCGCATCGGCATCGCCTCGTCGCTCTTCGGCATGGTGCGCCCGGGCGATGCGATCCCGGCGTACCGACTGTCGGGCGATGCCAGCCTCCCGGGGCTCGGCGCGGTCGCCGGCGTCTGGCGCGAAGCCCTCGAGCCGGTCATGACCGAAGCACTCGGCAACGGCCTGCTCGTCGACCTCCGGTCCGGGATGTACGCCGCGTTCTGGCGGCCGTCGCCCGCCCTCGCACCGCGGGTGGCCACCGTCCGCGTCCTCCACGAGCACAACGGCACCCGCAAGGTCGTGTCGCACTTCAACAAGGCGACCAAGGGACGCATCGTCCGAGCCGTGCTCGAGCACGGCGGCGCCCCGAAGACGCCGGATGCCTTCGCCGACCTGCTGGTCGAGCTCGGCTGGGACGTCGAGGTCCACGAGCCGACGAAGAAGGGCACCCAGCTCGACGTCGTCGTCCGCGAGCTCTGAGCCCGGCTGCCAAACTGTCAGTCTGACAATTTGGCACCGTCTGACACTTCCGAAGTGTCACGTCAGGCGAAACTGTCAATCTGACAGTTTGGCGCGCGCCCGCGCCGCCCTCCCGGCGTCAGAGGGGGAAGGCGCCGTCCCAGTGCGCACCGGGCGTGGCGTTGAACACCCGCATCGAGGCCATCAGCTCATCGCCCTCCGACCCGCCGAGGAACCAGCTCAGCACCGTGACGGACGCCGGCTGCAGCTCCATCCGGTAGAGCGCCTCGAGGGGCGCGCCCAGCGCCTGGGCGACCAGCGTCTTGATCGGCGTGACGTGGCTGACCAGCACGACCGTCTTGCCGGCGTGGGCCTCGATGACGCGCTCCAGACCGGCGAGCACGCGTGCCTGCACGGTCCGGAACGACTCTCCCCCGCCCGGGGCGTGGTCGAGGTCCCCGAACCATGCCTTCAGCTCGTCCGGGAACTTCTCGGCGACCTCCAGGAAGGTCATCCCGTCCCAGGTGCCGAACTCCATCTCGGCGAAGCCGTCGTCGACCAGCACCTCGCGCTGACCGAGCACCTCGGCGACGATCTCCGCCGATTCCAGGGTGCGGCGTACCGGTGAGGACAGGACGACGTCGACCTGCTCGCCGACGGTCGCGAGCCACTCGGCCGTCTCCCACACGTGCCGGCGGCCGAGCTCGTTGAGCGGCGGGTTCGCCGAGGCCAGACCGCCGGAGAACCGCTTGTCCGTGGTGTGGTCGGTCTCGCCGTGGCGGACCAGGACGATGCGGGTCGGGGCCATGCCGGGACGGCCCCAGCCGCGCGACGGCGCGGACGAGGTCGAGCCGTCGAGCCCGGCAGTCTGCCCCTGGGTCACGCTCAGATGCCCGACTCGGAGGTGCGGACCAGGATCCGCTCGCACTCGGGGCACCGCAGCACCTCGTCGAGCGGCGCCTTGGCCAGCTCGGCGAGGTCGCCCGGGTTGAGGGTCAGCTGGCAGCCCCCGCAGGTGCGGGCCCGCAGCGCGCCCGCGCCGATGCCGCGCGACGCGTGGAGCCGGTCGTACAGGGCGAGCAGCGGCGCGTCGACACCGACGACAGCCTCCGCACGGCGACGCTGCGCACCATCGAGCTCGCGCTCGACGGAGACGGACTTCTCCAGGCGGCGGGCCTCGAGCACTTCGCGCTGCTCGACCGACTCACCCACAGCCGCCTCGGCCTTGGTGAGCTCCATCTGAGCGGCCTCGAGCATCTCCATGACCTCGAGCTCCTCGTCCTCGAGGACGCCGATGCGGCGTTCGAGGGACTCCAGCTCGTGCGACATCGCCTGGATCTGCTTGGGATCGGTGATCAGGCCCTGCTCGAGCCGGCTCCGGTCGCGCTCGCGGCGGGCCTTGACCTGCTCGACGTCGGCGTCCGCCTTCTTCTGCTCCTTGGTCAGGTCGTCGACGCGGATCTTCGCGTCGCGCATCCGGTTGGTGCGCTCCGACTCCTCCGCCGCGAGCGTCGCGAGCTCGGCGATCTCGGGGAGCGTCTTCAGCTGGTGCGTCAGCTGCGAGATGCGGGCGTCGAGGTCAGCGACGTCGAGAAGCTGGGCCTGGATGGCGGGGTCGGCCTTCACCGGAATCTCCTGCAGGGTTTGAGTTGTGAGAGGGAAGCTCAGATCCGCGCAGTCCACGGATCCGTGCGGATCGCGCTGACGCGGGTCTCCACCGTATCGCCCAACGCCGCCTGCAGCTTGCCGCTGACCACCGGAAGCCACGTCCACTCCGCTGCCCAGTGGGCTACATCGATGAGCGCAGGGCCGCCGGCCTCCACGAACTCCGCCGCGCGGTGGTGGCGGAGGTCGGAGGTCACGTAGACGTCGACGTCCGAGCCCGCGAGCCGGTCGAGCAGGA
>NZ_SJZJ01000032.1 GCF_004337475.1 Nocardioides jejuensis | reverse complement strand
GAAGTGTCACGTCAGGCGAAACTGTCAATCTGACAGTTTGGCGCGCGCCCGCGCCGCCCTCCCGGCGTCAGAGGGGGAAGGCGCCGTCCCAGTGCGCACCGGGCGTGGCGTTGAACACCCGCATCGAGGCCATCAGCTCATCGCCCTCCGACCCGCCGAGGAACCAGCTCAGCACCGTGACGGACGCCGGCTGCAGCTCCATCCGGTAGAGCGCCTCGAGGGGCGCGCCCAGCGCCTGGGCGACCAGCGTCTTGATCGGCGTGACGTGGCTGACCAGCACGACCGTCTTGCCGGCGTGGGCCTCGATGACGCGCTCCAGACCGGCGAGCACGCGTGCCTGCACGGTCCGGAACGACTCTCCCCCGCCCGGGGCGTGGTCGAGGTCCCCGAACCATGCCTTCAGCTCGTCCGGGAACTTCTCGGCGACCTCCAGGAAGGTCATCCCGTCCCAGGTGCCGAACTCCATCTCGGCGAAGCCGTCGTCGACCAGCACCTCGCGCTGACCGAGCACCTCGGCGACGATCTCCGCCGATTCCAGGGTGCGGCGTACCGGTGAGGACAGGACGACGTCGACCTGCTCGCCGACGGTCGCGAGCCACTCGGCCGTCTCCCACACGTGCCGGCGGCCGAGCTCGTTGAGCGGCGGGTTCGCCGAGGCCAGACCGCCGGAGAACCGCTTGTCCGTGGTGTGGTCGGTCTCGCCGTGGCGGACCAGGACGATGCGGGTCGGGGCCATGCCGGGACGGCCCCAGCCGCGCGACGGCGCGGACGAGGTCGAGCCGTCGAGCCCGGCAGTCTGCCCCTGGGTCACGCTCAGATGCCCGACTCGGAGGTGCGGACCAGGATCCGCTCGCACTCGGGGCACCGCAGCACCTCGTCGAGCGGCGCCTTGGCCAGCTCGGCGAGGTCGCCCGGGTTGAGGGTCAGCTGGCAGCCCCCGCAGGTGCGGGCCCGCAGCGCGCCCGCGCCGATGCCGCGCGACGCGTGGAGCCGGTCGTACAGGGCGAGCAGCGGCGCGTCGACACCGACGACAGCCTCCGCACGGCGACGCTGCGCACCATCGAGCTCGCGCTCGACGGAGACGGACTTCTCCAGGCGGCGGGCCTCGAGCACTTCGCGCTGCTCGACCGACTCACCCACAGCCGCCTCGGCCTTGGTGAGCTCCATCTGAGCGGCCTCGAGCATCTCCATGACCTCGAGCTCCTCGTCCTCGAGGACGCCGATGCGGCGTTCGAGGGACTCCAGCTCGTGCGACATCGCCTGGATCTGCTTGGGATCGGTGATCAGGCCCTGCTCGAGCCGGCTCCGGTCGCGCTCGCGGCGGGCCTTGACCTGCTCGACGTCGGCGTCCGCCTTCTTCTGCTCCTTGGTCAGGTCGTCGACGCGGATCTTCGCGTCGCGCATCCGGTTGGTGCGCTCCGACTCCTCCGCCGCGAGCGTCGCGAGCTCGGCGATCTCGGGGAGCGTCTTCAGCTGGTGCGTCAGCTGCGAGATGCGGGCGTCGAGGTCAGCGACGTCGAGAAGCTGGGCCTGGATGGCGGGGTCGGCCTTCACCGGAATCTCCTGCAGGGTTTGAGTTGTGAGAGGGAAGCTCAGATCCGCGCAGTCCACGGATCCGTGCGGATCGCGCTGACGCGGGTCTCCACCGTATCGCCCAACGCCGCCTGCAGCTTGCCGCTGACCACCGGAAGCCACGTCCACTCCGCTGCCCAGTGGGCTACATCGATGAGCGCAGGGCCGCCGGCCTCCACGAACTCCGCCGCGCGGTGGTGGCGGAGGTCGGAGGTCACGTAGACGTCGACGTCCGAGCCCGCGAGCCGGTCGAGCAGGAAGTCACCGGCGCCGCCGCACACCGCGACCCGCTTGACCTCGCGGTCCAGCTCACCCGCCACCCGTACGCCGCCCGCGGTCTCCGGAAGCGCGGCTGCCACCGCTTCTGCGAAGGCGCCCAGCGTCGTCGGCTCGACAACGCCCCGACGGCCAGTGCCGGTCTCGGCGAGGCCCGCGTCGGCAACCTCCACGACGTCGTACGCCGGCTGCTCGTAGGGGTGCGCGGCGAGCATCGCCCGCACCACCGCCGTACGACGTGAGCGCGGGAGTACCACCTCGATCCGCTCCTCGGGCACGACCTCGAGGGTGCCGACGGTGCCGATCGCCGGATCGGCGCCCTCAAGAGGACGGAACCGGCCCTCCCCCGAGCTCTGGAACGAGCAGTGGTCGTAGTGGCCGATCGACCCGGCTCCGGCCTCGGCCATGGCGGCCCGCACGGGCGCTGCGGCGTCGCCAGGCACGTAGACGGTGAGCCGGTCGAGCGGCCCGGCCGGAGCCGGGATCAGCGGCGTCAGGTCGGACAGGCCCAAGGCCCGCGCCATCGCCTCGGAGACGCCGTCGACGGCCTGGTCGGCGTTCGTGTGGGCGGTCAGCAGGGCGCAGCCAGCCTTGGCGAGCGCGGCCGCCGTCCGTCCCTTCGGCGTCGTTGCAGCGAAGCTCGTCACCGGGGTGAGGAAGAGCGGGTGGTGCACGACGAGCAGGTCGGCGCCCCATTCTGCGGCCTCCTTCGCGACCTCCTCGGTCGGGTCGACCGCGAAGAGCACCTTCCTGACCGGGGCCTCCGGGTCACCCAGCACCAGGCCGACGGCGTCCCACGAGTCGGCGGTCGACGGCGGGTACCAGGTGTGCAGCAGGGAGACGACGTCGCTGAGGGTCTGGCTCATGCGCCCACCCTATTCAGATCAGGTCGCCCAGACAGTCAGCGGCCGCCGCCTCCAGCCGTACGCCGAGGTGCCGCGCGTCCGCGCGCATCTCCGGCTCGACCGGTGCAGTGGCGAGCCAGCGTGCCGCGACGATCAGGTCGTGATGCGTCCCGAGGATCTGCTGGACGTGCTGATGGCGCGCAGCGATCGCGTCGTCACCGCTGACCTCGGCGGCGTAGCGCGCCCGCTTCGCTGCCTTGCGCGCCTCGTGGAGGGCATCCGGATCGCCGCCCGCTGCGGCCAATCGGCGCGCCGCCCGCTCGCCGGCACGGGCCGCGATCCGGCCCAGTGGAAGCGAGCCCCCGGCGGATGCCGCCAGCACCGCACGGAAGCGGGCTCCGAGCTCGCCGTCGTCCTCCGCCGCCAGCGCCTCCCTGGCCTCGCGCCACGTCGCATCGAGCTCCAGCGTCAGCCGGTCGCTGATCCACGGAGACAGCTCGGCGGACTGGTCGGCACGCTGCTCCTCGAAGACCTCGACCAGCACCTCCAGGTCGCGCACCCGCGCCACCCGGTCCGCGTGGGCGATCAGTGCCGCGTCGAGCTGCCGGGCTGGACCGGGCTCGAAGCAGGCAGCGAACGTACGCAGCGTGCTGCGCGCCCGGCGTACCGCAACGCGCGTGGGGTGGACGGCGGTCCGGTCCCCGGCCCGCAGCCGGGCAGCCGCCTGGTCGAGCACCGCGCCCTGTTCGGCGAGGTAGCGCCGGACCGCCCCCGTCCCCATCGCGTCAGGACCCGTCGGCTCAGTTGACCGCGCGGTCGCGGCCCTCCCAGTAGGGAGCACGCAGCTTGAACTTCTGCAGCTTGCCGGTGGCGGTGCGGTCGAGCACCTCGCGGAACTCCACCGACGTGGGCGCCTTGTAGCCGGCCAGACGCGCCTTGCACCAGGCGATCAGCGCCGCCTCGTCGGCGGTGCCACCCGGCGTACGGACGACGAGGGCCTTGATCGTCTCGCCCCACTTCTCGCTGGGTACGCCGATCACGGCGACCTCGGCGACCTCCGGGTGGGAGAACAGGCAGTCCTCCACCTCGATCGAGGAGACGTTCTCGCCGCCGGTGATGATCACGTCCTTCTTCCGGTCGCTGATCGTCAGGTATCCCTCGTCGTCGATGACACCGCCGTCACCAGTGTGGAACCAGCCACCGGCCAGCGCCGCGGCCGACTCCTCCGGCTGCTCCCAGTAGCCCTCGAGCACGTGGTTGCCCTGCGCGATCACCTCGCCCTCGGGGTCGGTCTGCACGCGGATGCCGATCGCCGGCGCGCCGGCGCGGACCAGCTTCGCGGCGCGCTCCTCGTCCGTCAGGTCGTCCCACTCCGGGCGGGACCGGTTGACCGTCAGCAGAGGCGAGGTCTCGGTGAGGCCGTAGATCTGGATGAACTCCCAGCCGAGCTCCTGCGACATCCGCACGATCGTCTTCGTCGGCGGCGGCGCACCGGCGCAGACGACGCGGACACGGTCGCGCCCCGGCACCTCGCCCTCCCACTGCGGCAGCGCGTCCAGCACCGCGCTGACCACGGCCGGAGCCGCGCACATCAGCGTCACCCCGTACCGCTCGACGCGGCGCAGGATCTCCAGGCCGTCGACCTTCCGCAGCAGCACCTGGGGTACGCCGAAACCGGAGGTCACGAAGGGCATTCCCCAGCCGTTGCAGTGGAAGAGCGGCAGCGTGTGCAGGTAGACGTCGCGGTCGCTGACCCCGAGGTGCAGCCCCATCATCACCGTGTTGGTCCAGATGTTGCGGTGCGTGATCTGGACGCCCTTGGGACGTGCCGTCGTGCCCGAGGTGTAGTTGATCGTCGCGGTCGCGGCTTCGTCGTGCGCCCACGGCTTCGGCTCGGCACCGGGGGCGGCGTAGAGGTCGTCGTCGGCCCCGAGCACGAACCGGAACTCGCACTCGACGTCCGCCAGCGCGTCGGCCAGCTCGGGGTCGACGTACAGGACCCGGGCGCCGGAGTGGTTGACGATGTAGCGGATCTCCTCGACGGAGAGCCGGAAGTTGATCGGCACCAGCACCCGCCCCCACCCCGGTACGCCGAAGAGCGAGGTGAGCAGCCGGGCACTGTTCTGCGAGACCACGGCGACCCGGTCGCCCGGTGCGATGCCGAGCTCGTCGAGCTTCGCCGCCTGGCGCCGGGCGAACTCGCCGACCTCGCGCCAGGTCAGCTGCGGCAGCGGGGTCGCGGGCTGGTCGGGCTCATCGAAGAGCGCGACCCGGTCGGCGTACACGGTCTCGGCACGGTCCAGGAAGTCACGGACGCTGAAGGGCACGAACATGGGTCCGACTGTGGCACGTGCCACAGCGACCCCGCGAGGGCTACGCGCCGAGCGGCACGAACTGCACGATGAACGGTGGTGGGCGCGGAGGGGATCGAACCCCCGACCACATGGGTGTAAACCAAGTGCTCTACCGCTGAGCTACACGCCCGTGGCCCTGACGGGCCTCCGGAACCCTACGCGAGACGCCACGCGTGAGCGGAATCAACCCCGGAAATAAAAGCTGCGACCGCCGGGGTCTCGGGTCCCCAGCGGTCGCAACGAATGAATCTTGACGCATCTCCGACGACCTTGTCTCCGGAATCCACAAAAAACATCACGAGGGTTCCAACCGGTCCAGACCAGTTGGTGCTTCCGTCGTTCAGCCGAGTGCCTGGAGCTGCTCCAGATGGGCCGCGAGGTCACGGGCTTCATGCCGCTCGTTGTGCATCGTCCACCGGATCACGCCATCGGTGTCGACCAGGAACGACGACCGCTCCGGCGACCCCTTCGCCGCGTTGAACACGCCGTACGCCGACGCGACAGCGCCGTGCGGCCAGAAGTCGGAGAGCAGCGGGAAGTTGAGCGAGTCCTGGTCCGCGAAGGCCCGCAGCGAGTACGTCGGGTCGCACGAGATCGCCAGCACCTCGCTGTCGAACGTCAGGAACTCGTCGAGCCGGTCGCGCACTCCCCCGAGCTCGCCGGTGCACACACCGGAGAACGCGTAGGGGTAGAAGAAGAGCAGCACCGACTTGCGCCCCCGGTACGACGACAGGCTGACGTCCTGGCCGAACTGGTCACGCAGCGTGAAGTCAGGGGCCAGGTCGCCGACGGCCGGACGGGCAGGGGTATCCGCAGGGCTCACGATCAGGACCCCGGCGTCCAGGTCACGAGCTCGCGCTTGAGGATCTTGCCGGTCGCGTTGCGGGGCAGCTCGGGCACGAAGACGATCTCCCGCGGCACCTTGAAGCGCGCGAGGTTCTCCTTGATGTGCTCCTTGAGCTGGTCCTCGGTGAGCGTCGAGCCCTCCTCGACCACGACGAAGCCACGCAGGCGCTTGCCGAAGTCCGGGTCGTCGACACCGACACAGGCCGCCTCGACGACGCCGTCGATGCGGACGAGGCAGTCCTCGACCTCCTGCGGGAAGAGGTTCTCGCCGCCCGAGACGATCATGTCGTCGTCACGGCCCTCGACGAACAGGCGCCCCTCGGCGTCGAAGCGGCCGACGTCGCCGGACGACATGAGGCCGTCAATGACCGCCTTGCCGCCACCGCCGGTGTAGCCCTCGAACAGGATGCTGTTGCCGACGAAGATCCGGCCGGAGTCGAGCGGGCCGACCGGCTTGTCGTTGCTGTCGAACAGGCGGACGGTCGCGCCGAGCGGGGGCTTGCCGGCGGTGCCGGGAGCCGAGCGCATGTCCTCGGGCGTCGCGATCGAGGCGTAGGCCACCTCGGTCGAGCCGTAGGTGTTGAAGAGGTTGTCGCCGAACGCGTCCATCCACTCCGTCGCCAGGTCGCCGGGCAGCGCCGAGCCGGACGACGCGACGACCTTCAGCCGGGACACGTCGTACTTCGACCGGACGTCGGCCGGCAGCTGGAGCACGCGCTGCAGGAAGACCGGGATCACGATGGCGCCGTCGCAGCGCTGCTCGTCGATGATCCGGAGGAACTGCTCCGGGTCGAAGCGGCGCGAGAGCACGATCGTCGACTCGAGCAGCATCGCGAGCATCCAGTGTGCGAGGCCCCAGGTGTGGAACAGCGGAGCAGCGACGTGGATCCGCTGGCCGCGCTTGAACGGGATGCGCGAGAGCAGTGCGGCAGCCGCGTCGACGCCGGCCTCCGAGCGGGGTGCGCCCTTCGGCGTACCGGTGGTGCCGGAGGTCAGGATGATGATCCGGCCCTGACGCGACGGAGCCTTCGGAGCCGTGGTCGGCGCCTTCGCGATCAGCGTCTCGACATCGGGTACGCCGGCGGTGTCGCCGTCCACCCACGCGATGACGCGGGTCACGCCGTCGACGCCCGAGAGGAGCCCCGTGAACTCCTGGTCGTAGACGACGACCGTCGGCTTCTCCCGCTCGATGACCTCGGCCAGCTGCGGGCCGGCAAAGGCGGTGTTGAGGTAGAGCATGTCCGCGCCGAGCTTGGCCGTCGCGATGGAGGCGTCGATGAAGCCGCGGTGGTTGCGGCACATGATCGCGACGCTGTCGCCGGCGCTCACGCCGAGGCCGGCGAGAGCGTGGGCGAGCGCATTGGAGCGCTCGTCGATCTGCTTGTAGGTGAGCTCACCGAGCTCGTCGATCAGGCCGATGGCGCGCGGCGCCCGGTGCGCGAGGGCCGTGAAGCCGCCCGCCGGACCGAGGCCGAAGCCCTTGAGGGTGACCAGCGTGCGCACGCCGGCGAGGGGGCCGATCGGACGCACCATGCCCGCACGGGCAAGGACACGCAGGACCTGAGGGACGTTCTGCACGGTGGTAACTCCTGGATCAGCGGGAGGCGGTCTTCGGCGCGACGAGCCGCGTCGCCGACCAGTCCTTGCTCACGGCGGCCGTCGTCGTCTGGGCGAGGCCTGCGATGGGTGCAGCCTCGGCCACGTCGGCCGGGTCGACCGCGCCGGGGCGGCCCACCTTGGGGGTCAGCAGCCAGATCACGCCGCCGCCCGCGAGGTCCGTGAGGGCATCCACGAGGGCGTCGACGAGGTCGCCGTCGGCCTCGCGCCACCAGAGCAGGACAGCGTCGACGACGTCACCCTGGTCGCCGTCGACCATGTCGGCGTCGATCGCGTCCTCGATCGCGACCCGGAGGTCGTCGTCGGTGTCGTCGTCCCACCCGAGCTCCTGGACGGCCATGCCGGGCTTGAGCCCGAGGCGACCGGCCACAGTGTCTGTCTGGGCGGTTTCATCGCCCGTGGTGGAACTCAACTGACGCCTCCTGGCTCGCGGGATGTGCCCGGCTGCTGCCGGGTGGGGTCCAGTCCAGCGGACAACGGCCCCCGGGTGCAAGCCTCACACGCGATCAGGCCGGAGCGTGGACCGGGTCCACCGGAGCGTCGCCCATCTGCGCGACGGGGACGTCGACGAGGGGTCCCCTGCGCAGCAGCGCCACCATCCGGCGCTTGTCGTACGCCGAAGCCGGTGTCGCCATGAACGCGTCGACGAAGGCGATGAACTTCTCGGGGTGGTCCTTGTGCGGGAAGTGGCCCGACGCCTCCAGCAGCTCGGTCATCGCCTCCGGCGCGAGGTGCCGGACGGTCTCGAGGTGCTTGGCCGGAAGCACCTGGTCGTCGGCGCCCCAGAGCGCCGCGAAGGGCATGTTCTCGGTCAGGTAGAACCGGTCGGCCATCGAGATCACCTGGCCACGCCAGTCGATCACCGCGTTGACGAGGTGCCGGATCGCGTAGCGCGTGCGCCGGTCCTGCCAGGACTCGACGATCGCGGCGACCTCGTCCAGGTCGCGGGTGTACGTCGGCCACACACCGCGCCCGGCACGCAGCGCGCCGGTCACGAGGGGCCGCAGTCCGGGACGGGTGAGCAGCCGCATCAGCGTCTCCCAGCCGGGCGCCTGGATCACCTTGATCAGCGGCGTCACCTCACGCCCGAGACCGCCGGCAGAGACCAGCATCAGCCGCTCGGTCCGCTCCGGGAACTGGTAGGCGAACTGCATGGCGACGCCGCCACCGAACGAGTGCCCGATCACCGAGGCGCGCTCGACGCCCAGTAGCGCGAGCAGGTCCCGCATGCCGTTCGCGTAACCACCGACGGTGTAGTCGGCACGCGGCTTGTCGGAGGCCCCGTGGCCGAGCAGGTCGGGCGCGATGACCGTGTAGCGCGTCGCGAGCTCACGGATCACCGGGTCCCAGGTCGTGTGGTCGCAGGCCAGACCGTGGAGCAGGAGGAGCGCCGGACCGGACCCGGCCTTGACGTACGCGCGCCGATGGCCGTGCAGCGTCACGTACTGGAGGTCGAACTGCGAGCGCGGCATCTGGGCTCCCCCTTGTGCTCGGCCGGCCACAGCTGGAGAGCGGCCGGAAGTGCGAGGATTCCACCGTAGGACCGGTTTGTTTCCCGAAGGTGACAGCGATGACGCAGCTCAGCACGGACGAGATCCGGGCGGCCCTGGCCGACCTGGTGCACCAGATCGTCGAGGTACCCGTCGCAGCGGTCGAGCCGGCGTCGCGCCTCGTCGACGACCTCGGCATCGACTCCCTGTCACTCGTCGAGCTGCTGACCGGCGTCGAGGAGCACCTCGGCGTACGCATCTCTGATGCCGACGTCGCGCGCCTGCGCACCGTCGACGACGTCGTGCGGATCATCGCCGCCGCCGTCTGACATCCTCGGTCGCATGACCTACGAGACCCTCGCGTACGACGTCGCCGACGGCATCCTCACCCTGCGGCTCAACCGGCCCGACGCCCTCAACTCCTTCACGGTGCAGATGGCCGACGAGCTCGAGCACGCGTTCCGCCGCGCGAGCGACGACGATGACGTCGCCGCGATCGTCGTGACCGGCGAGGGGCGCGCGTTCTGTGCCGGCATGGACCTGACCCGCGAGGGCAACGTCTTCGGCCTCGACGAGACGCAGCAGCCGCTGATCGGCGACATGCGGACCCGGCTGACCGAGCCGGAGATCCAGGTCGGCGTGCGCGACACCGGCGGTCGGGTGACCCTCGCGATCTACGACTGCAAGAAGCCGGTCATCGCAGCCGTCAACGGTCCGGCCGTCGGCATCGGCGCCACGATGCTGTGCGCGATGGACGTCCGCCTCGCCTCGACCAAGGCCCGCATCGGCTTCGTCTTCGGCAAGATCGGCATCACGCCCGAGGCCTGCTCGACCTGGTTCCTGCCCCGCATCGTCGGTGTCTCGCGCGCCCTCGAGATGCTCTACTCGGCCGAGATCATGACCGCCGAGACGGCGCAGGAAGCCGGCCTCGTGCGCTCGGTGCACGAGCCCGACGAGCTGCTGCCCGCGGCGTACGAGCTGGCGCGGAAGTTCACCGCCCACCGCTCCCCCGTCGCGACCGCGCTGGCACGCCAGCTGGTCTACCGCAACATGGCCGCCGACCACCCGCTGCGCGCGCACGAGTCCGACTCGCTCGCGATCTTCTATGCGTCGCGCGAGGACGGCAAGGAAGGCGTTGCGTCGTTCCTGGAGAAGCGCGACCCCGAGTTCACCGGCAAGGCCTCGCAGATGCCGCCGTTCTATCCCTGGTGGGAGTGACCTGACGTGCAGAAGGGCCCCGGTCGATGACCGGGGCCCTTCTGTTGTCTAACTACTCGGCTGCTACCGGTCAGACGACCTGGTGGAGCCAGCGGACGGGCGCGCCGTCACCTGCGTGACGGAACGTCTCGAGCTCGTCGTCCCACGGCTTGCCGAGGAGCTTGTCGATCTCGAGCAGCAGCGTGGTGTCGCCCAGGGCGGCCTTCACGACTGATGCCTTCAGCCGGTCTTCGGGGATGAGGATGTCGCCGTGCACTCCCGTGACGGCGTGGAAGACGCCGAGCTCGGGGGTGTAGCTGTAACGCGAGCCCTCGGTGCCGCTGGACGGCTCCTCGGTGATCTCGAATCGCAGGTGGTTCCACCCTCGGAGGGCCGAGGTGATCGCTGCAGCAGCGCCGACGGCGCCGGTCCACGACAGCTCGGCACGGTAGGTGCCGCTCTGCGCGGGCTGCGGGATCCACTCGAGGTTCACGGAGACGCCAAGGACGCCGCCGACTGCCCACTCGACGTGCGGGCACAGCGCCGAAGGCGCCGAGTGCACGTAGAGAACACCCCGGGTAGCGGTGCGGTTGCTGGTCACGTGACCCCTCCTTCATCTCCGGCGTCGGACAACGCCTTCCCCAGCGGGCCCTTCAAGGGAGATGCACGAACAGTCAAGTGACACATATGTAGTTATGACGCTCATTGTGACCGATGAGCGCTCGTGTTGCCAGCGTTGCCGCAGGCGAGTTTCGTCAGTACGCCGACAGCCCGGTCGCCGCGAGGACGTTGCCGTCGTCCTCGAGCGATCCGAGGCGGAGGCCGTCGCCCGACACCCGCGGGCGCGCGGTGGGGTGCGCCGTAACCACGTCAGCAACTACGCAGGTCACGTTGTCGCGCCCACCGGCGAGCAGCGCCTCGTCCACGAGGATGCGCGCCGCCTCCTCCGCCCGCGGCACGGCGAGGAGGGCACCGATGCGCTCGTCGGGCAGGCAGTCGGTGAGGCCGTCACTGCACAGCAGCACCCGGTCGCCCGGGACGAGCGCGAGCTCGACATACTCCGGACGCTCGTCGTCGGGAATCGGCAGCGCATGGATCGACCGCGTCACGACGTGGCGCCACGGGTGCCCCGCAACGCCGGACTCCTCGAGGAAGCCGTCGTCGAGCAGCTGCTGCACGTAGGTGTGGTCACGGGTCAGCCGCAGCAGGCCACCGGCGCGGAGCAGGTACGCCCGCGAATCGCCGGCATGAACGAGCGCGACGCGGTCGCCGTCGACGGCGAGCGCGGTCAGCGTCGTGGCGAGGCCACCGCGGTGAGCGTCGGCCGCCTCGGCGCCGGAGAGCACGTCGACCGAGCGGCGTACGGCCTTGTCGAGGGCGATCATCGGGTGGGTACCGGGCGTCATCGCGCGCGAGAAGACGTACGCCGTGGTGGCCGAGGCGACCTCGCCGGCCGCCGACCCGCCGACGCCGTCCGCCACGACCAGGATGCTGGCGGAGAGGAATCCGGCGTCCTCGTTGACTTCGCGCACCGGGCCGCGGTCCGAGGCGCCCGAGCCGTCGAAACGGAGCATGACGACCCTCCTCTCCCGCACCGATCGGTGCAGCGAGTCAAGCGGAACTCGGTAGGTGCCACAAGTTCCGACTGTCGGATCAGGCCGGATCGCTCATCTCGACGGTCGCCCCGACCCTGATCTCGCCGCCCTCGAGCACGCGACAGATCGCTCCCCCACGCCCGCGACGCAACGCCTCCATCGCACCCGGGCCGAGGTCGTCCTCGAGCAGCTTGCACGGCGCCGCGACACGCACGACCTCGAGGAGAACCTCGCCGATCCGCAGGCGAGCACCGGGCTGGGTGGGGACCACGCCGTGGCTGATGGTGAGATTGCGGCGGGTGCCGGTGGCATCGACGTCTCGCCCCAGGATGCGCGCCGCCTCAGCCAGCGCCTCGGCCGACTGCACCGTCACATGACGGTGCTTGGTGCCGTGATAGCGATCCCCCACGAGTCCCTTGCCGGCCTCGGCCTCTACCGAGTCGACGGCCCGCATCGGCAGGCGGCGCGCCTTGGCGATGTGGATCGCGGCCACGTGCGGTTCGGACATGCCTCGAGACTACGTACCCGCAGGCCCGGCCGTGCGACGATGACGACGTGAAGCGCATCGCCATCGTCGTGCTGCGCGGCCTCTTCGACTTGGCGATGTTCGCCTTTGGTGTCGGACTCGTCATCAGCTTCGGCGAGAACGCGTTCCGGCTGCACACGCCTGTGATGCGTGCGTTCTCCGGGATCCTGGCCGTTCTCCTGGCAGCGGCGCTCGTGGTCGCGGTCCGCAACGTGCAGCTCGACGCGCGCGACCGGCGCGTCGCCCGCCGGGCCGTCTGACACGCTTCGACGCTGCACGAACCGTCGAGGAAAACAGCGTCGCGTAGGTCGGGTGGGGCCCGAACCCACGACCCAAGGATCATGAGGCCGTCTCGGCTCGCTGATGCGGCGCACCGCAGGCGCGCCCGCGGCTGGTGCCGAACCGAACGGATCTGCCGATGTCCGCATCGCCCTGCCGAAGGACGGTGCGACCGGAGGATGAAGACTTTTGGTCAGCATGTGACGAAAAGTCTTCACGTTGTCGATCCGCGCGGATCTGCCGACGAGCGGTTTGATCCCACGCCAGGTGCGATGCTCCGCGCAACGCGCGAGAATCACGAGTATGCGTGACCAAGCCGCGCGTGATCAGCAGACAATCACCATTGCAACCGCGCTGGGGATCATCGTGGTGATCCTGGTTGTCGGCGGCCTGCTGCTCGCGTTCGCCAACATCGTGGGTGACATGCCGGACCGCCTCAATTCGGGCCTCGCCTTCGCGACTGCGACGCTTGCCGTCGTCGCCGGCCTCGTCTACCTCGTCCGAAATCGCCGAGTCTGAATCCAGCCGCTCGTGCCGCGATCAGTGCGGCTTGGGGCCTGCTCAGGGCCGCGCACCGGACAGTCGCCGGCTACGGCTTCGGGTCTTGAGTGGGCCGCTCGCAGCGGAGAGGCTCTCCGTCGGCGTATTCGAAGACCGAATCAGGGTCGGCGCTGAAGATCCGGAAGGTCGCGCGACCCGTTAGGCCTATCGCAGGAGCGGCACCTCGCCCAACCTCGTCCTCGAGTGCAACGACGATCTTGTCCGCATGACGTGTGTCCACACTCGGGGCCACCCGCTCATTGACGCCGTAGAAGAACCCGAGCGTCAGCGTGCGACCGTCAAAGGTGCAGCTCTCAAAACGTGCCGGCTTGTCCTCGACGAGGTGAAACTGGTCGCTGGACCGAGCCCAGCCGATGCTTGTGCCCACAAGCATCACGAGCAGGGCCGCGATCACTGTCCAACGTCGACGGGCCACGCCTCACCTTGACATGGATTCTGCCGACTCACGCCGCAATGTGCGGGTTCTGTGAAGTTCGCCGATAGACCGGGCCCGAAGTTCGCCGCCTCGGCGAGACTCAGCGTTGTGCGCAAGAACTCTGGCCGAACCGCGTGGCGCTGGACCTTTCCCCTCATCGCTGCCGTGCAGTCGGCATCCGTGTTGGCCTTCTTCGGCTACCTGCTGATCCTCGACGGTCCTACGCGCAACCGGTCAGTGCTCTACTTCGAGACGGATGTTCTTCCGCTTGCTCCGTTCCTCTGGCTGGGCCTGTCGCTCGTGGGTCTTGCCGCGGTGCTTCGGTGGCCCTCCGGCTGGGCGAGGACTGCGGCTGAGATCGGTACGGGTCTTGCCGGCGCTTTCGGTGTGGTGGGCGCGGCAGTTCTGGGGCTCGCGTGGATGTTGGTCTCCTCGTACGGCGCCGACTTTGACTTCCCGGCGGCCCCTCCCACTCCCGGGTTTGCGACGACCGTCGCCAAAGCGGACGGCTCCGACGACGACGATCCGATGCGCGGTCGTGAAGTTGTCATCGACGCCGGCACCCACACTGAAGCCGAAGTACTTGCGTTCTACCGTACGCATTTCCCACATTCGAGCGGCTGGGCTGATGGCTCCGCAGAGGAAGACGGCCGAACCGACTTCAGTCTGTGCCGGGTACGTACCGACAACTCGGACTACGACGAGTACGTCGAGGTGTACGGACGCGGCGGTGGTCAGTTCCTGGTCTCCGTGAGTCGACTGTTCGCCAACTCGGACTGGGGACCTCGGCGGGCAGATCGCTGTGGCCTGGCCGGAATCTGGTTTCCGAGCCAGATCTAGGGCGGCCCAGCGCAGGCCGTTGGGTGATGCCGGACCGCTCGTGCCTCGATCTGTTCCCACGGCTACAGCGAGCGATGTCGCGTCGCTACCAGGGCGGATCACCATGAGGGTTGATCAGGACCCGTCGCATCTCAGCGGTGCGGTGGCGTTTCACGTATGCGATGGCACGCGAGAGCTGGGCGTCTTCCACAAAGAGTGCAAGTGGGCCGCGTCCACCGATGGCGGCACCAGCCAGCGGCACGTGTTCGTCCATTTCGAGGGCGAAGTCGATGCGCGCACGAGTGACGGCAAGGTTGTCGTTGAGCGGATCCCAGATCACGCCTCGACCTAGCGCAGTCGACACATCGATGTCCTCCGAGCCAGGGATCGCCCGCCTCTGCTCCATGGCAGCTACGAGTTCAGCGAGGGGCCGCGGCGTGACGGTCATCTGAAGCCAGAAGCCGTCCGCGGAACCAGTCATCTGATAGCTCCGCACACCCGGGTCATCGCGAGCGGCAACGACATCGTTGATCATTGCGTGCGACACGTTCTGGCCATAGAACGCCACGTGCGGCCTGCCACGGAAGGTGATCTGGACGCCGTTGAGGTTCTTGCCTTCGTCGTCGTAGGCCGACACGACGTCAAAGACCTGGTCAGCGGTGGACGACGCCGTCATCCGGACCTGGACTTCCTTGGGGATGTTCATGAAGGGGATCGCGTCATCGCCTTCTGCCTCCCCGGCAGACACCGCCAGCACACCGGGCAGGTCGCGAACGTCGGACTCCAACTGCCCCGCCGACGTCGGACAGCGCGCCAGGAGGCCCAACAAGGCCACCAGCACAGCAATCGCCGCGAGTACACGGAGCTTCATGAACCGAGGATGCTCCAGTCCTCCCCCCGCGCGGGCCGGATCGGCTATTCACAGACACCCGGTCCGCGAGCGTGACGCTCGACGTCCACACGGGGCTCTTCAGCGACGACCTGGACGGACGGCAGGGGAATGAACTGCACAAACACTGAGTAGGCCGGGTGGGGCTCGAACCCACGACCCAAGAATTATGAGTCCTACGCACGGCCTTGCAAGGGACTGCGTGGCGCTGCGCGTGAGCGTGAAATCTCTGTGCGTGCTGCACATCGCTGCATAGCGAGGGAGCAACGTTGCCCCTCTCGTTGCTCCCCTCTTGTCGGTAGTCCTAGGTAGGATCACGCACAGCGACGCACCTCCTGCGCCGCACCGATCACAAGGGAGCAGCGGCATGGCGGGCGCTACCAAGGACTCACGCAAGAAGCGCAGTGACGGCGAGGGATCCCTCTACCCCAAGCACCGCGCCGACTGCGCCCGCCCTCTCGACGCGCGCGGCAACCCCAAGTGCAAGTGCCCCTGGGTCGGCGCCGTCGTCCTCGGCTACATCGACGGCAAGCCCGTCCGCCGCAAGGTCCAGGCATCCACGCGCGCCGGCGCCGCTGCACGCCTCCGCGAGAAGCAGCAGGAGTTCGCCGACCAGCAACTCCCCGCCGTCGGGAAGCCGATCACCGTCGAGAAGTGGATGACCTACTGGCTCACCCAGATCGCTCCCCGCAAGGTCGCAGCCCAGACGATCGACAACTCCTACAACTGCAAGGTCCGGCAGTACATCGTGCCGCTGCTCGGCCACCACCGACTCGACCGCCTGACGCAGGAGCACATCGAAGCCGCGTGGGACCACCTCCGCACGAAGGGCAACCCCACCCTCGAAGCCGCCACTCCCCTGTCCGACAAGACGGTCTTGCAGACCCATCGGATCCTGTCGCGAGCACTCAAGGTCGCGGTCCAGCGCAAGCGCCTCCGGGCCAACCCCGCCGACACCAACTCCATGGACGCGCCGACCGCGAAGGACAAGGAGATGGACGTCTTCACGGTCGAGGAGGTCCGCAGCGTGCTCGCCGCTGCCGAAGGCGAGCGGCTCGAGGCCCGCTGGGTGATCGCTCTCGCGCTCGGCCTCCGCCAGGGCGAGGCGCTCGGCCTCCGCTGGGAAGACGTCGACCTCGAGGACAACGTCCTCCGTGTCCGCGTCGGCCTGCAGCGCCGCAAGGGCAAGGGCCTGATTCTCGGCGACCTCAAGACCAAGGGCTCACGCCGCGACCTCGCGCTCGGCGACAAGCTCGTCCGCATCCTCAAGGCCCACAAGAAGGCCCAGACCGCCGAACGCCTCGCGGCCGGCTCCACATGGACGGACAGCGGC
>NZ_SJZJ01000031.1 GCF_004337475.1 Nocardioides jejuensis | reverse complement strand
TCCGGAGTCCGGAGGGGCGCTTCGTGCAGGTCAGGGCTGGCGGGCCTTGCCGGCAGTCGTCGAGGCCTTGGCGGACGGCGACGCCTTCGCCGAGGTCTTCGCCGTCGGCGTCGCCGACTCGGTGACCTTCGGCTTCGCCGTCTTCGTGATGACCACCGCGGGCGGGCGCGTCAGCTCGAACGCCGTGTCCGTCGGCTCGCCGCCGAGGGTCGCGGCGATCACGTGATAGGTGCCGGGCTGTGCCCAGGCGGTGCTGCGCGAGCAGGCAGCGTCGGAGCGGTGCCCGTTCCAGATGAACGTCGCGGCGGCGGGCTTGGCAGCCCGCACGACCAGGTCCTGCGTCGGCAGGACCGAGCACTGCTGGCTGGACCAGATGCTGTCGGCGCCCGACTCGATCTTCACGACGACGGACTCGGGCGAGAACGTGAAGGTGCACGCCTCCTCCGAGGTGCCGACCGCCAGGATCATGCCGACGCGACCGTCGTTGGCACGCTGACCACCGACCGGCGTGACCGTGACCTTGTCGGGGTCGCACGGACCAGTGGGGTCGGCGAGCGGAAGGCCCTTCCCACCGAGCGCCTCGTCGGTCGCCGTCGTGGTGACCGACGAGCTCGCGCTCGGGTCGGTGGTCTGTGACGTCTCCGAGCCGACGAGGCCGACAGAGCCCTCTGCGTGCGGAGTGTCCTGCCCGTCGCTGCCGCCCGTGAGCAGCTTGCCCACGACGAGGACCAGCAGGAGCGCGACACCGATCACGATGCCGCGACGCACCCAGTAGACGCGGGCGGGAAGCGGACCCCGGGGTGCCATGCTGCTCATGCGGAAACGGTAACCAGCGGGACGCATGGTTTTGATGAGGCCACGCGGGCCGCAGGAGATCCGAGGCCGCGACACGCCGCACAACCCGCGCGTCGTAGGCTCGCGGCGCCATGAACGACCTCACCCGCCGCGTCCTGTCCTGGTACGCCGAGCACCAGCGCGACCTGCCCTGGCGGCGTCCCGGGACGACGGCGTGGTCCGTCATGGTCGCCCCTTTTAGAGCCGCGCCCGGGGTGTGTCAGGTCTAGGAGTGTCACGACAGTGTCTATGCCGCAGGCCGCGGCATAGACACCCACGCGCGGCACTGGGCTCCTCACGCAAAGGGGTCCGCGTGGTAGTCCGCCGAGTCAGCCAGCGCGCGATAAAGGGCCGTCTGCCAGCAGTTCCGCTCCCGGGCCGCCCACGACACAGCCCGGTCGCGCAGTTCGTCGGCGACTGCGGCAGGCCCGGCCGCGACCACGAGAACTCGAAACTGATGGAGGACGCCAGCGAGTTCGTTCGCGGCGAGCGCCGCGTAATCCGGACCGAGCCGCAGACGCTCGAAATGATGCGTCACACGTGAGGCGTCTAGGGCTGACATCCCCGGGGCAGGCCTCGCCGCGAAGGTCACCGCGCAACCCGCCTCTGTCCGCACCACGTCGGCGCAGAGCCACGTGACGTCACTGAAGTCATCGAAGTAGGGATGAAGGAGTTCCTGAACTCGATCTGCGGGGTGGTGGCTTGCTTTGACTGAGTTGCAGTCGCGGCACGCGGCTACAAGATTGGACGGATTCACCGCAAGCGCACCGTGCCGTTCCTTCGGCAGGTAGTGGTCCAGGGTCGCTGGCGGTCGATGACCGCAGAATGGGCAGCGCCCACCAGCCTCCAACTTCAGACGGTCGTAGGTGGGACGACCTGCACTCCCGAGCCGCGCGAATCGCGTGTTGTAGTGAGTGGCCATCTCGCCGTTCTTCACCCCCGAGAGAGTGAAGTCGGGTTCGCACGACAGTGCCTGCTGGGCGGCGTTCGAGTAGCGGATGTCGTTCTCCGCAATCTCAATCATCGAAGCGCGCATGCGGCTGAGCAGGTTGCCTGACTTCATCCGACCCAGCGTCTGCTCAAAGACATCAACCGCGTCGAAGTCCGGGACGCCCAGATACCTCACTGGATACCTCGACTGCGTACGGCCAAGTAGGCACGGGCAAGCGCGGACGCTTCGCTGCCGAGTTGCCGCTCAAAGTCGTCGAGGACTCCACCGAAGTCCTCATTGCGCTCGATGGACTCGCGAAGCATCCGGAAGAAGCCCGTTTCCAACACTTCTAACCCAAACACCTCGCGCGTCAGCGTGCCGACGTTCTCGCCGAAGGTCTCGATTGTGGGGCGGTCAACGGTCGACTCATACCCCGACCGTTCCAACTTGAGGACACAGTTCGATGGCACCTCTTGAAGCACGACTGGCGAATGCGTTGCTAGGACTGCAACGCCATTTCGATCCATCAGCAGGTCCGACAACGCCCTCACGAATGCAGAGAGAAGTGGTGGATGCAAGTGGGCTTCGGGCTCATCAAGAAGGACGAGCGTTCGCTCTTCGACTCGCTCGACCAGGCGGGTCGTCATCAGAAGGACGATGCCATGCCCTGAACTCAGCCGCCTAAAGAGACGAACCATCTCGTCGCGGACACTTTGGGGCGCATCGCCGCGCGACCCCCACTTGTCGGGCAGGACTCGCAGCCCCGCTGCGGCAAAGTTGGGGTCGCCCTCCAGGGTGTGGATGGCGCGGATCCACCGATCCCTCCTGCTGTCCTGCATGCAGGCCCGAAACGACTCGACGAACTCGGCTCCGAGATCCTCGTGTGACTTTGTCCTCGGTTCTCCAGGAACCAGGAGTCCAACGTACGTGTACTTGATCTCCGCTCGCGCCGACACTTCGACCGGGACCGGAACGAACGGATCGAACGCGCTGAAGGAGACCGAAACCACGTTTGCGATGTCAGTCGCCGTGACTGCGTTCCGTTCATCACCAACCCGGAACACACCAACGTCCTCCGTGTCGTTGGCCTGGCGGGTGATCGCGGCTGCCATGCCTTTGAGCACTCTGGTCTTGCCGGAACCATTGCGCCCGACGATGACGTGAACATTGGTCGGAGGATTCGCCTGAACTGTGACTTCGAAGTCCAGGCTGGTGACCTGTGCCGCTTCTTCAACGGGCATGTCGTAACTGAACTTGTAGGGGGTCAGGGGAGGAAGTCCCAAAGCAAGCCGCCGAAATCGGCCCACCACGGCGGCCGACGAAACTGACCGCAGCAGTGACGTTTGGACGACGTCCTCGCGTCGCGCCCCGTCGAACAGAGCGTTGTCGAACGCCATGTCACGCAGACCGACCAAGATCTCTTCGCCCGCGGTGCCGGGCAGCGCCCGAAGATTCGAGTAGTACTCGTCATCCTGGCCGACGGAGACGAACGTCGGCCCGAGCGCATCGAACCGGTCCGGCAGATCTGGTGAACGCTGCGACTCTGGCCAGCCAATGCCGCCAATCTTGACTGGACCAACTGCTTGCTTCGTCCCGTTCTGTGCGACGTAGACCGCATCAAACGTGGTCGTGAAGCCGAAGTCGTTCCAGCGATCGGTACAAAGGTAGAGGGTCCCGGGCATGGCATCGGCCGGTGGATATCTCATCTGAACGACCCGGAACTTCACGCTGTCAGCCTAGGATCCATCCCCCGCCCACAGGGCGTGATCACGGGATCGGGTGGCAATTCGGGCGCCGCTCACGCACACGAGCCCTGTTTGGTCCACTGGTGCCCGCCAACTACGCACGCCGCTCGGGCACAGCGGAGAGGATGCGCTGCGCGACGGCGCTCGGTACCTCGTGCTCCCAAGCACGAATCACAGTCCACCCGGCGTCCACAAGCAGGCGATCCGTCTCGGCGTCTCGCTCACGATTTCGTGCGATCTTCGGCGACCAGTAGTCGGCGTTTGATTTCGCCACCGTCCCGTGCTTAGGGCAGCCATGCCAGTAGCAGCCGTCGATGAAGACCGCCACCTTTGCACCTCGGAAGACCAGGTCGGCCCGCCGGTTCAGGTCAGAGAGCGGTCGCGTATCGACCCGGTACCGCAGCCCGGCGGCGTGAACCAGCCTGCGGACCGCCATCTCTGGCGAGGTGTCGCGTCGCCGATTGGCCTGCATGACGGCGCGCGATGCTGGGCTCGACGCCCACGACTCGTACGGCTTGGTCACATCGTCGAGGATGCCACCGTCAGTCCGCGCAACCTGCTGCATGTGTCGGGCGATCGTGATCGGATCAGCACATGGACGAGTGCGTGCATGGGATGAACCCGGAGTGGTGCGGTACGTGCCTCAAGATCGATGACTCCGGAACCGGCCAGAGCGGCTCCTACGGCTGGCATGGCGGGGAGACAAAGCAGGACGTCCTGAACGACCTTTGCGACATCCTCGGGATCAAACGCCTGGCGACTTCCAACGGGAGCAGTCTGCCCACCGAGGTGTTCCAAGAGGCCGCAAGCCAGGTCGGCGTTGCAGGTGGAGCGATGCCCGAGGTGACGGAGCGAATCATCCGCAAGGCGGGCATGCCGTACTCCGCTGACTACGACTCGCGCGCTACCAAGTCAGGCGGCGGCTCAACAGTCACGCTCGACGGAATGCAGGCGCTGCGGAAGGCTCTCCGTGCTCTCCTCGGGGCTTAGGCGCGTCACCGTGGCACGCACTATTCCGCCGCGATCTAATCGGAACATGCTTGCTCTCTGCATCGGTCCAGTCGCATGAGCGCACAGTCGACGGCTACGGAGCGTCGCAGGATCGCCATCAGCGCGCTCGCACGAGAACTGGACGGCAGCAACCCGGCGTCTTCTGCCGCAAGGCTTTCGGAGATGCTCGATACACCCCGGCAGATGATCGTCAGCGCAGACATCGATGGGCTGGTCTCCGCGGCGATGCTCGCCTCAGTCGCGCCTTCATGGAACGTCGTGGGCCTCGTCGCGTCATCCTCGAAATGGCTGCTGCACCCGTCCGTCTCGAACGAACCACCTGCGGGCCTGGTGGCCGTTGATCTCTTCTCGCTGAACCACGACTCAATCAGCAACCACGTCGTGAAGTATGGAGCGAAGCGGCCAATGCTCCTGAACCTCCGTGCGGAATGGCAGGCCTGGGACGCGGCGGTCGCCGTAGCAGCGCAGAAGCGGCTCTTCGCGGTGCCGTCAATCTGGGCAGGGACCCAAGGCTGCTACGACGACGCCGCCAAGGCGGACTCCTCGAAGTGGAAGTATCCGCTCGGGACGGCTCAGATCCTGCTCGCGCTCCTGGAGGCGGCAGACAGGCCGCCGAAGTTCTTCGACCGCCATTACCTGCCATGGCTGGTCGCAAATTGCGATGGCGGCGTCTCGACCTACACCAAGTACGCCGCGAACGCTCGCGTCTGGTGGGCGGTGATGGCAGGAGCCGTTGGGCCCGCGAGCCTCACCGAACAGGTCTTCCGGCTAGTAGATGGGATGCGGCCTCACGACTTCCTCGACACTGTGAATGCCCTTGATCGCGAGCGCCAGGCGAGCGGCCTCGACCCGTGGCTGAACGACGATTGGAACCTGGCGAACTCCCAAGCAACCACCATCGAACGGTGCCTGCGCTGGCTGGCTGACCTGACGGGATGGCGCGACCCTCTCCTTGGCGGCATCGACTCGTTCGCCGGATGGGTCGAGAAGCCGGTGAAGGCCTCCGGCGCGGTGTACATCGGCGGCGCGAACGTCACAACCAAGTCCACGGAGGCTGCCGCTGTCGCGTCGCTCCAAGGCGCCCGCAGTGCACTGAATGCGAACTTCTATCACGGTGGCTTCTCTGGCAGCCGCTTCAACTGGATCGGCGGCTGGTAGCGCTCACGCCTTCGGTGGCCTGCTCGGGAACTCGTATCGGACCAAGTGGAGGCTCGTACCAGCAGCCTTGCTGGAGAGGGTGTACTTCGGGCGACGGGCAGCGCCAGGCTCGCCCGCGACCCTCGGTGCCTGGGGACCCTGCTTGAACCCGGTGACATGTCCCGCCGCGACCGCTGAGTTCAGAGCCAACGTGTCGGCGAACCAGAACGCATCGACATGGAGCGGCTCGAAGGCAGCCTTTCGCATCCGTGAGCGGCCGGAGTTGGACGGAGCCGCAGCCTTCCCCTTGAGGGCGTCCTGCCATGCCTTGAAGGCTCCGTCAGTGTCGGTGATCGCGCGGCCGCCGACCATCAGGAAGCCGAGACCCTGATCGGCGATGCACTCGTCCATCGACTGGGCGTCATTGAGCGGAGACCCGCCCCTACCCTTCGTGGTCTCGCCGGTCAGTGGGTCGAACCACGTCTCCGTGTGGGACTTGAGATCCCAGACGTAGTTAAGGGAGTAGTCGAATGGTTCCGGACCGTACTTCGTCTTCGGTGGGTTCCGGTTGGGGGCGAAGCGCCGACCGAGGATCGTGCGTGCCTGGAACTCCCAGTAGAAGCCGGGCCATTCCATCTGGTTCTGCTGTCCGGTCTGGTTGTCTGCGAGCCACTTCACCGAACGACGACCGTCCCAGTGAACGCGCTCGGATCCATCGGCGAACCTCTTCAGGCTGAACCCGTCGACGAGGGCGGCCGCGAGTGCGCGCCCCTCTTCCTCGGGTGTGCCGAAGAGCAGCGCGCGGTCGCCGCCGAGCCTTCCGAGGTGTCGCTCGGCGCCAGCGAGGATGACATTCAGGCCAGTCAGCGTGATCGTGCCCTGCGTAGAAACGCAGATGTCTGACCAAGGCGCGTTGAACTCTCGCGCCAATGCCTCCGCCGTACCGTGCTTGGTGGTGATCGGGATTCCAAGGCGCATCCCGTCAACCAGGTTCACGAGCACACGCTTGTGCTCCTTGCCGCCCGGGCCGAGTCGCTCCGCGCCGGAGCCCGTCAGCATGGAGATTCGGTTGACCGCCTCGATCTTTGAACGAGCAGGCTCGAACAAGGCCCACTCGGGCCCGTCCAGAAGCGCGGGACGCATCTCGGCGAGGCGCCGGAGCGACCCCTCCGCGTAGGCGTCGGCCGCGCCCTCAAGCAGTGCGTTGAGGCCGTCCAGGGTGATCTTGTGGCGGTCGAGATAGCGCGCTGTGTCCCAGTCGACGTGAAGCGCCTCGGCGAGGGCAGCGCCCATTACGTCGCTGGTCACGCCTGTCTCGATGTCCAGCCCAAGGGCGTCCCGCAGGGCAACGACGGCGCGCTTCTCTCCGCGGGTGCCTACATCGGAAGCGCCCGTCAGCGAGAAGATGCGTTCGATCGCTTCGCCAGCAGTGGCGGCGGGCAGGAAGAACGGTCGATCAACGGAGGCAGCGCACACCCACCGAGACTATGCCCCGCGGACAGCGCCCCATCGGAGAACTCGCGACACGGTCAGGATCGTGAAGGCTTGTGCTTCGAGAGGCGCTCGACGACCTTTGCCGGGGTCGCGTCCTTCGCCGCGTCAACGATCCGCTGACCGATGCCGTCCGGATCGGCTACGAGCAACGCCTCGTCACGCAGGACGTGTTCACGGAAGACATGCTGAACCGCGCCGACGGCGACGCCGTTACCCATCTGCTTGTACGTCGCGGCGGCGGGCTGATCAGGGAACGCAAAGGTGTCCGGCAGGCCCTGAAGGCGAGCGGTCTCGCGAGGCGAGAGACGGCGCTCGCGCGGACCGACGATGGAGGTCTGGGTGATCGCCACCAGTGCGGGGAGATAGGTCGGGCGCTTTGCGCGGATGCCGGAGGGCCGGAAGTGCATGACCGTGTCCCACAGACACTTGGCATCTTGGGCCTGCCACTCCAACTTTCGACGCGACGTCGGGAAGAGGTCGGTGTAGACACCCCACTGCCATGCCCACGGCAGGATGTCGCGCCAGTGAGCCTCGAACGCGTCGTAGTTCCGTCGCAGATGCGATTGCTTCCATGCTGGAAGGTGAGCCGGGATGTGGGGACGCGTGACCTTATTTGGTGCCTTGAACCCGTTGAGCGACCCGGGCTCGTAGCGGCCTTCGTCGTTGCGCTTTGGCAGGGGGGCCCGGCGCATTGAGGCCGCTGCCTCAGGGAAGTCGAGCCAGCAATCGGCCCAGTAGGGGAATCCCTTCAGCGGCTCACCGGTCCGCTCGCGCATCAGTGTTGTGAAGGCGTCCCACGCGTCGATCCACAGCGTTTCGCCCGCGGTCAGGTCACAGCCAGGGATCGCGTGGGAGTCGTCAAGCAGGCCGCCGTCCAACAGGTTCCAGCCGCCGTCCTTCGAACCTGGGTCGAACAGCGGCGCATTGCTGGTTGCGGACTTAGGGAAGCGGTCATTCATCGTGGCGACCGGCTTCGGCCCCTCGATCTCGAAGTCGACCTTGCCGTTCGGGAGGAACGGCACGGTGTGAGGCGCGTAGGTCGCCGTGATGAAGACACGTTCGCGTACCTGCGGCGTGCCACCGAGGTGCTCAGGCAGAAGGTGGGGCGAGAAGACAGCCGGGCGGGCGGAGACGTTGTAGCCCTCTTCGCGAAGCGTCTGGATGATCACGTCCCACTCGTGGGTGTGGCGCGGTCCGATGAGGTTTCGAACGTTCTCCAGAAGAACGACCTTCGGGTGGTGAGCCTTGATGATCGAGGCGATATTGAAGAAGAGCGTTCCGCGCGCCTCGTCCATGCCGCGCTGAGCGCCGGACTTCGAGAATGGCTGGCAAGGAAAGCCCGCACAGAGGACATCGTGAGCCGGGACGTTCATGATCCCGACTTCGTCGTCTGCGTCGAGAGTGATGTCACCGTGAGCCGGATGGCCCCAGTTCGCCTCGTAGACGTTCGCAGCCTTCTTGTCGATCTCGACGGCATAGACGCACTCGCCGCCGAATGCCTTCATGACGGCATGAAAGCCGCCGATGCCCGCGAAGAGGTCAATGAAGCGAAACGCGGGCTGCTGCGGCATGGCCGAATCGTAGGCAGAGACCACCGACAGAATAGGCATCCGCGCCGGGTCGTGACCGGAGTGACGCATGGGATCACGACTCCCGTCGAGCGAAGCGTCGCCTGTGGTCTTGGTCAGCGATCTCGGCATCGCGGGCGATCTGACGCTCGGAGTAGTTCTCGACCGCAGTTTCGTCCTCGCCGAGACTGACGCTGGTCTCAGCCGTGTCAACGTCGTAGGCCACGGTCCCGTCATCGTGGATGGTCACGATGACGGGAAGTCCGACGACGTACTGGCGGGGTGCGGGCATCTCAGATACTCCTCTCGAACGACGCTGCGTGGGGCAATACGTTCCGTGTGAGTTGGGCGAAAGCGTTGGCGGCATCGACGCGACGGTCGAAGCCGTGCGGAATCGGCATGCCGCGGCGGCGGTAGTCGCCGTCATGCCACTCGTCCTGGGTGTAGCGAGCGACGTACCAGCGGTCGTCGTGGGTCGCGACGACGAATTCCTCAGAGCCATCATCAGCCGGAACGCGCCAGACCAGTGCCATGCAGTAGCCGCCGGTGTTCTCGATCTCAGCACCCACTCCCCGGCGTTCAAGGTCGCGTGAGAGGGCGATGAGGCCCTGCCGGTCGGCGGCATCGAGGTCGCGCTGACGGCGGATGCGTGCGGAGAGATCTTGATCCATGGCCTCCAGGTGTGCGGCAGGCCGTCGACGGCTCCCCGTCGTCGCGTTGCAGATCCGCAAAATCGATCCAAGAGCGACTAATGATCGTTAGATCACCTGGTGACCCCGACCTACGCACAGTGGCCTCCGCACGACCGACGCCCCCGACGAGTCCTTCCGCGCGCAACCGGGGACGACTCAGGGGCAAGTTCGCTGGCGGTTCGACTTCGCGAGGCCCGGTTCAATGCCTTCCTGGGTGGGGAGAGCGCTGGGGTCCAAAGCGAACTCGATGCGCTCATCTCGAAGACGGCCAAGTTGTTCTCGGAGTCCATCACTGAGGAGACGCGGAAGGACTACACGCGGCGTTGGCGAAAGTTCGAGACGTGGTGCGAACAGAAGGGCTTCGCGCCGCTCAACTCGCCTGTGGAGGTGGTCATGATGTTCCTTGCCGACCACGTTGGCTCCGAGGGGGCCGCACTCGGCACGCTCCGCTCCTACATGGCTGCGATCAACAGGATTCATGTCGAGGCCGGGCTGATGCCTCCGGGCGATGACCCGCAGATGACGCTCTTCCTTCGCTCGATGCGGAAGGTCGTCAAGCCTCGTGACCCTCAGGCGGAGATCTCCGCCTTGAAGATCGGGCCACTGCGCGAGGTCTGCCGCTACCTCGACTCCATTGGCCCGGATCCCGTCGAGGTTCGGGACCGGGCGCTATTCGCACTGCACCGCGCTGGCGCTGGCGACGGGGAGATCTCTCGGCTCTGCTGGGAGGACGTTCGGCTCACAGAGAAGCGAGCGACCGTCCATCTGCGGTCAGTACGAGCCGACAGGTCCGACCGGACGATCCGCATCGACGCCCACAGCGACCCGCAGATCTGTGGTGTTCGAGCCCTCCGGTCCTGGCGAGAGGTCGGCGGCACGTCGGTCCAGTGGGTCATCACAGCGACCGGGAAAGCGGGAGCACGCGACGATCGGGCGTGGACGTCGCGGGACGTATTCCGAATCAGGAAGTCACGCCTTGATTCCCTCGGCCGATTTGGTCAGCGGGTACCGGTCGACGCTGCGATGGCTCTCCTCGGATCGGCTCGCCCCGACGTGCTCCGCGACAAGGCGCTGATTTTGACGGGCTTCGCAGGAGCATTCCGGAGGCCCGATGTCCTCGGCTTCCGGTGGTCTGACCTGACTGTGGTCGACTCGGGCATGGTGTTGCGCCTGCGGAGGTCGAAGACCGACCGCGTCGGAGACGGCGTGGACGTCGGAATCCCGCGTGGGGTCTCGCCTACGACCGACCCAGTCGCTGCGCTGCTTGCGTGGCGAGACCGCATGGTGCGGCAAGTGGGGCCGGAGGTGATGGAGTACGGCTACTGCTTTCCGAAGGTCGGTCGTGCTGGCCGAATCGGTATCGAGCCGCTCACCACGACCGCGCTGTCGGTTCTTGTCCGCGAGCGAATGGCACAAGCAGGCATCGAGGGCCGTTGGTCCGGCCGTTCGCTTCGCCGCGGCTTCATCAGCACAGCGGCCGACCTCGGCATGAGACTGGAAGACATCGCGAAGGGCTCGCGCCATGCCACGCTCGACTCGCTCGTCCTCTACATCGCCAACGACGACCCGTGGCGCCGCAACCCGGCTTCGCAGGTAGGGCTGTGATGCCAGATCTCGTTGCTCCAGAGCGCGCCGCCCGCGCCCGGCCTGAGGTCGCCGCCTACCTCGCATTCCTTCGACGCTTCGAACTCGACGACAGCGCCGAGGCTGTCGTCCTGTACCTAGCAGCCCTCGACGGAAGGGACCTGAAGGGGCGCGCAATCCGCGAGCGCCTCCAACTGATCGACCTGGATCGGCGCCTTCGCGGACTGGCACCGTGGCATCAAGACCCCGACGTGAAGACTTTCCTCCGTGGGCTCTTCTCGTCGAAGCCCGTCGGGGAGAAGCACAGCCACTACGACCCGCTCTACCTTGAACTGGTTCACGCGATGGTCGATGCCTGCCGGACTCCGACTGAGGATGGGCGGCGCGCGCTGGCGGGCATGCTCCTGCGCGATGGCGCCGGGTTGAGCGTCTCGGCGCTGTCCCGCCTGCGGTGGTCAGACGTCTGGGTCGGGCGCGACCGCGTCGAGATCAACGTGACCACGAAGGTGGGCCGGGGTCCTGCCAGAACCGTGACGCACCAACTGAACGCGCGCCGCGGCACAACCGACTGTCCTGTGGCCGCGATCCGCACACTCCGCCCGCTGGGCGGTGGCGAGTTCGTATTCGGGATCGACGGTAGGCAGTTCGACGTCAACAAGTTGAGCCGCATGCTCACCCAGCCCGAACCCACCGCGCCCATGGCGAACCAGGTCCGCGACGCAGCCCTGCTCCTCATTGGCTACGCCGCCTGCTTGAGAACCAACGAGGCCAAGGTCCTTCGCCAGAGCGATGTTGAGCGGCACGACAAGGGCATGGTCCTGACCATCGCTGGCCGATCGCGGCTCACGTTCATACCTTCAGCACCGGATCCGGCCTACGACCCATGGACGGCTTGGGACCGGTGGCTCGGGCTACTCGAACAGCGCGGACTCCGTGCCCCGGACGGCCATGCGTTCATGCCGAGCACCGGATCGGTCATCTTCGACAAACCGCTTCACGAGTCTGGTCTCAACAAGATCGTGCACGACTGGTCGGATGAGGCTGGGTTGTCCGGTCGCCATGTCTGGACCTCCTTGCGTACAGGCATGATGCGGACCGCGGTGCGCAATGAGGCTCGCTCCTACTCCATCGCCGCCCACGCAGACCTGGTCTCCCTTGCTTCGGTGGCGCGCCACGAGAGGCGCGAAAACCTGCTCGGCGATGGGAACGTCGCAGGACGCCTCGGGCTGTGAGGCGCTAGGCCGAGTCAGCGATGGCCGAGAGGTCGGGAAGTTCGTAGACACCCCCAACCGTCGGCGGGTGCCACTAACGTCCGATTCATGACCACATCACTCGGACGTCTTGCTGTCGTTCCTGCCCGCGAGGTCTGGCCTCACGAAGCGCTGGACTTCACACCGTGGCTTCTTCGGAACGTCGACGTGCTGTCGGATCTACTGGGCATGGATCTGGTCCTGGAGGCTGCCGAGCACCCAGTCGGCGGATTCAGCCTCGACCTGATCGGCCGAGACGAGGCGACCGGCGAGGTGGTCATCGTCGAGAACCAATTGGAGACCTCCGACCACACTCACCTGGGCCAGATCATCACCTACGCCGCAGGAACGGATCCGACCACGATCGTCTGGGTTGCGACCGGCTTCCGCGAGGAGCATCGCGCAGCCATCGACTGGCTGAACCAGCGCACGGACGAGAACACTCGTGTCTTTGGGGTAGTCATCCACGTTGTGCGGATCGGGGACTCGGAGCCCGCGCCGAACTTCGAACTGGTGGCGCAGCCGAACGACTGGAACAAGACCGTGAAGGCCGCGACCCGCCAGTCGGGTGAGACCTCCGAGCGAGAAGCGACGTATCGCGAGTTCTGGAACTTCGTCTTGCCTCGGATGCGGGCACAGCATCCATCGTGGACCCGACGGAACACGTCGAAGCAGTCGTTCTGCGACACCATTTTCGGGGTCCCAGGCATCGTCGGCTCGATGGTCTGGACGCGTGAAGGACTCGTGTCGCAGATCTACTTCCTGGCGACCGATCCGGCGCTCGCGACGGCGCGGTTCGAGGCGCTCTACGAACGCCGGGCCGCCTTCGAAGCAGCCTTGGGCGCGGCACCCGCCTGGGAGCCCATGGAGGGGAAGAAGGCGACGCGCATCGCCATGCTCTCGCCCTACACCGACGTCAACGACCGTGAGCGCTGGCCTGAGATCGCCGACTGGTTGATCGACTCTCAGGCGCGCCTTCGGCAGGCGTTCGCCGCGGTTGGTGGCGTAGATGGAGTGGTCGCGGAGTAGACCCGTCTGCTTACCCGGCAGCGTCGCCTAACGTCGTCCTTCCCCACGCCGCGGCCAGCGCGAGGCCGTACTTGCCGCGAGAAGGGGCATGGTGACCCCACTTGACCGCGTGGCGCGAAGGCCCATTCGAGACTTGGACTCCGGCATTCTCGGGACGTTGTGGGCTCCTGTGTGAAGGATGGAGGACGTGGCGAGTTCGGGATCTTGGAAGTACCTCTACGAGCGGCTCGGTGACAAGCGGTTCCAGCAACTATGCGGAGCCCTAGTGCTGGATCGCTTTGACGACGTCTCGGTCTTCCCTGTGGGGGAGAAGGACGGTGGTCGAGACATGGTCTCGGGCACCGGAGAGAACCGAACGGTCCTTCAGGTGAAGTTCTCGGGCGATCGCAGCAAGAAGACCGCCGGTTGGATGAAGCAGCAGATCAACGGCGAGGCGGACAACATCGAGCGCCTCGTCAAAGAGGGCTGTACGCGCTACATCCTTATGACGAACGTGGAGGGCGGCGCGGCCCCCGGCTCGGGCTCGCGTGACGAGGTCGAGAAGGAACTCACGGCCCTTTCGAAGCAGTACAAGGTCGCGATGTCGTGTTTCTGGTCATCAGACCTCGACGCCTGGGTCGACAACGCGCCGTGGGAGATCAAACTCGCCTACGTCGACATGCTCGCGGGCACTGATGCCCTCTTCGCGCTGCTGACCTCCATGAACCTTGAGGACGGCGAGAAGCGCGAGAAGGACGTTCTGGTCACCTACGTCGGCACGCACTGGTCCCGTGATCGGCGGGTGAAATTCCGCCAGATCGATCTCGTGAGCGATCTCCTGAGCGACCTATTCGTTGACGTCACGGCGTTGCGTTCGCGTCTTCCTCGCGGAACAGCCTTTGCGCTAAGCGAGGTCGACCGCCTCGCCGAGCACCTGCTCGACAAGTCGACCCCGCCGCTGACCCTCATTGAGGGCGTGCCGGGCCAGGGAAAGTCCACCCTCGCCCAGTACGTCTGCCAGGTGTACCGCGCGACCTTCATCGGGCGGGATGAGTTGAAGGCGAAGGGCGAAGCGCTGCCGGAAGCCGAGACCGACGACCTTCGAGTGCCGTTCCGGATCGATCTGGCCGACTACGCCGAGTGGGCCACCGGCGGCGACCCGTTCGCGGTCACGGAGCCGGACCCGAAGAAGAAGCCGAAGCCGCCCAAGCGAGTCACTGTCGAGGACTTCCTCCTGGATCACATCGAGGCCGCGGCACCCGGCCACGACCTCAACATGGCCGACATTCGGAGTCTCCTTGGCCGGTTTCCGAGCCAGATCGTCTTCGATGGGCTCGACGAAGTCGCCTCGCCTGAACTGCGCCAGGCGCTCGTGGCGGAAATCGACGGGTTCATCGGGCGATGGATCCAGGTGCGCCCCGGCAACATGAGGGTGCTCGTGACCACCCGTCCCAATGCTTCGGGTCTCGCGGAGCCAGCGCCGGACCTGTTCCAACGACTGGAACTCCAGCCCCTCACAGAAGCGATCCGCAAGCGCTACCTCCGTCAGTGGGTCATTGCCCAGCAAATCGACGCCGGGGAGCGTAGGAGCCTAGAGCGGATCTTCGGTGAGCGAACGGCCGCTCCGCACGTGGCACAACTGGCCTCCAACCCGATGCAGTTGACGATCCTCCTGCACCTGATCCGTACGAAGGGCGACTCTCTGCCTACCGCGCGAACCAGCCTCTACCGCGCCTACATGGATCTGTTCCTCGCCCGCGAGGCGGCCAAGACCCGCGCCGTTCTGGACAACCTCTCGGACCTGGAGGAAGCGACCGCCTTTATCGGCTGGTTCATGCACGCGCTGACGGAGGTCGATGCCACGTCGACCCGGCTACCTGGTGCTCGGATCATTCGCGAGATGACCATGTATCTGGCTAGCGTCCAGAAGGCGACGGACGGCGTCCAGGATCTCTTCGCGGCGCTGCGCGATCGCGTGTGGGTGCTGACAAGCAAGCACACCGGCACCTATGAGTTCGACGTGCAGTCGATCCGGGAGTTCTTTGCGGCGCGTTTCCTGTACGAGTTCGCCCAGTCGGACAACGGCCACGGCTATGAGCCCGAGACTGCGCTCGTCGAGTTGCTTCCTCGCTCATACTGGTCGAACGCGGCCCGGTTTCTGGCCGGGCACTTCCAATCGCGCGAGATCGCTCATGTCGCAGATCTGATACAGGAACGCCTTGATGACGTTCATGGAGCCCGGCAGGTCCGCACGACGTTGTGGACTCTCCTCGCCGACGGCATCTTCAAGGAGCGGCCACTCGTTCAAACCCGCGTCGCGGAGATGCTCGCCGACGACCTGACGGTTCGATTCGTAGCCCCGGAAATCGTGCGTGGATCCACACTGCCGACGCTGGCGGCTGAGTTTGGTGCGCCCGTTTTGAGCGCCGTGCTCCGAGACGCGGTAACCAGGGACCCGACCTCGCCGATGACTCGGTCGCGGATGACCGTGGCGATCAGCGTCGGCGATCCGAAGGATCTCGAAGTGTGGTGGCAGTCCGAACTCGGGAAGGCCGCCGGAAAGCCAGCGGAGACGGCATGGCTCATGGCGGGCGGTTCGCGACGGTTCGCGTCGTCCCTACCTCCGACGACGGTCGACGCCCTGACTTTGGACACGTCTAGATCAGCCCTGGCTGCGATCGAAGCGGGAGTGAGTCCGGAAGACGGATCGAAGAGCGCCCAGCGTCTGCTAGATGCCGTCCTTGACGGGGAGTGCTCCGACGCCATTCCTCATGGCACCTCCGAGGCCAGTGACCTCCTCCGCGTCGTCCCGCCCCGCGTGCTTCTGATGATGACGGGCCTCGAAGGGGTCGGGGGCAATCTGAACATCGCTGGTCACCGAGCCTTCGCGATCCAAGAGGGCGAACGAACTGCCGCTCTGAAGCGGTTGGCCGACCGGCGTGGCAACCGTGATATTCAGGAGGCGCTGAGGATCCACAAGGGAGACGGCCGTACTACGACGCGTTGGGTAAACACAGCCCGTGCCCTGACTGCTGCGTACGGCCGACCAACTTGGCTCGCGACCGAGATCGCGGCCATTGCCGCGGCGTTGCCGGAATCGGTCTACTTCACCGGCGGCAATCTCACTAAGGGTGCGCCATGCTTTGGAGCAGCGATGGACTACGGCCAATGGGTGCCAGCGGTTCGCGCACACAAGTCGGACCAGGACTGGTGGAGGCAACAAGTCGCGCTATGCGACTGCGAGCATGCGAGCGCGACGTGGGTTCTCGGCCTAGTTAGCGCGGCTAACGCACCCCTAGTGCAGGCGCTGCTCACTGAGATTGCAGGCATCGTGAGTGACTTGCCGCCGACCGAGAAGCAAGCCCTCATCGAGGCAAGCAGTCGCATCGGTGCATCTGGAATTCCGCGCAACCTCGGCAGCGTCCAAGTCGATTCTGATGCGTCCGTCGAAGTTCGCCTATTGCTCGGGCACTACGCGAACAACCCGGCAGATCTCTTTGACGATGACCTCATCCTCGAAGCCGCCGTCCTCGGCCGTGGCTCGTGGCCCGCGGCTCGGGCAGCAGAGGAGCGCTTCAGGGTAGATCCGTCGCTCGATGCGGTTCGTTTGATCGCCGCCTTCGGGACCGGGCCGACCGAGGTGTTGCCCGTGGAGGGAGATATCCCGGATGAGGTGGCAGAGCAGATGCTGCTGCACCCCGCTGACTACTCGTTGGGCTGGCTGATCGCTGCGGATCGAGCGTTGACGTCACGGCGCTATCGCGCACCGTTGAAGAACCATGCCGACACCATGTGGGGGATCTGACTGGGACGTGCGCTGGATCGTCCGTCTGATCATTTGTCACAAGCACGCGCATCGATGCGTCAAGTGAGGCGCCATTGGAGCGACGACCCCGTCGCAGGACGTCTTGAAGAAACGTGATTAGAGGTGGGCCTCCTCAAACGACTCGGGCTGCCATGTGGTGCCGGACGACAGTCGAACGACTGGGAGGCTCAGTTCGAGGTCTTGCTCTGCTGCGACCGCGCTTTCGGCGAGCCAGCCCGTGCAGTCGACATGTGGGTACTCATCAGCGATTGCTGCGTCGACCAGCAGGAGACTTAGCGGCACGTGGTGAATCACAGCGGAAGGAGCCGGAGCGGGCGCGCGCACATCAGTCCCTGTGATGGAGAAGTGGATCTGCATGCCGCGATGCATCCCGCCCACAGATGCCCCCTCCGTTGGTGGCGTCAACGCCATCAAGAATCGCCGGTCGCCCTCCCAAGCCTTGCCGTCGCTCGCCCTGATCGCGGCGATCAGGTCGGGGTGCGTGCCGACCAGGCCTTCCGCGACAGCCGTCATCCCGGCCAACGCCGCACGAATGAAGCGGCCTGGGCGTGCGCCTGGAATGGTGGCGCGGATGCCGTTGGCGCCATGACCCTCTAGAACGACGAGGCCCTCGGCCCAGAAGGTCGCCCACTTGATGTACTCGTCGTCCCAGGGTGAGGTCTCTGCGCGGCAGGCATCGCAGTGGGCGGGAACCCTAATTCCTCCAGGCCTGCCTCGGTCGAGTTCGAGGCGCTGCTCAGCAGAAATTCGCCCTCGACGCGAAACGCCATCGTTGAACGCTGCGCGGGGCGGAACATGGGCCTCAGTAAGCCGCGCGTATCGCCCACATAGTGCGCATGCTCCCTTCTTAGCGTGGGTGCGCGGGCTGAGTGGGCGCGGCTGCTGCATGCATGCCCAACTTCCCTGATGGCACCAATGTTCCGGAGGCCGAGGCGCCAACGTGACACTCTGAGCGCATGCCACTGACCGAAGACGAGGTAACGCGACTAGATGATCGTGCTAGGGAAGTCGGTCGGCGGGTCGGATGGGATCTCAAGTTCGTCGTGGCGCCAAATCCTGAGTTCGTCGGTCTCGCGGTGGGTTCCATCTTCATCAAGGGTCTGGATCGGCTCAATGACTTGGCCTACCTCGACATCGACCTCGATCTCGATGCGATAGAGCGAGGCGATCGCCGCATCGTGTTCGACGAGGACGGCGACCCCCGTCTGCTCTAGTTAGCGGCGAGCGGGCGCTGCGGGGCAGCAGGACGCCTCCGGCTTCGAAAGTGAGACGTTCGCTGGCCTCAAATCGCGCAAGGGTGGCTGTACCCGCGTTGAGTCGTGTCGCCCTCGGGCCCCGGATTCGTCGGGATCGCCAGGCAGAGGGTCGAAATGTGGCACGCCGATTGGTTTGACGGGGCAATCTTGTCTCGTGCTGTTCCTGATTGACAGCAATGTCGCCATCAAGGCAGACCCGCTCGGTCACGTGCTCGAAGCAGGCGTCGACGTTGCCATGGAGTTCCTCCGTCTGGTGTCGACCCATCACCACGACTTGAGAACCCATCCGGCATCTCGCATCGACTTCGACCGCATCTCGGACCCGAAGAAGCGCGCAGCGCGCTTGGCGCTCTTCGGCCGGTATACGCCAATCACGTCGCCGCCTCAGGTAACGGCAGCACAGATCGCAGAGTTGGGCGAGGCGGTTCCTGGTTCAAACGATGCGGTCGACGACGCCCTGCTTGCTGCGGTGGTTGGGCACGCAGTTGGCTACCTCGTCACCGAAGACGACGGCATACATCGCAAGGCATTGCGGGTGGGCGTCGACCAGCGGGTCCTTCGACTGGCAGACGCTGTCAACCTGTTGCGTACGATCCACGTCGATCTTCCCTCGGCCCCGCCGTCGGTCCGACGGGTTAAGACGCATGAGTTGAACATCGACGACCCAATCTTCGATGGTCTCAAGGCGGACTACCCGCCCTTCGTCGAATGGTTTCAGCGGGCCGCTCAGTCGCAGCGCGATGCCCTGCTCATTGACGGCGCGAGCGAGCATGCGGGCCTCGTCATTCTGAAGAAGGAGCCCACCGGCGAGCATGGGTTGCCGGGACCTCAATTGAAGTTGTGCACCTTCAAGGTGGCTGACGAATACAGCGGCCAGAAGTACGGCGAGTTGTTGCTCAAGGCCGCGTTCGAGCAGGCGCATGCGGAGGGATACAAGGGCGTCTTCGTCACGCTGTATGCGAAGCAGGAAGTGCTGGCGGGAGTCCTCCGCGGGTTCGGCTTCAAACCCCTCGCGGGGGTGACCACCGACTCGGGAGAGATGGTCTTCGCCAAGAGCCTCGTTGCGCCGAACGACACCACGCTGACTCCGCTAGAGCAGCACATTGCCTATGGCCCGCCGTGGATCGCGTGGGACGAGACCACACCCTTCATCGTCCCCATCGAGCCACGTTGGCACCGCGTTCTGTTTCCGGACGCGGAGCCCGAAGAAGGGGCGCTCTTCTCTGCTGCGGACGTCGGAACACGACCCTTCGGCAACGCGCTACGTAAGGCTTATCTCTGCAATGCTTCGACGCGCCTCCTCAAGCCCGGCGACCCGTTGTTGTTTTATCGGAGTCATGATGAGAAGGCGGTCTTCGTGATTGGGGTGTGCGAGTCCACCCTGGTCAGCCAGGACCCCGACGAGATCCTTGCCGAGGTCGGCAATCGCACTGTCTACCCACTCGCGGACATCAAGGCACTGGCCCGACGCGGCGACGTGCTCGTCGTGAAGTTCCGCCAAGACAGGGTCCTTCGAGCGAACCCCATCACCATCGACGAACTACGGGCGGCGAAGGCGGTCAACGGCTGGCCTCAGCAGATCCAGCGCATCAGAGAGGAAGGGCGCGAATGGTTGTCGATCAGGTCGGACGTGTAGCCCTGTTCTCAATCCACCCGCGGTACGCGGAGGCAATCCTCACTGGAACGAAGAAGGTTGAGTTTCGTCGCCAGGGTCTCCCCGCCGACGTCACCCATGTCGTCATCTATGCGACGGCACCGGTCCAGCGCGTCGTCGGCGCGTTCGAGATCGAGGGCATCGACTGCGTTCCTCCGAGCGCTGCGTGGTCCCAATACGGTGACGTCGGCGGCATCGAAGAAGATCCGTTCTTCGATTACTACGACGGCGCTGAGGCCGCGTTTGTGATTCGAGTGCGCGATGCGAGGCGGTTCGACGCGCCCGTTGCTCTTGCCGACATCGCAGATGGCCTTCGTCCCCCGCAGTCCTACATGTATCTAACCGACGAACGATTGTCCCGGACGCTTGCTCTGGGATCCAGGGCCGATAGTCACATACATGGGACGAGCCCGGGCACCCGGATCGAACGTATGTTCTATCGTTTGTTTCGTGGCCTCTCCTCCGAAGAACGACGCGTGGGGGCCGTACGCCGCGCATGAGCAGCGGTTCGTCTTCATCAAGCGTGCCGGTGCGCTGAAGCCCTATCTGGGGTATGTGGTCGAGTGGCCACTCACCGCGAACTCGAATCGGTTCCTCGTCGCATTCGTCGAGGACGGCGTGCGTCGAACTTTCCGCATGGAGTGGTTCGAGCGAAGGCTCCTGGTGCCCGTCGAGGTCGACCCGAACGCGTCGACGAGGCGACCCGGAGGTCCTAGTTCGGTCGCCCTCGGCGCACCGCCTCTTTAGCAAGGTTGCACCTCAAATGAGCCAACTGAAGGTTGGGCCACGCATCCGTACCTCCCAGGACCACGGGTACGACATGATCGACCGAACCCGCATTCGGTGAAGGCCAGTAGACGTCGCGCTCGACGGCCCCATGGCACAGGGCGCAGGTCCAGCCATTCGCCTCCCCGAGCCTCACGACCGTCGCCCGACTGTTGACGCCGCGATGCGCACGGGTTGGCTTGCAGCGGCGACCGCAGTAGCGCTGCACGTGATTGGCCGGCTTGAACTGTTCTCCGCAAGTCGCACAGGGTCGGGGTGGGACATCCACGACCTGTTCTCGCACGCGAGGCTTGTTCTTCGAGTACAGCGGGTCCCCGTACGTGTGCCAGCGATAGTAATGAGACGAGCAGAAGCCACGCGCATTCGTGGGTTTTCCACAACCTTCGACCGTGCATGACGTGTCGACCTGCGGCGGGAAGAATTCCGGGTCACCGAAGCGGCGCCAGCGTTGATAGTGGGCTCCGCACCAGCCCCGCACCTTCGGCGGCTGGTCGCAGCCCTCAATCGAACATGCAACAGGAATCAATTCGTTGGGGCGAGTGGGTACCCGGCGCATTCCTGGTGGCGGCGGTGGGAGCACTGGCCTTGCCGCACGCTCGGCTGCGCGCCGCTCGGCGTAGTAGTGGTGTTTGCACAGATCGAAGGCAATGACCTTCCGCCCGCAGCCGTCGTAGCGGCAGGCGGCGGCGACCGGCTTCTTGAGCAACGGGGCGTCCGGGTCGCCATAGAGCCGCCACCGGCGATAGTGCTTGTCGCACCAGCGATTCATCTTCGCAGCGCCACGTTCGCACCCGGCGACCTCACACTCCATGCAGGGCAATCTAGATCCGGTCGCCGACGCAGTGCGTGGGTTCCTGCTTGGAGTCACCCCTTCAGATTT
Organism: Nocardioides jejuensis; assembly: GCF_004337475.1. Lineage (GTDB taxonomy): Bacteria > Actinomycetota > Actinomycetes > Propionibacteriales > Nocardioidaceae > Nocardioides > Nocardioides jejuensis. The sequence continues at coordinate 11,899 of NZ_SJZJ01000031.1, read as the reverse complement.
CGAACATGGGCCGGGTCTGGCCGTGAGGCGAACATGCATGCCTCGCGTGTCGGACCTCGACCTCCACCGTCCGATGCTGGCCAACGACCAAACGCATGTGCTCCTGAGGCCCGCCCCGCTTCGCGCGGGAGATGACCTCTGTGACCGCCCTAGCGAACGCGGACTCGTCCGGCGTCAGTTCGACCGGCGTCACGCTGGCGATCTCCTCGGGCCGCAGGAAGTAGAGCACCCCCGCGTCGTCTTCAATCTGCAACATCGGCTTCCGCACGCCGTCCGCGTGTAGAACTTCGCCCGCGAGTCCCCAGCCAACGACGGTGGATCCGTCCTTGGTGATGACGCATACCTCATCGTGCAAACAGGCCCACGTGAGCGGCATCGTCTCTCCCTGCTCGGTCGGGAACAACCAGCACGTGCAGCCTTCAGTGCTCACGAGGCGTCCTGCCGCGATCGCAAGGCTTTCATCAGCACCGTGCTCTCAAGCCACGCCTGGGGGCTCTCGGCAAACGGCATGGGGTGGCCGAACAGGTACGTCTCGTAGAAATGCTCAGCGTCATTGCGAAGGAATCCGATGACGTTGGCGACGTACCGGTCCGACATCGAGGCGATTCGATGAGGAACCCGGAGCACGTCGACCCACCATGTCCCTTGAGTAAAGACGCGCGTATCGAGGCAGCCGGGCGCGAGAGCCTCCCAGTCCTCGAACGCCCGGTTATCGGGCGTGCTCGCCAAGGCCCGGGTGACGCCTTCCAACACCTGTTCCGCTGACACGCCGCGCTCCCAAGCCCGCCGGATTGCCTCCACCGCGTTCCCGCCGCACGCCGACACCTGATCGAACACGTCGGCCCATTCCGACGTCATTCGTCCTCCCGGCCCTCAAAACGGGCGATGTCGTCCGCAAGGAGGGCCGCCACGTGCGCGCGAACCGAGCCCGCGGCCTCCGAATCTGCCTTCCAGCGCCTGGCGAGCCGCGAACTGCCAAGGACCCCAGGTTCTGCCAGCCAGTCGCAGAGCCCCTGGATGTAGTCGTCCATCGCGTCCTCGATGCTGGGGCCTTCGCCGTACGCGGGGATGTCGCCACCTCGAACGGACCAGCCGTCAAGGACCCCCCGCGTGCGACTAGACAGGTAGATCGGGCTCGGCGGCGGCACCTCGTCCTCGAACATCTCTCTGACCGCAGTGACCCACGTTGTTGTCCACCACTCGTCCAGGGTGCGCCAAATGCGCAGGGGGCGGCCAACCCAGACCTCGCCAAACTGGTCAGGGCCCAACGCCCCCGAAGCAAAGGCGGCCAGCCGTTGCCACTGCCGGTCAGTCGGGTAGGGGGTGGCCGAGTGTTCACCGGGTACCCGCATCCAAATGTTCTCGTCGAGGTCGAGAATCTGGCGAGTGCCGCGCTCCGTTGTGACCTCCCAGACGCCTGTCTGCGGCCAGTACCGGTCGAACGCGGTCATCGGGCGGGCTCCACAAGTCGTACCGGCGTCGTGACCCGAGTTGTGTTGACGTACCCCAGATAGTCGTCCACCTCGCCAATGAGCAGGCACGCTGGCTCATTCAGTCGAATCGGATCGAGGTGCAGCAGGGGCAGGACGTCGCCGTCTCGACGAAGCGGGACCGACCCCGCTCGCTCTCGACTCGGGCGCTCGTTGGCAGCGGCCTGAACACGTTGGATTGTCTTGGCATCGAGATCAAACAGGTGCGTCGAGCCGGATGCGGTGGTCACGAGCCAGCGACCCACGCAGTTGGTGCACAGGACGATCCGGTCGTCATGCTCGTGCGACGCGAGTTCTCGCCGCGCCGCCTCGCAGACAAGGCATTCGCAGGTCCAGACGAGCGGAGTGGCCTCAGCCAGGGCACGGGCATGCTCGGCGCAGTAGTCACCAAAGGCAGCAGGAGTGGCCGAGAGGTGCAGGACGATCGCGTTCTCGCGACCGCAGCCCTCCACGTAACAGCGGTCCGGAGCCTTCGAGTTACCGCTGACCGCGAACATCAGAGCGCCCCCGGCCGATTGAGTCGGGCGAGGACCTTGACCTCCACCCAATCTGGATCCTCGTCCAGCCACGAGTCGAGGCACTCCGAACAGAGCAGCCAGACCTCGTCGCATCGCCGCGGAATGCTGCCTTCAACATCGACGGCAACGCGGACCCGGGCTCGCCAGGAGGCGGGCTGGGGACAGGGCCTGCTGCCGTCGTTACGGACCGGCAGTTCGCTGTCATGGTCGTGCGGGCAGTCGCAGTAGGCGATGGGCGTGAGTGTCCGGAGAAGTACCGCAGCATCGTCCGAAGTGACCAGCGTGTGAGTTGTGCTCATGCACTGAGTGTTGGGTAAAACCACCGCCACGCTGGACACTAGAGCCGGGCGCGCTAACAGCGATTGCCCCAACGGATCGCGGCTGAATGCGGTTGCTTGCGCTCGCTTGCCGGGGTCCTCAGGAAGGTGTCCGGACCCTGATACACGCCACAGAAACGAGGCCAGACCTCAGCCATGCACGACCCGCTGATGACGCCAGATGAGGCGGCTGCCTACCTGGCAATTTCGCGCTCCACGCTGATTACGTGGCGCTCGCGGCGACCCGACTACGGACCGCGAGCCATCAAGATCGGCGGGCTACTGCGATACCGCCTGAGCGACCTGAATGACTGGCTTCAGGGCTTCGAAGAGTCCGGGGACTCCGAGACGCCTTCTGCGAGCAACCGCGCCAACAAGGCTTGAGACTCCAGTGCCTTCCGAGCGGTGTAGCCCGCCAGGAGTAGCGGCCCGAAATGGACATCGAGCGCCGCTATGTGAGCCATTCGCAAGTGCGCGTCGCCACGCGCGATGGCACGCATCTGCCAAGGCTTCACACCGATACCCGATTGTTCCGCCAGGTCACCCCAGGAGTTCCAGCCCTTGCGTGCCATCTCTCGGCCCACGAGTCGAATAATCTCGTGTTGTATGCGCGCGGCGCGCAGGCCGATTTTCCCGTCGAGCGTTTGGGTCTCTTCGTCATCGCGCCACTCGATTGCTCCGTCGCGTCCAAAGTTGCGACGGTCCTGCTGGGCAACCCAGGAGACCGGCGGTGGAAGCGTCATGCCCACAGGGTGCTGCCGGGGAGGCATGTCGATCGCTCAGATGTGAGCGACACTCCAACAGCATTGAGTTTTTACCAACATTGGAAGAGATTGGCCGCCGCTGTCATCATTAGATCGATGAACGGACCGCCCGCAGCCACCGAGGTCGCCGCGACCGTTCTAACGGACGCGGTTCGAGAGTGGTACGACGCCAACCAGAGGGCCCTGCCGTGGCGCTCCGGAGATCGGACGCCTTGGGGCGTCCTTACCTCCGAGATCATGCTTCAACAGACACCAGTTGCACGCGTCCTTCCGGTATGGACCGCATGGATGGAGCGCTGGCCCACTCCTGCCACGCTCGCAGCCGCCAGCACGGAAGACGTCCTCCGTGCTTGGGGGCGTCTCGGCTACCCACGACGAGCCCTGAATCTCCACCACGCAGCCATTGCCGTGATGGACCGGCACGGTGGTGTGCTTCCAGACGACGAGGCAACGCTGCGCATGCTCCCCGGCATTGGCGAATACACAGCGGCTGCGATCTCTTCCTTCGCCTATGGCAAGCGCGCCGTGGTTCTGGACACCAATGTGCGGCGCGTGATCGCCCGAGCGGTGGCGGGCGCGGAATTCCCCCAGCCCTCTCTAAACAACACCGAACGCGACCGGGCGCGAAGCCTTGTCCCCGAGGACACCGCGGACGCAGCACATTGGGCAATCGCCGTGATGGAACTGGGGGCCCTCATCTGCACGGCTCGTGCGCCGTCGTGTGAGGCGTGTCCGATCGCCAATCTGTGCGCCTGGCGCGCTGCCGGAAGCCCCCCGTACGACGGCCCCACACGACGCACTCAAAAGTTCGAGGGAACCGACCGACAGATTCGCGGCCGCCTAATGTCAGTGCTTCGCGAGGGAACCGGGCCCGTCGATGGCCTCGCACTGACCGCTGCCTGGCCGGACGGTCCCCGACGCGACCAGTGCCTAGCCGGGCTCATCGACGAGGGTCTAGTGGACCTGACAGAAGGCGGCATGTACCGCCTCGGTTCAGGGGCCTGAGGACCGATCCCGTCGACTCCGCCGCGCTCGTGCGATCGCCAGGTCCGGTGGAGCCGGGTAGTCGGCAAAGCCCGGGTCCGTCGCATACGCGAGAGCCCGCTCAAGGTCTCGGATGCGTACCTTCTGCTGTTCAACGACGTCAGTCAGAGCCGCGACGACTGAGAGGAGTTCCTCAGCCGCGGCCCTCGGATTGCGTTTCAGCGGGTCCGCCGACTCATCCTCTTCAGGCGATACCGGCCGCCCCAGGAACACCGCCTCGACGTCGGCAAGCAGGGTGACGATCTCTGGGTGGTCCTGCTTCACCCGGTAGAAGGACTTATGCGACACACCCGCCGCAGCAATGAGTTCTGCGTTCGTGGCTCGGGTAGCAACATCCCGATCGCGATACGTGGCCAGGATCGCGGCCCTTACCTTCTCAACAGTCTCCGGACTAGCCACGAATGTCCTCCGATCGAAGTTGCGATGCGAGCAGGCGCTCTCGCCTCTCCAGTACTTGGCGCTGGGCCTTGCCGATGCGGGGCATGCCCAGCCACTCCTGAACCTGCCGGTGCCGCTCGCGAATCAGTGGTTGCTGCTCCGGGTCCACGAGCACGTTCGCGCATGACTCGGGGCGGCACAGTCCTTGGATCGGCTCAGTTCCGTCCTCCACACACTCCATGGTTGGCACGTAACGGAGGCAGTGCACCAGGGTCCCTGGGTGCAGGATGCTCGCGGTTGAGCGGATCGCCTGGACGAGTTCGGGCGTACTGAGCACGCGGGCCTCGAATTGCTCCTCAGGACCGGCCGCTGCCTCGTCGTCGTAGGGCGCAACGTCCAGTTCGTCGAAGAGCCGCCGGGCCGATCGAACCAGTCCGCGACCCGCATGGCCGACCACCTCGTCATCGAGCCAGATGCGCATGTAGAGGTCCACGGTCTTCATGGCACGCTCCTGCGCCTCTGAGTTGGCGAGCGTGTTCAACATCGAGCCGGTCCAGTCACTGTTCGCTCCGTTGGCAGCGTAGGAGTGGCTCATCGCGATGTGGGCGTGCTTCGCTTGCTGCTGGAACGCGACATCGCCGAGTGCAACAAAGTTACTGATCGAGGCCAACGTGTAACGGAACGCACGGGGCGTCACCGTGGGCCCGGCGTCGTTTCGAGGGCGCGCGCCCAGAGTGCCCCAGCCAGCGTCGACCGGCAGAAACCCGTGCAGGTGAGGGTCCGACCCCAACCGGGACACGAATCGCTGTATCGACTTCCAGTTCTCCCCGTTGGCCCGGTCCGATGCGTCGCGGATCCTGCGGAACCGGACTGTCTGGAACAGGAACGGCGCCTCTGGATCAATGATCTTGTCGAGCACGTCGCACGCGCTGAGCACCGTAGGCGTTGCCCACCAACGCATCGGTTCGCCCGCGCGGGTCTTCAACTCCTCCGACCACAACGCGGGGGATCCGTGCCATGTCGTTCTCCAGCCATGGCGAGGAATAGCGTCCAGTTCACTGTCTCGCATAGCCGTAAAGGCCATGACAACGATCTTCGCCGCATCGGCAAGCATCAGGGACTCAACGTCGATGCTGTTCCAGCAGAAGTTGTCGCGCCACGGCCCGAAGGTTCCATCGGGCCGCCGGACACAGGCGACTTCGATGGGGAGGCCGCCAGGAACCATCGGAACACCGGACGCGATACGGCCGTCGATGAATGGCCGGAACGCGCGGTAGTTGGCTGCCTGGTCGAACCCTGCCGCTGCGCGCAGCGTCTCGCGGCAGGGCTCCCCTACCCGAGCAGACTTGCCAGCCGTGCGCACGGTCGAAGACGGAAACCCACCGAGTTCCTCCATGGCGTCGTGAAGTCGTCGCGTCACTTCGTTGACGACGTCAGGATGGTCCGGGTACGCGTCCAGGTACGCGGCTCGCGAGGACTTCGGTGTGCTCATTGGCGAGCGCCAGAGGTCCCGCTCGACGCGCCAAGCCCGGGCGGCAAGGATGTCGCGCGAGGCCTGCTCGACATAGAAGAGCGCGTTTCCGACGACCGCCCGGAACAGTTCTGGTCGCAGCCCCTGCCCGGACAGCATCCTGGAGTAGTCAGCGCCGCCGTCCCACTGATGGGCCGTCATTCCCCTCATCGGGTCGAACCGGATGCCGCCGAGGGTGAGGACGGGCGCCACTCGATAGAGCAACCGAATGATGCGTCCGATGCCCGATCGCCCGTCACGAAGAACCACGTCACGGATCGAATCGACGTCATCTGCTGTCCATGTTCGCGGCAGGCCCAGCCCGAGTGCTGAAGAGATGCTCTCCACCTCTCGGAACGATCGCACGTAAGCCTCAATGGTCGACGCCCTCAGATGACCATCGCGGGCGAGCCTGCTATTCCGGTGGATCCAGACCCGCTCACGGAACTCCGCGCTGTTGATGTGGACAAACATGACCTCGCGCGTGAGAAGGGCCCACTCGGGCGTCATCGAGTCGAACGACACGCTCCAGTCGGCCCTGGTCCTGCCAGGGTCGACTCCCGAGATCTCCCAGGCGAGGTCACCAAACCGCGGCACAGGTTTCGATCCGCGCCAAGTATGAGGAAAAACCGCAGTGAAGTCGGCCACGAGGCTGGACGGCATGCGCCTGTCCGCCTCGCCGAGAAGCGGCCGGTCCACAAGGCCGTTCATGCAGGCCCACCTTCCATCCCCAAGTCGAACATCTCCGTGCCTGACGGCGCGACGTCTTCCCAGTCGGGTGCGAGGAGGGGCAGTACGTGGCGCACCCAGCGAACCGTCAATCCCCAGTGCAGTTCCCATGTTGGAGGCGGGAGGGAGGCGTGAGCCTTGGTCGCCAGGTCCAGGTACGCGCGAAGAGCAGGCACGTCATCTGGGCTCACAACGCCGTTGGGGCATGCGAAGCACGAACGATTTGCCTGGCCGCAGAGACGGCCCGCTCCCTCGCCCGAAAGTGGTGAGTTTTCAGGGTTCCGACAGCCGCTGGTCCCGACATGGTTGACGCCCAGGGCAGCGGCGGTGTCCGATGACGAGATGGGAGCGCCACTGAGGACCGTCCCCGCTCGGTCCACGGCGGTGGGCCGGAGACCCCGCGCCACCTCCTCCGCCAAGGAGGGCACTTGCGCCCACGCCTCACCGATGTCGCGCATCGCGATCTCATTGTTCAGGTAGTGCGCTGACAGCGTCTCGATTGTGTTGTCGTCGACAAGTTCGCTGAGCAGTAGACCGCCACCTGTCGCTGCCCATCGGGCCCACTTCGCTGATGGCCTGAGAGCGCGGTACGACAAGTCGGGGCCGCCGTCATAGAAGGGATCGACATCGACGGTGCGGCCATCACCCCTAACCGTCGCGCACCATGCCCTGAGACCACGGCCACCACCGGGATTGTGGATCGACAGTGGCGAAATCGAGGATGGAAAGGGGACAGGGTCCCGGGAACCGGCACCGATCCGGAAGGGCACATAAAGCCAGGGATTGTGGATCGCATCGCCCTCCGCGCAGGACCGGGTTGCAGCCGACGCATCCCTCAGCCGCCGCAGTAGTGAACCTGCTCTCCAAGGCTTGTCCGCGAGCATCAGTTCAACACCCGTCCGCCCCCCGCGGAACTTCAGCCACCGTACGCGCACGGTCGATTCGCCATCTCGCCAATCGACCACGGCCGTGGGCTGTGCGGGATCCAAGGACAGGTCGGCAACCACGTCCGCGCTCATTGACCACTCCCAGCAGAGCAGGATGTAGAACGCCGTCGTCTCGTGTCGGCGCAGCAGGGCCTCCGCCGGAGGCGTCGTACTGCCGTCCCACCCCGATGATCGAATCCGTGCCTCCGCGCTGGAAACGTCGCGCATCGCCTGCCGCAGGACATTGCGGAGCATCCGTGGCGGCATCGCCTCGGTCGGTGTCGTGTCGCGGGACGGGACCGCTGGCGGCGACGCGACGAAGACCCTGATCTCCGGCGAGACAGTTCCCGGCGCCGCCTCACGAAGGAGGTTCCAGACGTATCCCGGGCTGTATGTCGTCCGACCAAACGACTCTTCAACGTCTCGCAGGAATCGAACGGTGATGTCGCCCCAGCCCTCGATGTGATGCTCGGACAGGTTCTCGAAGAACATGCACAGCACGAGGCGCTGTCGATCAGCGGTCGCCCGGCGACCGTTTCCGTCGTAGGTGCGACGCCATTCATTCGCGAGGTATCGCGCGATGGGCTCGGCAGCACCTGCGGCCGACGGGTCGAGCGTCAGGATCTCAGGCTCCGTGGTGCCGCGCCGACCGACGCGGGCCTGAACAACGCCTATATCCCGGAGCGGCTCAGGCCGTCCTCGCAGCGGTGGCCGGGAAGCCAGTTGGCCAGGTGGCCTCGCAGTCACTCGCCGCCCTCCCCAAGGAAGTGCTCAATCCATGAGTCGCCCTGCGGGATCGCTGCCTGCGATTCCTGCACGAGGTACTGGAGGTAGAGAAGCGTGGTCTCCAGGTTCTTGTGGCCCAGCAAGCGCTGCACGCGCAAGAGTGGGTTCTGGTATCGACGCCGAAGCATTGCGGTGTCGGTTCGTCGGGCCTCGTCGAGGTTGAGGAGGTAAGCACGGTCGGCGTCGGCAACCTGCCGCAGCAGGTCCGACAGGGTGTTGACCGCGAACGTGTGGCGCAGCATGTGCGGTGTGACGCGCCGTGACTCGCGGCCTTGGCAGGCTGCGACCCTCGCGTTCGCCTCACGAAACGTCATCGACCAGGCCTCGGGGCCCACCATCGGCGTCCGCGTTCCCGGGAAGGCCGCCAGCGGAATCAGCCAATCGTCGCGCACCATGCTCAGAGTGCGCCCCGCGCCGGGCTCTGCGCCCAAGCGGCGGATGATGTCCGGAGTGGCAACCAGTCGTGTGCGCTGGCGCTTGGACAACGTCGCCAGCCGCCTCCATCCGAGGCCCTTCACCAGCACTCCGCAATCTCGCTGACCCCGACGCGCCACGTCCGTCACCACGACGAGGTCCCCGGCCGAGGAGAGTCGGCGCAGCGCGGACTGGGCGATCTCGACGGTGAGGAACCACTCGGTCTCCTGGTAAACAGCCAGACGGGATGCCCACGCCGCGCTCTCCTCCAACTCGCGCCCGGAACCCCACTTGCAGATCTCGGGGGGTAGGAAGCCGGTATTGAAGGCACGGCTCGGAACGCGGGCTGGTAGGTCGAGCAACGTGAGGTGAGATGCCTCAGCGCGGCGGCAACCGTGGGACACAAGGAAGTCTGCGTACAACGCGTCGCGCACCGGAGTCCGCATGGCGAGTCCGGCTTCGGTCATCCGACCGTGGCCGTCCAAGCCTTGAAGGCCGACAGCGCGGAAGCGCCCATAGTCCTCCGCCTCGACCACGCGCGGCCAACGGACCGATCGGTCAGCCACCCGTAGTCGCTGCCAATCGCGGGCAGTCATGAGCGGGCTCTTGATGATTCCCGCACCGACCGCAGAATCGTGGAACAACTGCAAGGCGGCGACATCGCCATTCCACGTCGACGGGGCAATCCCCGAGTGCTCGAAACGGACATCGTCGCGGTACTCCAAGAGCACGTCGAGGTCCATGAAATGGGGATCCGTGCCGGACTCCTCGCAGCACTCCACCCACTGGCGCACCTTGCTCGCGTAGCCACTCTCACTGCCATCCGCCAGATGCAGCGTGGACCTCAAGAACGGCGCGCCGCCAGGAAGCGGTGCGCCGCCCGACCCTAGAAGCACGCGTCTCGCTGATGGCAGAGCCCCACCCGCAGGTCGCGTCGGCCGCGACGCCAGGGCGGAGCCCACGCGGGATCGCAGGTCCACGTCGTCAATGCACGAGAGGTCAGGGTCGCGCCTTGGTACCCGCACCACGCGTGACCGCAGTAGCGCGCGCTCGTCCCCCGTCACAGGCGCGAGTGTTCCGATTGGTGTGTAAAAAATCAATCAGTGTGACTAAAACTCGCCATGCCGGTAGTCCGAATCGGCTCTGAGGCCTGACACAGAATCGGTCATCCCAAAACTCGGAGTTCATGCTCCAGCAGACCCCGGTCGCCCGCGTCCTGCCCGTGCACGAGGCATGGCTCGAGCGCTGGCCCACCCCGTCGGCACTCGCCGACGAGACGTCCGGCGAGGCCGTCCGGGCCTGGGGTCGCCTCGGCTACCCCCGCCGTGCGCTCCGTCTGCACGCCGCGGCGACCGAGATCCGCGACGCCCACGGAGGCGAGGTGCCGTCGACCTATGACCAGCTGATCGCGCTCCCCGGCGTGGGTGACTACACCGCCGCCGCGATCGCCTCCTTCGCCTTCGGGCGCCGCCACGTGGTGCTGGACACCAACGTGCGCCGCGTCCTCGCCCGCACGCTGACCGGCGCCGAGTTCCCCGCTGCCTCCGTCAACCGTGCCGAGCGTGACCTGGCCGCCACGGTGCTCCCGGAGTCCGATGACGACGCGGCCGCCTGGGCGGCGGCCTCGATGGAGCTCGGCGCGGTCATCTGCACCGCGGCCCGGCCGGCCTGTGACAGCTGCCCCGTCGTCGACCTGTGCGCATGGCACGCGGCCGGCCGTCCGGCGTACGACGGGCCGGCGAGGAAGGTGCAGGACTACGCCGGCACGGACCGCCAGTGCCGCGGCCGCCTGCTCGCCGTCGTACGCGATGCGGAAGGCGCCGTTCCGCGCGGGCGCATCGACGCCGAGTGGCACCTGGCCGAGCAGCGCGACCGCGCCTTGGTCTCGCTCGTTGCCGACGGCCTGGTCGCCGAGGTCGAGCCGGGCTGGTTCGCCCTCCCCTGACGCCGAGACGGGGCCCGTGCCGCGCCGAGACGAGGCTTGTGCCCGGCACAGGGCCCGTCTCGGCGCGGCACGGGCCTCGTCTCGGCAGTCAGGCAGAAACGGCAACGGCCCCGCTCCCTTGCGGGAACGGGGCCGTCATCAGTGAGCGAATCAGCTCGCGTCGGTCTCCGGGTGCTCGGCAGCCGGGCCGTCCGCCGTGGTCTCCAGCGGGGGGACGTCCGGGACGGCCGAGACCTTCTGGCCGACGAAGGTGAACGTCGCGGTCGGACCCTCACCCTCGACGTCGACCAGGACGATCTGCCCGGCACCGATCTCACCGAAGAGCAGCTTCTCGGCGAGGATGTCCTCGATCTCGCGCTGGACCGTACGACGCAGCGGGCGCGCGCCCAGGACCGGGTCGAAGCCGCGCTTGGCGAGCAGCTCCTTCGCGGCCGGCGTGAGCTCGATGCCCATGTCGCGGTCCTTCAGGCGCTTCTCGACCGACGCGATCATGTTGTCGACCATCGCGATGATCTGCTCCTGCGTCAGCGGCGGGAACACGATGACCTCGTCGACACGGTTGAGGAACTCGGGACGGAAGTGCTGCTTGAGCTCCTCCGAGACCTTCGCCTTCATCCGGTCGTAGGAGCCAGCGGTGTCGGCGCCCTGCTGGAAGCCGAGGCTGACTCCCTTGCTGATGTCGCGCGAACCAAGGTTCGTGGTCATGATGATCACGGTGTTCTTGAAGTCGACGACACGGCCCTGCGAGTCGGTCAGGCGACCTTCCTCGAGGATCTGCAGCAGCGAGTTGAAGATGTCCGGGTGGGCCTTCTCCACCTCGTCGAAGAGGACGACGGAGAACGGCTTGCGGCGCACCTTCTCGGTGAGCTGGCCACCCTCTTCGTAGCCGACGTAGCCCGGAGGCGAGCCGAAGAGGCGCGAGACCGTGTGCTTCTCGGAGAACTCCGACATGTCGAGCTGGATGAGCGCGTCCTCGTCACCGAAGAGGAACTCGGCCAGCGTCTTCGACAGCCACGTCTTACCGACGCCCGACGGGCCGGCGAAGATGAACGAACCGCCGGGGCGCTTCGGGTCCTTC
>NZ_SJZJ01000030.1 GCF_004337475.1 Nocardioides jejuensis | reverse complement strand
TGCGCCGCCGACCCGCTCGCCTCGCCGCTGCGCCGCCGACCCGCGCGCCACCCGCCGCGCCGGCCTTCCCGGTGCGCCGCGGAGCGCGTTCCGCGGCGGCGTACGCCCTGCAGCGCAAGGATTCCGGGCGATCTGGACACGTTGGCGGGGTGGCCTGTTGACGTCACCCCCTGGGTCGTACAGTGTGAGCCGGGCCACTCAAGTGAATGGATTCACAAGCGCGCAGGAGGGTGTGTGGAGCTCTACGTCCCGGTGTTGGCACTGGCGGTGCTGGCGGCAGGATTCGCGATCTTCTCGGTCGTGATGAGCAGCTTCACCGGCCCCAAGCGATACAACCGCGCCAAGGTCGACGCGTACGAGTGCGGCATCGAGCCGACACCCAACGCGCTGAGCGGCCGCTTCCCCGTGAAGTACTACATCGTCGCGATGCTCTTCATCGTCTTCGACATCGAGATCGTCTTCCTCTACCCGTGGGCGGTCCACCTCGACGCGCTCGGCTGGTTCGGGCTGGCCGAGATGGCGATCTTCTTGGCGACGGTCTTCGTCGCCTACGCCTACGTATGGCGCCGCGGCGGCCTGGACTGGGACTGAGGAAACACAGATGGGTCTCGAGGAGAAGCTCCCCAGCGGAGTGCTGCTGACGACGGTCGAGGGGCTGGCCGGCTACATGCGCAAGGCGGCGTTCTGGCCGGCGACGTTCGGCCTGGCTTGCTGCGCGATCGAGATGATGACGAGCGGTGGCCCGAAGTACGACCTCGGCCGCTTCGGCATGGAGGTCTTCCGGGCCAGCCCGCGCCAGGCCGACCTGATGATCGTGGCCGGCCGCGTGAGCCAGAAGATGGCCCCGGTCCTGCGCCAGATCTACGACCAGATGGCCGAGCCGAAGTGGGTGCTCGCGATGGGCGTCTGCGCGAGCTCCGGCGGCATGTTCAACAACTACGCGATCGTCCAGGGCGTCGACCACGTCGTCCCGGTCGACATGTACCTCCCCGGCTGTCCGCCGCGTCCGGAGATGCTGATCGACGCGATCCTCAAGCTCCACGACCAGGTCCAGCACGCGAAGCTCGGCGCCAACCGCACCAAGCAGGTCCTCGAGCTCGAAGAGCAGGGCCTCATCGCCACCCCGACCAGCCTGATGAAGGGCCTGATGCGCGGTGAGTGACGAGATCGAGAAGGCTCCCTCCACGCAGCCCGCGACGACCGGTGAGACCGCAGGCGTACGCCGCGGCATGTTCGGCACGCAGGGCTCCGGCGACACCAGCGGCTACGGGGGGCTGGTCGCGCCGATCGTCTTCCCGGGCCAGGCCGAGCGTCCGTACGGCGGCTGGTTCGACCTCGTCGCTGACAGCCTCGACGGCCTGCTCGAGAGCGTGGTGATCCACCGCGGCGAGATCACATTCCACGTCGCGCGCGGCAACCTCCGCGAAGCCCTGCAGAAGCTCCGCGACGAGCAGCGCTTCGAGTTCTGCGCCGGCGTCAGCGGCGTGCACTTCCCGGACGAGACGGGCCGCGAGCTGCACGCCGTCTACAGCCTGCTGAGCATGACCCACAACCGGCGGATCCGGGTCGAGACAACCACGCCCGACAGTGACCGCCACCTGCCGAGCTGCGTGGCGATCTACCCGACGCTCGACTGGCACGAGCGCGAGGCATGGGACTTCTTCGGTCTCCTCTTCGACGGGCACCCGGCGCTCACGCGCATCCAGATGCCCGACGACTGGCCGGGCCACCCGCAGCGCAAGGACTATCCCCTCGGCGGCATCCCGGTCGAGTACAAGGGCGGCACCGTTCCGCCGCCGGACCAGCGGAGGTCCTACAACTGATGAGCGACGCATACGCGAGCAGCACCGAGACGTCCGAGGGCCGTGTCTTCACGGTCGGCGGCCAGGACTGGGACCAGTTCACCGACGAGCTCAACCCCGACGCGAGCGAGCGCGTCGTCGTCAACATGGGGCCGCAGCACCCGTCCACCCACGGCGTGCTCCGGCTGATCCTCGAGCTCGAGGGCGAGACGGTGACCGAGGCCCGCTGCGGCATCGGCTACCTGCACACCGGCATCGAGAAGAACATGGAGTTCCGCAGCTGGGTCCAGGGCGTCACGTTCTGCACCCGCATGGACTACCTCTCGCCGTTCTTCAACGAGGCGACGTACTGCCTCGGCGTCGAGCGGCTTCTCGACATCGAAGACGACATCCCGGAGAAGGCGCAGGTCATGCGCGTCCTCCTGATGGAGCTCAACCGGATCTCGAGCCACCTGGTCTGCATCGCCACCGGCGGCATGGAGATCGGCGCGCTCACGGTCATGACGATCGGCTTCCGCGAGCGCGAGCTGATCCTGGACCTCTTCGAGCTGATCACCGGCCTCCGGATGAACCATGCGTTCATCCGCCCGGGCGGCGTCGCGCAGGACCTCCCGCCCGGCGCGCTCGACGAGATCCGCTCGTTCGTCGCGCTGATGCGCAAGCGCCTCCCCGAGTACGCCGCCCTGTGCAACGCCAACCCGATCTTCAAGGCCCGCCTCGAGGGCGTCGGCCACCTCGACCTCGAGGGCTGCCTCGCGCTGGGCATCTCCGGTCCGGTGCTTCGCAGCGCCGGCTACGCGTGGGACCTCCGGAAGACGAGCCCGTACAGCGGCTACCAGGACTACGACTTCGACGTCATCACCTGGGACACGGCCGACGCGTACGGCCGCTTCCGCGTGCGGCTGGCCGAGATGGAGGAGAGCCTCCGGATCGTCGAGCAGGCCGCGGCCCGGCTCGCCGGGCTCGAGGGCGCTCCGGTGATGGTCGCCGACAAGAAGATCGCCTGGCCCAGCCAGCTCGCGATCGGGGCCGATGGCATGGGCAACTCCCTCGACCACATCCGCCACATCATGGGCGAGTCGATGGAGGCGCTGATCCACCACTTCAAGCTCGTCACCGAAGGTTTCCGCGTGCCCGCCGGGCAGGCGTACGTCCCGGTCGAGAGCCCGCGCGGCGAGCTGGGTGCGCACGTCGTCTCCAACGGCGGCACGCGCCCCTACCGCGTGCACTTCCGTGACCCCAGCTTCACCAACCTGCAGGCCACGAGCGTGATGAGCGAGGGCGGCGCCGTCGCCGACGTCATCGTCGCGATCGCGAGCATCGACCCCGTGATGGGAGGTGTTGACCGATGACGATCAACGCCACGACGTACGCCGAGCTCCAGGAGATCGCCGCGCGCTACCCGCAGGAGCGCTCGGGCCTGCTGCCGATGCTCCACCTCGTGCAGTCGACCGAGGGCCGCGTGACCGCCGACGGCATCAACGCCTGCGCCGAGATCCTCGGGCTCACCGCCGCCGAGGTGAGCGGCGTCGCGACGTTCTACACGATGTACAAGCGCAAGCCGGTCGGCGAGCACCACGTCGGCGTCTGCACCAACACGCTCTGCGCGGTGATGGGCGGCGACCAGATCTTCGCCGAGCTCAAGGAGCACCTGCAGGTCGGCAACGACGAGACGACGACCGACGGCAAGGTCACCCTCGAGCACGTCGAGTGCAACGCGGCGTGCGACTACGCGCCGGTCGTGATGGTCAACTGGGAGTTCTTCGACAACCAGACGCCGGAGTCGGCGAAGCAGCTGGTCGACGACCTGCGTGCGGGCAAGACCGTGACCGCGAGCCGCGGCGCGAAGATCTGCTCCTGGCGTGAGGCCGAGCGCGTGCTCGCCGGTTTCGATGACGGCCGCGCCGACGAGGGCCCGTCCGCCGGCGAGGCATCGCTGGCCGGGCTGCGCACCCTGGACGGTGACCAGTGACGAGTCCGATCACGCCCGTCCTGACCGCCAACTGGGGCACCGACCGCAGCTGGACGCTCGACGCCTACACGGCACAGGGTGGCTACCAGGCGCTCGCGACGGCCCTGACGAAGACGCCCGACGAGGTCGTCGCGGCGGTCAAGGACTCCGGCCTCCGCGGCCGTGGCGGCGCCGGCTTCCCGACCGGCATGAAGTGGGGCTTCCTCCCGCCGTACGACGACAACGATCCGCAGTCGCGCTACCTCGTCGTCAACGCTGACGAGTCCGAGCCGGGCACCTGCAAGGACATCCCGCTGATGATGGCGTCGCCGCACACGCTCGTGGAGGGTGTGATCATCAGCAGCTACGCGATCCGCGCGAAGCAGGCCTTCATCTACGTGCGCGGCGAGGTCCTCCACGTGATCCGCCGGCTGCGCGCCGCCGTCGCCGAGGCGTACGCCGCCGGGCACCTCGGCCCGGACAGCCCGGCCGGGGTAGACCTCATCGTCCACGCCGGTGCCGGGGCGTACATCTGTGGTGAGGAGACCGCGCTCCTCGACTCGCTCGAGGGCCGTCGCGGCCAGCCGCGCCTGCGTCCGCCGTTCCCGGCGGTGGCGGGTCTCTACGCGCGCCCGACGGTCATCAACAACGTCGAGTCGATCGCCTCGGTCCCGGCGATCATCGGCAAGGGGGCGGACTGGTTCGCCGGGCTGGGCACGGAGAAGTCCAAGGGCTTCGTCATCTACTCGCTGTCCGGCCACGTCACCCGCCCGGGCCAGTACGAGGCACCGCTCGGCATCACGCTGCGCGAGCTGCTCGACCTGGCCGGGGGAGTGCGCCACGGACACCAGCTGAAGTTCTGGACGCCCGGCGGCTCGAGCACGCCGCTGCTCACCGACGCGCACCTCGACGTACCTCTGGACTATGAGGGCGTCGGGGCGGCCGGCTCGATGCTCGGCACGCGCGCGCTGCAGATCTTCGACGAGACCACCTGCGTGGTCCGCGCGGTGCTGCGGTGGAGCGAGTTCTACAAGCACGAGTCCTGCGGCAAGTGCACGCCGTGCCGCGAGGGCACCTGGTGGCTCGTGCAGGTGCTGACCCGGCTCGAGGCCGGCAACGGCTCCGAGGCCGACCTCGACCAGCTGCTCGACCAGTGCGAGAACATCGCCGGCCGCTCGTTCTGCGCGCTGGGTGACGGTGCCACGAGCCCCGTCGTCAGCTCGGTCCAGCTCTTCCGCGAGGAGTACCTCGCGCACCTCGAGCACGGGGGCTGCCCCTTCGACGCGGCGGCCTCGACCGCGTGGGCACCCCGCCGCCAGAGCCAGGAGGTGCACGCATGAGCGACCTCGTGAAGAAGGACAAGGTCACGCTGACCATCGACGGCAAGCCGGTCACGGTGCCCGCGGGCACGCTCGTGATCCGGGCGGCCGAGCAGGTCGGCGTCCAGGTCCCGCGGTTCTGTGACCACCCGCTGCTCGCACCTGTCGGCGCCTGCCGCCAGTGCCTCGTCGAGGTGCCCGACGGCGGCAACGGTCGCCCGATCCCGAAGCCGCAGGCCTCGTGCACGCTGACCTGTGCCGAGGGCATGGTCGTCGAGACGCAGGTGACCAACGCCGTTGCCGAGAAGGCACAGCGCGGCGTCATGGAGCTGCTGCTCATCAACCACCCGCTCGACTGCCCGGTGTGCGACAAGGGCGGCGAGTGCCCCCTGCAGAACCAGGCGATGTCCAACGGCCAGGGCGAGAGCCGCTTCGCCGCTCAGGAGGGCGTGAAGCGGACCTTCGAGAAGCCGATCCCGATCTCCCCGCAGATCCTGCTCGACCGCGAGCGCTGCATCGTCTGCCAGCGCTGCACCCGCTTCGCCGCGGAGATCCCGGGCGACCCGGGCATCGCGCTGATCCAGCGTGGTGCGAGCCAGCAGATCGGCACCGCGACGGATGCGCCGTTCGACTCGTACTTCTCCGGCAACATCGTGCAGATCTGCCCGGTGGGTGCCCTGACGAGTGCCGACTACCGCTTCCGCGCGCGGCCCTTCGACCTCGTGTCGTCGCCGAGCATCGCGGAGCACGACTCCTGCGGTGCGGCGATCCGCGTCGACCACCGCCGCGGCAAGGTCGTACGCCGCCTCGCCGGCAACGACCCGGAGGTCAACGAGGAGTGGATCTCCGACAAGGACCGCTACGCCTTCCGCTACCAGCGACCCGCCGCGCGCCTCACGCACCCGCTGGTGCGCGACGCGGAGTCCGGTGAGCTGCGCGCTGCGTCGTGGCCCGAGGCGTTCACCGTCGCGGCACGCGGTCTTGCCGCGGCGAAGGCGGCCAGCGGCGTCGGCGTCCTGACCGGCGGCCGCGTCACGGGTGAGGACGCCTACGCGTACTCCAAGTTCGCCCGCGTCGCTCTCGGCACCAACGACATCGACTTCCGTGCGCGGCCGCACTCGGCCGAGGAGGCGGCGTTCCTTGCCTCGACGGTCGCGCTCGCCTCCGACGTGTCGTACGCCGACCTGGACCGCGCGCGCGTCGTGCTGCTCCTCGGCCTCGAGCCCGAGGACGAGGCCGGCACGCTCTTCCTGCGGCTGCGCAAGGCGGTCGCGGCCGGACTCGAGGTCGTCTCCGTGGCGCCGTTCGCGAGCCGCGGGCTCCGCAAGCTCAACGGCCGCCTCGTGCCGGCCGCTCCCGGTGAGGAAGCCATCGCCATCGCTGCGCTCGAGGTCGACAAGGACACGATCGTCCTCGTCGGCGAGCGTCTCGCGACGTCGCCCGGCGCCCTGAGCGCCGCGGCCGCCCTCGCGGCGCGGTCGGGTGCCCGGCTCGCGTGGGTCCCCCGTCGTGCCGGCGACCGCGGTGCGGTCGAGACCGGCTGCCTGCCCAACCTGCTGCCGGGCGGTCGCCCGGTCGAGGAGCCGGCGGCGCGCATCGACATCGGTGAGGCCTGGGGCATCACCCACCTGCCCGCCACCGACGGTCGTGATGGCGCTGCCATCCTTGCCGCGGCAGCGAGCGGCGAGCTCGGCGGCCTGGTCATCGGCGGTGTCGACCTCGACGACCTCGCCGACCCGGCCGCAGCCCGTGCGGCGATCGAGGCTGCTGGCTTCGTCGTCAGCCTCGAGCTCACCGAGACCGACGTGACCCGCGCGGCCGACGTCGTCTTCCCGGTGGCGCCGACCACGGAGAAGGCCGGCATGTTCGTCACCTGGGAGGGGCGCCCGCGCACCTTCGCGAAGATCTTCGACGTCCCCGGCTCGCTCGCCGACCTCCGCGTGCTTGCGGGCATCGCCGACGAGATGGGGACGACGCTCGGGTTCAGCACCACCGACGGCGCCCGCGCCGAGATGGAGCAGGTCGGCCCCTGGGACGGCGCCCGCCCGGCTGCTCCCACGGTCGCGCCGGCGCATGCCCGCAAGGTGCTCAAGACCAAGCTCGCTCTCGCCACCTGGAAGCAGCTCGTGGGCCATGGGTCGCTGCTCGAGGACGCCGACGTACTGCTCGAGACGCAGCGTCCGGCCGTCGCCCGGATCAACGCCGAGACGCACGAGATGCTGCGCGGCTCGTCCGAGGTGACGCTGACGGGTGACCGCGGTCAGGTCACGCTCCCGGTCGAGGTCACCGACCTGCCCGAGGGCGTTGTCTGGGTGCCGGCCAACGCCTGGCCCGGGGGAGTGCTCGCGACGTTGAGCGGCCCCGGCGGCTCGGTCTCGGTGAAGGGAGTGCAGCGATGATCGCCCTCGTGACCGAGGACCTCTCGGCGTTCGGCAAGGACCCCTGGTGGCTGATCATCGGGAAGGTCGTCGCGATCTTCCTCGTGCTCGTGCTGCTCACGCTCTTCAACATCTGGTTCGAACGCCGCGTCGTCGCGCGCATGCAGCACCGCATCGGCCCCAACGTGCACGGCCCCTTCGGCCTGCTGCAGTCCCTCGCCGACGGCGTGAAGCTGGCGCTGAAGGAGGACATCATCCCGAAGGCCGCCGACGTGGTGGTCTTCGTCCTGGCTCCGGTCATCGCCGCGATCCCGGCGTTCCTCACGTTCTCGGTGATTCCGTTCGGCCCGGAGGTGACTGTCTTCGGTCACCGCACCCCGCTGCAGCTCACGGACATGCCGATGGCTGTCCTCTTCGTGATGGCGATCGCGAGCATCGGCATCTACGGCATCGTCCTTGGCGGCTGGGCGTCCGGCTCGACGTACTCCCTGCTCGGTGGTCTTCGCTCCAGCGCGCAGATGATCTCCTACGAGGTCGCGATGGGCCTCAGCCTCGTCGCCGTCTTCCTGTACGCCGGCTCGATGTCGACGTCGACGATCGTCGCGGCCCAGGACAAGATGTGGTTCGGCGTCGTGCTGATGCCGAGCTTCGTCATCTATGTGATCTCGATGGTGGGCGAGACCAACCGCGCGCCGTTCGACCTTCCCGAGGCGGAGGGCGAGCTCGTCGGCGGCTTCCACACGGAGTACTCCAGCCTGAAGTTCGCGCTCTTCTTCCTCGCCGAGTACATCAACATGGCGACCGTCTCGGGCCTCGCGACGACGCTCTTCCTCGGCGGTTGGCGTGCGCCGTTCGGCATCGCCCAGGTGTGGGCCGGGGCCAACGAGGGCTGGTGGCCGGTGCTCTGGTTCTTCGGCAAGCTGCTCTGCTTCATCTTCTTCTTCGTGTGGCTCCGCGGCACGCTGCCGCGTCTTCGCTACGACCAGTTCATGGCGTTCGGCTGGAAGGTGCTGATCCCGATCTCGCTGGTCTGGATCCTGCTGGTCGCGACGATGCGGGTGGCCGTCAACGAGGGCACGTTCGACTCGTTCTTCAACGGCCCGGTGCTGCCGGTGATCGCCGGGGTCGCGATCGTGGCCTGTGTGGCACTGGCGTTCTGGCCGGCGAAGGGATCGGCTGCGGCCGCCCAGGTCGTGGCCCCTCCGTCGGCTCCGCGCCCCGGCGCGTTCCCGACGCCGCAGCTGCCCGGCGAAGGTGCCGTGCGCGGTGCTGCTGCCCCACTCGTGTTCGGAGAGGAGGCGACCCGCTGATGGGCGCCAAGGAGACCCTGTGGGACCCGGTCGCCGGGTTCGGCGTGACGTTCCGGACGATGTTCAAGAAGCCGGTCACGGAGCAGTACCCCTTCGAGAAGCAGCAGACCGCCCCGCGCTTCCACGGCCGGCACCAGCTCAACCGCTGGCCCGACGGCCTGGAGAAGTGCGTCGGCTGCGAGCTGTGTGCGTGGGCCTGCCCGGCGGACGCGATCTACGTCGAGGGTGCGGACAACTCCGACGAGCTCGACGCCGAGGGCAACAGCCAGCGGTTCAGCCCCGGTGAGCGCTACGGCGCGGTCTACCAGATCAACTACCTGCGCTGCATCCTGTGCGGACTCTGCATCGAGGCCTGCCCGACCCGCGCGCTGACGATGACCAACGAGTACGAGCTGGCCGACGACAACCGCGCCGACCTGATCTACGAGAAGTCCGACCTGCTGGCTCCGCTGCAGCCCGGCATGGAGCAGCCGCCCCACCCGGCGCGCTACGGCGACGAGAAGAACTACTTCCGCGGCGAGTTCGTCGAGGAGACGTCGTCGCTGACCGCCCTGCTGGCCGCCGCGAAGGAGGGCGACGCGTGACCACCCCACTCGAATTCTCGCTTCGCTCCGAGTCGATCGGGGACCCCGAATGATCGCCTTCTGGTGCCTGGCCCCGATCATGGTCGTGGCCGCGCTCGGCATTCTCGTCGTCCGCAAGGCGGTGCACGCGGCGTTGCTCCTGGCCGTCGTGATGATCAGCCTCGCGGTGCTCTACGCGAGCCTGGAGGCGCCGTTCCTCTTCGCGGTGCAGATCATCGTCTACACCGGCGCGATCCTCATGCTCTTCCTCTTCGTGCTGATGCTCGTCGGCGTCGACGCGTCCGACTCGCTCACGGAGACGATCAAGGGGCACCGCATCGCGGCGCTGATCGTGGGCGCGCTCTTCGGGCTGACCATCGGCCTCGCCGCCGGGCAGGTCGGCTACGGCACGGCGACCGGGCTGGCCACCGCCAACAAGGCCGGCAACGTCCCGGCACTGGCGGACCTGCTCTTCTCCGACTGGGTGCTCGCCTTCGAGACCACCTCGGCGCTGCTGATCACCGCCGCGGTCGGCGCCATGGTGCTCGCGCACCGCGAGCGCCTCGAGCCGAAGGCCGGCCAGCGCGAGCTCGCTGCCCGCCGCGTCCGCGAGTACGCCGAGACCGGTCGCCACCTCGGCCCGCTCCCGGCCCCCGGTGTCTACGCCCGGCACAACGCCGTCGACACCCCGGCCCTGCTGCCGGACGGCACGCCGAGCGAGCTCTCGCTCAACCGCACCCTCGTCGGCCGCCACGACGACCAGGCGCCGCCCAAGGACGTGAAGGCGATCGAACGCCTCGTCTCGGACTCGAAGGGGGAGGCGTGATGGAGAGCTTCCAGGTAGGCCCGTACGTCGTGCTCAGCACGATCCTCTTCACGATCGGCTGCGTCGGCGTCCTGATCCGGCGCAACGCGATCGTCGTCTTCATGTGCGTCGAGCTGATGCTCAACGCGTCGAACCTGGCGCTCGTCGCGTTCGCCCGCTACCACGGCAACCTGACCGGCCAGATCGCCGCCTTCTTCGTGATGGTGGTGGCCGCGGCCGAGGTCGTGGTCGGCCTCGCGATCATCATGACCCTGTTCCGCACCCGCCGTTCGGCCTCGGTCGACGACGCCAACCTGCTGAAGCTGTGAGGCGCTCGTGCTTGCTCTGATCATCGGCCTCCCGCTCCTGGGTGCTGTCGTGCTGCTCCCGGGTGGCGGTCTCGTCGACCGCTGGGCCTCGCGGTGGGGTCACTGGCTCGGGGTCGCGACGGTGGCCACGTCGTTCGTGCTCGGTCTGGTCGTCTTCCTCGGGTTCGTCGGCGACCCGGTGGGGGACTACCCGTTCCATGAATACGGGTGGACCGCCCAGCACCTGTGGACCTTCCTGGAGGTCGGTGACGTGAAGGTGGGGGCCGATCTCTACGCGGACCACCTCTCGATCCTCTTCGTCCTGCTGATCACCGGCGTCGGATCGCTGATCCACCTCTACTCCGTGGGCTACATGGAGCACGACGACCGCCGTCGCCGCTTCTTCGGCTACCTGAACCTCTTCGTCGCCGCGATGCTGCTGCTGGTGCTCGGTGGCAACTACCTGATGCTCTTCCTCGGGTGGGAGGGCGTCGGCCTCGCGTCGTACCTGCTGATCGGCTTCTGGCAGCACAAGCACTCGGCCGCGCTCGCCGCGCGCAAGGCCTTCGTGATGAACCGCGTCGGTGACATGGGACTGCTGCTGGCGATGTTCCTGATGATCGTGCACTTCGGAAACCTGAACTTCAGCAACGTGCTCGGTCAGGTCGCGGGCTACTCCGATGCGGTCGGAGGACCGCCGTCCGAGACAACCGTCACCCTGATCGGGCTCGCGCTGCTCCTCGCCGCCTGTGGCAAGTCCGCGCAGGTGCCGCTCCAGGCCTGGCTCCTCGACGCCATGGAAGGTCCGACCCCGGTCTCCGCGCTGATCCACGCGGCCACGATGGTCACCGCCGGCGTCTACCTGATCGTCCGCAGCGGCGCGATCTTCGAGGCGGCCCCGGTCGCGCAGACCGCGGTCATCGTCGTCGCCGTCGTGACGCTGCTGTGGGGTGCGGTGCTCGGCTGCGCGAAGGACGACATCAAGAAGGCGCTGGCCGGCTCCACGATGAGCCAGATCGGCTACATGATGCTCGGTGCGGGCCTCGGACCGGTGGGTGCGGCGTTCGCGATCTTCCACCTGGTCACGCACGGCTTCTTCAAGGCCAACATGTTCCTCGGCGCCGGTTCGGTCATGCACGGCATGGACGACGACGTCGACATGCGCCACTACGGCGCGCTGCGGAAGATGCTGCCGGTGACGTTCCTGACGTTCGCGATGGGATACCTCGCGATCATCGGGTTCCCGGGCTTCTCCGGCTTCTGGTCGAAGGACAAGATCATCGAGACCGCCTTCGGCTACAGCCCGCTGGTGGGCGCGCTGGCGATGCTCGGCGCGGGCATCACGGGCTTCTACATGACCCGGCTGATGCTGCTCACCTTCTTCACCGACAAGCGCTGGCAGGACGGCGTCCACCCGCACGAGTCGCCTCGCGTCATGACGATTCCGCTGATGGTGCTCGCCGCGCTCTCCGTCCTCGGCGGGCTGATGCTCGCGGGCGGCTGGATCACCGACTGGCTCCGTCCGGTGGTCGGCGAGGCGCACCACGAAGAGCTGCCGATGCCGGCGTACGTCATCACGCTGCTCGTCTTCGTGACGGTCGCGGTGGGCGTGGCGACGGCCTGGTTCACCGTCGGTGAGCGGTTCGTGCCGCGGAAGGCGCCGGCCGACGTCGCCTGGCCGGTCAAGGCCGCGCGTGCCGACCTCTACGGCGACGCGATCAACGACGTGCTCGTCGTCCAGCCGACGATGCGTCTGGCCGAGGGCCTCATGGTGTTCGACAAGGCAGTCATTGACGGCGTCGTGATGGGTCAGGCGGCCGCGACCGTCGGCGGCTCGCTCCAGCTTCGCCGGATCCAGAACGGCTTCGTCCGCTCCTACGCGCTCTCCGTGCTGGGCGGCGGCCTGCTCGTCGTCCTCGCGCTCCTGGTGGTGAACATCTGATGTTGTCGTTGCTCATCGCCCTCCCGCTGATCGGCGCCCTCGCCGTGATGCTGCTGCCCAGCCACCCCGGCGACGCGCTGCCCAAGTGGAGCGCGCTCGCGTTCTCGATCGCGACGCTGATCGGCGGAGCCGTCGTCGGTATCGCCAACGCCGACACGGGGGAGACCTGGTCGGAGACGCACACCTGGATCGCGCCGATCGGCGCCCACTGGGCGCTGGCCGTCGACGGTCTCGGCGTCACCATGGTGCTGCTGACCGTGATCCTCGTGCCGGTCGTCATCGCCGCCTCGTGGCACGACGCGGATGACCGCAACACCAAGGGCTTCTTCGCGCTGATGCTCGTCGTCGAGGCGCTCGCGCTCGCGGTCTTCTGCGCGCAGGACGTCTTCCTCTTCTACCTCGTCTTCGAGGCGACGCTGATCCCGGCGTACTTCCTGATCGGCAGCTACGGCCACGGCCCCCGGCGTACGGCGGCGGCGGTGAAGTTCCTGCTGTACATGCTTGCCGGCGGTCTGGTGATGCTGGCGGCGGTCGTCGCGCTCTACGCCTTCTCCGCGCAGACCGGCCACGCGTCGTACCTGATCGACGACCTCAAGGGACTCAGCCTGACGACGAACCAGGAGCGGATGGTCTTCATCGGCTTCTTCCTCGCGTTCGCGATCAAGGCGCCGATCTTCCCGTTCCACACGTGGCTGCCGGACACCACGGGCAACGCGACGCCGGGCACGAGCGTCCTGCTGATCTGCGTGCTCGACAAGATCGGCACCTACGGCATGCTCCGGTTCTGCCTCGAGCTCTTCCCGGGTGCCTCGCACTGGGCGACGCCGGTCGTCGTCACGCTCGCCCTGATCTCGATCGTGTACGGCGCCCTGCTGGCGCTCGGCCAGGACGACCTGCTCGTGCTGACCGGTCTGACCTCGCTGAGCCACTTCGGCTTCATCGTGTTGGGCATCTTCGTGGTTAACGACCAGGGCGTCTCGGGAGCGACGTTCTACATGTTCAACCACGGCCTCGCGACGGCGGTGCTCTTCCTCGCCGCGGGCTACCTGATCAAGCGCACCGGCACGGCACGGCTCTCGCAGATGGGCGGCGTGGAGAAGAAGGCGCCGGTCCTCGCGGCGCTGCTGCTCCTCGGTGGCCTCGGCACGCTGGGCCTGCCGGGTCTCTCGCCCTTCGTGAGCGAGTTCCTGGTCATGCTCGGCGCATTCCAGCACCACTGGTGGGTCGGCACGATCGCGGTGTCGGGCATCGTCCTGGCTGCGGCGTACGTACTGCGGGCCTACCGGCTCGCGGTCACCGGTCCCGAGCGTCCGGAGCTGGCGGGCGTGGCCGAGGTCGGCAAGCGCGAGATCGCGGCCATCGCTCCGCTGATCGCGCTGATGATCCTGCTCGGCTTCGCGCCGCAGCTCGCGCTGTCGGTGATCAACCCGGCGAGCGACCACACCATGTCGAGCATCGAGGCAGCGACCATCGAGTCAGGGGCGCAGAAGTGACGACGTTCCAGAGCCCGCACCTGGGCTACGACCTGATCTGGCCGCTGCTCCTGGTGCTCGGCGCCGCGTGCGTGGGCATCGTCGTCGAGGCGTTCGTGCCGCGGGCGTGGCGCTACGTCACGCAGGTGTTGCTGACCCTGACGACGCTGGCCGTTGCCTTCGGCGGCACGATCTTCGTGGCCACCGGCCTGGACTCGCGCGGCCACGGAGCTGCGCACGGCGCGGTCGTTGCAGAGGGATCCGTCGCGATCGACGGCCCTGCCGTCTTCGCCTGGGGGCTGCTGCTGATCGTCGCGTTCTTCGGCGTGCTCCTCTTCGCCGAGCGCCACCTCGACGGCGGCGTGTCGGCGTTCTCCGGACAGGCTGCGGTGCTGCCGGGCACGGATGCCGAACGCCGCGTCGGCGAGCGCGGCCTCGAGCACACCGAGGTCTACCCGCTGCTGCTCTTCGCGGTCGGCGGCATGCTGCTGTTCGCCGCGGCCAACGACCTGCTGACCCTCTTCGTGGCGCTCGAGGTGCTCTCGCTGCCGCTCTACCTGCTGACCGGGCTGGCGCGCCGTCGGCGCCTGCTCTCGCAGGAGGCCGCGATGAAGTACTTCCTGCTCGGAGCGTTCTCCTCCGGCTTCCTGCTCTACGGCATCGCCCTCGTCTACGGGTACGCCGGCACCGTGCGGTTCGGCGGGATCGCCGACGCCATCGCCAACACCTCCGGCCAACGCGGACTGCTCCTGGCCGGCATCGGCCTGCTGTCCGTCGGTCTGCTCTTCAAGGTCGGCGCGGTGCCGTTCCAGGCCTGGACGCCGGACGTCTACCAGGGCGCCCCGACGCCGGTGACGGCGTTCATGGCGGCCGGCACCAAGGTGGCGGCGTTCGTCGCGATGCTGCGTCTCTTCTCGGTCGCCTTCGGCGGCGAGCGCTGGACCTGGCTGCCGATGCTGTGGGCGATCGCGCTCCTGACGATGGTGATCGGTGCCGTGCTGGCGGTCGCGCAGACCGACGTGAAGCGGATGCTCGCCTACTCCTCGATCGCGCACACGGGCTTCGTGCTCACCGGCATCCTCGGCACCGGCGCCTCCCTCGGCGACGACCAGATCGGTGCCACGCAGGCGGTGCTCTTCTACCTGGTCACCTATGGCCTGATGACGCTCGGAGCCTTCGCAGTGCTCACCCTGGTGCGCGACGCGGCCGGCGAGTCGGGCGAGCTGCGTGGCTGGGCCGGGCTGGCCCGCACGTCCCCGGTCGTGGCTGCGGTCTTCTCGCTCTTCCTGCTCTCGCTGGCCGGCCTGCCGTTCACGGCGGGCTTCACCGGCAAGTGGGTCGTCTTCGCCTCGGCGATGAGTGGCGGCGCCTGGCCGGTGGTCGTGGCCGCCGTGCTGACCTCCGCGATGGCGGCGTTCTTCTACATCCGGGTCATCGTCTTGATGTACTTCTCCGAGCCCGTCGCGGGCGGTCCGGCGGTGGCCGTGCCGTCGATCCTGACCTCGGCGACGATCGCGGTGACCGCGGTCGCGACGGTCGTCCTGGGCGTCGTACCCGGCCCGGTTCTCGATCTTGCGGCGCATGCGGGAGACTTCATCAGGTGAGCACGACTTCGTCCGGTCCCGCGCTGGCCCTCCCTGTCCTCGATGAGGCCCTCGCGGCGCGTCTGAAGGCCCGCCTCGTCGAGGTGGAGGAGGCCCTCGCCGGCCACATCACGAGCGAGGCCGACTTCGTCACCGAGGCCGCCCGCCACCTCATGGACGCCGGCGGCAAGCGCTTCCGCCCGCTCCTCGTGCTGCTCGCGGCGGAGACCGGCCCGAACGCCGGGTCGCCGGAGGTCATCGATGCGGCCTGCGTCGTCGAGCTCACCCACCTCGCCTCGCTCTATCACGACGACGTCATGGACGAGGCTGCCCTGCGCCGCGGTGCCGACTCGGCCAACGCCCGCTGGGACAACCACGTCGCGATCCTCACCGGCGACTGGCTCTTCTCGAAGTCATCGGAGCTCACGGCCGCTCTCGGCCCGGACGCGGTGAAGATCCAGGCGCACACGTTCTCGCGCCTCGTCGAGGGTCAGATCCTCGAGACCGTGCCGCCGGCGTCCGAGGACGTCGCGCTGGAGCACCACCTCCGCGTCGTGGCCGGCAAGACCGGTTCGTTGATCGCCACCTCTGCGCTGTACGGCGCCCGCTTCGCCGGTGCTCCGGCCGAGGTCGAGGAGGCCCTCGCGGCGTACGGCGAGATCGTCGGTGCTGCGTTCCAGATCAGCGACGACATCCTCGACATCGCCTCGGAGACCGAGGAGTCGGGCAAGACCCCCGGCACCGACCTGCGTGAAGGCGTCCCGACGCTCCCGGTGCTGCTGGTGCGTCGCGCTGGCCGCCCGGAGGATGCTCGTCTCGTCGAGCTGCTCGACTCGTCGCTCGAGTCCGACGCCGACCTGGCCGAGGCGCTCGTCCTCCTGCGCGCCCACCCGGCGATGGCCGAGGCCCGCGCCTACGTCATCGCCCGTGCCCAGGAGGCGAAGGACCTGCTCAAGGTCCTCGCCGAGGGCCCGGTCCGCGACGCCCTCGAGGCGTTCGCCGACGTGGTCGCCACCCGCACCGCCTGACGCGCCGGGTCCTGGTGGGTGCTCGGCACGCTGCGCGCCAAACTGTCAGCCTGACAGTTTGGCCGGATCTGACACTTCCGAAGTGTCACCTGGAGCGAAACTGTCAGCCTGACAGTTTGGCGGCAGGGCTCTTCAGGCCGCGACGGCCTCCGCAGCGCGGACGAGCTGCTGGCGCCGGTGGTGCAGCAGCGACTCGGCGGTGAGCAGCAGGAGCGCCACCCACACGAGTCCGAAGCCGACCCATCGACCCAGCGGCATCGCCTCGTCGAACACGACCAAGCCGAGCACGAACTGGATGACCGGCGCGAGGTACTGGAGCAGGCCGAGCCCGACCAGTGAGATCCGCGTCGCTGCACCGCCGAAGAGCAGCAGCGGTACGGCGGTCACCACGCCTGCGCAGGCCAGGAGCGCGGCGTGCCCCAGACCAGCCGACGCGAACGTCGCGTGGCCGGTCATGCCGAGGCCGACGGCGTACACGAGGGCGAGCGGAGCGAGGAACGCCGTCTCCACCGTGAGGCTCTCGATCGCGCCGGCGGCCGCCTGCTTCTTGGCCAGCCCGTAGACGCCGAACGAGACGGCAAGGACGAGCGCGATCCACGGCGGGCGGCCGTAGTCGACGGTGAGGACGACCACCGCTAGGGCGCCGACGGCGAGTGCGCCCCACTGGAGCGGACGCAGTCGTTCGCCGAGCACGGTGACACCGAGGAAGACCGTCACCAGCGGGTTCACGAAGTAGCCCAGGGACGTCTCGACGACATGACCGTGGTTGACGCCCCAGATGTAGCCGCCCCAGTTGCAGGCGATGACGACCGCGGCGAGGGCGAGATAGCGCCGCCGACGCCGGTCCGCGAGGACTGACCGCACCGCGTCGCGCCGCCGCAGGAGCACGACGGCCAGCAGCATCACCGCGGAGGACCAGAGCACGCGGTGAGCGAGGATCTCGAACGGATCGGCCGGCTCTAGAAGCGGCCAGAAGAGGGGAAACAGCCCCCAGATCCCGTACGCCGCAGCGCCCAGCAGCAGGCCGCGGCGTTCCTCAGACATGGCTCCCAAACTAGTGGACTCTGCAACCGCTTTTCGCTGCCGTGCGGCCCTCTCGGCGTTCCCTTGCGCTCCGGTCCAGACCGCAACAACTCAAAGTGCACTGAGAAAGATGACAAAGAAACGAAAGTCCCCTAAGGTTCTCGACATACGCCGGATCGACATGGGGTCCCCGGCGCAGATGAAAGCGAGAAGCATCATGGGCAAGAAGCTCACGACCGCAGTGGCCGCGACTCTGGTGGGAGCGCTCGGCCTGACTGCATGTGGTTCGTCTGACGCTGCCGGTGGCAAGGAAACGACCATCGACCTGGTCGCGTACTCCACGCCGCAGACGGCGTTCGGATCGATCGAGAAGGCCTTCCAGAAGACCGACGCTGGCAAGGACGTGAAGTTCAGCGAGTCCTACGGCCCGTCCGGCGACCAGAGCCGCGCGGTCGAGGGCGGCCAGCCGGCCGACTTCGTCAACTTCTCCCTGGAGAGCGACGTCACCCGCCTGGTCGACGCCAAGCTCGTCGACTCCGACTGGAAGACCGCGACCGGTCACGACGGCATCGTCGCCGACTCCGTCGTCGTCCTCGTCGTCCGCAAGGGCAACCCGAAGAAGATCACCGGCTGGGACGACCTGGTCAAGCCCGGCATCGGCATCGTGACGCCGAACCCGGCCTCCTCCGGTGGTGCGCGCTGGAACACCCTGGCTGCGTACGGTCACGTCCTCGCCAACGGTGGCACCGAGGCCGACGCGAAGAAGTACCTCACGGACTACTTCAAGCACGCCGTCTCGCTCCCGGGCTCGGCCCGTGACGCCCTGACGTCGTTCACGAGCGGCAACGGTGACGTCCTCGTCTCCTACGAGAACGAGGCGATCCTCGCGAAGCAGAAGGGCGAGGACATCGACTACATCGTGCCCGACCAGACCCTGCTGATCGAGACGCCGGCTGCGGTCACCAAGGACGCCCCGAAGGCTGCCGCGGACTTCCGCGACTTCCTCTTCACGCCGGAGGCCCAGAAGGACTTCCGCGAGAGCGGCTACCGCACGGTGATCGACGGCATCACCGGTGACGTCGAGGGTGCCAACGACCCGGCCAACCCGTTCCCGACGCCGAAGAAGCTGCTCACGGTGGCGAAGGACTTCGGCGGCTGGGACGCCGCGAAGAAGAAGTTCTTCGACGAGGAGAACGGCATCGTCACCAAGATCCAGATCGCGACGGGCACCTCCGAGTGACCACAGCAACCACTCTGACCCCTGAAACCGGGGTTCGACCCGGCCGGGCGGCGCGCAAGCGCCGCCCGGCTCGGGCCGTTAGTGCCCTCACCAGGTCGTCGGGCCTTGCGCTCGGCGTCTCCCTCGTCTGGTTCAGCCTGCTCGTGCTCATCCCGCTCGCGGCGGTCGTCGTCCAGGCGAGCACGGGCGGCTGGGACGGCTTCGTCAAGGTCCTGCAGAACCCGCAGACCTCGGCGGCGCTCAAGCTCACCGTCGTCCAGGCGCTCGGCGTCACCCTCCTCAACGTCGTGATGGGTACGACGATCGCGTGGGTGCTCGTGCGTGACCGCTTCCGCGGCGCGGCGATCCTCGACGTCATCATCGACATCCCCTTCGCGCTGCCGACGATCGTGGCGGGCCTCGTGCTCCTCTCGCTCTACGGCCCGAAGAGCCCGATCGACGTCAACGTCGCCAGTACCCGGGCCGCGGTCTTCCTCGCGCTCGCATTCGTGACGCTGCCCTTCGTCGTACGCACGGTGCAGCCGGTGCTCGAGGAGCTCGACACCGACGTCGAGGAGGCTGCCTCCTCGCTCGGTGCCACCCGTCTCTACACGTTCCGCCGGGTGATCCTGCCCAGCCTGGTTCCGGCGATCGTGGCGGGCGCCGGAATGGCGTTCGCGCGCGGGATCGCGGAGTACGGCTCGCTGGTGCTGCTGAGCGGCAACCTGCCGTTCAAGACCGAGGTGGCCTCGGTGCGGATCATCAGCTCGATCGAGGGCGGCAACACGGCTTCGGCCGCAGTCGTCGCGACGATCCTGCTCGTGATCGCGCTGGTCGTCATCGTGGCGCTCGACCTGCTGCAGAGGCGGGTGACGAAGCGATGGTGAAGACTCCCTTCATCCTCCGCTGGTTCCTGCGGCTCCTGGTCGTTGCCTACCTGGTGCTGCTCGTCGCCTGGCCGGTGTCGCTCGTCGTCCGCAACACCTTCGCGGACGGCTTCGACGCCCTGGCGCACACCTTCAGCGACCCGTACGTCGTCCACGCCCTCAAGCTGACCGCGATCGTCGCCGTCGTGTCGGTCGTGATCAACACCGTCTTCGGCGTGACGATGTCGCTGCTCCTGGTCCGCAACACGTTCCGGGGCCGTCGGATCCTCTCGGTGCTGCTCGACATCCCGATGTCGGTGTCGCCGGTCGTCGTCGGTCTGGCGCTGGTGCTGGTCTACAGCCCGACCCAGGGCTGGTTCGGCCCGACCCTCGCCAACTGGGGGCTCCAGGTCGTCTTCTCGACGCCGGGCATCGTGATGGCAACGGTCTTCGTGGCCCTGCCGCTGGTCATCCGCGAGGTCGTCCCGACGCTCCAGGAGGTCGGCGACGAGCAGGAGTGGGCGGCCCGCAGCCTGGGCGCGAACTCGTTCCAGACCTTCACGCGCATCACCCTGCCGAGCATCCGGTGGGCGGTCATCTACGGAGTGGTCCTGTCGCTGGCCCGCTCCCTCGGCGAGTACGGCGCGGTCAAGGTGGTCTCCGGCAACATCGTCGGCAAGACCCAGACCGCGACGCTCATCGTCGAGGAGCGGTACCAGAACTTCGACCAGCCGACGGCGTACGCCACGGCGTTCCTGCTGGCCTCGGCCGCGGTCGCGTGTCTCGTCGTCGTCGCCCTCCTCCGCCCCAAGCACACGGCTTCCTGAAGGACCATCCCATGAGCATCGAGATCACCGGTGTCAACAAGTCCTTCGGGGACTTCGTGGCACTCGAGAACATCAACCTGTCCCTCCCGACCGGTCAGCTGACCGCGCTCCTCGGCCCCTCCGGCGGCGGCAAGTCCACGCTGCTGCGCATCATCGCGGGCCTCGACCACGCCGACAGCGGCTCGGTCGAGATCGAGGGCACCAACGCGACCCACCTCCCGCCGCAGAAGCGCAACGTCGGCTTCGTCTTCCAGCACTACGCGGTCTTCAAGCACATGAGCGTGGCGAAGAACGTCGCGTTCGGCCTGGAGATCCGCAAGCGCCCGAAGGCGGAGGTGAAGCAGCGGGTCGCCGAGCTCCTCGAGCTCGTGCACCTGTCGCAGTTCGCCGACCGGCTGCCGTCGCAGCTCTCCGGTGGGCAGCGCCAGCGCCTCGCGCTGGCCCGGGCCCTCGCCGTCGAGCCGTCGGTCCTGCTGCTGGACGAGCCGTTCGGTGCGCTGGACGCGAAGGTCCGCAAGGAGCTCCGCGACTGGTTGCGTCGCCTGCACGACGAGGTCCACGTGACCACCGTCTTCGTCACGCACGACCAGGAGGAGGCCCTCGAGGTCGCCGACGAGATCGTCGTCATCAACCAGGGTCGCGTGGAGCAGGTCGGCACCCCCGACGAGCTGTACGACGCCCCGGCGTCCGACTTCGTCATGTCGTTCCTCGGCGAGGCGACCACGCTCGGTGGCCAGCTGATCCGCCCGCACGACATCGAGCTCACGACGTCCCCGACCGCGGTCGGTGCGATCGAGGGTGTCGTCTCGCGTGTCCTGCGTGTCGGCTTCGAGGTCCGCGTGACCGTCCTGACCGACGCCGGGGAGGAGGTCGTCGTGACGCTCACCCGCACGGCGGCCCGACACCTCGGCGTCGACACGGGGCGCCACGTGTGGCTCTCGGCCGCCGCCGGTGCGGTCACGCTGCCGTCCGCCGGCCTGCCGGTGGGTACCCCGCTGACCGTCGCCTGATCACGCACGAACGCCGCGCCCTCCCGCTGGGGAGGGCGCGGCGTTCGCGTATCCGTGCATCCGTGGCAGTGCTGCCACCGATGCACCGGCGCGGTCAGCGGTAGTTGGTGAACTGCACCGCGAAGTCGTAGTCGGCCTCCTGCACGAGCCGCTGCACGGCCTGCAGGTCGTCGCGCGACTTGGAGGAGACGCGGAGCTCGTCGCCCTGGATCTGCGCCTTGACGCCCTTCGGGCCCTCGTCGCGGATCAGCTTGGAGACCTTCTTGGCGTCCTCGGAGGAGATGCCCTCCTTGAGGGTGATCGAGATCTTCGAGAGCTGACCGGACTGGCGCGGCTCGGAGGCGTCGACGATCTTGAGCGACTGGTTGCGCTTGATCAGCTTGCCCTTGAAGACATCGAGGATCGCGTTGGCGCGGTCGTCGGCAGACGCCTGGATCTCGATCGCGTGCTCGCCGTTCCACTTGATCTCCGCGTTGGTGCCGCGGAAGTCGTAGCGGGTCGCGATCTCCTTCGCGGTCTGGCCGAGCGCGTTGTCGACCTCCTGGCGGTCGATCTTGCTGACGATGTCGAACGACGAGTCGGCCATGGCCTTGGTCCTCCTGCGCCCAGGGGTGCGGGCGTTTTCGCTAGGGGTCGGGTGCTGCGCTATTCTTCCACCCGTTGTCGCCGGGGATACCCGGGGCTCAACACGGCAGGTTGCCCGAGCGGCCAATGGGAGCGGACTGTAAATCCGTCGCGAAAGCTTCGAAGGTTCGAATCCTTCACCTGCCACAGACAGGCCCCGTCGGTTTCCGGCGGGGCCTCACTGTTTTCCGGGGTGTGGCGGTCTCCATCCCTTACGCTCCCCGCATGCGGAAGGTCTGTGCGGGCGTGGCAGCGGGGTGCACCGCCGTGGCCGTCGCCGCGGGTGTCGCGCTCGCTGGCGCACCGACCCCGCCGGTCGCCGCAGCCGCCGCACCTGCCCCGACGCACACCGTGCGGGCCGTCACCGCCCACGCCCGCAGCGCGCCGCCGTCGTACACGCTGGTGCTCGGCGACTCGATCGCGCATCGCAGCCGCGAGCAGCTCAAGGCGCTGCACCCGCACTGGATCGTGGACGCCGTCGAGGGGCGCAACGTCGACCGGCTGCTGCCGCTGATCCGTGACTGGGAGCAGCGCAAGGGCCGCGCGCCGGCCCAGCTCGTCGTCGAGCTCGGCACCAACTGGTCGACCGCCTGGGAGGCCGCCGACTACGAGCGGGTCCGGGCGCTGGTGCCGCGCGCCCAGGTGGAGTTCGTGACACCGTTCCGCTCGGCGGCGGCGAAGCACCCGCGCTCGACCGGTCGCTACGCCTTCACCCGCACCGGCGAGTACGCCGACGCGATGCGCAGTCTCGCCTCGGACAGCTCCGACGGCATAGGCGTCTGTGTCGCCGACTGGCGCACCTGGGCGGCGGACCACACCGGACAGCTGGTCGACGGCGTCCATCCGACGCGCAGCGCGAAGGTGGTCTGGGCGGATCTCGTCTCCTCCGCGATGCGGGGCTGTCGCTCCGAGGTCGACTGACGCTGGCATGCTCGATGCGTGGAGGAATCCCCGCGGGAGCGCGAACGTGAGCTGATGCATGACATCGGGCGCCGGCGCGCCTGGGCGATCTGGGCGGCCGCGCTCTCGGCGTACGGCGTGGCGATCTTCCACCGCAGCTCCCTCGGTGTCGCCGGGCTGATCGCGGCGGACCGCTTCGACATCTCGGCGAGCCAGCTTGCCGCGTTCACGGTCCTCCAGCTCGCGGTGTACGCCGGCATGCAGATCCCCGTCGGCGTCCTGCTCGACCGGTTCGGCTCGCGCCGGATGATCCTCGCCGGACTCGCCCTGATGACCGCGGGGCAGCTGGCGTTCGCCTTCACGGACACGTTCACGGCGGCGCTCGCCACCCGTGCGGTGATCGGTGCGGGTGACGCGATGATCTTCGTGTCGGTGCTGCGCCTGGTGGCGGTCTGGTTCCTGGTCCGGCAGGCACCGATGGTCGCCCAGCTGACCGGACAGCTCGGGCAGGTCGGCGCGATCGTCGCGGCTGCGCCGCTCAGCATGGCGCTGCACGGGCTCGGCTGGACCAGGGCGTTCGCGGGCTTCTCGACCGTCGGTCTGGTCGTGATGGTCGCGGTCGCGTTGCTGGTCAAGGACTCGCCCTATCGCGACGCCGCGCACGAGGTCACCAAGCTGCGTGCCCTCGCCCGTAGCCTGCGGGTGATCTGGGCGCACCCGACCACACGTCTGGGCATGTGGTCGCACTTCACCTCCCAGTTCGGGGCGACGGTCTTCTCGCTGCTCTGGGGCTTCCCCTTCCTCGTCTCCGGCGAGGGGCTGAGTCGCAGCACCGCCAGTGCGCTGCTGATGCTGATGACCGGCTGGATCGTCATCGCCGGCCCCGTCCTCGGCCGGATCGTCACGCGGCACCCGTTCCGCCGCTCGCAGGTCGTGCTGGTCGTGGTCGCGGCAAGCGCCCTGGCCTGGGCGGTCGTGCTGCTCTGGCCGGGACAGGCACCGCTGTGGCTGCTGGTCGTGCTGGTCTGCGTCATCGCGACCGGCGGTCCCGCCTCGATGGTCGGCTTCGAGCTGGCCCGCACGCTGGCGCCGGTGCAGGCCGTCGGGCGGGCCAACGGCCTGGTCAACATCGGCGGCTTCACCGCGTCGCTGCTCACCCTGTGGCTGGTGGGCGTGGTGCTGGACCTGCGCGAGCCGGCCGGCCCGTCGGCGTACGACCTGGCGGACTTCCGCGTCGCCCTCTCCGTCCAGTACGTCGTTTGGGCCCTGGGCAGCATCCAGATCCTGCGCTACCGGCGCCGGGCGATCGCGCACATGCACCGCCACCACCCGGACGAGCTCGAGGCCATGCGGGCGGGGACGCCCGCCGCGCACCTGGGATTCACCAGCCACTGACGGCGTTCACGGTCCCGTCACGTCGCGCGGCCTAGCGTGCGCGCCGTGCTGATCCGTGGAACGACGGGGCCCGTGCTCGTCCTGCTCGGGGGACTGGTCATCGTCCCCATGCCTGCCGGCAACCCCCTGATCGTGGCGAAGGCCGTGGGGGCGTGGCGTGTCCGCGCTGCGTGAGCGAGCCCACGGCCACCGTGATCGCCTGTTGGAGTGTCGTTCACGCTCACGTAAGGTCCCGGCCCGACGGCGCTCGTACGGTCCGCGTGTGCTGACTCGTGGCCTCGCCGGTTCCGTCCTGGTCCTCCTCGGAGGGCTGGTGGTGTCGACCCTGCCCGACTCCAGCTTCCTGCTCGACAGCGAGCAGCTCGTCGCGCTGCGCACGCACACGGCCGGTCGCATGGCCGGGCTGGTCGTGGTGCTTGCCGGTCTCGGG
Organism: Nocardioides jejuensis; assembly: GCF_004337475.1. Lineage (GTDB taxonomy): Bacteria > Actinomycetota > Actinomycetes > Propionibacteriales > Nocardioidaceae > Nocardioides > Nocardioides jejuensis. Next base: position 12,364 of record NZ_SJZJ01000030.1, on the reverse strand, counting down.
ATGCTCGCCGCTGCCTGGCTCTCGCTCTGCCGCACGCTCGCCCGCGATGACCGGCCGGGCGGCCTCGAGCTGGTCCGCCAGGCGACCGTGCTGTGGGCCCTGCCGCTGCTCGTGGCGCCGCCGCTCTTCTCGCGGGACGGCTGGAGCTACGCCGCGCAGGGCACGATGACCCGCCTCGGCATCTCTCCCTACGAGCACGGCCCGGGCGTGCTCGCGGGGCCGATCGTCGAGGCGGTCGACCCGCGCTGGATGGAGACGCTGACGCCGTACGGGCCCCTGCCGCTGATCCTCGGTGACCTGTCCTCGCGCTTCACGACGAACCCGTGGGCGCTCGTCATCTGCGACCGGCTCGTGGCGCTCGTCGGCCTGGCCCTGATCGCCTGGGCGGTGCCGAAGCTCGCGGTCTGGTCCGGCGTACGTCCGGCCCTGGCGAGCGCCGTCGCGATCGCGTCGCCGCTGATGATCGCGAACGGCGTTGGCGGGCTGCACAACGACCTGCTCATGGTCGGCCTGATGGCAGCTGCGCTGGTCGTCGGCGTCGAGCGCGGCTGGCTCTGGGGTGCCGTGGTCGGCGGGATCGCGGCCAGCGTCAAGGTGCCCGGCGGGCTCGTCTGCATCCCGATCGTGCTCGCGTCCCTGCCGGTCGGCGCCTCGCTGCTCGAGCGCGTGAAGCGGCTCGGGATCGCCGGGGCCATCGCCGTCGTCGTCCTCGCCGCCGTCGGCTTCTCGTGGGGACTCGGACTCGGCTGGGTCAGCGCGCTGTCCGTGCCCGGCACGGTCTACACCCCGCTGTCGCCGCCGACATTCATCGGCGGGATCTTCGACCAGGCCGGCCACCTGCTGGGGTTCGAGGTCGAGCAGCACACGTTCGCCGACGCGTTCCGCAAGGTCGCCTCGGTCCTCTCGCTGGTGCTCGTCGCCTGGGTCGCACTGCGCTGGCCCGCCGGTAGCCGGCTCAAGGCGCTCGAGGGCACGACGCTGCTCGTCGGCGGCTTCCTGCTGACCCTGCCCGTGGTCCACATCTGGTACCTGCTCTGGGTCGTCCCGTTCGTCGCGGCGATGCGCCTGCCCCGCGCGTTCTCCGTCGTCTTCGTGGCGATCTCGGTCGTCGGCGGCATGGTCGCCCCGCTCGACTCCTCGCTGCACGGCGCGTGGATCCTGATCATCATGGGCTCGATGTACGTCGCCCTCGCGACCGCGGTCCTGATGCTGTCGCGCTTCGGACGCGAGCGGATCCGCCACATCGCCGAGGTGGACTGGCTGCCTGCTGTCCGGTGACCTGTCTGGTCACTGATCGGTCACGGCGCCCACGCCCCGGAAACGTGAAGGCACGGTTCGGTCACGACCCTTCCGTCGGTCGCCGGTCCTGAGCATGCTGGCTCCCATGAGGGTGGGAGTTCCCAAGGAGATCAAGAACCACGAGTACCGCGTCGCCATCACGCCGGTCGGCGTGACCGAGCTGGTGGCGCACGGGCACACGGTGGTCGTCGAACGCGGTGCCGGCCTCGGCAGCGCCATCCCCGACGAGGAGTACGCCGCGGCCGGCGCGACGCTCGGCTCGGTCGAGGACGCGTGGGGCGCCGACATGGTGCTGAAGGTGAAGGAGCCGATCGCGGCGGAGTACCCGCGCCTGCGGCCCGGGCTGCTGCTCTTCACCTACCTGCACCTCGCTGCCGATGAGCCGCTAACGCGTGAGCTGATGGCACGAGGGGTCACGTCGATCGCCTACGAGACGGTGCAGCTGCCCTCGGGCGGGCTGCCGCTGCTCTACCCGATGTCCGAGGTGGCCGGCTGTCTCGCGCCCCAGGTCGGCGCGCACGCGCTGATGGAGTCGCAGGGTGGCCGCGGTGTGTTGATGGGCGGTGTCGGTGGCGTCGCGCAGGCCAAGGTCGTCATCATCGGTGCCGGCGTCTCGGGGCAGAACGCCGCCAACATCGCGCTTGGCATGGGCGCCGACGTCACCCTGATCGACAACGACCTCGACAAGCTGCGGATGTCGTTCTGGCGCTACAACAACCGCGTGCACGGCCTCGCGTCGTCGCGGCTGGTGATCGAGGAGCAGGTGCGCGAGGCGGACCTGGTGATCGGCGCGGTGCTGATCCCGGGAGCCGCTGCGCCCAAGCTGGTCAGCAACGAGCTGGTGGCGCAGATGAAGCCCGGCTCGGTGCTCGTCGACATCGCCATCGACCAGGGCGGTTGCTTCGAGGACTCGCGTCCGACGACGCACGCCGACCCGACGTACCAGGTGCACGGCTCGATCTTCTACTGCGTCGCCAACATGCCGGGCGCGGTGCCGCGCACCTCGACGTACGCGCTGACCAACGTCACCCTGCCGTACGCCGTGGCTCTCGCCGACCGCGGCTGGCAGGCCGCGTGCCGCGCGGATCCGGCGCTGGCGAAGGGCCTCCACACGCACGACGGCGCGCTGGTCTACGCGCCGGTCGCCGCGGCCCATGGTCTCGCGGCGACCCCGCTGGACGACGTGCTCGGCTGAGCTCGCTGGCGGCACGGGTGTGCTGCCAAACGGGGTCGAGTCGAGGAAGGGGTCTTGGTGTGAGTGCGGCACACGCGTGTCGCAGTCACACCAAGACCCCCGTCGTGAAACCCGCCCGTTGGCGGCACGGGTGTGCCGCAGAGCGTCCGGTCAGCGCGTCGCGGCTAACGGGAGCGGGTGCGTGACCCGTGCGTGCACGTCGAGCATGCCCTCGACGGCGGCCGACCACGGGAAGAGCTCGGCCCGCGCCCGCGCCGCCGTACGCCGGGTGGTGACGTCGCGTGCCGCGACCCGCAGGACGGCGTCGGCCAGGGACGCGGGGTTGTCGTCGCCCCACGCGCCGGAGGCGGCGTCGATCAGCTCGCTGGCGCCGCCCGTGCGGGCGGTGACGACGGGGGTGCCGCACGCGAGTGCCTCGAGCACCGCGAGACCGAAGGTCTCGCCCGGGCACACGCTCAGCGCCACGTCAGCGGCGGCGATGCGCGACGCCAGCTCGGCCCGCCCGGCGACGTGGCCGTGGAACGTGACGGGCGCGCCGGCCGCGATCTCCTCGAGCTCGTGGAGGTGCGGGCCGGTGCCGTAGACGTCGAGAGTGACGGGTACGCCGCGCCGGTGCAGCTCGACCGCGGTGGCGACCGCAAGGTGCGGCGACTTCTCGCGGGAGAGCCGGCCCACGTGGACCAGGCGCAGTGGCTCATGAGAGCTGGTGGGGCGCGGGTGTGGATCCGCGCTCGCGGCCGGACGGAACGTCTCCAGGTCGACCCCGAGCGGCACCTGGACGATCGGGGTGTCGACCGCCGACGCCGCTGCGGAGAACTCCCGTCGCGCGTAGCGCGAGGTGACCACGATCGCGTCGAACTGGCGTACCAGCACGTGGTTCCACAAGCCGATGGAGAGCTTCACGGAGGTGTCGAGGCCGGTGCGCATGGCGAGCATGTCGTCGAGGCGCTCGTGGCTGAACAGGATCGAGGCGACGTCGTTGCGGCGCGCCCAGCGGGCGACCGGCAGCAGCGTGGACTTGTCGTTGATCTCGACCGAGGTCGGGCCGAACTCCTCGAGCGCGTCGATCACCCGCCAGGGCTCGACGATCAGGCGGTAGCCGCCGCCGACCTTCGGCGCCCGGAGCTGCACGACGGTCCCTTCGGCGGTCTCCTCGCGTGCGTCGGTCGGGCCGGGGACGACCAGCAGGCGTGACGCCCCGGCGGCGACGTACCCGGCCCCGAGAGCGGCGACCGCCGTCTTCATGCCCCCGGACGCGGGGCCGATGAAGTTGGCCAGCTGGGCGATGCGCATGCCGTGCACGATGCCGCGCGTCCATGAACGGACCGTGATCCGCGGGTGGCCCCCGTATGTCGCCCTGCCGTGACGCCCGACATGCCCGGCAGCGGCCGGCAGTGCGTGGCAGGCTGGTGTCATGAGCAACACCGAGCGCGAACCGGCTGAGGTCCTCTGTGGTCAGGCAGGGGAGGGGAGCAGCACGGGCGTCACGGTGCTCGTGCCCCGCGACGTGCCGCTGGGCGGCCCCCGCGCGATGAACGTACGCCGCACCCTCCCGTCGCGGGAGCGCACGCTGATCGGCGCCTGGTGCTTCGCCGACCACTACGGCCCGGACCCGGTGGCCGAGAGCGGCGGCATGGTCGTGACCCCGCACCCGCACACGGGCCTCGCGACGGTCAGCTGGCTCTTCACCGGAGAGGTCGAGCACCGCGACTCGATCGGCACGGTGGCGATGGTCCGCCCGCGCGAGGTCAACCTGATGACCGCCGGGCACGGCATCAGCCACTCGGAGATCTCCACCGCTGCGACGACGGTGCTGCACGGCGTACAGCTGTGGCTGGCGCTGCCGGACGCCGCGCGTGACATCCCGCCGTCCTTCGAGCACTACGCGCCCGCGCCGGTGGCGGGGGAGGGCTGGTCGGCCAGCGTCTTCCTCGGCTCGCTGCTCGGGTCGGCCTCGCCCGTCGCGTTCCCGTTCCCGGTGCTGGGCGCCGAGCTGCGCCTCGCGGCCGGCACCACGCTCACCATCGACGTCGACGGGTCGTACGAGCACGGGGTGCTGGTGGACCACGGCGTGGTGACCTTCGCGGGCCAGGAGCTGAAGCCGGCCGAGCTGGGCTACCTGGCTCCCGGCTGCACGACGCTCGAGATCACCGCGCACGAGGACGCGCTCCTGGTGCTGCTGGGCGGCCCGCCGTTCGGGGAGCAGCTGGTGATGTGGTGGAACTTCATCGGGCGCAGTCACGACGACGTGGCCGCCTACCGCGACGAGTGGCAGGCGCAGATCACGAGCGAGGGCGCTGTCCTCGCCGACAGCCAGGACGTGGCGCCGGGTCGTTTCGGTGTGGTCGCTGGTGACCACACGCCGCCGATCCCGGCGCCGCCGCTGCCGAACCTGCGCCTCAAGCCGCGCGCCTGAAATGACCGAGCGCCGGCCCGCATCAGCGGACCGGCGCTCGGCAGGGGCCTAGGTCAGGCGGCCTGGAGCTTCGCCCACAGGCGGTCGGCGCGCTTCGCCGAGCCGGGGATCAGCTGGAAGAGCACCTTCGGGACGATGCCGAGGAAGCCGTAGGTGACGCCGTCCTTGGCCACGAAGTACTTCGGGTTGGCGTCGGGGGCCTTGGTGGCGCCGCCGACGGAGACCGCGAAGGCGCACTTGCCGTCGAAGGCCATCTGGTCGTTGCTCATCTGTTCTTCCTTCACTTCTTCTTCGGAGCCTTGGGAGGCATGGCGCCGACGTGGAGGACGGCGCGCTGGAGCCACGCCGCCCGCTCGTCGGCCGACAGGGTGTCGGGCAGCGTCAGGTAGCCGCCCATCGGCCGCTCGGCAGGACCGAACGGGCCACCGCCCGCCGCGGCCAGCTCGTCCATGCCCTCGGCGTCGAGCTTGACGCCGACCGTCGGGGCGAAGAGGCCAGCGAACATGTTGCCGTTCACGAACGCGCCGAGCTGGCCGAACATCGGCTTCACGACGACCTCGGGGTTCTCGACCGTCAGCGGCTCGACGAGGTCGCGGAAGTCCTGCTTCATCTCATCGGTGGCCTTGGGCATCTTCATGGCGGTGATCCTTCCGGATGGTGGGGCGCGGTCAGGAGGCGATCGGCGTACGGCCGGCGAACGCCGCGAACGCGTCGAGCAGGGAGGCGTCCTCCGGGGCGGCGACCTCGGGGCCGAAGGAGCCCCGCTCGCGCCCGCCGTCGACGATCGGCTTGGCGGACGTCGCGACGAACTCGACCAGCTCGTCGGAGACCTTGACGGTCTGGCCCGTCGCCTGCGCGAAGTCCCACGCGTGCAGCAGGAACTCGATCGAGAAGATCATCTGCGCGACGTACGCCGGCAGCCCGCCGCCGACGACCTCCTCGCCCTCGTAGGCACGCCAGGCGGTGATCGCCTGGTCGGCCATGACGGAGACCTTGTTCTCGAGCGGACCCTGCTCGGGAACGGTGATCTCGACACCGGCGAACTTTCCGAGCGTCGTCATCGAGCCGAAGAGGTGCTCCGCCAGCTCGTGGCAGGTGAACTCGGTGCACGGCGTCTGCTTGACCTTGTCGTCGTTGGTCAGCGCACGGAGGATGGGCTGGAGCACAGCGAGGGTGGCCTCGGCGGCGGTCATCGGGTCGAGGTTCTCCGGAGCCCAGGCCCACTCGTCCTGACCCGCGTCGCCGGTGGCGGCAACCTTCTCGAGGCGCTCGAAGTAGTGGTTCCAGCCCTCGGCGTGCATGGCCGCCTGCTGCTCGTTCAGGCCCTCGTGGGTCAGCGTCACCTGAGAGCCCCCCTCGACCGGGTCGATCGTGATGGTGACGGTCGAGGCGTCGTACGGCAGGTCGGCGTTGCCGTCCCAGCCCCAGCCGAAGACCACGCGCTTGCCGGACTCGACCTCGCGGAACGTGCCGCCGGCGAGATGTCCGGGGGTGACGGTCCAGCGGTACTCGCCGCCCGCGCGCAGGTCGACGTACGCCGACACGGTCTGCCAGCGGCGCAGGCGCTCGGGCTGGGTGACCAGCGCGAAGGCGTCGTCCGGCGAGACGGGCAGGGTGACGGTCTTGGTGAAGGTGGTCATCGGGAGTCCTTGTCTGTGGCTGAGTGCGAGGTGGGCCGCGAGGCGGCGAGGGTGTGTGCGTCTGCGACCAGGAGGTCGAGCTCGTGGGTCCAGAACCGGTCGATCTCGGCCTGGAGTCGGCGGAGGCCGTCGGGCTGCACGCGGTAGATCCGGTTGCGGCCGACCTTCTCCGCCTCGACGAGCCCGACCGCGGCCAGCAGGAGCAGGTGCTGGGAGATGGCGGAGCGCGTCGAGGTGAACTCCGCGGCGATCTCGTTGACCGTCCGCGGGGACGCCGCCAGCAACTGCAGGATGCGGCGCCGCGTGGGCTCCGCTGCAGCGCTGAAGGCGTCGGTCATGGAAATACGTTAGTCATGACTAACGCATTCGTGTCAAGACTGCGGTGTCAGTGGGGTAGGGGAGGATGTCCGCCATGACGGACCAGGTGCAGAGCGGCCTCGTGCTGGGCGACGACGGTGAGCTCCGCTGCGCGTGGGCCGGCGCGGGGGAGATGCGGGCGTATCACGACACCGAGTGGGGCCGGTTTCCCGCCGGTCCTGACGTCGACCGGATCGTCTTCGAGCGACTGACGCTGGAGGCGTTCCAGTCCGGGCTGTCCTGGGCGATCATCCTGCGCAAGCGGCCGGGCTTCCGTGAGGCCTTCGCGGGCTTCGACCCCTATCGCGTTGCTGCATTCGGCGAGGCCGAGCGGTCCCGTCTCCTGGAGGACGCCGGCATCGTGCGCAACCGGGCGAAGATCGACGCCACGATCACCAACGCCCGCGCGATCCTCGCCTTCCGTGACAGCGAGGGTCCCGGCGAGTTCGCGCGCTTCGTCGCCTCCTTCGCCCCGGAGGCGCGGCCCGCCCCCACGTCGTACGCCGAGGTGCCCGGCCAGACACCCGAGTCGCTCGCACTGAGCAAGGCGCTGAAGAAGCGCGGCTTCACGTTCGTCGGTCCGACCACGATGTATGCACTCATGCAGGCGCTCGGGCTGGTCAACGACCACCTCGACGGGTGTGTGGCGCGGGAGCCCCGGGAGTCGGTCGCGTGATCAACGGCCTGCTCTGGCTGCTCGGTTTCCAGCTCGTCGGCGAGGTCGTCGTGCGCAGCCTCGACCTGACCATCCCGGGGCCGGTGGTGGGCATGGTCCTGCTCTTCGTGGTCCTGCAGCTCCGCAAGCCTCCGGCGAGCGCCAACCTCTTCCGGGCGGCTGACGGCCTGCTCAAGCACCTCCAGCTGCTCTTCATCCCGGCCGGCGTCGGCGTCATCACCCTCCTGCACGTCGTCGGTGACCACCCGGTGCCGATCGTCGGCGCGCTGGTGGTGTCGTGGCTCGCGGTCCTGCTCGTCGTGGGCTGGGTGACGACGCTGCTGCTCGGTCGCGACGCCGAGGGGGTGCGTCGATGAGCGACGCCCTGGACTGGCTGCGCACCTCGCCGCTGCTCGGCCTCTTCCTCACCCTGATGGGCTACCGCCTCGGCCTCGAGCTGCAGCAGCGCGTGCCGGTGGCGTGGAAGGCGGTCGCCCAGCCGGTGCTCGTCGCGCTGGTCGTCATCGGCACGACGCTGTGGGTGCTCGACATCTCCTATGACGACTACCTCGTCGGCGGGAGCATCATCGGCTTCTTCCTCGGACCGGCCACGGTCGCTCTCGCCGTGCCACTGCACCGGCAGGCCCACCACCTCGGCCGGATGTTCCTGCCGATGGTGGTCGCGCTGCCGCTCGGTGCGGTCGTGGGCATCGTGACCGGTGTCCTCGCCGTGCGCGTCCTCGGCGGTGACCACCTGCTCGAGCTGACGATGGCGCCCAAGTCGGCCACGACCCCGGTCAGCCTGGCGGTCTCCACCTCGATCGGCGGCCTGCCGGCGCTGACGGCGGTCCTCGCGATCGTCACCGGCATCATCAGTGCCGTCGCCGCCCCGGCCGTGCTGAACCTCGCCCGGATCCGCGACCGTCGCGCCCGGGGTCTGGCGATCGGCGCCAGCAGCCACGGCATCGGCACCTCCCGCGCGCTGCGTGAGCACCCGACCGAGGGTGCCTTCTCGGGGCTGGCGATGGGGCTCACTGCGCTGCTCGTCAGCGTCCTCACGCCGATCATCCTGATCTTGCTGTGAATGCACGCCGAATTGGTATGACTCCCGAGTCATATCGAGGGCGCGCGGGCCGCTAATGTCGGGCCATGGCTCGTGTGCACGCGTTCACTGATGACGTCCTGGCCGATCACGACGCGGTCGGCCTGGTCGACCTGCTGCGCAGCGGGGAGGTGAGCCCGCAGGAGCTCAGCGCCGCCGTCGCGGCCCGCATCGAGACGGTCGACCCGGCGCTCGGCGGCCTCGCCCATGCGGCGTACGACGAGCGGCCGCGGGTCACGGGTGGCTTCTTCAGCGGCCTGCCCATGCTCGCCAAGGACAACGTCGACGTCGCCGGCATGCCGACGCGGCACGGCACCGATGCCTTCCCGGCGGTCCCGAAGAAGGCAGACGGCGAGTGGGTCCGCGCCCTGCGTGCCGTCGGCCTCAACCCGATCGGCAAGAGCCGGCTCAGTGAGTTCGGCTTCAGTGCCTCGTGCGAGCACCCGCGCCTCGGTCCGGTCCGCAACCCGTGGGACACCGACCGCACGGCGGGCGCGAGCAGCAGCGGATCGGCGGCGTTCGTCGCCGCGGGCGCGCTCCCGCTCGCGCATGCCAACGACGGCGGCGGCTCGATCCGGATCCCGGCCGCCAGCTGTGGCCTGGTCGGTCTCAAGCCGACCCGCAACCGCACCCCGCAGGACGCGATGATGCGCCACATGCCGGTGCGCATCGTCGCGGACGGCGTCGTCACCCGCTCGGTGCGCGACACCGCGGCGTTCCTGCGGGAGATCGAGCTCCACGCGCCGGCCCGGCGTCTCCGGCCGATCGGCGACGTGACCGGTCCGGCCGCCGAGCGTCTCAAGGTCGCGGTCGTGACCACCTCGGTCGGGCGGGAAGCAAGCCCGGAGATGCGCGAGCTCACCCTCAAGACGGCTGCCCTGCTCGAGGGTCTGGGCCACCGGGTCGAGGAGATCGACCACCCGGTGCCGGACTCCTTCTCGGACGACTTCCTCCTCTATTGGGCCTTCCTGGCGACAGCGATCGTGCGCACCTCGAAGCTGCAGTTCGGCAAGGGCGCCGACATCAGCCGCTACGACAACCTGACGCACGGACTGGCCCGCCACGGCCAGCGCAACCTCCCCAAGCTGCCGCTCGCGATCGCCCGGCTGGCCCGCTCCCAGCGCGCCTCGGCCGCCCTCTTCCGGCAGTACGACGTCGTCCTCACGCCGACGGTGGCGCACGAGACCCCGCGCATCGGCCACCTCGACCCGGGCCAGCCGTTCGAGACGATCATCGAGCGGCTGATGGACTGGGTCGCCTTCACGCCGCTGCAGAACGCCACCGGCGACCCGTCCATCTCGCTCCCGCTCGCGCAGACCGCTGCGGGCCTGCCCGCCGGCATGCTCTTCTCGGCCGGCAGCGGGCACGAGGCGCGCCTGCTCAGCCTCGCCTACGAGCTCGAGCAGGCCCAGCCGTTCGCCCGCATCCAGGACTGAGCATTCGGGCTGCCCGCTAGGTTGGGACCGTGCTCACGCTCGGCCGCCACACCTTCTCCGACGACCGCCTGCTGGTGATGGCGATCGTCAACCGCACCCGCGACTCCTTCTACGACAAGGGCGCGACGTACGCCGAGGACGCAGCGCTCGACCGCGTGCGCCAGGTCGTCGACCAGGGCGCCGAGATCGTCGACATCGGCGGGGTGAAGGCCGGCCCCGGTGACGTCGTGGACCTCGACGAGGAGCTGCGGCGCACCGTGGGCTTCGTGGCCCGGGTGCGCGAGGAGTTCCCCGACGTGGTCATCTCCGTCGACACCTGGCGCCATGAGGTCGGCGAGGCGGTCTGTGCCGCGGGTGCCGACCTGCTCAACGATGCCTGGGGTGGCTACGACCCCCAGCTCCTGGAGGTCGCGGCGCGCCACGGCGCGGCGTACGTCTGCACGCACACGAACGGTGCGACGCCCCGACAGCCTCCACACCGCGTGAGCTACGCCGACGTCGTACGTGCTGCGATCGACGACACCGTCGCCCTCGCCAACCGGGCCCTCGCTGCGGGCGTCGCGCGCGAGTCGCTGCTGATCGACCCGGCGCATGACTTCGAGAAGACCACCTGGCACTCGCTCGAGATCACCCGCCGCCTCGACGAGATGACGGCGACCGGCTGGCCGGTGCTGGTCTCGCTCTCCAACAAGGACTTCGTGGGGGAGACCCTCGACCTGCCGACCGAGCAGCGGCTGACCGGCACGCTCGCGGCGACCGCGATCAGCGCCTGGCACGGAGCCCGGGTCTACCGCGTGCACGAGGTGGTGGAGACGCGGCAGGTGCTGGACATGGTCGCCTCGATCCGCGGCATCCGCCCGCCCGCCCGTACGACGCGGGCGCTGGCGTGACGGGGGCGACGGGCGTGACCGGCGCGGCGTTCGTGCCGATGACGCCGCTCTTCTTCCGGCACCTGTCGGGGCAGGCCGACCCGGTCGCGGAGCTGCGGGACGCGGCGGTCGACGCGGTCCGCGAGGCCTGTCGTGGTGCGGAGCAGGTGGTCGCGCTCTGCCCCGTCGGCGGCCGCGAGGCGCCCGGCGACTGGCACGACCCGTCCCGCACGCGACCGCTGCACGGGGCCCCGAGATCCCTGGCCGAGCAGGTCGGCGAGCACCTGCTCGAGCTTGCCGGCGTCGACCTCCCCGCGACGTACGTCGAGTGCACCGACGGCGAGGCAGACTTCCGCGGGCTGCTTGATCCGGGCGTCCGGACGGCGCTCGTCGTCCTCGGTGACGGCGCTGCGGCGCGGTCGCAGGGCGCGCCGGGGCACATCGACGAGCGCTCCTTTGCGTACGACGACGCCGTTGCCGCCGCGCTTGCCGCTGCCGACCGGAATGCCCTTGCCTCGCTCGCGCAGGCTCCCGAGGCGTTCGAGCTGATGGTGACCGGGCGCCACACCTGGCCGGTCGCTGCCCGTCTGGAGCCCCGCCTGCACGGCGGTTCGCTGACCCACCGCAGTGACCCCTTCGGGCTGACCTACGTCGTCGCTCGCTGGTGAGCGATGTGGCCGCCCCTGCGGGGAGTCGCACGTGCGAGAGGACGCGCCGCGGATGCCGTGCGGCACGGCGTGTCCCTTCGCATGTGCGACTGGGCGCCGGTGCAGGACGGAGCCAAGCCGCGGTTGCTGCGTCGCACCTGAACGGGTGCTCGCGCGGCCCAACGGTCACCGAAACTGGGGCCGAGGCGTGCGGAAAGTCGCCGTCGAAACCCAGTGTGAGGCGCATCAAACCGACCCGATTTTGCGCGCCGGACGGGGATCGGTAATGTTCTCCCTCGTTGCCCCCTTAGCTCAGTGGTAGAGCACTTCCATGGTAAGGAAGGGGTCGTCCGTTCAATCCGGACAGGGGGCTCTGAGATGGGAGCCCGCCCCGGCGGGTCCACCCACTCCGTGGCGGGGTAGCTCAGGTGGTTAGAGCGCACGACTCATAATCGTGAGGTCGCGGGTTCGATCCCCGCCCCCGCTACCAACCGTTTCACTGCAACACCCCAGACCTAAAGGATTCTCCAGTGGCCAGCAAGAGCAGCGACGTTCGCCCGAAGATCACGCTTGCCTGCGTGGACTGCAAGGAGCGCAACTACATCACCAAGAAGAACCGCCGCAACGACCCCGACCGCATTGAGCTGAACAAGTTCTGCCCGCGTTGCCGCAAGCACACCGCGCACAAGGAAACCCGCTGATCACAGCGGATTCCTCCGCAGGTTTCCGCGAGGGCCGTCACCCGATG
>NZ_SJZJ01000029.1 GCF_004337475.1 Nocardioides jejuensis | reverse complement strand
GTGTCGGTCGGGCTGTTGGTGCCCTGACCCGCAGCCGCGAGCAGCGACGCGGTGAACGGCTGGTCGAACGGCGCGGGGGCCTGGACATCGGTCGGAGCCCAGGAACGGGAGAAGCAGAGCTGCCCGTCGAAGAGGAAGTCCATCTTCGACCGCGACCACTCCACGGCGTACGTGTGATAGGTGCTCACGTCACCGACGACGCAGTTCCAACCGGTGTCGGCCGAGGTGCTGCCGGTGTAGTGCAGGGTCGGGAAGACGTGGTCGGCAACGCCGGAGAACCACTCGGCGACGTCGATCTCGCCCGAGGCCGGCCAGGCGCCGTAGACCTTGTTCTGCGGGTTCATCCAGAAGCCGCCGTGCAGGCCCGCGTCCGTGTGCCCCGGGAACGCGATCCGCGCCTCGAAACGGCCGTAGGCCTGCGAGAACTTGCCGTACGTCGAGATGCCGCCGCCCATGTACTGCGTGCCGCGCGTGCCATACGGGAGGTCGCAGTTGAAGGCCGGCTTGCGGGTGACGGAGAGCTTCAGGAAGCCGCCACCGAGCGCGTGGTTCTGGGCCGCGTCGAAGCAGGCGTTGTTCATCATGAATCCGGAGACCGAGCTGTCCTGCACCACCCACTTGGTGGTGTCCAGCCGCGTGCCGGAGAAGTTGTCGACGAAGCTGCACGACCAGTTCTCGCCCGACTGCTTCACCAGGATCGCGCCGCACGCGTCATAGGTCGCCGTGGCGCCATCCGACGCCGGCATGACGGCGGGCGCGATGCAGAGCGACCCCGTCAGAGCGAGTGCGGCGAGCGTGCGCGCGCGAAAGTGCGCAAGACGAGACATTGGTCGTGGAATCCCTTCGAAGCCCCATGTGGATTCCGCCCCGAGCGCGGCAACGATGCGTCAGCCGTGACCCCCATCACGAAACGCCGAGTGGAGGTTTCCAGAAGATCGCGCTGCCGTCCACCGCATCGGTCACATGCTGGTCATGCGTGTCCGGGAAACACGGCGCCGCCGCACCCGACAGGGATGCGGCGGCGCCGTTGAGTGAACCTGATCCGGTCAGCTCCAGACCTTGACGTAGTCGACGAGGGTCGTCGCCTGCGCCGGCATGGTGTCGGTCGGGCTGTTGGTGCCCTGACCCGCAGCCGCGAGCAGCGACGCGGTGAACGGCTGGTCGAACGGCGCGGGGGCCTGGACATCGGTCGGAGCCCAGGAACGGGAGAAGCAGAGCTGCCCGTCGAAGAGGAAGTCCATCTTCGACCGCGACCACTCCACGGCGTACGTGTGATAGGTGCTCACGTCACCGACGACGCAGTTCCAACCGGTGTCGGCCGAGGTGCTGCCGGTGTAGTGCAGGGTCGGGAAGACGTGGTCGGCAACGCCGGAGAACCACTCGGCGACGTCGATCTCGCCCGAGGCCGGCCAGGCGCCGTAGACCTTGTTCTGCGGGTTCATCCAGAAGCCGCCGTGCAGGCCCGCGTCCGTGTGCCCCGGGAACGCGATCCGCGCCTCGAAACGGCCGTAGGCCTGCGAGAACTTGCCGTACGTCGAGACCGCGCCACCGGTGTACGACGCGGTGCGAGCGCCCCACGGCGTGTTGCACGCGAACGGGTCCTTCTTGGTCACGGTGAGCTTCAGCGCGCCACCGGAGACGTCGTAGCCCTCGCCGGCCACGAAGCACGTCGCGCCGACCGTGAACGAGCTCAGCGCCGAGTTCTGCGCGACCCACTTGGTGGTGTCCAGCGACGTTCCGTCGAAGTCGTCGACGAACGAGCACGACCACGACCCGCCGCTCGGCTTCGCCAGGACGGCACCACACGCGTCCGTCGGGCTGGTGCTGCCACCGCCGCCGTGTCCGCGACCGCCGCCTCCCCCGTTGCCGCCGTAGGAGCCGTAGTAGGAACCGCCGCCCGACCGGGCGTCAGCCGTACCGGCAGACAGAGGAACGGCAACGGCAGCCGCCACGAGGACGAGCGCGGCGGCCCGTCCGGCCGGCTTGCGCAGGACATTCACCATGTGCAGATTCCTTCATTCGCGGCCTCGGACGAGGCCCTCCCGGACCGTGCCTGCTGGCGCGATCTCGCTGGTGGACTGGTGCCAGCGCCCGATCGCTGCCGACCGGCCAGGGAGCCCCCACTCCGTGCTGACCGGTCACTCCAGAAACGTCGGGTGGACTGTGTCATGACGCACATTTCTGGAGAAACTTCGCTCAGCGCCAGATGTGCACGTAGTCGACGTCGAACGTGCCGCCCGAGGTCTTGCCGAGCGGCGGCGAGTTCCAGGACTGACCGGCCGTCGCCAGCAGCGAGGGAACGAACGGCTTGTCGAACGGCTCAGGCGGCTGGATCCGGAGGCTCGTCGGATCCCACGACCGGGTGAAGCACAGCGATCCGTCGTAGTAGAAGCGCATCTCCTGCGGCGACCACTCCACCGCATACGTGTGGAACGTCGTCAGGTCGGGTACTCCGCAGTCCCAGCCCGTGTCCTCGGTCGTCGAGCCGGTGTAGTGGAGCGTCGGGACGACCTGGTCCGGCATGCCGGACATCCACTCAGCGACGTCGATCTCGCCAGACGCGGGCCAGCGGCCGTAGTCCCGGTCGCGCGGGTTGGCCCAGAAGCCACCCCACAGTCCGCGCACGTCCTGGGTCGGGTAGCGCATCCGCACTTCCCACCGACCGTAGGTCTGGGCGAAGTTGCCCCAGGTCGAGAGCGCGGCACCGACGTACTGCGCCGTCATCGACGTGACACCGCTGCACTGGCCCGCCACGCGCTTCGAGACCGTGAGGTGCAGCTCGCCGTCCGCGACCTTGATGTTGTGCTCAGGGTCGAAGCAGGTCATCCCGACGCGGTAGCCGTTGTCGCCCGTCTCGGCCGGCACCCAGCGCGTCGTGTCGAGCGTGGCGCCGTTGAAGTCGTCGGAGAACGAACACGACCAGGCCGTGCCGTCCGCCTTGAGCATGGTGGCGCCGCAGGCGTCACCGGCAGCATCCGCGGCGGGCCCGGTCGCCGGGACCACGCCCAGCGCCGCGAACAGCACCGTCGCAGCAGCCCAGCGCGCCCGAGCGGTATGTCGAACCGACATGAAGGTGTCTCCTCAGCCAGCTCCATCACGGACCCCGCGCCCGCGAGATGGAGTGAACGAAGGCACGCGCCGCGACCTGTCCCCCGATGGACGGACCCGCACCGCCATCCGGGCAACGGACCCCCATCCGTGCCGAACAGCCGCCTGCCATCCCGTCGACAGGCAGCGGTCAGGCTCCCATACAAACGGACGCACAAGCCGTGATCTGGGTCACATGCTGGTCAGCTCCAGACCTTCACGTAGTCGACCTGGGTGACGTTCGCGTTCGGCACGGCGGACGTCGGGGCGTTGGTGCCCATGCCCGTCGACGCCGTCAGCGCGAGGACGAACGACCGGTCGAACGGCGCCGGAGCCAGGAGGTCCAGCGGCGCCCAGGTGCGGCTGAAGCAGACCTGTCCGTCGTAGGAGAAGTCCATCTGCGTCGGGCTCCACTCCACGGCGTACGTGTGGAACTGGTCGACGCGCGAGACGGGGCAGTTGAAGCCGGAGTCGTTGCGCGTGCTGCCGGTGTAGTGCAGCGACGGGTAGATGTTCTGCGAGACGCCCGAGAAGAACTCGGCCACGTCGATCTCGCCCGAGGCCGGCCAGAGGCCGTAGGTGCGGACCTTGGGGTTCATCCAGAACCCGCCGTGCAGGCCCGGGCCCGTGTACGCCGGGAACTTCATCCGGGTCTCGAAGCGCCCGTACGCCTTGTCGAACCTTCCCCAGCTCGAGACCGCTCCCCCGGTGTAGCTCGCCTTGCCGAGCAGGTCACCCAGCAGGCTCTGGCACGAGAACGGCGTGCGCCGCTGCACGGTGAGCCGCAGCGTTCCGCCGCCGACCGTGACGCCCTGGCCGGCCTTGAAGCAGGTGTCGCCCACCCGGAACCCGGTCGTGGCGGTGTCCTGGACGGCCCACTTGGCCGGGTTGAGCTTCAGCCCGTCGAAGGTGTCGACGAACGTGCAGGCCCATGCCGTCCCGTCCGCCTTGAGCACCGTCGCTCCGCAGGCATCGCCCACGGCCTCCGCGCTCTCCTGCGTCCCCGGGACAGCGCCCAGCGACAGCATCAACGTCACAGCAGCGAGCGTTCGCGCCCGCCCAAGGTCCCTCAACCTCATGACGGAGTACCTCTTTCCCTCCCCTGCGGGTCTCCCCGCTCCCGCTTTCGAGGATAGGAAAAAGGGGGTGTGATGCCCATCACCCAGTCGGTCATACCCGCCCTCCAACACGACAGATCCCATGGCCCGAACGGACCATGGGATCTGTCGTCTTCAGCGGGGTGGGATCAGCGCCAGACCTTCACGTAGTCGACGACGGTCGCGGCGAGCTTCGGGGTCTTGGTGTCGGGCGAGTTCCAGCCCGCACCCTGCGCGGCGATCAGGGAGGCCGTGAACGGCTTGTCGAACGGCGCCGGCGCCTTCATGCCCGTCGGGCTCCACATCCGGTCGAAGCAGAGCTGACCGTCGTCGTAGAACTTCATGCTCGTCGTGCTCCACTCGACCGTGTACGTGTGGAACGCGTCGGTTGCCGGGACGATGCAGTCGAGCGCGGTGTCCGCGTCGGTGCTGCCGCGGTAGTGCAACGACGGGAACGCCTGGTCGATCTTCGCGGAGTACCACTCCGAGACGTCGATCTCGCCCGACGCCGGCCAGCGGCCGTAGGTCAGGTCCTGGGGGTTCATCCAGAAGCCGCCGTGCAGGCCGCGCGCCTGGTACGCGGGGAACTTGATGCGCGCCTCGTAGCGACCGTAGGTCTGCGTGAACTTTCCGTACGTCGAGATCGCGCCGCCCAGGGCGTTCGTGCGGAAGCCACCGACCGGCTTCTTGCACTGGAAGGACTTGCTCCGATCGACCGTGAGGGTCAGGTTGCCGCCGCCGACGGCGTACCCCTTGCCGGGCTGGAAGCAGGTCTTGTTCATGTAGAATCCCGACTTCGAGGTGTCCTGGACAGCCCACTTCGTCGTGTCGAGCGAGGCGCCGTCGAAGTCGTCGACGAAGGAGCAGCTCCAGAGGCTGCCGTCGGCCTTGGCGATCCGGGCACCGCAGGCGTCGGACGTCGCAGCGGAGGCGGTGTCGGGGCCGTCGATGACCGGCAGGACGGCGAAGGCCAGCAGGGCCGCGAGGACGGCGAGCACGTGGGCAGGGCGCAGGGCGGGGCGGGACATCGGGCACTTCTCTCAGCTGGCCCCGCTCGTCGCGGGGTCGGTGAGCGCACGCACCCGAGAACGTGCACGCCAGAAGGCCGAGGTGTCGGCGATGACCAGGCGCTGTCGACGTTGACTGCGCGATCGTTCGCTCTGGCGGGCGAACCACGGGTGAAACGACCGGTTTGCGTGCGGGTGACGGGGTTTGCGGTGTGGGCCGCGCCACGCCGTTCACCTGCTGGTCAGTGCCAGACCTTCACGTAGTCGATCTTGGTCGTTGTCCACGTGGGGGTGCTCGAGCTGGGCGCGTTGTCCCCCGCGCCGATCGCGGCGACGAGCGCGACCGTGAACGGCTGGTCGAACGGCTTGGGCGCCTCCAGATCCGTCGGCTCCCAGGCCCGCGAGAAGCAGAGCCTGCCGTCGTACAGGAACCGCATGCGCGAGGGTGACCAGGTGACGCCGTAGGTGTGGAACCTCGACCGGTCACCCATCAGGCAGGCGGCGGTGTCGTGCGCCGTGCGGCCCGTGTAGTGCAGCGAGGGGAAGACGTGGCGCGCGAGCGCGGAGTACCACTCGGCGACGTCGATCTCGCCCGAGGCGGGCCACGGGCCATAGGTGCGCTCCGTGGGGTTCATCCAGAACCCGCCCTGAAGGCCGCGCGCGCTGTAGCGCGGGAACTTGATTCGGGCCTCGAACCGGCCATAGGTCTGGTCGAACTTCGTGTACGACGAGACCGCGCCACCAACGGCGCTCGCGCTCCAGTCGGAGCCGCGGTTGCGACAGTTGAACGTCGACGTGCGATGGGCCTGCAGGCGGAGCGTCCCGTCGAGGACGCGATAGCCGCGGCCGCTGAGGAAGCAGGTGCGGTTCATGCTGAAGCCCGACAGCGCCGTGACCTGGGGCAGCCACTTGGCGGTGTCGAGCTTCGCGCCGGAGAAGTTGTCGACGAACGAACAGCTCCAGTAGCCACCCTCGGGCTTCGCGATGCGCGCGCCGCACGCATCGGTCGTGGCCGCGTCGGCGACCTGTGGGGCGTCGACAGCAGGGACCAGCAGCAGGCCGGCGAGCGCGACGAGCACCGCCAGCAGGCGGGCAGGGCGGAGCAGAGCGTGCGGCATGGCGACTTCCTCGTCATCCCCGGGCAGGGCACGAGCGCGCTCCGAGTCGCGCGTTCGCATACCGCACCCAACGAATCCTCGCGGACGGAGTCACGAAATTGTGGCGAGAATCACTTTCCAGTCGAGAGCGTCAGCGCCAGACCTTCACGTAGTCGACAACGGTCGCACTCGCCTTCGGGGTCTTCGCGTCGGGCGCATTGCTGCCCGCGCCCAGAGCGGCGATCAGCGAGGCCGTGAACGGCTTGTCGAACGGCTTGGGCGCCTCCACGTCCGTCGGCGACCACGAGCGCTTGAAGCACAGCTGGCCGTCGTACAGGAACTGCATGGAGGTCGTGCCCCAGACCACGGCGTAGGTGTGGAAGGTGTCGGCCCGCCCGATCGAGCAGGTGTACGCCGTGTCCGCGCTGGTGCTGCCCGTGTAGTGCAGCGACGGATACATCCGGCTGGCGACGGACGAGTACCACTCCGCCACGTCGATCTCCCCCGACGCCGGCCAGGCGCCGTACGACCGGGCCTGGGGATTCATCCAGAAGCCGCCGTGCAGGCCGCGAGCGGCATAGGCCGGGAACTTCATCCGCGCCTCGAACCGGCCGTAGGCCTGCGCGAACTTGCCGTACGTCGAGATGGCGCCGCCGACGGACGTCGAGGTGAAGTCGCCGTCCCCCGGCACCTGGCAGGTGAAGGCCGCCGTGCGGCGGACGGTGAGCGTGAGCTGACCACCCCGGACGGCGTACCCCTGGCCCTGCTTGAAGCAGGTCTTGTTCATGTAGAAGCCCGAGAGCGCGGTGTTCTGCGCGGCCCACTTCGCGGCGTCCAGGGAGGTGCCGTTGAAGTCATCGACGAAGGAGCAGGCCCACAGCCCACCTGCCGGCTTGGCGATGCGCGCGCCACAGGCGTCGTTCGCGGCCGCGTCGGCGGCGTCGGGGTGCTGGGCGACGGGCGCGACAGCGAGAGCGGTCAGGGCGACCAGGACGGTCAGCCAACGGGCAGGACGGAGTGCAGCGGTGAACATGGATCCGGCTTCCTCATCAGGCCCCGGGGTGACGGGGTCGGTGAGCACGCATGCGGGGCACGCGCACGCCAGATGGCCGCGGTTGTACGACTCCGACCACAGCCGTCATCGTTGGCGACTCGATCGCGCTGCTCTGGCTGGCAGCAGGTGACCCGGCAGGCACGGAGCCCGCCTCGTGACCACGCGTTGGTGACCACTAGTTACCAATGAGTAAACGTCAGCAGGTCAACCGGGTGACGGCAGGACACGGGTGGCCTGCATCACGACAATTCGGTCCAGATTGGCTCAACAGAGCCAGAAACGACGAAGACTCCGCCGCCCCGAAGGGCGACGGAGTCTCGACAGGTTGTCTGTGACAGACCGCGTGGATCAGTCGGTCAGGTCGGCAGCACGCACCGACTCGGCCTTGATCTCGGCCTCGACCTTCGCCAGCGTCTCGGCCGGGATGGCGGAGTCGACGGAGAGGGCGACGAGCGCCTGGCCGCCCTTGGCGTCACGGGCGACCTGCATGCCGGCGATGTTGACGCCCGCGTCACCCAGGATGCCGCCGACGGTGCCGACCATGCCCGGACGGTCCTCGTAGCGGAAGAACGCGAGGTGGTCGGTCAGCTCGACATCGATGTCGAAGCCGTTGACCTCGACGAGACGCTCGCGCTGGTGGATGCCGACGAGCGTGCCGGAGACGGAGACCTGCGAGCCGTCGGCGAGCGTGCCGCGGATCGTGATCAGGTTGCGGTGGTCGGGCGACTCGGAGTCGGTGACCAGACGGACCGCGACACCGCGCTCGGCCGCGAGCAGCGGGGCGTTGACGTAGGAGACCTGCTCCTCGACGACGTCCGCGAAGACGCCCTTGAGGGCGGCCAGCTCGAGCACCTTGACGTCGTACTCCGTGATCTCGCCGCGGACCTCGACGTCGAGCTGCTGCGCGACCTCACCGGCGAGGGCCGTGAAGACGCGACCGAGCTTCTCGGTGAGCGGGATGCCCGGGCGGACGTCCTCGGCGATGACGCCACCCTGGACGTTGACCGCGTCGGGGACGAGCTCACCGGCGAGCGCGAGGCGGACGGACTTGGCGACGGCGATGCCGGCCTTCTCCTGGGCCTCCTCCGTCGAGGCGCCGAGGTGCGGCGTCGCGACGACGTTGTCGAGGGTGAAGAGCGGGCTGTCGGTGCACGGCTCCTTGGCGAAGACGTCGAGACCGGCAGCCGCGATGCGGCCCTCCTTGAGGGCGTCGTAGAGCGCGTCCTCGTCGACGATGCCACCACGGGCGGCGTTGACGAGCACGAGCTCCTTCTTCGCCTTGGAGAGGGCGTCGGCGCCGATCAGGCCCACGGTCTCCGGGGTCTTCGGCAGGTGCACGGAGATGAAGTCAGCCTCGGCCATGAGGGTGTCGAGGTCGACGAGACGGACACCCATCTGGGCGGCGCGGCCGGCCTGGACGTAGGGGTCGTACGCGATGACCTTCATGCCGAAGGCGCTCAGGCGCTGGGCAACCAGCACACCGATGCGGCCGAGGCCGACGATGGCGGCGGTCTTCTCGTAGAGCTCGATGCCGGAGTACTTCGAGCGGGCCCAGACGCCGTCACGGAGCGCGGCGTGCGCCGGGGAGACGTTGCGGGCGGCGGCGAGCATCAGCGCAACGGCGAGCTCGGCGGCGGAGACGATGTTGGACGTCGGAGCGTTGACGACCATGACACCGCGCTCGGTGGCGGCCTTCACGTCGACGTTGTCGAGACCGACACCGGCGCGGGCGACGACCTTCAGCTTGCTGGCCGCGGCCAGTGCCTCGGCGTCGACCTTGGTCGCGGAGCGGACCAGGATCGCGTCGACGTCGGCGATGGCGGGCAGCAGCTCGGCGCGGTCGGCACCGTTGCAGTTGCGGATCTCGAAGTCGGGACCCAGCGCGTCGATGGTGGCGGGGCTCAGCTCTTCGGCGATGAGGACAACAGGCTTGCTCACAGCGGTTCCTCGAGGTGTTGTGAAGCGGATCAGGACGGCAGCCGGAGGACAACCATCCGACAGGAGTGCACGACGCTGTGCGCGCGCCTCACTCTACAGGGAGGACGGAGGGGTATCAGGGCGGGTTTCACGGCCGCACGACGGCAGCCCGGTGAACGCCCGCCCCGCCGTCAGATGGCGCAGCCGTCCGGGCCGCAGGCGTTGTCGCCGTCGACGATCGTGAGGGTCGGATGAAGGTCGGTCCACGCCCGGTCGAGCACCTGACGGAGGGCCTCCGCAGGCTGGGCGCCCGCGACGCCGTAACGCTTCTCGATGACGTAGAACGGCACACCGGTCGCGCCGTACGCGCCGGCCTGCTGCTGGTCGGCGTACACCTCGTCGAGGTATTCACTGCTGGCCAGGACCTCGTCGACGCGGGCCGCGTCGAGGCCCACCTCGGCGGCAAGGCCACGCAGGACCTCGTGGTCGGCGACGTTGGCGGCCTCGGCGAAGTACGCCGCGAAGAGCCGCTCCTTCAGCTCACCCTGGAGCTTGGGCCCGCCGTCGTGCAGGGCGAGGTGGAGGAGACGGTGGGCGTCGACGGTGCCGACGCGCTGGGACTGGTGGTGGCGCCAGAGCATGCCCTCCTCGGCCGCGGCAGCCTCGACGCGGTCGATCATCTGGCGACCTGCCGCCTCTCCCCCGCCGTACTTGCGGCCGAGGGCCTGGGCGACGGTCTCGACCGGGACGGTCGGCGCACCCGGGTCCAGCTGGAAGGAACGCCAGGTGACGGTCACGTCGTGCTCGAAGCCGTCCAGCGCCTTCTCGAGCCGGCGCTTGCCGATGTAGCACCACGGGCAGACGACGTCGGACCAGATCTCGATCTCCATGGTGGGCACAACCCGGTGACGTGTCCCCTTGTTCCCCGACGTGTCCCTGAGGCGGTGTGACCTGATCTCAGGGTCGGCACCGGGGGCTTGCCCGAAGCGGCGCGCCCCGCCCGGCCGCGAGGGTGGATCCATGATCACCGTCGAATCCCTCACCAAGTCGTACGGCGGCTACACCGCCGTCGATCACGTGTCGTTCACCGCAGCGCCGGGCCGCGTCACGGGCTTCCTGGGCCCGAACGGCGCCGGCAAGTCCACCACCATGCGGATCATGGCCGGCCTGACCGAGCCGTCCTCCGGATCCGCCCACATCCTCGGGCGGCGCTTCGCCGAGCTGCCCAACCCGGGCCGCGAGGTCGGCGTACTCCTCGACGCCTCCGCGCAGCACGCCGGTCGTACCGGCCGCGAGGTGCTCCGCATCAACGCCCGGCTCATGGGCCTCCCGGGCTCCCGCGTCGACGAGATGCTCGACGCGGTCGGCCTGACCGAGGAGGAGTCGCTGCGCCGGGTCCGCAACTACTCCCTCGGCATGCGCCAGCGCCTCGGCATCGCCTCCGCACTGCTCGGCGACCCCGAGGTCCTGATCCTCGACGAGCCGGCCAACGGCCTGGACCCCGCCGGCATCCGCTGGATGCGCGACCTGCTGCGCGGCTTCGCCGACGGCGGCGGAACCGTGCTCCTCTCCTCTCATCTGCTCAACGAGATCGAGGTCGTCGCCGACGACATCGTCGTCATCGGACTCGGCCGGATCGTCGCCTCGGGCACGAAGGCCGACCTCCTCGCCTCCGCCGAGACCCTGGTCCGGGCCGACGACCTGCGCGGCCTCCACGCGGCCCTCGTCGGCGCGGGCCTCGCGTCCACGCCGGCCGACGGAGCCCTGCTGGTCAGCGGCGATGCCGGCCACATCGGCCGGATCGCCTTCGCAGCAGGCATCGCCGTCACCGAGCTCCGCGCGGCTGACGGCGCCCGCCTCGAGGAGATGTTCCTCGAGCTCACCGCCTCCACCGCCCGCGAAGGGAACGCAGCATGAGCACCGAGACCCTCTCCTCCGACGTCCTCCCCGCCACAGGACCGCGCCGCGTGCCGCGGCGTTCGCCGGAGCCGATCCCGTTCGGCCGGGTGCTGCTGGTCGAGCTGCAGAAGATGTTCGACACCCGCGCCGGGTTCTGGCTCATGGCGAGCATCGTGATCGCCTCGGTGATCGCGACCGTCGTGACCGTGCTGCTCGGCGACCGGGACGCGCTGTCCTTCGACTCGTTCGCCGCAGCCGTCGGCAGCCCGATGTCGATCCTGCTGCCGGTCGCCGGTGTCCTCGCCGTGACCAGCGAGTGGAGCCAGCGCACCGCGCTGACGACGTTCACCCTCGTGCCGAGCCGGCCCCGGGTGATCGGGGCCAAGGTCATCGACGTGCTGGCGATCGGTGTCGTGTCCATGGTGCTCGCGCTCGGCATCGGCGCCCTGGGCAACGTCGTGACCTCGCTGGTCACCGGCAACGACGCGATCTGGGACATCAGCGCGACGTCGTTCGCGAAGATCATCCTGGCCAACGAGCTCGGCATGCTGCTCGGCCTCGCGCTCGGCCTGCTCTTCCGGAGCTCGCCCGCGGCGGTCGTCGGCTACTTCGTCGTGAACTTCGTCCTGCCCGGGATCTCCGGCGCGCTGGCCTCCTCGCAGCAGTGGTGGGCCGACCACGCCGGATGGTTCGACCTGAACCAGACCCGTTTCCTGCTCTTCGACAGCAACCTCACCGGCGAGCAGTGGACGCAGCTCGGTGTGACCACCCTGATCTGGATCGTCGTGCCGTTCCTCGTCGGCCTGCGGCTGGTGCTCAAGACCGAGATCAAGTGAGGCAACCGCCGGAAAAACCGAACGCCCCGCCCACCGAAACGGTGAGCGGGGCGTTCGCGCGCCACAACCCGTGACTCAAGACGCCAAAACCCGGGTTTCGGCGGACCAAGACCCGGGTTTCGACGTTCGGGGTCAGCGCGCGGCCGAACCCTCCGTGTAGTCAGCGTCCTGCTGCTTCCACGAGAAGAGGCCACGGAGCTTGCGGCCGGTCTCCTCGATCGGGTGAGCGGCACCCTTGGCGCGGAGCTCGAGGAACTCCGGCGCGCCGGCGTCCTGGTCGTCGATGAAGCGCTTCGCGAAGGCACCGTTCTGGATGTCCGCGAGGACGGCCTTCATGTTCTCCTTGACGCGCGGGTCGATGACGCGCGGGCCCGAGACGTAGTCGCCGTACTCGGCCGTGTCGGAGACGGACCAGCGCTGCTTGGCGATGCCGCCCTCCCACATGAGGTCCACGATGAGCTTGAGCTCGTGGAGGCACTCGAAGTAGGCGACCTCCGGCTGGTAGCCGGCCTCGGTCAGGGTCTCGAAACCGTACTGGACGAGCTGCGAGACGCCACCGCAGAGGACGGCCTGCTCACCGAACAGGTCGGTCTCGGTCTCCTCGGTGAACGTCGTCATGATGACGCCGGCGCGGGTGCCACCGATGGCCTTCGCGTAGGACTTCGCCAGCTCGAGCGCGGAGCCCGAGGCGTCCTTCTCGACGGCGATGATGTCCGGGATGCCGCGGCCCGCGACGTACTCGCGACGGACGGTGTGACCCGGCGCCTTGGGGGCAACCATGATCACGTCGACGCCCTCGGGGGCCTCGATGTAGCCGAAGCGGATGTTGAAGCCGTGGCCGAAGACGAGCGTGTCACCCTCGGTGATGTGCGGCGCGATGTCCTCCGCGTAGATCTTCCGCTGGTGCTGGTCGGGAGCGAGGATGACGATGACGTCAGCCTCCTCCACGGCCTCGGCGACCGTGAGGACCTTGAGGCCCTCGGCCTCGGCCTTGGCGATCGACTTCGAGTCGGCCTTGAGGCCGATCCGGACGTCGACGCCGGAGTCGCGCAGGTTGAGGGCGTGGGCGTGGCCCTGGCTGCCGTAACCGATGACAGCGACCTGCTTGCCCTGGATCAGGGTCAGGTCGGCGTCGTCGTCGTAGAACATCTCAGCCACGATGGGCTCTCCTTCTGGTGGGTTTGTACGTAGAGATTGTCAGGGGGACGTCCGGCCGGGGGCCGGCGGGGTGCTCAGCCGACCGCGGGCGGCGGCGTCGGAACGGCGACGGGGCGCAGCGTGCGCTCCGAGATCGAGCGGGGGCCGCGACCGATCGCGACCATGCCCGACTGGACCAGCTCACGGATGCCGAAGGGCTCGACGACCTTGAGGAAGTCGGCCAGCCGCTGGCTGCTGCCGACCAGCTGGACGGTGACCGCGTCGGGCGCGACGTCAACGACGTCGGCCGAGAAGAGCTGCACCACGTCGAGCACCTGACCACGCGAGTCCGCGTCGGCCTTGAGCTTGACCAGGAGCAGCTCGCGGTTGACCGAGGCGGTGCCGTCGAGCTCGACGATCTTGAGCACCTCGATCAGCTTGTTGAGCTGCTTGGTGACCTGCTCGAGCGGGGTGTCCTCGACGTTGACCACGATGGTCATGCGCGAGACGTCGGAGTGCTCGGTCGGGCCGACGGCCAGCGAGTCGATGTTGAACCCGCGACGGCTGAAGAGGGCCGCGATGCGGGCCAGGACGCCGGGCTTGTTCTCGACCAGGACCGAGAGGGTGTGACGGGCCATCAGAGGTCATCCTCGTCGAACTTGGGCGCGAGGTCGCGCGCGTACTGGATCTCGTCGTTGCTGGCGCCACCGGCGATCATCGGCCAGACCATCGCGTCCTTGTGGACCCGGAAGTCGATCACGACCGGCTGGTCGTTGATCTCCATCGCCTTCTGGATGGTCGCGTCCACGTCAGCGGCCGACTCACACGACAGACCGACGCAGCCGTAGGCCTCCGCGAGCTTCGGGAAGTCGGGGATGCGGATCTTCTTGTCGTGCTTCTGCAGGTCGGTGTTGGAGTAGCGCTCCTTGTAGAAGAGCGTCTGCCACTGACGGACCATGCCGAGGTTGTCGTTGTTGATGACGGCGACCTTGATCGGGATGTCCTCGATCGCGCAGGTCGCGAGCTCCTGGTTGGTCATCTGGAAGCAGCCGTCGCCGTCGATCGACCACACGGTCGAGTCGGGGCAGGCGACCTTCGCACCCATCGCGGCGGGGACGGAGTAGCCCATCGTGCCGGCGCCACCGGAGTTGAGCCACGTGTTCGGGTTCTCGTAGGAGATGAACTGCGCGGCCCACATCTGGTGCTGGCCGACGCCCGCGGCGAAGATCGTCTCCGGGCCGGAGATCGCGCCCAGACGCTCGATGACGTACTGCGGCGCGAGGCCCTCGGCCGGGGTGTCGTAGCCCAGCGGGTACTGCTTCTTCAGACCGGCGCAGAACGCGACCCAGCCCTCGTAGTCGCCCTGCTGGCCGTCGGTCTTGAGCTGCGCGATGAGCTCGGTCAGGACCTCCTTGACGTCGCCCACGATCGGGACGTCGGCGTGGCGGTTCTTGCCGATCTCGGCCGGGTCGATGTCGGCGTGGATGATCAGCGCACCCGGGGCGAACGTCGAGAGGTCACCGGTCACGCGGTCGTCGAACCGCGCGCCGAGGCTGATGATCAGGTCGGCCTTCTGCAGGGCGGCGACGGCGGAGACCGTGCCGTGCATGCCCGGCATGCCGAGGTGCTGCGGGTGGCTGTCCGGGAACGCGCCACGGGCCATGAGCGTGGTGACCACGGGGATGCCGGTCAGCTCGGCCAGGGTCCGCAGCTCGCGGTGCGCGCCGGAGCGGATCGTGCCGCCGCCGACGTACAGGACCGGCTTGCGGGCAGCCGCGATCATCCGGGCCGCCTCGCGGATCTGCTTCGCGTGCGGGCGGGTCACCGGGCGGTAGCCGGGGAGCGTGATCTCGCTCGGCCAGTCGAACGTCGTCATCGCCTGGAGCGCCGACTTGGTGACGTCGACGAGGACCGGTCCCGGGCGGCCGGTGGAGGCGAGGTGGAACGCCTCCGCGATCGTGCGCGGGATCTCGGCAGCGTCGGTGACGAGGAAGTTGTGCTTGGTGATCGGCATCGTGATGCCGCGGATGTCCGCCTCCTGGAAGGCGTCCGTGCCGATGAGGGCCTCGGGCACCTGACCGGTGATGGCGACCATCGGGACGGAGTCCATGTAGGCGTCGGCGATCGGCGTGACCAGGTTGGTCGCGCCGGGACCGGAGGTCGCCATGCAGACGCCGACCTTGCCGCTCGCCGCGGCGTAGCCCTCGGCAGCGTGGCCGGCACCCTGCTCGTGGCGAACGAGGATGTGGCGGATCGAGCTGTCGAACAGCGGGTCGTACGCCGGAAGGATGGCGCCGCCCGGGTAGCCGAAGATGTCCTCGACGCCGGCGTGCTCCAGAGACCTCACCAGGCTCTGTGCGCCAGTCACGCTCTCGCTCATCCGTGTTCCTTCTACCAAGTGTGAGTCCAACAAAAAACCCCTCGGCCTACCGGCTACGAGGGGATACGCATGCACTGATCGGGATTGTGTCCGTCGTCAGTCCACGCGTCGCGTGCGTACAAGAGTGCGCATGCGTCAAGACTCGCTGCCGGGTAAGGAGGCGTCAAGCAAGTATGACCCGCGTCCCATGATTCGGTACGCCGGTCCCACATCATGGCTGCGGGACGGCCTCCCGGCCCCGCCTCAGCTGGTGCCGATGCAGACCCGGTTGCCATCGGCGTCGGCCAGGACGACGAAGTCCGGCGCGCTCTCGTCGCTCACCAGGACGCCCCCAGCGGCGAGCCCCGCTGCGATCCGCGCCTCCGCGACGTCGCGCGGCACCCGGATGTCCAGGTGGAAGCGCTGGCGCGGGGTCTCGTGCTCGTCGGTCTCCTGGAACCACAGCGTCGGCGTCGCCCCGTCGAGGTCGCGCACCTCGTCCGGCAGCCGCGGATTGTCCGAGCCGCCGAGCACGGCCTTCCAGAACGGCCTGATCCTCTGCCAGTCGGCGGTGTCCAGCGCGATCTCGATCCGCTGCACCAGCTCGGGACGGGCCACCGCACCCGCGGCGGCCGCGATCTCGCTGATCCGTCGGGCCAGGCGCAGGTCCCGCGCGGTCACTCCCCCGCTGTCGTGACTGGTCAGGAGGACGTTGACGTGACCCCAGCGCAGGTCGAGGTCGGGATGGTGGTCCTGCTCCTCCGCGGCGGCGCCGATCGCCGCCACGAGCGCCAGCCCGGCGGCGTACGAACCGGGGTCGTAGCGGGTGTGGAGCGCCCGGAGGAACATCCGCCAGTCGGCCAGGCCCTCGGCATCGAAGACGGACCGTTCGATGAGATCGCTCATGCGTCCAACCTGCTACTGGAAGCTGACGAAGTCCACCCGTGGCCGGATCCGCATGACCTGCTGCGCAGAGAGCCGCCGGATGTCCTCGTCGTAGAAGAGCTTGAAGCCCATCCGGAAGAGGTCGGGTCGAGCCACCGCACGGTACGTCGCGAGCTTCTGCCCCGGCGTACCGAAGCCGTCGACGTGCTGGATCTCGGCGAGGTCGGGACGGTCACGCACGATGTCGATGCCGCGGATCATGTCGCGGCGGAACTGGTGCACGACGAAGAGCTTCTGCGGCAGGTGGTGCGCCACGACGAAGTCCTGGAGCCAGCGGGAGGTCAGGTTGATCTCCCAGCCCGTGGTCGATCCGATCGTGCGGCCGGGCACCTGTCCGCCGTGCATCCGCCACTCGGGGTCGAGCGCCAGACTCACGTTGGGGTCCGCGAGCGCCGACGCCCAGCGCTTCGCCACGCTCGGGAAGTCCGCGCGACCCGGCTGGACGTCGAGCACCAGGAGTGCGCCGGACTGGCGCGCAGCGGCGATCCAGCGGCGTACGGCGACGGCGGGGACGTCGTGGTTGTAGTCGCCGTCCGGGCCGGGATGCCGGTCCGCGATGGTGACGATCAGCTCGAAGACGGGCTGGGGCTTGAGGCCCGCGCGGCGGAACGGCGCTGCCGCCTTCTCGACGCGGGCCGCGGCCTTCCACGGGGCTGCCTCGCCGAGAACGCCGAGGACCGGCGTGCCGACCGTGCCGTAGTAGGCGACGAACATGCGGCCGTCGAAGAGCTGCGGGCGCTCGAGGGCAGGAGACACGGCCGCGACCGGCGGGCGCGCTGCGCGGCCGTCGCGGCCGCCGTCGCGGTGCTCGGCAACCGAGTCGACGGACTGGACGAGCGCGAGGACGGCGATGAGGACGACCGCCAGGGCCACGAGGACCTGGCGTCGGAGGGACTGCGGCATCAGGCAGGGCCACCCGGGCGGAGCGGAGTGCACTGGATGCCGGCGTCGTCGAAGTTCTCCGGGGCCAGCCAGGCCAGCTGTCGCTCGCGGATCGCGGGCCACTCGGCGTCGGTGATCGAGAACCAGTCGGAGTCGCGGTTGTGGCCCTTGACGACGCGGTGGTTGCGGAACGTGCCCTCATGGGTGAAGCCGAACCGCACCGCCGCGCGGCGCGAGGGCTCGTTGAGGCTGTCGCACTTCCACTCGAGACGGCGATAGCCGAGGTCGTCGAAGACGTACGACTGGACCAGGTGGACGGCCTCCGTCGCGGCGCGGGTGCGGGCCAGCGCGTCGCCGAAGAGCACCCAGCCCAGCTCGACCGAGCCGTTGACCTCGTCGACCGCACACAGGGCGAAGGTGCCGGCCACCCGGCCGTCCTCCGCCACGATGGCGAACGTCGCGGGGTCCGCCTCGAGGCGCGCCGACATCAGCATCCAGAGCGCGGGCAGGTCCTTCGGCGGCTCAGCCGGGAGGTAGGTCCACCGCGTGGCTGCCTGCGGGCCGCCCAACGCGGCGTACAGGTCGCTGTAGGAGGCCGAGGTGAGCGGCCGGAGCGCGGCGTACCGGCCCCGGAGCTCGACCGCCTCGGGCGTCGGACGCACCGACCAGCCCGGCACGGCCGGGCCGACCGGCTGCATCACTCGGGGACGCGGCGGTACGCGCCGTCGGAGGCCGACGTCGCCATCGAGGCGTACGCACGGAGCGCGGCCGAGACCTTCCGGTCACGGGTCGCCGGCGTGTACGGCTTGTCGCGCTTCTCCTGGACCAGGCGGCGCTCCATCAGCACGTGGTCCTCGACGTCGAGGTGGATCGTGCGCTTCGGGATGTCGATCGAGACCGTGTCGCCGTCCTCGATGAGCGCGATCAGGCCACCGGACGCTGCCTCGGGCGAGATGTGGCCGATGCTCAGGCCGCTCGAGCCACCGGAGAAGCGACCGTCGGTGATCAGCGCGCACTTCTGGCCCAGCCCGACGCCCTTGAGGTACGACGTGGGGTAGAGCATCTCCTGCATGCCCGGGCCGCCCTTGGGGCCCTCGTAGCGGATGACCACGACGTGGCCTTCCTTGACGTCCTTGGAGAGGATGCCGGTCACGGCGTCATCCTGCGACTCGAAGACGATCGCGGTGCCGGTGAAGGTCAGGCAGTCGTCGGGGACGCCGGCGGTCTTGACCACGCAGCCGTCGACGGCGATGTTGCCCGACAGGATCGCCAGGCCGCCGTCCTTGGAGTAGGCGTGCTCGATGTCGCGGATGCACCCCTCGGCGGCGTCGGTGTCGAGCGTGCCCCAGACGTTCTCCGTGGAGAAGGCCTGGGTCGTGCGGACGCCACCCGGCGCGGCCTGGAAGAGGTCGAGCGCCTTCTGCGACGGCGACTCGCTGCGGATGTCCCACTCGCCCAGCCACTCGTCGAGCGTGGCGGAGTGGATCGAGTGCACCTCCTCGTGGAGGGCACCGCCGCGGCGCAGCTCGCCGAGCAGCGCCGGGATGCCACCGGCGCGGTGGACGTCCTCCATGTGGTACTTCGGGGAGTTGGGCGCGACCTTGGACAGGCACGGCACCCGGCGCGAGATCGCGTCGATGTCGTGGACGTCGAAGTCGAGCTCCGCCTCGCGGGCAGCGGCGAGGAGGTGGAGCACGGTGTTGGTCGAGCCGCCCATCGCGACGTCGAGCGCGACGGCGTTCTCGAAGGCGGCCTTGGTCGCGATCGAACGCGGCAGGACGGACTCGTCGTCCTGCTCGTAGTAGCGCTTGCACAGGTCGACGACGAGGCGGCCGGCCTCCTCGAAGAGCGCGCGGCGCTTGGCGTGGGTGGCCAGCGTGGAGCCGTTGCCCGGCAGCGAGAGGCCGATGGCCTCGGTGAGGCAGTTCATCGAGTTGGCGGTGAACATGCCCGAGCAGGAGCCACACGTCGGGCACGCCGAGCGCTCGACCGTGTCGAGGACCTCGTCGCTCACGCGCTCGTCGACCGCCAGCACCATCGCGTCGACCAGGTCGAGCTTGGAGTGGACGATGCCCTCGATCGCCGTGGTCTTGCCGGCCTCCATCGGGCCGCCGGAGACGAAGACGACCGGGATGTTGAGGCGCAGCGACGCCAGCAGCATGCCGGGGGTGATCTTGTCGCAGTTGGAGATGCAGACGATCGCGTCGGCGCAGTGCGCCTCCACCATGTACTCGACCGCGTCCGCGATCAGCTCGCGGCTCGGGAGGCTGTAGAGCATGCCCGCGTGGCCCATCGCGATGCCGTCGTCGACGGCGATCGTGTTGAACTCCTTGGCGACGCCACCGGCCGCCTCGATCTGCTCCGCGACGATCTTGCCGAGGTCGCGCAGGTGCACGTGACCGGGGACGAACTCGGTGAAGGAGTTGGCGATGGCGATGATCGGCTTGCCGAAGTCACCGTCCGTCATGCCGGTCGCGCGCCAGAGGGCGCGGGCACCGGCCATGTTGCGGCCCGAGGTGGACGTGGCAGAACGCAGAGTGGGCATGGGTCAAGGTTAGTCGCCGTAGTGGCACCGCGAGTCGGTACCTTCTCCCCGTGAGCATTCGACAAGGACAGGCGATCTGGTCGCGCCTGTCCCTCGACGCCCGGCTCAAGATCGGCGTCATCGCCTCGGTGATCGTGATCAACGCCGGCGGAGCGGCCGCGGCGTTCCTCCTGGGGATCCTCGTGGTCCCCCTCCCGGTCGTGTACGACGCCCAGCAGGCCTGGCGCAACGTCGAGCTGCTCGCGCTCCTGCTCCCGGCGATCGCGGTCTACGGAGTGGCCGTCGGGCTGCGCCTCATGCACCAGACCCTGGACTGGCTCGTCGAAGGCCGCCGCCCCTGGCCCGACGAGCAGCGTCACGTGCTCACCGCGCCCGATCGCGTGTTCGCCCACCACGCCCTCTTCTGGGCGATGGCCACGGTCGTCTTCGGCGTCTTCAACGGCTTGTACGACGTGTGGCTGGGCTTCGTCGCGGCCGCGATCGTGGCCCTCTCCGGGCTCGGTGTCTCCTCGGTCGCCTACCTGACGACCGAGCGGCTGACGCGTCCCCTGGCGCGACAGGCGCTGCGGCGTGGCGTCCCGGAGCGGGTCCGGGTGCGCTCCGTGGCGGCGCGGACCATGTTCGCCTGGCTGCTCGGCACCGGAGCTCCGCTGTTCGGCGTCGTCCTCGTCGGCGTCAACACGCTCGCCGACAACGTGCTGGTCTCCGTGCACCAGCTCGCCGTGACGATGCTCGTGCTCGGCGTCCTCACGCTGCTCGTCGGCGGAGTGACCACGTACGCCGCGGCGCGCGCGAGTGCCGACCCGGTCCGTGGTCTCCGGGAGGCGTTCGCCGACGTGTCGCGCGGCAACTTCGGCTCGCAGGTGCAGATCTACGACGGCACGGAGATCGGCCACCTCCAGGCCGGGTTCAACACGATGGTGGCGGGACTGCGCGAGCGCGAGCGGCTCCGCGATCTCTTCGGCCGCCACGTCGGCCCCGAGGTCGCCCGCTCCGCGCTCGAGGGCACGGTGCAGCTCGGCGGCGAGTCGCGCCGCGTCGCGGTGCTCTTCGTCGACATCGTCGGCGTCTCGACCTTCGCGCGCGAGCATTCCCCCGGCGAGGTCGTCCGCCTCCTCAACCGCTTCCTCGAGGTCGTCGTCGAGGTGGTCCACGAGTACGGCGGCTGGATCAACAAGTTCGAGGACGACGGTGTCCTGGCCGTCTGGGGTGCCCCGACCGCCGTACCGGACATGGAGGCGCAGGCCCTGCGGGCGGCCCGGGTGATGGCCGACCGCCTCCGCCGCGAGGTCACCGAGCTCGACGCCGGCATCGGCGTCTCGGCCGGCACCGCCGTCGCCGGCAACGTCGGCGCCGCGGACCGCTACGAGTACACGGTGATCGGCGACCCGGTCAACGAAGCCGCCCGTCTCACCGACCTCGCCAAGGAACGCTCCGGGCGCGTGGCCGTCAACGCAGCCCTCCTCGACGTCGCAGGCGACGAGGCGGACCACTGGCAGGAGCGCAAACCGGTCCATCTCCGGGGCCGCGGCACCAGCACACGACTGGCCACCCCGCAGCACTGAGGCCTCCGGGTCGGTACCTTCTCCCTGTGACCATGCGGGCAGAGGTACGACGACGCTTCCTCGCGCTGTCGCTCACCTCGCAGGCACGGCTGCTGACCGCCATCCCGCTGGTGGGCATCAACCTCATCGGGGTCCTGCTCGTCACGGTGCTCGCGCTGTTCGTGATCCCGCTGCCGGTCGACATCGACGCCGACTGGATCGCCTTCAACGCCGTGGTCATCGTCTCGCTCGCCTGGCCGGTCGCCGTCTTCGGACACTGGTGGGCGTTCCGCCAGATCGAGCCGATCGTCGGCTGGCTCGAGGCTCGGCGCACCCCGACCGACGACGAGAAGCTGACGCTGCTCGCCGTGCCCCGCAAGGCGTTCGCCTTCCACGCGCGCGGCTGGCTGCTCGGCGTGATCACCTTCATGCTGCTCAACGCCTGGCGCCTCGGCTGGGCCGGCGCCTGGTCCGTCGGCCAGATCGTGCTCATCGCCGGCATCTGCGCGAGCGCCCTCGCCTACCTGGTCGCGGAGCGCCTCATCCGGCCGCTCGCCAGCGTCGCGCTGCGCGACGGCGTACCCGACCGGATGCGGCTGCGCACCGTGGTGACCCGCACGATGTTCGCCTGGGCGCTGGGTACTGCGGCGCCCGTGGTGGGCCTGGTCATGGTCGGCACGCGCCTGCTCACCGACGACACGACCGCGACGGTCAACGAGATCGCCCGCACCCTGATCGTGATCGCCCTCATCGCCCTCGTGATCGGCGGCGTGATGATCGCGCTGGCCGGACGCGCGACCAGCGACCCCGTGCGGCAGCTGCGACTGGGCCTGGCCCAGCTCGAGCGGGGCGACCTCGACGTGCACCTGCCGATCTACGACGGCACGGAGATCGGCGTCCTGCAGTCGGGCTTCAACGACATGGCCGCAGGCTTGCGCGAGCGCGAGCGGATGCGTGACATCTTCGGCCGGCACGTCGGCGACGACGTCGCCCGCGCGGCGCTCGAGGGCGGCGTACGCCTGCGGGGCGAAGCGCGCCACGTCGGGGTGCTCTTCACCGATGTGATCGGCTCGACGACGCTCGCGACCGAGCGCGAACCGGGCGAGGTCGTCATGCTCCTCAACCGGTTCTTCGAGATCGTGATCGACGTCGTCCACCAGCACGGCGGCTGGATCAACAAGTTCGAGGGCGACGCCGCCCTCGCCGTCTGGGGCGTGCCGACAGAGGTCGACGACCTCGAGCAGAAGGTGCTCCACGCGGCGCGCGAGCTGGGCCGGCGTCTCCAGGCCGAGCTCCCCGAGGTGCCCGCCGGGATCGGCGTGACGGCGGGTGAAGTCGTCGCGGGCAACGTGGGTGTCGCGGAGCGCTACGAGTACACCCTGATCGGCGATCCCGTCGTCGAGGCGTCCCGCCTGTCCGAGGTCGCCAAGAAGTTCCCGGGCCGCGTCGTGGCGAACGCCGCGCTGCTCGACGCGGCAGGCCTCGAGGCGGACGCGTGGGTGCGGAAGAACCCGGTCCGGCCGCGTGGTCGGGTCGCCGAGACGGTCATCGCCGTCACCCGCGACTGAGCGCAGCACCACGTTTCGGGACTGGAGAGCGTTGCTACCGCGCGCGTCGGGATTTGCGCCTCCCGGGTGCGTCGCTACTCTCGCAAATGTCCCGATTCACCGACTCCCCCGAATGAGCCACCGTGGTCTTCCAGGTCCCCCGCCAGCGCGTCGCCGCCCTCGTCGACTCGTGGGCAACCGCCGCGCAGCAGCAGGCCTGCCGCAACGCCATGGTGGCGAGCACCGCTCTCGCCCGCACGCGTGCCCAGCGGATCGTCGTGGAGGAGTTCCTCGCTGCCCGTCTGGGCAGTCGTGCCGAGGTGTCCGGGTCCGCCACCGGCGCCCTCCCTCCCCGCGCCCCGGAGGCGGACCCGCTACCTCCGACGTTGTCACAGGTCGCCGACTGACGTAGGCCGTTCGGTAACGATCCGGCGACTTCATTGCCCGCATGCGCCACGATGGGCGCATGCAGATCGAGCCCGTGCGTGACGAGGCGCTCCAGGTCCGGATCACGGGTGCACGGGCCGTGGACGGCGCCCGGGCAGGATCGGCGCTGCTCGCTGTCGACGGTGGCCTGCTGGTCATCGGCGACGACGCCTTCACGCTCACCCGCATCACGGCATCCGGTGACGTGACCCACCAGGTGCTCTCCGGGAGCGGCGAGGCCCTGGCCAAGGCGCGGAAGCCGGACTTCGAGGCTGCCGCCGTAGCCCCCGACGGATCCATCTGGCTCTTCGGCTCCGGCTCCACGTCGGCGCGCTACGCGCTCGTGCACCTCACCGGCCCCGGACACACCCGCCACCGTCAGTACGACGGAACGCTGCTGTACCTCGCGCTTGCCGATGCCATCGGCGGCGAGCCGAACATCGAAGGTGCCGTCTTCGTCGACGAGCGACTCCTGCTGCTCCATCGCAGCACCGGCACCTCCGAAGACCTGCTGCTCGACCTGCCCGCCCACGCGCTCACCAGCGGCCACCCTCCCCGGGCCGAGGTGCGGGCGAGGATCGCGCCGGCCGGCCTGGTCGGCGTACCTGCGCACGGGACGGACCTGGCAGCAGCAAGCGACGGGCGTCTGGTCTGGCTGGCGGCCGCGGAGGACACCGACGACCCGGTGCTCGACGGACCGGTCGCCGGAGTCCTGCTCGGCGTACTCGACGGCGGTGCCGCGCGCTGGGCGCCGATCGAGGAGGCGGACGGCTCACCGTCAGTGCGCAAGGCGGAGGGCCTCGTGCTCGACGCAGACCTGCGCGGCGGTTGGGCCGTCACCGACCGCGACGACCCCGATCAGCCCGCCGAGCTGCTCCGCCTGGAGATCACCGGCCTCTGAACGCCGAGACGGGGCCCGTGCACACCGCCGCGGGGCACAAGCCCCGTGTGAGTGGTGCACGAGCCCCGTCTCGGCGCTGCGGTGCTTAGAGACCCAGCTTTTCGAGGATCAACTCGCGGGCACGGCCGGCGTCGGCCTGACCACGGGTGGCCTTCATGACGGCGCCCATGATCGCGCCGATGGCGCCCATGTTGCCGCCGCGGATCTTGTCGGCGATGTCCGGCTGCGCGGCGAGCGCGTCGTCGATCGCGGCGATCAGCGGGCCGTCGTCGGAGACGAGCGCGAGGCCGCGCTTCTCGATGATCTCCTCCGGCGTGCCCTCGCCGGCGATCAGGCCGTCGAAGACCTGGCGGGCCAGCTTGTCGTTGATCGTCTTCGCGTCGACCAGCGCCTGGACGGCGGCGACCTGCGCCGGCGTCACGCCGACCTCGGCGAGCTCGACACCGGCGTCGTTCGCACGGCGCAGGAGGTCGGCGACCCACCACTTGCGCGCGGCCTGCGGCGTCGTGCCGGCAACGACCGTCGCCTCGATGAGCGGCAGCGCACCGGCGGCCCAGACGTCACGCATCTCGAGGTCGGTGAAGCCGTACTCCGCCTGCAGGCGGGTCTTCTTCGCCGTCGGGTTCTCCGGGAGCGTGCCCCGGAGCTCCTCGACCCACTCGCGCGACGGGGCGACGGGCACGAGGTCCGGCTCGGGGAAGTAGCGGTAGTCCTCGGCGTCGGACTTCTCGCGGCCCGACGTGGTCTCGCCGGTGTCCTCGTGGAAGTGACGCGTCTCCTGGACGACCTTGCCGCCCTCGTTGAGGATGCCGGCGTGGCGGCCGATCTCGAAGCGGACCGCGCGCTCGACCGACCGGAGCGAGTTGACGTTCTTGGTCTCGCTGCGGGTGCCGAGGACATCGGAGCCCTTCGGCGCGAGCGAGAGGTTCACGTCGGCGCGGATCGAGCCCTGGTCCATGCGCGCGTCCGAGACACCCAGCGCGACGATCAGGTCACGCAGCTGCGCGACGTACGCCTTGGCGACCAGCGGCGCCTTCTCCCCGGCGCCCAGGATCGGCTTGGTGACGATCTCGATGAGGGGGATGCCGGCGCGGTTGTAGTCGACGAGCGAGTAGTCGGCGCCCTGGATGCGGCCGGTGGCGCCACCGACGTGGGTCGACTTGCCGGTGTCCTCCTCCATGTGCGCGCGCTCGATGTCGACGCGGAAGGTCTCCCCCTCCACCTCGACGTCCATGTAGCCCTCGAACGCGATCGGCTCGTCGTACTGGCTGGTCTGGAAGTTCTTCGGCATGTCCGGGTAGAAGTAGTTCTTCCGGGCGAAGCGGCACCACTCGGCGATCTCGCAGTTGAGCGCGAGACCGATCCGGATGGCCGACTCGACGGCCTTGGCGTTGACCACCGGCATGGCGCCGGGCAGGCCCAGGCACGTCGGGCAGACCTGCGTGTTGGGCTCGCCACCGAAGACGGTCGGGCAGCCGCAGAACATCTTCGAGTTCGTGTTGAGCTCGACGTGGACCTCGAGGCCCATGGCCGGGTCGTACGCCGCGAGCGCCTTGTCGAACGGAACGATCGTTTCAGTCGCCATGTCAGGCCTCCCCATTGCCGTTGCCTGCGTACGCCGGTGCGGCGATCGGGGCGCCCCACTGCTTCGTCAGCGCCGCCTCGAGGGCCGCACCGACGCGGTAGAGACGCGCGTCCTCGAGGACCGGCGCGAGGAACTGGATGCCCGTCGGCAGGCCGTCGACCGACGAGACGCCCGACGGGATCGAGATGCCGGGAACGCCGGCCAGGTTCGCCGGGATCGTGGCGAGGTCCTGGAGGTAGTTCGCCAGCGGGTCGTCGGCCTTCTCGCCGAGCGCCCACGCGGTGGTGGGAGCGGTCGGGCTGACCAGCACGTCGACCTGCTCGAAGGCCTTGGTGAAGTCCTCAATGATCAGCGTGCGGATCTTCTGCGCCTGGCCGTAGTAGGCGTCGTAGTAGCCCGACGACAGCGCGTAGGTGCCGATCAGGATGCGGCGCTTGACCTCGTTGCCGAAGCCCGCGTCGCGGCTCGCGCGCATCACGTCCTCGGCGCTCGGGTCGCCGTCCGGGGTGACCCGCAGGCCGTAGCGCATCGCGTCGAACTTGGCGAGGTTGCTGGAGCACTCGGCCGGCAGGATCAGGTAGTACGCCGCCATCGCGTGCACGAAGCTCGGCAGGCTGACCTCGACGACCTCGGCACCCAGGCCCTTGAGGATCTCGATCGACTCCTCGAAGCGCTCGACGACCGGAGCCGACCAGGCGTCGCCCTGGAGCTCCTTCACGATGCCCACGCGTACGCCGGCCAGGTCGCCCGCGGCACCCTGACGGGCAGCGTCGGCGAGACCGGTGACCGCGGTGGCGACGGAGGTCGAGTCCATCGGGTCGTGGCCGCCGATGAGCTCGTGCAGCAGCGCGGAGTCGAGGACGGTGCGCGTCACGGGGCCGAGCTGGTCGAGCGAGTTGGCGAGCGCGATGACGCCGTAGCGTGAGACCGAGCCGTAGGTCGGCTTCACGCCGACCGTGCCGGTCATGGCGCCGGGCTGACGGATCGAGCCACCGGTGTCGGAGCCGATCGCGAGCGCAGCCTGGAACGAGCTGACTGCCGCGGCGGAGCCACCGCCCGAGCCACCCGGGATGCGGGTGTGGTCCCACGGGTTCTTGACCGGGCCGTAGGCGGAGTTCTCGTTGGCCGAGCCCATCGCGAACTCGTCCATGTTGGTCTTGCCGAGGATCGGGAGGCCAGCGGCCTTGATCTTGGCGGTGACCGTGCCGTCGTACGGCGGGATCCAGCCCTCGAGGATCTTCGAGCCGGCCGTCGTCGGCAGGCCCTCCGTCGCGAGGACGTCCTTGATCGCGATCGGGACGCCGTCGAGCTCGTGCAGCGGCGCACCGGCTGCCCGGCGGGCGTCGGAGGCGGCCGCCTGGGCGAGCGCGCCCTCGGCGTCGACGTGGAGGAAGCTGTTGAGGCCGACGCCATTTTCGGGGCGATTGGTCGCGGCGATCTGGTCGAGGTGCGCCTGCGTCAGCTCGACGCTGGTGACCTCACCGGCAGCGAGGGCGGCGGCCTGCTCAGCAGCGGACAGATGGATCAGCGACATGGTCACTCCTCCCCCAGGATGCGCGGCACGGAGAACTTGTCGTCCTCGGTCGCCGGGGCCATCGCCAGCGCCTGCGCAGGCGTCAGCGACGGACGGATGACGTCCTCGCGGAAGACGTTGGTCATCGGGATCGGGTGCGACGTCGCGGCGACGTCGTCACCGGCCACTCCCTGGATCGAGGCGACCGCCTCGAGGATGACGTTGAGCTGAGGGGCCAGGTGATCGAGCTCAGCATCGCTGAGGTCGATCCGGGCGAGATCCGCCAGGTGGCGCACCTCGTCGCGGGAGAGTTCAGGCATGGGGGCAATCCTAGGTGTCCCGCACGGGGCGGCGTGCCGGGGTCCCACCGTGCCGCGACTACCCTCGCGGACGTGA
Organism: Nocardioides jejuensis; assembly: GCF_004337475.1. Classification (GTDB taxonomy): domain Bacteria; phylum Actinomycetota; class Actinomycetes; order Propionibacteriales; family Nocardioidaceae; genus Nocardioides; species Nocardioides jejuensis. The sequence goes on along the minus strand of NZ_SJZJ01000029.1, from coordinate 2,679 downwards.
CGATGCGTACGACGTTCGCCCGCGTGGCCGTGGCCGCGACCCTGGTCTCCCTGACTGCCTGCGGCGGCGCGACCCCCGGGCCGCAGCCGAGCGCGAACGACCGGCGCTACTACGACCAGTACGTCGCACTCGGCGACACCTACACGGCAGCTCCGGCCGTCGGCACCGTGAGCATCGACGACGTGTGCGTCCGGTCGGGGATCAACTACCCGCACCTGATCGCGCGCTCGCTCGGCTCGAGCCTCGACGACGTCAGCTGCACGAACGCCGAGGTCGCGAGCCTGCAGGACCCGCAGGTGGTGGACCAGACGACGTTCCCGGCGCAGCTCGACGCGGTCGGGCCGCGCACCGATCTGGTGACCGTCGGCATGGGCGCAGCACCGGCTGCGATCGGCGCCTGGTTCCAGACCTGCCCGTCGCTGCACGACCAGGACCCGACCGGCTCTCCGTGTCGGGATCACTTCCGCCACGACGACGGCGACGAGGTCGTGACGATCCTCCGCAACGGCCGCAAGCAGCTGACCGCGTCGCTCAACGCGATCCACAAGAAGGCCCCCGAGGCCCGCGTGATCGTGATCGGCTACCCGGCGATCTTCCCGGCGAAGGGTGACTGCCCCGACGCCATCAACCTCACGCCCGACGACATGCGCTACGCCCACTCGGGGCTGCTCTACCTCAACAAGACGCTGAAGCAGGCCGCCGCAAAGGGCGGCGCGGAGTTCATCGACACCTACGCCGCGACGAAGGGCCACGACATCTGCGCTGCGGACCCGTGGATCCAGGGCAAGAAGGAAGAGCTCGGCGTGGCCCTCTCCTACTCGCCACACGCCGAGGAGCAGCGCGCGGTCGCGGACCTGGTCATCCGCCTCCTGCGCTGACCCAACCGAACCTGCCGCGGGCGCGTCTGGACGGGTGACAATCACCCCCAGGAGGACGCATGCCGGCACCACCGACCGACGACGAGTACGCCGCGTTCGTGCAGACCGCGTGGCCGCGGCTGTACCGGACGGCGTACCTGTTGCTGGGTGACCACGGGATGGCGGAGGACCTCGTCCAGACCGCCCTCGCAAAGACGTATGCGTCGTGGCGCAACGTGCGGACCTACGAGGCCGCCGGTGGGTATGCCCGCACGACGCTCGTCAACACGGCGGCGTCGTGGTTCCGGAAGCCGTCGTGGCGGCGCGAGGTCGCCCACGAGACGCTGCCTGCGGCGTCGTACGACGAGGACCCGTCCGACCGCCCCGCGATCCTGGCCGCACTGCGGCTCCTCGCTCCGCGCCAGCGCGCGGTGATCGTGCTGCGGTTCTACGAGGACCTGAGCGTCGCCCAGACCGCATCCGCACTCGGGTGCTCCGAAGGCACCGTCAAGAGCCAGACCTCCGACGCCCTCGGCCGCCTCCGCGGCGTACTGGGCGACTCCGTGATCCCGATGGGAGCCACCCATGACTGACCAGATCTCGTCCCTCCTGCACGAGCAGGCTGAGGGCATCCTCGTGCCCGCGGCTCCCGCCGTGGCCATCGTCGCGCGCGGTCGCCAGCTGCGTCGTCGGCGCCGTTTGACCGGTGTCGGCGCGGTGGCTGTCAGCGTCGCGGCGGCCGCCGCAGTCGCTGGCGCCGTGCTGGTCCTCCCTCACGCTGCGCCTGACGGATCGGGCGGGCTGGCCGCGGCCGTCGCCCCGAATCCGGAGGGATGGGCGGTCGCACAGGGGTCGACCGTGCATCTCGGCAACGGGCGCACCGTGGAGGTCCCCGGCAAGGTCAAGGCGATGTACTACACGTCCGCCGGGGTGATGGTCCGCACGGGGCGCACGGCGTACACGGATGCGGAGCACTCCAACTACTTCGTCCTCCCGGGCTCGGGCACCGTGCGCGACTTCTCGCTCGACCTCGGCGACAAGAAGCCCGGCACGGACCCGACGCTCCCCTACCTCGCCTACGTCATGAAGGACGGCGACACCTCGCACTGGGAGCTGGTCCTGCGCGACGTACGCACCGGCGAGGTCGCGACCCGCGTCCCCTTCGAGGGCGCCTTCACCTGGGGCGGCTGGAACGCGCCGCCGACCGCCCTCTCCGGCGACTTCGCGTACGTCGGCATGGACAAGGCCACGCTCGCCATCAACTGGCGCACGGGGGCGGTCACTGCCTCCGATGTCCTGCCGGCGAGCCGGATGCCGGAGGTCAGCGGCGGCCGCGAGCTGATCGACCCGATGGCCGGCGTCGACGTCGACGCCCTGTCGCAGAAGCAGCTCCGCGAGATGCGCTTCGAGCAGACCCAGGAGTTCCGCGTCGTCAACGTCGCCGACGGATCGACCCTGCGCACGATCGGCGTCGACCCGGAAGGCTGGCCGCGACTCTCCCCCGACGGCAGCCACGTGGCGCTGCCGCCGATGGGATCGTGCGACGCCGTGACCAACGAGTGCCACTACGACGATCCCGAGGGGCACGTGATCTCCGTGGACACCGGTGCCGATCACAGCTTCCGGCTCGAGGTCGGCGCATTCGGGTGGACGCCCGATGGACGCCTGCTGCTCGTGCGTGACACCGCGGTCCAGTCGTGCGACGCGGACACCGGTGCGTGCACCACCACGCCGGTCGAGCTGAGCGGCAGCGGACCGATCCGCGTCAGCGGCAACGACAACGAGTCCTGAGCGGGAAGGGGTGGACTTTTCGTCACCTGGT
>NZ_SJZJ01000028.1 GCF_004337475.1 Nocardioides jejuensis | reverse complement strand
CGAGACGGGGCCTGTGCCGGGCACAAGGCCCGTCTCGGCGCGGCACGAGGCCCGTCTCGGCGGAAGGTGGGTCAGTCGCGGGGCGGGACGATCGTCTGCTCGCGGCCCGGGCCGACGCCGATGCCCCAGAACGGAGCACCGGACATCTTCTCGAGGGCGCGGACGTAGATCTGCGCGTTCTCCGGCAGGTCCTCGAAGGTGCGGCAGCCCGAGATGTCGGTCTTCCAGCCGTCGAAGTACTCGTAGATCGGCTTCGCCCGCAGGAACTCCGCCTGCGTCATCGGCATCTCGTCGTGACGGACGCCGTCGATCTCGTACGCCACGCAGACCGGGATCCGCTCCCAGGAGTCGAGGACGTCGAGCTTGGTCAGGAAGAACTCGGTCAGGCCGTTGACCCGGGCCGAGTAGCGCGCGATGACCGCGTCGTACCAACCACAGCGACGGGTGCGGCCGGTGGAGACACCGATCTCGCCGCCAATGCGCTGCAGATCGATGCCGTCCTGGTCGAAGAGCTCGGTCGGGAACGGACCCGAGCCGACGCGCGTCGTGTACGCCTTGATGACGCCGATGACGCGGTCGATGCGGGTGGGGCCGACACCGGCGCCGGTGCAGACGCCGCCGGCCGTCGGGGACGACGACGTGACGAACGGGTACGTGCCGTGGTCGACGTCGAGCATCGTCGCCTGCGCGCCCTCGAAGAGGACCGTCTTGCCCTCGTCGAGCGCCTTGTTGAGCAGCAGCGACGTGTCGGCCACCATCGGCCGCAACCGCTCGGCGTACGACGTGAGCTCGGCGACCACCGCGTCGACCTCGATCGCGCGGCGGTTGTAGAGCTTGGTGAGGACGTGGTTGCGCAGGTCCAGCGCGGCCTCGACCTTCTGGCGCAGCAGGTCGGCGTCGAAGAGGTCGGCGACGCGGATGCCGACGCGGTTGACCTTGTCGGCGTACGCCGGACCGATGCCGCGGCCGGTGGTGCCGATCATGTTCTTGCCGAGGAACCGCTCGCTGACCTTGTCGATGGTCGCGTGGTAGCTCGCGATGATGTGCGCGTTGGACGACACGACCAGGTTGGCCACGTCGACGCCGCGGGCGATCAGGCCGTCGAGCTCACGGAAGAGGGCCTCCGGCGACACGACGACGCCGTTGGCGATGACGGAGGTCGCGCCCGGCGTGAGGATGCCGGAGGGCAGCAGGTGCGTCGCGTACTTCTCGCCGTTGACCACGATGGTGTGGCCGGCGTTGTGGCCGCCGCTGGTGCGGACGACGTAGTCAATGGGGTCGGTGGTGGCGAGCAGGTCGGTCGCCTTGCCCTTGCCCTCGTCGCCCCACTGGGCGCCCAGAACCACGATCGCTGGCATGTGGTGCTCCTTGTCCTACGGAGTCCCTCCGCCTAGGCGGCTGCTCGACGCATTTGAGTGCTTGTAGGTAGTGCAGTGTCCGGTCCAGAAACGCATCAAGCCCCGGCAAGACCGGGGCTCTTGCGGCCACACGCTACCAAAATGCGTCCCGTGCGCCAGATTTCCGGCGTACCCCGTGAGGGCACGACGGCCCCGCACCGGGGAGGGTGCAGGGCCGTCGTGGGTCCAGGGGTCAGACGCCGGCGAGGACGGGCGAGTCCTCGTCGAGGTCGTCGCGCGAGCCGGTCGTACGCCGCACGAGCTGCTCGCCCTCGACGTCGACGTTCGGCAGGATCCGGTCGAGCCACGCGGGGAGATACCAGGCCTTCTCGCCGAGCAGATACATCAGCGCCGGGATCAGCACGAGCCGCACGACGAAGGCGTCGAAGAGGACCGCCAGCGCCAGTGCGAAACCCATCGACTTCACGACCACGTCGTCCATCAGGATGAAGCCGGAGAAGACCGCCGCCATGATCACGGCCGCCGCGGTCACGACCCGCGCACTGTTGCGGAAGCCGTCGACGACCGCTTCCCGCGTCGTCGCGCCGTGGACGTGCGCCTCCCGCATCCGGGTCACCAGGAAGACCTGGTAGTCCATCGCCAGGCCGAAGACCACGCCGATCAGGAAGATCGGGATGAAGCTGACGATCGGCTGCTCCGGGAAGATCCCGAACAGGCCCTTCTGGAAGACCGCGACCGTCGCGCCCAGCGTGGCCAGCACGGAGAGCAGGAAGCCGGCGGTCGCCGTCAGCGGCACGAGCAGCGACCGGAAGACCACCATCAGCAGCAGGAACGCCAGCCCGATCACGATCGCGAGGTACGGCACCAGCGCGCTGTTGAGCTTGTCGGAGATGTCCGCCATCACCGGCTGGGTGCCCGTGACTGCGAGGTCGACACCCGTCTCCTTCTCGACGGCCGGCTCGCCTGCACGGATGTCCTTGAGCAGCGTGTCGGTCGCGGCGTCGTCCGGGCCGGTCTTCGGCTCGATCAGGATGATCGCGCCCTTGTCCGTGCCCGGCTGGGCCACCACGCGGGCGACACCGTCCAGGCCGCGCGCCCAGTCCGCCACCTTGGCGTACGCCGCCTGCTTGCTCGCCGCGTCACCGTCGAGCTTGCGGGCGTCGACGACCAGCATCATCGGGTCGAGACGGCCGGGGCCGAAGCCCTCCTCGACCAGCTTGACGGCCTGGTAGCGCGAGCTGTCCGCAGGCGCCGTGGCGTCGCTCGGCATGCCGAGGTGCAGGTCCTTGAACGGCAGGGCGACGACGCCGAGGCCGATGACGACCGCGAGTGCCCAGACGACCGGCTTGCGACCGATGAGCCGGGCGAAGCGGACGCCGTTGTTGAGGACTGCGCCGTCAGCGTCACGCTTCGGGACGTAGCGGCGGATCCGGCCGCCGAAGGCCTTCGACTTCAGCAGGCCGAGCAGCGCCGGCAGGAGGGTCAGCGCGACGGCAACCGCCACGGCGACGGTGATCGCCGCACCGATGCCCATCCAGCCCAGGAACGGGATGCCGGTGACGGTCAGGGCGGCCAGCGCGATGATCACCGTGAGGCCGGCGAAGACGACAGCGGAGCCCGCCGTACCGACGGCGAGACCAGCGGCTTCCTCACGGTCGTCGGTGTGCTCGAGCTCACTGCGATAGCGGCTGAGGATGAAGAGGGTGTAGTCGATGCCGACCGCGAGGCCGATCATCATGCCGAGCATCGGGGTCGAGCTGGGGAGCTCGGTGAACGCCGTCAACGCCGTGATGCCGATGCTGCCGAGCGCGACGCCGATGAGGGCGGTGAGGATCGGGAGGCCGGCGGCGACGAGCGCACCGAAGGTGAGGACGAGGACGCCGAGGGCAATCGCGATGCCGATCAGCTCGGCACTTGCGTTGGCACCGCCCGCGGCCTGCATGCCGGCGCCACGGATCTCGACCTGGAGGCCGGTCTCCTTGGCGACCTGGGTGGCGGTGTCGAGCACCTCGGTCTGCATCGCGGGGGTCACGTCGGCGACCGTCTTCACGTCGAACGCCGTCGAGATCAGGCCGATCCGGCCGTCAGCGGAGAGCGACGGCTGCGCTGCGAGCTGCGCCTTGAGGACAGCAGCGGCCTGGTCGACGGAGATGCCCATTGCGTTCGCGGTCGCCGGGGCGGCGGCCTTCGCCTGCGCCGGCGTCCAGAGGTACGGGATCTGGTCCGGCACCGCGTCGAGTTTGGCCAGCGCGGTGGTCAGCTGCGTGACGCCGTCGGCGTACTTCGTCTCGGTGAGGGTGTGCCCCTTCGGTGCCGCGACGACGACCTCGATGCTGGCCGCGTCGACCGGCGACTGGGCGCCGTCCATCAGCTCGGGCAGCTTCTCCGCCGCTTCGACGGACTCGAGGCCCGGGATCGTGAACGCGTCGGAGAACGGCTTGCTCATCGTGCCGGCGACGCCGCCGACGACACCGATGACGAGCAGCCACCCGACGAGGAAGAAGGGCCAGCGGCGGTAGGCCGTCTTGCCGAGGCGGTAGAGCAGGGTTGCCATGGGTGGGCGCTCCTTTGGAGTTCGGGAATGTCCATATCGTTGCAGTTGACAACGTTCCGGCGGGACCGACTTTGGTCGACCGTCGGTATGACTCCGGTAGCGTTTCGGCCGGCACGTGGTGGCTTGGCGTGCGAGCACAGACGACGGCAGGGAGACACGTGATGGCACGCGGCGGCAAGGCACAGCAGGAGCCCATGGACTGGGTGACCCGCGCCGCGGACGACGCGATCCGGCACGCTGCCGGCTCCGGCGACCCGGCAGCCATGGCTGCGTACGTGGCCGATGGTGGTCTCGTGACCGTCGCCTCCGGTGCATCGCCGTCCGGGCCGATCCACCTCGGCAACCTGCGCGAGTTCCTCACCCCGCACTTCGTGGCCGAGGAGCTGCGCCGCCGCGGCGTCCGCACCCGGCACCTGCACTCCTGGGACGACTTCGACCGCTACCGCAAGGTCGGCGCCGGCATCCCGCCGGAGTGGGCCGAGCACATCGGCAAGCCGCTGACCGCCGTGCCGGACCCGTTCGGCTGTCACGACAACTGGGCCGAGCACTTCAAGGCCCCGCTGCGCGCTGCGCTCGCGGAGATGGGCGTCGAGATCGAGGAGATCTCGCAGACGGCCATGTACCAGTCGGGTGCCTACCGGTCGCAGATCCTGCACGCCGTCGCCAACCGCGACGCCATCGAGGGCGTCCTGGCGAAGTACCGCACCAAGCCCGGCCAGCAGGCCACCGAGGTCGAGGACGAGCAGGAGGCCGCGGCACTCGCGGACTCCGTCGCGGCGTCCGAGGACCTCGACCGCTTCCCCTACAAGCCGTGGTGCGGCCAGTGCGGTCGCGACACCACGACCGTGACGTCGTACGACGACGCAACGCACGACCTCGTCTACGCCTGCACCCAGTGCGGCTTCGAGGGCTCGACGAACCTCGCCACGGAGGACAACGGCAAGCTGGTCTGGAAGGTCGACTGGCCGATGCGCTGGGCCTTCGAGGGCGTCAACTTCGAGCCCGGCGGCCTCGATCACTCGACGCCCGGCTCGTCGTACACGGTCGGCAAGGAGCTCGTCGCCGAGGTCTTCGGCGGCCGCGCGCCCGCCTACGTCGCCTACGCCTTCGTCGGCTTCGCCGGCATGCAGAAGATGTCGTCGTCCTCCGGCGGCGTACCGATCCCGGGCGACGCGCTCAAGGTGCTCGAGGCGCCCATGGTGCGCTGGCTCTACGCCCGCAAGCAGCCCAAGCAGGCGTTCACGATCGACTTCGGCCCCGAGGTCGTCCGCCTGTACGACGAGTGGGACGCCCTCGCGAAGAAGGCCGGCAACCCGGAGAAGCGTGACGTCGCCGTTCTGGCGTACGAGCGCGCTGCCTCGACCTCGTCCGCCGGCGTCCTGCCGGTCTCACCGGTCACGGTGCCCTTCCGCGTCCTCGCGGGCGTGGCAGACGTGACCGCCGGTTCGGCCGAGCAGATCTCCCGCATCGTCTCCCACGTCGGCTACGAGCACGCGTCGGTGGCGGATCTGGAGCCGCGTCTGGGTCGCGCCATGGGCTGGACCGAGGAGTTCGTGCCCGAGTCGGAGCGGACCATCGTCCGCTCGTCCGCCGATGTCGAGCTGCTCGGCTCGCTCAGCCCCGCGGAGCAGACGTGGCTGTCGCTGCTGCTGGAGCACCTGCCGACGGGCGAGCTCGAGCTCGACGAGGTCACGACGCTCGTCTACGGCGTTCCCAAGCTTGCCGCCGGCCTGGCCCTCGAGGACCAGCCGACGGACGAGGTGAAGGCCGACCAGAAGGCGTTCTTCGGGCTGCTCTACAACCTGCTGGTCTCCGCCGAGCGCGGCCCGCGCCTGCCCACCCTGATCGTCGCGCTGGGCGCGGAGAAGGTCCGCGCGCTCCTCTCCGCCTGACCCGACCCGCGCCACTGTGCAAGGCCGCCGGCGCACTCTGCGGACGTAATGACGTCCGCACAGTGCGCCGTCGTGGTTGCCCGGTAATCGCCCACACCGGGCACGCACGTCTCTGGGCCCACAGGCGCGCCTGCACGCACCGCGATGGCCCCTCCACCCTCCCCATGCTCGGCGCATGGACATCGGAGCAGCAGCACGGGTCAGCCGCGCACACGGCCTGATCACAACGAGGGCTGCCCGCGAAGCCGGCATCGAGGCCCGGGAGATACGCAGGCTCGTGGGCCAGGGCAGCTGGATCCGCCTTCGACGCGGCATCTACGTGGAAGCCGAGCGGTGGGCCGAGCTCGACACGTACGTCGGCCAGCCGCGCCTGCTGGCACGGGCGACCCACCTGACCCTCGATGCCGAGCACGCGTTCAGCCACTCCTCCGCAGCCCTCGAGCTGGCGATTCCCCTGCTGGCCGGCGCGACGGACGAGGTGCACATCAGCCGCAACGACCTGAGGCGCACCTCGGCACATGCTGGTGTGCGGGAGCACGCCGCGGGTTATCACCCGAGCGCCGTGCTCGAGCGCTCCGGCGTACCCGTGCTGCCACATGCGCGGACCGCGGTCGACATGGCACGCACGTTCGGCTATCCGGCGGGACTCGTAGCGTGTGACGCCGTGCTGCGCAAAGGTGTGACACGAGCCCAGCTGGCGCTGGAGCTTCGTGACATGACGCGGTGGCCCGGGGCGCGCGCCGCGGCTGCGGCGGTGCGTGATGCCGACGCGGGAGCCGAGACCGCCGCCGAGTCACTCGGACGCATCCTGGTGCGCGAGCTCGGTCTGGGCGAACCACGCACGCAGTTCCCGCTCCTGCTCCCCGACGGGCGCACGGTGTGGCTCGACATGCTGGTCGGCTGCCATGCGTTCGAGGTCGACGGACGGATCAAGTATCAGGCGGCCTCCAACGGCGACGTCGCGGCCGAGCGCGTCGTCTGGGAGGAGAAGAAGCGCGAGCGACTCGTCGTGAACCGTCGCATCGGTGTCTCACGGATCATCTGGGCCGACTACCCCGAGCCGGCCCGCAGCGCGGCCCGGCGCCGCCTCCTCGAGGAGTACGCCGCTACCGAGCACCGCTTCGGCGCGACACTCTCACCGGACATCGAGGCGTACGCCGAGCGACTCGAGCCCCTGCGACAGCAGCGGCTGCTCACTGGACAACCCTTTGCGCCCACCCTGCGGATGCAATGACGTCCGCACAGTGCGTCGAAGCCCCTGTGCAGTCGCGCGCCCCGCCTTACTGCGCGGCGTGACGGCCGGCGACGGCCTCGGCGCCCGGCTCCTCCGGGGCAGGCGTCCCGACGTGCGCGCCGGCAGGCACGGCGCCAACAGCCGCGCCATCTGCGTGATCGCTGCGCAGGTAGCGCGCGAAGACGACCCACCACGCGACGACGGTGATGACCTGACCGATCAGGCCGCCGGCCATGGCGCCGTAGCCGTCGTCGATCGCACCGCCGACGACCATGCCGACGATCATCAGGATCGTGCCGACGATGTCGACGACCATGACCTGCTTGATCTGCTTGCGGCCGACCAGCGCAGCCCGCACACCGCTCTGTGCGGCGAACGCGAGGACCCGGAGGCCGACGAGGACCAGCAGCGGCTGGACGACGTGCCAGACGTTGCCCAGGAGCAGCTTGCCGGCCCAGTCGGGGATGACCAGCAGCACGACGATGTTCAGGATCGCGACGACCGCAGAGATCGACATGGTGCGGCGCTGGTGGCTGAGCAGCGTGGCGCGGTCGGCACCTTCGCGGGCGATGTCGGCGCCCGCGGACGTCGCCACGGCCGTCTGCACGGTCGTCGAGGGCCGCTCGAGCAGCAGCGCCGCACGCACCTGGGCGACGGCCACCGGACCACTGACCAGCGCCAGCAGGGCCGAGCCGATGACGGCGACGAGACCCGACGAACTGGAGGCCACGAGCGAGCGCCACGAGAAGTCCCAGCGCTCCTTGACCCAGTCGAGGGAGAGCTCGCGCGCCCGGGGCACGCCGTACTGCACGAAGACCCAGAGGCCGGCGATCGCGCCGGTGCCGGCCCAGCCGAGCACGAGGGCGAAGAGCGTGTCGTCGCCGGTGACCGCGAGGCCCGCGAAGACCAGCACCGTGAGCACCAGCCAGATCCCGTCGAGGACCAGCGCCCCGACCGGCGTCGAGCGGGCGATGGCCACGAACCGCCCGATGTCCTGCAGCGCGAGCAGCGGCGTCAGCGCACCGACGACCGCCAGCGAGGACGCCATCGGCGAGCCCATCGCCCACAGCACACCGGCCGCGATCAGCGAACAGGCACCGACACCCGCCGACATCACCATGGTCGCCCCGAGCGCGGCCCGCGGCCGCGAGTCCGCGTCCTCCGGGTGTACGACGATCGTCACCGCGACCAGCGAACGGATCACGCCGCCCTGGGCCAGGGTGTAGACGAGGAAGACCAGGCTGAAGCGGCCGAAGTCAGCCGGCTGCAGGGCGTGCGCTGCCCAGATCAGGACCAGGAGGTTCGACACGCTGGCGACGATCTGGTCGAGTGTGATGGCGCCGATCCGCTTGCGTGCCTGCCCGGCACCCGTGGCCGTCATGTCGGCTAGTCTCCGTCCGTTTCCTGCGAGTCGGGGTGAATCCTGACACACCCCCGTCGGCTATCGTCCCTGCGTCAACTTCTCGACCGTGGAGGTCCCCCGTTGTCTGCGTTTGCCTACCGTTCGATGCGCCGAATCGCCCAGGCTCCGGTTGCCAAGCAGGTGATCAAGCGCTTCCGTGCGGAGCACGACGAGCTGCTCATGGCGATCGGCAAGCTCGAGAGCCACCTGCTCGACACGCGCCCGGCTCCGAAGTCGCTCTTCGACGTGGAGTTCAAGGTCTTCTCGCAGTTCGGCGAGGACGGCATCATCCAGCACATCCTGCGCTCGATCGGTGCCCACTCCGACACGTTCGTCGAGATCGGCACCGGCGACTACCGCGAGTCCAACACCCGCTTCCTCGCGCTCAACAACAACTGGCGCGGCGCGGCCATCGACGGCGGCCTGTCGCACGTCGAGTTCATCCTCGGCACCGGCCTGGCCTGGCGCCACGACGTCGAGCCGGTCTCGGCGTTCGTCACGACGGAGAACGTCAACAGTCTGATCACCGACGCCGGTTTCCAGGGCGACCTCGGCCTGCTGTCGATCGACGTCGACGGCAACGACTACTGGCTGTGGGAGAAGACCGACGTGGTCAACCCGGCCATCGTCGTCATGGAGTACAACGCGCTCTTCGGCCCGGACGCCGCCATCACGGTGCCCTACGCCCCGGCGTTCGTGAACTCCGAGGCCCACTACTCGCAGCTCTACTTCGGTACGTCGATCGCGGCCCTCAAGCACCTCGCCGACCAGAAGGGCTACCGCTTCGTCGGCTGCAACTCCAACGGCAACAACGCGTTCTTCGTGCGCGACGACATCGCCGGCTCGCTCCCCAACCTCAGCGCCGCTGAGGGCTTCGTCGCCAGCCGCTTCCTGACCTCCCGCAACGAGGACGGCACCATGTCGCGCATGCGCTCGGTCGAGGACCGCCTGAAGCTGATCGGCGACCTCCCCGTCGTCGACGTCACCACCGGCGAGACCACGACCGTCTCGGCTGCGACCCTGGGCGCCTGATGGTCGACGAGGTCAACGCCGAGGAGGAGCAGGCTCTCCGCATCGCGGCAGCCATCGCAGCCGGCCACCAGGCGCAGGCCAAGGCGGCAGCGAAGGCCGCGGCCAACGGCGGTCAGGTCAACCACCACCTGCCGTTCCACAAGCTGCGCCACTTCCTGCGCGTGCGCAAGGCGAAGCTGCTCTTCCTGATCATGGCGACGAAGTTCGTCTGGGCCGTACGCCGTGGCCAGGTCAACGAGGTCTGGGCGGGCGACTCCAACTCCCAGCTCATCCCCGACGACAAGATGGGCGCCCCCCTGCGCCACGTCGCCGACGGCCGCTGGGCGTGTCACCTCGGCCCGCGCCTGCAGTACTCGATCGCGAAGAAGGGCCTCGCGCCCGGCTTCATGAAGATCCTCGCGAAGGTCGGCCGGCTCAAGGGCGCTCGCGACATCGTCTGGATCTACAGCTTCGGCGAGATCGACGTGCGCTGCGGGATGGTGCCACGGATGGACGAGCCGGGTGCGTTCGACTTCACCCACGACTACTTCGCGCGGATGCGTGAGGTGGCCCGGGTCAGCGGTGTCGACCGCCTGGTCATCTACGCGCCGTCGCCGGAGAGCGACATCGCGCTCGAGCAGATCGGCTTCCCGGTCGTGGGCACCATCGCGGAGCGGGTCGAGTGCATGAGCCGTCTCCACGCGGCGATGCACCGTGCGGCGGAGGCGCTCAGCGCCGACGCTCCACGGATTCTGCTGCTCGACACCCTGCCGCAGATGGTCGACGAGCGCGGCGTATGGCTGCGCGAGTACACCTACGACGGCCTGCACACGAACAACGCCGGCCGTGCGCTGGTCCGCGGCGCCCTGGCGGAGCTGGTCGCCGCCGACGAGGCCGCGCACCCGCGCCGCTGACGCACGAAACCGAAGGGCCCGGCTGCCATGGCGGCCGGGCCCTTCGGCATCTGGCGGATCAGTGTCTGCAGGCTCAGTCGCCCAGCAGCGCGTCGTACGCCGCCGGGCTGGTGCTGCGCAGGAACTCCGAGCACCGCTGCCACTCCTCGTCCTCCCCGATGACACGCGCGGACTCGGCGAGCAGGGCGAGGCAGCGCAGGAAGCCGCGGTTGGGCTCGTGCTCCCACGGAACCGGCCCGTTGCCGCGCCAGCCGTTGCGGCGCAGCATGTCGAGCGAGCGGTGGTAGCCGACCCGGGAGTAGGCGTAGACCGCGACGTCCGGCGCACCCGCGCGCTGCGCGGCAGCGGCGAGGGCGGCCCAGGCGGCCGGCGAGGCAGGGTGGCGACGCGCGACGTCCATCGGCTCGGCGCCCTGCGCGAGCTCGACGTCGGCGGCGTCCTCGGGGAGGTGGACCGGGTCAGGGCCGGCGAGAAGATCCATGGCGGACACCCTGCCACGGGCCGCCGACATTCCTCCCCTGGAAGGATCCGCCTGTCGGTGCACGGTGCTTGGATAGGCCCATGACTTCTCCGGACAGTGCCGTCCCGACAGCGCCCGTCAAGGACCCGTGGCCCGCCCTCTGGGCTCTCGTGCTCGGCTTCTTCATGATCATGGTCGACACGACCATCGTCTCGGTCGCGACGCCCGCGATCATCGAGGACCTCCACGCCGAGGTGAACTCCGTGGTCTGGGTGACCTCGGCCTACCTCCTGGCGTACGCCGTCCCGGTGCTGATCACCGGCCGGCTCGGTGACCGCTTCGGCCCGAAGAACCTCTACATGATCGGTCTGGCGGTCTTCACCGCGGCGAGCCTCTGGTGCGGCCTCGCCGGCTCCGTCGAGATGCTCGTCGTCGCCCGCATCGTGCAGGGACTGGGCGCCTCGATGATCACGCCGCAGACGATGGCGATCATCACCCGCATCTTCCCGGCCGAGCGCCGCGGTCAGGCCACCGCCCTCTGGGGCGCGACGGCCGGTGTCGCGCTGCTCGTCGGCCCGCTGCTCGGCGGCATCCTGATCGACAGCCTCGACTGGAGCTGGATCTTCTTCGTCAACGTCCCGGTCGGCATCATCGGCCTGCTCCTGGCGGCGCGCCTCGTGCCGAAGCTCCCGACGCACGACCACCACTTCGACTGGCTCGGCGTCGTCCTCAGCGGCGCGGGCATGTTCCTGCTGGTCTTCGGCATCCAGGAGGGCCACCGCTACGACTGGGGCACCGTCACGGGCTTCGTCAGCGTCCCGCTGATGATCGGCGGCGGCCTCGTCGTCCTAGGCCTCTTCGTGTTCTGGCAGGCCCGCAACAAGGCAGAGCCGCTGGTGCCGCTCGGGCTCTTCGGCGACCGCAACTTCTCCCTGGCCAACATCGGCATCGCCACGGTCAGCTTCGCCTTCACCGCGATCGGCTTCCCGCTGATGCTGTGGGCTCAGGTCGTTCGCGGCCTGAACCCAACGCACGCCGCGCTGCTGCTCGTCCCGATGGCGCTGATGTCGATCGTGCTCGCGCCGGGCGTCGGCAAGCTCACCGACCGCGTGCACCCCCGCAACCTGATCGCGCTCGGCTTCGTGACGCTCGCCGGCGCGATGCTCTGGCTGGCCCTCGGCCTCGCCCCCGACGCGAAGTACGTCGTCCTGCTGATCCCGATGGCGCTGATGGGCTGCGGCTCCGCCTGCATCTGGGCGCCGCTCACGGCGACCGCCACCCGCAACCTCCCGCTGCACCTCGCGGGCGCCGGAGCCGGCGTCTACAACGCTTCACGCCAGATCGGTGCGGTGCTGGGATCGGCAGCGATCGCGGTCCTCATGGACGCACGTCTCTCCGCCAACGCGGTGACGTTCGACCCGACCAACCCCGAGGCGCTGAAGCGGATGGCGCAGGCCAGCAGCGCGCAGAAGGCGTGGTTCTTCGACCACTTCAGCACGTCGATGGGCCAGGCCCTACTGATCACGCCCGCTGTGCTGCTGCTCGGCTTCGCCGCCGCGCTGCTGCTGATCCGCCCGAAGGCTCCCGTCGCGGCTGCCCCCGCGGTACTCGTCGACTGAACCTCAACGTCGAGACGGGCCTTGTACCGCCGCCGTCCTGTGGACGGCGGCCGGCACAAGGCCCGTCTCGGCGTTGCACAAGGCCCGTCTCGGCGCTGTCAGCCGATCGTCGTACCGGCGGAGCGGAGGTTCTGGCAGGCGGTGACGACGCGGGCGGCCATGCCGGCCTCGGCGACCTTGCCCCAGGCGCGCGGGTCGTAGGCCTTCTTGTTGCCGACCTCGCCGTCGACCTTCAGGACGCCGTCGTAGTTCTTCAGGATGAAGTCCGCGGCCGGGCGGGTGAAGGCGTACTGGGTGTCGGTGTCGACGTTCATCTTGATGACGCCGTAGTCGACGGCCGCCGAGATCTCCTCGGGCAGCGAGCCCGAGCCGCCGTGGAAGACGAAGTCGAAGGCGCGGTCCTTGCCGGTGAGCTCCTTGACGGCCTCCTGGGCCTCGAGCAGCACGGCCGGACGGAGCTTGACGTTGCCCGGCTTGTAGACGCCGTGCACGTTGCCGAAGGTGAGCGCCGTCAGGTAGCGGCCCTTCTCGCCGGAGCCGAGCGCCTTGATCGTCGCGATGGCGTCCTCGGGCGAGGTGTAGAGCTTCTCGTTGATCTCGTTCTCGACGCCGTCCTCCTCGCCGCCGACGACACCGACCTCGATCTCGAGGACGACGTTGGCCGCGGCACAGAGGCCGAGAAGCTCCTCGGCGATCTGGAGGTTCTCGTCGAGCGGCACGGCCGAGCCGTCCCACATGTGCGACTGGAAGTACGGCAGACCACCCTGCGACACCCGCTCGGTCGAGGCCGCGAGCAGCGGGCGCACGAAGCCGTCGAGCTTGTCCTTCGGGCAGTGGTCGGTGTGGAGCGCGATGTTGACCGGGTAGTTCTTCGCCACCTCCTGCGCGTACGCAGCGAAGGCGAGCGAGCCCGCGACCATGTCCTTGACCGTCGGGCCGGAGAGGTACTCCGCGCCACCGGTGGAGACCTGGATGATGCCGTCCGAGCCCGCCTCCGCGAAGCCCTGGAGGGCGGCGTTGAGGGTCTGCGAGGACGACACGTTGATCGCCGGGTACGCGAAGGAGCCGGCCTTCGCGGCATCCAGCATCGCGGCGTACTTCTCAGGGGTGGCGATGGGCATCGGAAAAGCTCCTGTGAACTCGGATGTACGTCGGGGGCGTGCGGCCCGCCGGTAACTCTAGGCCGTCAGGCGGTCAGTGGCGGCAGTCGACGGCGTAGACCGGCCGCACCGTGTGGCCGTCGACGTCGATGCCGTGCGGCGCGACGTAGATGAAGCCGTTGGTGGAGTGCTCGGTCAGGCAGGCCGGCCAGCCGCCCGCGTGGAACGTGCCGTCGGCGTCGAACCACGGCACCGAGGTCGCGATCTTCGCGGTCCAGGTCGGGCCCTCGAAGCTCGCGGTCTGACCGCTGACGGACGCCTGGGTCTGCTTCCACTGCGCCTCGCTCTTGTTGGCACCGACCATGAAGCCGAAGACGGCTCCGAAGAGGAGCAGGAAGACAGCGAACGCGGCGAGCAACGGCTTGGGCATGCGCCCAGTCTTCCGTACGCCGGAAGCGACTGCCACGAAGCGGCCCGCGGCGTGTGCCACACGGCGTACATTCCGGCCATGAAGATGTCTCCGGAGTCGATCGCCCTCGCCTGCTTCACGTTCGTCACCGTGGTCCTGCTGGGCGGCTGGCAGCAGATCGCGATGCTCGCGTCCTCGTCAGGCCTCCTGCCCGAGGGCTACGGCAACCTCCACACCGTGCTGATCGCCGTCGCCGTGGACCTCCCGGTTGCCCTCGCCATGGCGGCGGCCACGCGTGTCGGCTCCGTGGCCGAGTCCTCGTGGGGACGCGCGTTCGCCCAGGCGACGGTCCCGCTGGGCTTCCTCGCGCTGCTTGCCAGCATCGTCTTCGTGCTCGGCACCATCAGCGGCCACAGCAACGGCGTCTTCTTCCCGCGTCTGTGAGCGCGCTCAGCCGCGCCAGACGCCACCGTCGGCCGCACTCAGGTCGGCGTACGTCCGGATCCAGGAGTGCATCGCGATCGCCGCAGCAGCGGAGGCGTTGATCGACCGCGTCGAGCCGAACTGCGCGATCGAGAAGGTCCCGTCGCACACCTCTCGGGCACCGGGCGACAGTCCGGGGCCCTCCTGGCCGAAGAGGAAGCAGACGTTGCGCGGCAGGTCCATCGTCTCCAGGTGCGAGGACCCCGGCAGGTTGTCGATGCCGAGCAGGCGCACTGGCTCGGGCAACGCGTGCAGGTAGTCGGCGAGGTCCGATGCCGTCTCGTGGTGCCGGATGTGCTGGTAGCGGTCGGTGACCATCGCCCCGCGCCGGTTCCAGCGCTTGCGACCGACGATGTGCACCTCGGCGGCGAGGAACGCGTTGGCCGAGCGCACGATCGTGCCGATGTTGAAGTCGTGCTGCCAGTTCTCGATCGCGACGTGGAAACCGTGGCGGCGGGTGTCCAGATCCGCCCGGATCGCCTCGAGCGTCCAGTACCGATAGCGGTCGACGACGTTGCGCCGGTCGCCGTCACGGAGCAGCTCCGGGTCCCACTGCGGCCCGTCGGGCCACTCCCCCTCCCACGGCCCGAGCCCGACCTCGTCGGGCCCGTGCGGCATGGGGTCATAGGGAGCGCGCTGCTCGGAGGTCTCGTCCACGCCCCGGAGGTTAACCGGACCTTCATGCCCGGCCGGTAGGTTGCGAGCGTGAACGCGGTCCTGACGCCCCTGCTGCTCGGTATGTCCTGGATGGAGCCCCAGTGGTGGCTCGATCACTTCGGCACGCAGATGGTGTGGTTCAGCCTCGTCGTCCTGGTGATCGAGTGCGGCCTGTTCTTCCCGTTCCTCCCGGGCGACACGCTGCTCTTCGCCATCGGCCTCTTCGTCGCGACGGGTGCCACGGTGGACGCTGCGGGCAACCCCAAGGGCATCGACTTCGTGCCGGGGCCGCACCTCGTCGACCTGAGCGTGATCATCGTGCTCTTCATCGTGGCGGCCTTCGCCGGCAACGTGATCGGCTACGAGATCGGGCGTGCCGTCGGCACGCCGCTCTACGAGCGCAACGGCCGCCTGCTCAAGAAGAAGTACTTCGAGCAGGCGCACGCGTTCTTCGAGAAGCACGGCAACAAGGCGCTGGTGATCGGCCGCTTCGTTCCCGTCGTCCGGACCTTCGTGACCGTCGTCGCCGGTGTATCGCAGATGGAGCGGCGTCGCTTCCTGACCTGGTCGTTCGTGGGCGCCGTCGGCTGGGTCATCTCGGTGACCCTGCTCGGCTACCTGCTCGGCCAGGCCTACCCGGGCCTCGGCGACAACCTCGACAAGGCGATCATCCTCGTCGTCGCCGTCTCGCTCGTGCCGGTCGCGTTCGAGTACTGGCGCCACCGGCGCAACCGCGTCCGCCCCTGACGCATCCGGACACCGACGCAATAGGCTCGCAGGCATGGCTCTGCGCCGCCTCCCGGCCTTCCGTCCCCAGCCCCGCCGCGGGCGTACGTCGGCACGGGTCGCCGGCATCCCGCCGACGGTCTTCAGCCGGATGTCCGCGCTCGCCGCAAGCACCGGCGCGGTGAACCTCGGCCAGGGCTTCCCCGACACCGAGGGCCCGTCGACCATCGTCGAGCAGGCGGTCGAGGCGCTGCGGAGCGGCCACAACCAGTACGCCCCCGGCCTCGGCACGGCCGACCTCCGGCGTGCGATCGCCGACCACCAGTGGGCGCAGTACGGCATCACCGTCGATCCGGAGACGGAGGTCGTCGTCACCACCGGGGCGACCGAGGCGATCGCCGGCGCCCTGCTCGGACTCGTGGATCCCGGAGACGAGGTCATCGCCCTCGAGCCCTTCTACGACTCGTACGCCGCGATGACGGCGTTCGCGGGCGGTGTCCTGCGCGGCGTGACGCTGCGGGCGCCCGACTTCCGGCTCGACGCGGACGCCCTGCGCGCCGCGGTCACCAAGCGCACGAAGCTGCTGCTGATCAACACCCCGCACAACCCGACCGGCACGGTGCTCGATCGCGAGGAACTGGAGGCGATCGCTCGCGTCGCCGTCGACAACGACCTGATCGTCGTCACCGACGAGGTCTACGAGCACCTCGTCTACTCGGGCCACGAGCACGTCCCGCTGGCGACGCTGCCGGGGATGGCCGAGCGGACGCTGACCCTGTCGAGCGTCGGCAAGTCGTTCAGCCTGACCGGCTGGAAGGTGGGCTGGGCGACGGGCCCCGCCGAGCTGGTCGCTGCGGTGCTCGGTGCGAAGCAGTGGCTGAGCTTCACCTCCGGGTCTCCGCTGCAGCCTGCGGTGGCGTGGGCGCTTGCTCACGAGCAGGCCTGGCCGGCATCACTCGCCCGCGACCTCGAGGCCCGGCGCGACCTGCTCTGCGACGGTCTCGACGCCCTCGGGCTGCCCGCGCGGCGGCCGGAAGGCACCTACTTCGCGGTCACGGACATCTCTGCGCTGGGCTGGCGTGACGGTCTGGAGTTCTGCCTCGCGCTGCCCGAGCGGGCCGGCGTGGTCGCCATCCCGCTGCAGGGCTTCTACGCCGACGGCTCCCGCGACGGGGAGCAGCTGGTGCGGTGGGCGTTCTGCAAGGAGACCGCCGTGCTCGAGGAAGGCCTGCGGAGGCTCGGCGCGGCCGAGCTCACCCGCTGACCGACGCGCGCAGCGCAGCGGGCGTCAGCGCCGCGAGACCCAGCGCGCGACCTCGGGCCGCAGCAGCAGGTAGGCGCTGACCAGACCGGTGACGGCCGTGATCACCGGGAAGTACGCGGCGACGCCGAAGGACGAGAGCATCCCGCTGGCGATCGCGGAGACGACGAGCACGGCGCGGGCCCAGGCGACCCGACGCATGACGAGGACCGCGAGCACCGCCGCACCGATCGCCCACAGGGCGAACAGCAGGCAGCCGATGACCGCCGCGATCCGGACCTCGGCCACGGTGACGGTGGCGCTCGCGCCGCCCGGCTGCCACTCCTGCGCCTTGGCGATCGCCTCGCGGACCACGGTGTCGTCGGTCAGGAGCGAGTGGATGCCGAAGGCCAGGACGGCCAGCACGACCGATGTCCCGATCCAGGTGAGCACCGCGGCAGCAACCAGGGCGGGCGGTCGCACCTCGACCGGCGCGTACGCCGAGGCTGCCCGCGGCAGTCCGTAGCCGGCGTACGGCGGGGGCGCGTCGGAGGCGACGCCGGTCGGTGCGGCCGGCAGGTGCGGCGCATCGACCCGCGACGTCGGGACCGGCGGCGGAGGCGGCGACACCGGCTGCGACGGCATGCGTGGGGCGCCCGGCGTCGGCCGCTGCTGGAGGAGGTACGTCGGCTGGCGCACGGGGCGCCCGGCGAACCAGTCACGCGCCGGACCGGACCACAGCAGCATTGCCGACACCGCGACGAGCGAGGCCGCGATCGACCCGGAGAAGAAGCCCGACACGAAGAGCGGCACCGCCACCACGGAGAGCGCGAGGCGCGCCTGCTTGTGGCGCTGCAGCACGAACCAGCCGAGGATGCACGCGGCTGCACCCAGACCACCCGCGACGACGAAGACGGTGTGCAGCAGCTGCTGCACACCGTCGACGCCCATGTCGAGACCGTCGAACGGCGACTTCGACAGCGACTCCTTGATGCTCTCCTGGGTCTCGATCGACCGCAGGCGCGCCACGGCGTCGAACATGCCAGCTACCAGGAAGACCGAGCCGAGGATGGTCACCCATCCCGCCACGGTGACCTGGGGCGGCCGACCCGCGGTCGCTCCCCGGTCAGTGTTGTCGCTCATGCTCACATTGTGGCGGTGAGCGACAAGCCCGTCTCCTCGTCGCCCGCCGTGCGGTCCACCACGACCGTGCCACCGTCGCTCACCGCACCCGCGATCAGCATCCGGGCGAGCGGGTCACCGATCGCCGTCTGGACCAGGCGACGGAGCGGTCGGGCGCCGTAGGCCGGGTCGAACCCGGTCTCCGCCAGCCAGCGCTTCGCTGCCTCGGTGACGTCGAGGTGGATACGGCGTCCGCCGAGCCGCTGGGCGAGCATCTCGAGCTGCAGCTCGACGATGTGCGTGAGCTGGTCCATCGACAGCGCGTCGAACATGACAACCTCGTCGAGCCGGTTGAGGAACTCCGGCTTGAAGTGGCTGCGGACGACGCCCATGACCGACTCGCGCTTCACCTCGTCACTCAGGGTCGGGTCCACCAGGAACGGCGAGCCGAGGTTGGAGGTGAGGATCAGCAGCGTGTTGCGGAAGTCGACCGTGCGGCCCTGGCCGTCGGTCAGGCGACCGTCGTCGAGCACCTGCAGCAGGATGTCGAAGACCTCGGGGTGCGCCTTCTCCACCTCGTCGAGCAGCACGACGCTGTACGGACGCCGGCGCACCGCTTCGGTGAGCTGACCGCCCTCGTCGTACCCGACGTAACCCGGAGGGGCACCGACGAGACGCGCGACGCTGTGCTTCTCGGCGTACTCGCTCATGTCGATGCGGACGATCGCCCGCTCGTCGTCGAAGAGGAAGTCCGCCAGCGACTTGGCCAGCTCGGTCTTGCCCGTGCCGGTGGGGCCGAGGAAGAGGAACGACCCGGTCGGCCGGTCGGGGTCGGCGATGCCCGCGCGCGAACGCCGGACCGCGTCGCTGACCGCACGCACGGCCTGCTCCTGACCGATCAGGCGCTTGCCGATCTCGCCTTCCATCTCCAGCAGTCGGGCGGTCTCACCTTGCAGCATCCGACCGGTCGGGATGCCGGTCCACGCCTCGACGACGTCGGCGATCTGCTCGGCGCCGACCTCCTCGCCCACGAGGCGCTCGACGACGGCCGACTCCACGGCGGCAGCCGCCTCGATCTGCTTCTCGAGGGCGGGGATGCGCCCGTACAGGATCTCGCTGGCCTTCTCGAACTCGCCGTCGCGCTGCAGCTTCTCGGCCTCCATCCGGAGCTGGTCAAGCTGGCGACGCAGCTCACCCTCACCCTCGAGCGAGGCCTTCTCCGCCTCCCAGCGGGCCTCGAGCGCGCGCAGCTCCTCCTCCTGGTCTGCGAGGTCTCGACGCAGGTTGGCGAGGCGCTCGACGGAGGCGGCGTCCGACTCCTTGGCGAGTGCGAACTCCTCCATCTTCAGCCGGTCGACGGCACGACGGAGCTGGTCGATCTCCTCCGGGGAGGACTCGATCTCCATGCGCAGCCGGGACGCGGCCTCGTCGATCAGGTCGATCGCCTTGTCGGGCAGCTGCCGTCCGGTGATGTAGCGGTCGGACAGCGTCGCGGCAGCGACCAGCGCGGCGTCGGTGATGCGTACGCCGTGGTGCGCCTCGTACTTCTCCTGGATGCCACGCAGGATCTGGATGGTGTCCTCGACGCTCGGCTCGCCCACGAAGACCTGCTGGAAGCGGCGCTCCAGCGCCGGGTCCTTCTCGATCGACTCGCGATACTCGTCGAGCGTGGTCGCGCCGATCATGTGCAGCTCGCCGCGGGCCAGCATCGGCTTGAGCATGTTGCCCGCGTCCATCTGGCTGTCGCCGCCGGCGCCTGCGCCGACGACGGTGTGCAGCTCGTCGATGAAGGTGACGACCTGTCCCCCGGCGTCCTTGATCTCCTCGAGGACGGCCTTGAGGCGCTCCTCGAACTCGCCGCGGTACTTCGCCCCGGCGACCATCGCCGCGAGGTCGAGCGACAGCACCCGCCGGCCCTTGAGGCTGTCAGGGACGTCGCCCGCAACGACCCGCTGGGCGAGGCCCTCGACGACGGCGGTCTTGCCGACGCCGGGCTCACCGATCAGCACGGGGTTGTTCTTCGTACGCCGCGACAGCACCTGGATGACGCGCCGGATCTCGGCGTCGCGGCCGATGACCGGGTCGAGCTTGCCCTCGGCCGCGGCCTTGGTCAGGTCGATGGAGTACTTCTCCAGCGACTCGTACGTCGACTCCGCGTCCTGGCTGGTGACGCGCCGGTTGCCGCGGACCGCGGTCAACCCGTCGCGGAGTCCGGCGGCCGTCAGGCCGGCATCGGTCAGGACCTTCTTCGCCGGGCTCTCCACCGTCGCGAGCGCGATGAGGAGGTGCTCCGTGGCGACGTAGTCGTCCTTCATGCTGCTGGCGAGGTCGATGGCGCTGCCGAGGACGCGGGTCAGCGACGCCGACGCGGTCGGCTGCTGGACGGTCGAACCCGTGGCGCGCGGCAGCTCCGCCACGAGGCGCTCGGCCTGGGCGGACAGCGCGGCGCCGTCGACGCCGGCCTTGGTGACCAGCGTGCGCGCGGTGCCCTCGGGGTCGCGCAGCAGGGCGGCGAGAAGGTGTGCGGGCTCGAAGGTCGAGTTGCCCGCCGTCGTCGCGGCGAGCTGGGCAGACTCGATCGCCTCCCGGCTACGGGTGGTGAAGGTGTCGGCTCCAAACGTGCTCATGGGTGCTCCTTGGGGTCGTGACTACCGATCATGTCCGGTTACGCGCACAAGGCGACAGGGCCGGACGTCATCATTCCCAACAGAGCAAGAGTTGAGTGCATTCCACTCAACTTTGAGAATTTCCCGAGAGTCCCGAGAACACCGAGAGGGCAGGTACGTCGACGTACCAGCCCTCTCGGCGTGACGGTGATGCCCTGCGGGCGTCAGTCGAGGTCTTGCGGCGCCTGGTGCTCGGGGAGCTTCGAGAGGTCCTCGTTGGGCTCGAGCAGGCAGGTGCGGCAGAAGTCCTCACCGAACGGCGTCAGGTGGATCGAACGACGGACCACCTTGTGCGAGCGCACCGAGTGCATCGCAGCCAGGACGTCGGGCTGCGCCTCGACGACCTGGTACTCGAGCGGGTCGCGGAGCTGCTCGCGGGAGAACCAGATCAGGCCGAGGCGGAACAGGTTGTTGAGGTACGACGGCACCTGGTCGAGGTAGCGCGTGCCGGCGCGCGGACCGATCATGTTGAGGCCCGGCGCGACCAGCTGTGAGCTCACCATGCCGATGGCGCCGCCCGTGCGGACGTCGACCGCCGGCTGCGGGCCACCCCGCAGCAGGAGCAGGAGGATGCGGCCCTCGTCGGGCGCCATCTCCGACAGGATCCGGGCGTACGCCGGGTGGCCCTGCTCGTTGTTCCACACGTCGCGCGAGCGGGCCAGGAGCGCCTGCCCCTGCTCACGCAGGGAGGCCTGCATCTCGAGCTCGCGGCGAGCCGACGCAGCGGCCGGGGCGAGCGCGGGCGCGGAGCCGTTGGAGGAGCCGAGGGACGCGCTGACCTGGATCACGGCCTGCGGCAGCGAGACGCCGCTGCCGACGGCCTTGGCCACGTCGCCGAAGATCGAGCCGGCCTGGGCAACACCGGCGACGAGGTCGAGGGCGCTGGCGGGATTCGTCGCGACGGAGAGCACCTTGCGCGTGGTGCGCACACCCGCGACGACGCTCCACTCCGCGGTGCGGAGCCAGGACGTGGCGGCGAGGCGGACCAGACCCGGAAGGGCGTCGATCTTCGGGCTGACCAGCTCGCTGGACGGCGCCCGCTCAGGAAGGTTGTTGCTCACGAGGCACCCAATCCGACGAAGATCCCGTAGTGGATCAGGCCGCCCGCGGCGCCCATGATCGCGCCATGAGCGTAGAGCATCCACTCGTCTTCCTTGATGGCCGAGCGCATCATCTCGACGAAGTCCCGCGGGGGGAGCTCCTTGGTGCGGGCGGCGATCAGCGTGCGGATCTTGCCCGACTGCTGACGGGAGAACTCGGGGTCCTTGAACGGCGTGATCGTGCGGCCGACGGCCTCGGCGGCGAAGCCCGCCTTGATCGAGTCGTAGGCCCGCCCGCCGATCGCGATGCGCGCAGCACCGCGGACCGGGCCGGCAGCGCGGTCGATGGCCGGCATCATCGCGGTGGCGAGCATCTGACGGGTGCGGTCGCCGCGGGGGCCGTCCATGAGGAAGTCGCCGATGCGCTCGAGGGTGATGACGTCGTCCGCGATGATCGTCGCGTAGACCTCGGCGGCCTGGTCCTGACGGCGCAGGAAGAGGCCGTGGAACTTGATGCCGAAGTAGCGCTTCGGCTCCGTCGGCTCGAAGATCAGCCACATGCCGAGGGCGTTGGTGATCCATCCGACGCCGACGCCGAGGACCGGCAGCATCCACCACGTGTGGAACCAGTGGTCGATGAAGGCGACCGGGACGCCGAGCGCGAAGCCGAAGATGAAGCCGAACGCGACCATCAGGTTCAGCTCGCGCTGACCGATGTCCTTGAAGACCTTGATGACCAGGCCGGGGTTCTTCCGGAAGTGGTCGATGACCATGATCTTCGGGTCGAGCAGCTGGTCGATGTGGATGCCGATCTCGTCCGTGATCGAGGCCACGACGGTCGGCAGCTGCGACTGCACGCGGGCGATGATCGCGCGCTTGCCGGCCGCCGGCAGGTCGCGCCAGAACGCCGGGTTGTTCTCCCGCATGACGTTGTCGACGATCGTCGGGATGTCCTGCTCGAACATCGTGACGATGTGCTCGGCGATCTTCTCCGGCTCGAGCTGCTGGTAGAACTCCGCGGGCGTGCCGAGCTTGGCGATCGCCTTGTCGACGGCGATCGAGCCCATCTTCGCGGCACGCGCGGGGACGATGCCCTGCCAGCCGAGTCCGCCCTGCAGGATGCCGGGGACTTCCTGCAGCTTGTGCGGGAGCAGGCGCGCGATCTCCTGCATGCCCGGGATCTTGAACCCGTGGAAGTTGACCGGGTAGAAGAGCATGATCAGGCCGGTCCAGTTGATCAGCCAGCCGATCACCGCCGTGAACAACGGGATGGACGCGAAGGCGAACCACTCCATCGGAGTGTTGAGATGGCTCAGCAGCCAGTCACGCTGGGACAGCCAGTCCCAGAAGCCTTCGAGCGACACAATTACCACCTAGCCCCTGACGTCCAGGGCTGTCGACTGCCCTGTGGTTTCCGTCACTGGGCTGAGGGTAGCGGCTGACACCCGCCCACCGATACGCATCCGGATATCGGGCGGAAAGAGACACTCCCCGACGGTGACCTGCCGTTATCAGTGCGGAAGGGGCGTCGCGTCGCCCGGCGTGCTCCAGCACTCGGTGCCGCCGGCAGACTTCGGGGTGACGCTGATCCGGAGCCCGGGCAGGGTCATCGGTCCACCGATCTCGGCGTCGTACAGATAGCCCTTGGCACTGAAGATGTCGCCGGCCGTCGCGTCGATCCCCCACCAGCCCGTCCCCGTCGGGGCAGAGAGCGGGTTGTCGACGCCGGCCAGGGTGGTGATGTCCTGGCTGGCCATGCCGATCTGCACCCGGCCGTCGAGGTTGATGCCGGTGCCCGAGCCACGCAGCTGGGTGATGTCGAGCTGCACGTTGGTCGCCTCGATCTCGCGCGTCGAGCTGTTGCCGTCACCCGACGTCAGCTTGATCACGACGTCACCGATGACGGGGAGCGTCTGCACCTGGGACACGCACAGCCCGTCCAGGGTTCCGGTCGCGAAGCCCGCCGCGAGCACCGTCTTCGTCCCGGCACCGGCCACGTTGACCTGGGCCATGCCGAAGCCGACGTCCTGGCCGGTCACCCGCCCGCTGCTGAACTTCGCGGTGCTCCCCTGGTAGGTCACCACGGCCGCCAGGACGTTCTGCCGCAGGAGCGTCAGGGCTGCCGCCATCATCAGGAACGCCAGCAGCAGCAGCGGCGCGGTCTGCCGCCACCTCGTCCCGTACGCCGCCGCATCGGCCGCCCGCGCCCGCATCACGACACCGTCAGCAGGGTGTTGGGGAGGTTGACCGAGTAGGCACCGCTGATCTCGCCGTTCGCGCCGGACGAGGTGGTGACGGCGTACCGGATCTTGAGGTTCATCCCGCAGCCGCCTGCGCTCACATCGATGAAGAGGTCGGCGAGGGTCCACAACCCGTTGTCCGGACGGACGTTGTCGTTGCAGCTGAAGGTGAGGAAGCTCAGGTTGATCGTGCTGTCGGCCGTCACCCAGAGGTCGGTGTAGATCGTCTGACCGCTCGCGTTGCCCAGCTTCGCAGCAGAGTCCGGCGCGAGGGTGGTCGTGTAGCCCGCGCCGCCCGTCGTCGACAGCGTTGCGGAGCTGCTGACCTGGAACTGCTGGAAGGTGAGCCGGTAGAGACCCGACTCGGTCGAGCCGTCGGCGTACTTGAGGGTCTGGCCGCTGGTCTTGCTGACCGCGGTGATCTGCCACTTGGTCTGGTAGCACGGCTGGAGGAAGAGCGTGCCGCAGCCGAGGCTCGAGGTCTGGGTCCGCGGGATGTTCATGACCGTGGTGACCTTCGACAGGCACGGGTGCAGCGTCACGCCGCCCTTGGTGGTCAGCGTCGCCCGGTTGGCGTCGCCCGCGCCGCACGCCTGCGCCGCGTGCGCGGCCTCGCGGGGCGAGTCCGGCCAGAGCCCGAGGGTCACGACGACAGCCAGCACCGCGAGGAAGACCCACGCACGCTGCCACCGTCGCGTCGTACCGGTCACGCCTCCGGTCCGGCAGCGCCGCGTCGCGCTCCCCGACGACGGGGACGCAGCTCGCCCCAGCCGAAGATCATCGAGCCGCCGATGATGCCGAGGATCGAGCCGACGAGGAAGCCGCCGAAGTTCGAGCCGACGAACGCCGCCATCGCCGCGAGCACGCCCAGGAAGCCGACGAGGCGCGCGTAGAGCGGGGAGGCCCAGGCCACGATCGCGAAGAGCACCATCGCGCCGCCGAGGATGTAGCCGGCGCTGCGGTTGAAGCCACCGGTCAGCGCCATGCCGAGCGAGTAGCTGTTGAGCTTCATGACGACGAGGCCGCCGATGGCGAGCCAGAGCCCACCCCAGAAGGGACGCGTCCGCCGGTAGGCGCGGAACCAGCGGACCGCCTCCGTGCCCGGGATCCGACGATTGGGGCCGAGCTGGTCAGTCGACGCGATCATGATCCGCAGTCCGCCTTCGTCTTGGCGCCCGGGAGGACCCGGATCTTCAGGTTGGGCAGGTTGATCTGGCCCTGCAGGTCGATGCCGTAGGAGTCGGCGTCGAGGTTGGAGACGTTGAGGGTCTGGGCCTGCAGGCCGAAGGCACCGGGCGTGCCGGAGAAGGGCACGGTGTCCATCATCAGAGTGTCCGCGGACTGCCCGAGCGTGAGCTTGGCGATCTGGTCGCCGGTGCCCGAGAGGTTGTCCGAGGAGAGATAGAGCTGCTGGGCGTTGATCGCCTGGCCGGCCGGGTTGGTGAGCGTGCCGTCGACGGGCTCACCAGCCGTCACCAGCAGCGAGACGTCGCCGAGCACGGGCAGGTTCTGCTTCGCGATCGCGCACAGGCCGTTGAGGGTGGCGGTCTTGAAACCGAGCTGCGCCACGGCCTTGTCGGTCGCGCCATAGAGGTCCTGGACGTTGATGTAGCCGGCGGCGTTCAGGCCGGAGACCTTGTCCGTGTAGACCTTGTACGCCGTGTTGGCGGTCGTGAAGTTCACCGCGAGCACGTCCTGGCTCACCGCCACGAACATGCCGGCCAGGCCGGCGAACGCCGTCAGGGCGAGCGCCGCCGACTGCTTGCGCGTGCCGCGGCGCGGGCCTTCCTCGGCGCGCACGAGCATCGCGTCGGAGGTGTCGCGAAGACCCCGCAGCCGGGCGGCCGCAGCCTCGCGCCGCCGGCGTACGGCGTCAGCGAGGCGCATCCGGATGGTCTTGCGCTTCATGCCGCGACCGGGTCCTTCGCCGACTTGGCCTGCTTGCGGTCGAGGCGGCGCTGGCCCTTCTCCTCGATCTTCGCCAGCTGGGTCTCGGAGTACGGCGTCCAGGCGAAGATCATGCCGCTGCCGGCGATGCCGAGCACCATGCCGATCAGCCAGCCGCCGAGGTTGGCAAGCGGCAGCGACGCGATCGAGAACGCCATCGCCATCAGCGCCGGGAAGTGCCGCTGCGTGGGTGCGAAGAACGCCACCAGGGCGGCCGCGAGCATGCCGCCACCGAGGATGTAGATCTGGGCACCGCCCGTGCCGAGGTAGGCGAGGAACTGGAACGTGCTGTCCACCACGGGCCGGAGCACGAAGTAGGCGCCCGCAGCGAGGATCAGGCTGCCCGCCGTGGGGCGGGTCTTCAGGTAGCGGTACGTCGCGTGCCGGAGCGCCGCGATCCGCGAGGGTCGGGTCTGGTTCATGGTGTCCCCTCCCAAGGACGTGTCCCCCTCCCGGGGACGGATGGCGACCACGCCGGCGCCGGGGCGCAAGGGGGCTTGACGGAACCCCGACGCCGACGCGGTCAGATCCGGATCAGCAGGTTGCCGTACCGGTGGTCGGCGTGAGCGTGACGCCGCTCAGGCCGATGGACGCCAGGTTGACCTGGAAGACGTCCGCGTCGACGTTGTTCAGCGCGACGTTGCTGGTGTCGCCCGCGGCACCGCCGGCCGACTGGCCGGACTCGATGCCGAAGCCGCCCAGGTTCGCACCGTTGGTGACGGTCGACTGGTGGTTCAGCTCCTGCTGCGCGACACCGACGCTGACGTTCTTCAGCGTGGCGTCGGTGGTGACACCCTGCGCGTTGAGGTCGACGGAGTCGCCCAGCGCGACCGAACCCGGAAGCTGGATCTTCAGCCCGATGTTCGGAATGATCGGCAGGCCCGTCGGCTGGTTCGCCGCGAGACACACCTGGTTGACCGTGCCGTCGGTCAGCGTGACGAACGCGGACTGCTTGTCAGCAGCCGTGCTGTCCGACTGCGACGCCGCGGCCTGGGCCGCACGGAGCGAGAGCTCCACGCCGGAACCACTGCCGGAGGCGGCGGTCACCTTGAACGGGTTCGTCGAGCTCAGCGACGCGGAGACCGCGCCCTGGAGCATGGCGACACCCAGGCCGACCGACACCACGGTGGCAGGCACCGTGACAGCAGCGAAGCGGCCGAGCCGCACGCGACCCATACCCTTTTCCTTCATGTTTCCCTCCCAGGAACATGCCCGCCCACGCGCTCGCGCAGGCAGGTGACAGCAGCCGCACACGCGGTCGCGATTTCCTCCCGAGCCGTTGGTGTCGACCGGGCTCCCTACCCGGCCGGATCCGCTCATTCGTCTCTCCCCAGACGAACCGGACCTCGGCTGCTCTGGGTAACGTACGACACAGTTCGCGCACCGTCCAAGTGACCTGCGTCGCACGGAAACCCCTACTTTCGTCTTGCTCGAGGAGCCGACATCCCCATGAAGCGCCCTCTTCGCGACGAGCGCGGCTCGGCCACCCACGTCGTCGGCTGGGCCGCCCTGGTCTCGTTTCTCCTTGCCCTGCTGGGGATCGTGGCCGCCCTCGCCTTCTCGGTGCACGTGAAGGGCCACTCGATGGAGCCGACGGTCCACCAGGGCGACCGGCTGCTGGTCCAGTTCTGGAAGCGCGGCGACCTGAAGCGGTTCGATCTCGTCGAGGCGCGTGCCGGGGTCGCGAAGACGCCGGTCGTGAAGCGCGTGATCGGCCTGCCGGGCGACACCGTCGCGATCCGGTTCAAGGACGGCAAGCCCGTCGTCACGGTCATGCCGGCCGGCTCCTCGACGGCGTACGTCGTGGTGAACCCGCGCTGGAGCGAGCAGGTCGGCGACCGGATCGCCCCGTGCTGCAACGCCGACGGCACGGCAGGCACCGCGGCGACCGAGGTCGTCGTACCGGCTGATTCGTACTGGCTGCTCGGCGACAACTGGGGCGGCTCCGACGACAGCCGGACCTACGGATTCGTGAAGAAGGCCGACGTCGGCGGGGTCCTCAACTTCCGGCTGCAGCCCCTCGGAGCCTTCGGGTCCGTGCCGAACCCGGCGCGGCTCGTTGCTGCCAAGAACTGACCGATCGGACGACACGGTGACCAGCACGGATCCGTCAGGATGGCCGACGTGTCTGCCCGCGTGAAGGTCCTGCTCGCCGTCATCGGCCTCGTCGCCGTTGCGGTGGCCGCCCCGTTCGCCTACGGCTGGGTGACCCAGCACCTCAAGGTCGGCCTCGACGCCGGCGACGACCCGTACGCCGGGGTGACGATCGTGCACCGCCAGCTGCCGCCGAGCACCGTCCCCGACGAGTGGGCGCGACGGCTCGAACAGCAGGCCGGCGAGGACCTCGGGCTCACCGTGCGCCAGGACTGGCGGCCCGGCCGGGGCGACGGCTCGTGGCTGCGCGGCGTCGCCTTCCAGCGCCAGCTCGCGAAGGCCGTCACGATTCCGGATCCGCGCGACTACCGCGTGATGGGCGTGCTCACGAACGCCGACGACCCGGCCGCCGTCGCCGCGCACGGGGCGATCTACCTGGTCTGGTTCCAGACGCCGGTCGACTCCGACCACTGGATCCGCTCGCACCCGAAGGTCTTCACGGACGCCCGTCAGGAGAAGCACCACACGACGTGGTGGGCCGGCTTCGACGTCGTCTCCTACGCCCCGCCGGCCAGCGGGAAGGACCTGACCGACGTGGTCGACCACTGGGTGCGCAGCGTCACCGCCTGCCCCGACACGGCCGAGGGTTGCGTCATTCCGCAGCACATCGCGACCGCGGGCGCGAAGCCGTAGGACTCCTCAGCCGCGGTCGCGGCGCCACACGACGACGGACGCCGAGGTGTCGGGCCGCAACACCGGCAGCCGACCTGGCGTCGGCGGTGCGGGAGCCGCCGGCGTGGCTGCGGCACGGTTGAGCACCTGCCGCAGCGCCTCGCGGGTCTGCTCCAGCTCGGCCTGGAGCTCGGCGTTGCGCTGCACGAGCGCAGCGGCACGATGCTCGAGGTCAAGGATTCGACGCACGCCCTCCAGACCGATGCCGGAGGCGGTGAGGTCGGAGATCTGGCGCAGCAGGTCGATGTCGTGGCCCGAGTAACGACGCCCACCACCGCCCGTGCGACCCGGAGTGATCAGGCCGAGGCGCTCCCAGGTGCGGAGCGTCTGCGGATGCAGCCCGGTCAGCTCGGCCGCGACGCTGATGACGTAGACGGCCGCGTCCGGGGCCGGACCCTGGGGACCTCGCCCGTGCGCGGCCGCCATCACGCGTCCTCGAAGAGCTTGGTGCGCAACGGCTTGTCGCTCGTCGCCGAGCGATAGGCCTCGATCGCCTCACGCGCCGCGGCGTCGAGCACTGCCGGCACGTGGACCTCGACCGTGACCAGCAGGTCGCCCTGCGTGCCGTCGGCCTTCTTCACACCCTTGCCCCGGACACGGAAGGTGCGTCCATTGGGCGTGCCCGCGGGCAGCCGCAGCGTGACCGGAGCGCCCCCGAGCGTCGGGACCTTGATCTCGGCACCCAAGGCGGCCTCGTCGAAGCCCACCGGGACCTCGAGCGTCAGGTTGTCGTCCTTGCGGCCGAACACCGCGTGCGGACGGACCTTGACGGTGACGAAGAGGTCACCCGCAGGTCCGCCGTTGTCGCCCGGAGAGCCCTTGCCGCGCAGCTTGATCCGCTGCCCGTCCTTGACCCCTGCCGGGATGCGGGCCTGGATGGTCCGCGCGGAGGTGCCTCGTCCGGTGCCGTGGCAGACGGGGCAGGCCTCGTCGTACGCCATGC
The DNA here is from genome assembly GCF_004337475.1 of Nocardioides jejuensis. Classification (GTDB taxonomy): domain Bacteria; phylum Actinomycetota; class Actinomycetes; order Propionibacteriales; family Nocardioidaceae; genus Nocardioides; species Nocardioides jejuensis. The sequence continues at coordinate 11,981 of NZ_SJZJ01000028.1, read as the reverse complement.
GGCTGCCGTGGCAGGTCGGGCAGGTCTCGTTCATGGAGAAACCGCCGCCCGCGCTGACCGCGACATAGCCCGTGCCCTCACAGGTCGGGCAGACGTGGGGCCGGGTGCCGGGCTTGCCGCCGGTGCCGTGGCACGTGGTGCACGCACCGTCGCTCGCCAGGCGCAGCGAGATCGTCACGCCCTCGATCGCGTCGGTGAACGAGATCGTCGCCGTGGTCTCGGCGTCGGCGCCCTTGCGCGGCCGTGGCTGCTGACGGGACCGCCCGCCACCACCGAAGAGGTCGCCGAACATGTCGCCGAAGCCACCGCCCCCGCCGCCCGCGGCGCGATCGCGCAGCAGGTCGTTCAGGTCGAAGCCGCCCGAGCTGAAGCCGCCCGGGTAACCGCCGCCGGAGAAGCCCGCCGGCATGGAGCGGAACTCGTCGTACTCCTTGCGCTTCTCGGCGTCGCCGACGACGTCGTAGGCCTCTGCCACGGCCTTGAACTTCTCGTGCTTGGCCGTGTCGCCCGGGTTGGAGTCGGGGTGGTTGGCGCGCGCCAGCTTGCGGTAGGCCTTCTTGATCTCGTCCTGCGTGGCGTCCTTCTTCACGCCCAGCTGGGCGTAGAAGTCCTTGGACGCCCAATCTGCCTTTGCGCTCATGCGCGCACCTCCCTTCCCTTGCGGTTCATCGAGCGTGTCGAGATGTTCTTACTCCACCGGGTCGACCACGAGGACCTGTGCCGCGCGAACGACGCGGTCACCGATCTTGTAGCCGGTCTTGGCAACGTGCTGGCACGTCGTCACCGACACCGCCGCATCCGTGCCGAGGTGCGTGAGCGCCTCGTGGAACTGCGGGTCGAACGCGTCGCCCGGCTCGCCGAAGCGGGTCAGGCCGAGGTTCGTCACGACCCGGTCGAGCTGGTCGGCGACGGCCTTGAAGCCACCCTCGAGCTCACCGTGCTCGCGCGCCCGGTCAATCGTGTCGAGCACGTCGATGATCGGGCTGAGCACCTTGAACCGGGCGTTCTCGGCCACTACCTCACGGTCACGGTCGACGCGCTTCTTGTAGTTGACGTACTCCGCCTGGAGGCGCTGCAGGTCGAGCGTCCGCTCCTCCAGCGCCATCTTCGCGACGACGAGCTCGTCAGCGGCGGCCCGCTCGACCGGGGTCTCGACCTCGGTCTCGTTGGCCATCTCCGCCGCCTCGTCGCCGAAGCTGTGCGGCGCAGCCGCACCTGCGTCGGCCGCGACCGCATCACCCCCCGGGGAGGGAGCCGCCGTCTCCTGCGGCTCCCCCTCGGGGTTGATCGGCTGATCGGTCACTTGGACTCGTCCTCGTCGACGATCTCGGCCTCGACGACGTCGTCGTCGGCGTCGCCGGTCGCCTCGCTGGCACCACCGGCAGCGGCCTGGTCGGCCTCCGCGGCGGCGTACATCGCGGCGCCCATCTTCTGCGAGGACTCACCGAGCTTGGTCACGCCGGCGGTGAGCTCCTCCGACGTGGCGGCCTCGTTGGCGAGGATCGCCTTGAGGGCGTCGACGTCGGCCTGGACCTCGGTCTTGACCTCGTCCGGGACCTTCTCGCCGTTCTCGGAGAGGAACTTCTCCGTGGAGTAGACGAGGGTGTCGGCCTGGTTGCGGACCTCGACGGCCTCGCGACGCTTGGCGTCCTCCTCGGCGAACTGCTCCGCCTCCTTGACCATGCGGTCGATCTCGTCCTTGCTGAGCGCCGAGCCACCGGAGATCGTCATCGACTGCTCGCGGCCGGACGCGTGGTCCTTGGCGGAGACGTGGACGATGCCGTTGGCGTCGATGTCGAAGGTGACCTCGATCTTCGGCACGCCGCGCGGAGCCGGCGGGAGGCCGGTCAGCTCGAAGTTGCCGAGCTGCTGGTTCTGCGACCACATCTGGCGCTCGCCCTGGGCGACCTTGATCTCGACCGACGGCTGGTTGTCGTCAGCGGTCGTGAAGATCTCGGAGCGCTTGGTCGGGATCGTGGTGTTGCGCTCGATGAGGGTGGTCATGACGCCGCCCTTGGTCTCGATGCCGAGCGACAGCGGGGTGACGTCGAGGAGCAGGACGTCCTTGACCTCGCCCTTGAGGACACCGGCCTGGAGCGCGGCGCCGACAGCGACGACCTCGTCCGGGTTGACGCCCTTGTTGGGCTCCTTGCCACCGAGCAGGTCGCGGACGACGTCGCTGACGGCGGGCATGCGGGTCGAGCCGCCGACGAGGACGACGTGGTCGATCTCGGCGACCGGAACGCCAGCGTCCTTGAGGACGTTCTGGAACGGCACCTTGGTGCGCTCGAGCAGGTCGGCGGTGATCTTCTGGAACTCGGCGCGGGTGAGCTTCTCCTCGAAGTGGAGCGGGCCCTCGGCACCGACCGTGATGTACGGCAGGTGGATCTGCGACTCGGACGAGGAGGAGAGCTCGATCTTCGCCTTCTCCGCGGCCTCCTGCAGGCGCTGCTTGGCCATCTTGTCGGCGCCGAGGTCGACACCGTGGGCGGCCTTGAACTTGTCGACCATCCACTCGACGACGCGGTTGTCCCAGTCGTCGCCACCGAGGTGGTTGTCACCCGAGGTCGCCTTGACCTCGACGACGCCCTCACCGATCTCGAGCAGGGACACGTCGAACGTGCCGCCACCGAGGTCGAAGACGAGGATGGTCTGGTCGTCGCCCTTGTCCAGGCCGTACGCCAGCGCAGCGGCGGTCGGCTCGTTGACGATGCGCGCGACGTTGAGGCCCGCGATCTCGCCGGCCTCCTTGGTCGCCTGGCGCTGCGCGTCGGAGAAGTACGCCGGGACGGTGATGACCGCGTCGGTCACCGGCTCGCCCAGGTACGCCTCGGCGTCGCGCTTCAGCTTCTGCAGGATGAAGGCGCTGATCTGCTGCGGGTTGAAGGTCTTGTCGTCGATCTCGACGGACCAGCTCTCGCCCATGTGGCGCTTCACCGAGCGGATCGTGCGGTCGACGTTGGTGACCGCCTGACGCTTGGCGACCTCGCCGACGAGGACCTCGCCGGACTTGGCGAACGCCACGATGGACGGGGTGGTGCGAGCGCCCTCGGCGTTCGCGATGACGGTGGGCTCGCCACCCTCGAGGACGGCGACGACGGAGTTCGTCGTGCCGAGGTCAATGCCGACTGCGCGGGCCATGTTGGATCCCTCCGTGGTTGCGGACCCGGAGCCGTGTGGTCCGGGAAAGTTGTGGGTTGCGGCCATCCTGCCGCCGTAGCGCCAGTCTGGCAAACAAGTTGAGTGTTTGCAACTCAACTTTGCTTGTGTGGCTCAACGCAAGGTCGATCGGGGTGATTCCCGGTCGCCTCGACTTTTTTCGGTCATGCGCAGAGCGCCCCGCCGGACCTGGTCCGGCGGGGCGCTCGCGTCGCGATGGGGCGTCGGTCAGTCCTCGTAGTGGACGGTGACGACGTTGGACTTCTTGTCCGTCTCCGGGTCGCGGACCTGCCACTCGACGGTGCCGGTCTTGTACGTCGACACGAACGCCTGGAAGACGCCGCCGTAGACGTTGGCGTTCAGGTTGAACGCCTGCCAGCCCTGGCCGAAGTCGTACCAGATGCCGAGGACGGCGCCCTCGCCTCCCTTGTACGTGCCGCTGAGCATCAGGTCGTCACCGGTCTTGACCGTGTTGTCGCTGGCCTGCAGCAGGATCGCGGGGTCGGAGTCGGGCGTCTCGCTCGGGCTCTCGCTCGCGCCGCCGGACGGCGTGGCGGACTCACCGATGCCCAGTGGGGCGCTCGACGACGCGGATGCCGTGGGGGTCTGCGTCGGCGCCAGAGTGATGAGCAGGCCGGAGTCGAGCTCGGTGGGCTCGAGGGGCGGGAGGGCGAGCGAGTCACCGACGGCCACGCCGTCGGTCGAAGCTCCGCTGCCTCCGGTCAGCCCCACCAGACGGGTGCCGAGCATCGCGATGATCGCGGCGAGCAGTCCGATGACGAGGGCGACCGCGATCAGCGCCACCAGGCCGTTGACGACCGGGCTGTCGTTCTCTTCATCCACGCTGCTGCTCCAGATCTCGGGTCAGATGCCGGGCCATCGTCGCACAGCACCCCCGGCCGCCACGGATCGGACGTACAGTGTCAGCAGGGAGGGGAGGCCCGATGGACAACCAGGTGAACCATGCCCGGGCAGGGATGGACGTGCTCGCGGCACTGCACGGAGGACCGGCCGTCGCGCCGGAAGCAACGCCGAGCACGGCGCTGCCGAGCGCCGCGACGACGCATAGCCCTGTCGTGACGTCCCGCGCGGCAGCGGCCGACGCCGCTACCGGGACCGGCACTGCGCCGCTCGAGCGGATCGAGACCCGTCCGCGCCGCACGGCCAAGCGCCTCGCCGGCGCGGCGCTGCTGGTGTCCCTGCCGGCTGCTGCCCTCACCGGATGGGCCGCCTGGACGACGCGCGACGCGACCCTCGGAGGCATCGCCCTGATCCTCGGCGCACTCAGCGCGGGGCTCTGGTTCCTGCGGGTCGTGACCGTCCCGACGTACGTCTCGCTGCTGGGGCCGCACCTCGAGGTCCGGCAGGGCAGCCGCCGCTACGTCTGGGACCTGGCGAGTGTCTACTCCCCCGTCGACCACGTGCGCGGCAAGCCGGGGCGGGGCACGTGGCGCGTGATCCTGCGCAACCCGGACGGCACGACGTTCGCCCTCGACGGGACGATGGTGCCGGCGAAGAAGTTCACCGAGATCCTGAGTCGCTACCGGCCCGAGCTCTGACCGACTCGACGCGCCAGGTCGTCGAGGGCTTCTCGGCAAGATCCGCGCAGCTCTGGCGCGCCGGAGCCTGCTCGTACGCCGTCACGGCGACCTCGTGCTCGACCTCGCCGAGCCGGAACGTCACGACACCGGCGCCGTCCGCGGTGGTGTCGTCGACCAGCGTGAAGGCGTCGACCGCCGTCACGCCCAGCGCGGCGTAGAGCGCGATCTCGGCCGCCTGCACCTGCGGCGGATACGACGACCGCCCGCGGAGGTACGCCGGGACGACGGCACCGGCACCGGCCGCCTCGCCGATCACGCGCGCAGCGTCGGCATCGACACGTCCGTAGGACATGCCGTCGGGCAGGGTCAGCGCAGCAACGGCGAAGCGGTGCCCGCCGAGGTGGGTGGTCTCCCACGTCTCCTCGGGCAGCGCCGCCGCTGCCGCCTGCGCCACCGGACGGCCGAACTCCGCACAGCAGATGTCGCGACGGCCGTTGGTGCAGATCAGCAGCAGCGACCCGGCGTACGGCTGCCAGCCGGGTCCTCGGGTGGCCAGGTCGAGGTCCAGGTCCGCGAGAGCCGCACGGTCGTTGAGGTCCTGGACATCGAGGCGACCGGCTGCCGGATGGGCCAGGAAGACCCGGAACGTCGTGCCCGCCGGAGCCCGCTCGCCGGGGCGACGGATGAGCTGCACCCTGATCCCCCGTGCGGCTGCTGCTAGGGCCAGCGCGTCACGCGCCGCCTCGGGGACCAGCCGGCTCTCGGCAAGCGCCTTGTTGCCCCACGGGCCCGGGTGCTCGATGAGCAGGAAGCCGGTGTCGGTGGCTGCCGTGCCCGCCATCGGCAGGTCGAGCGCCGCAACGGAGCAGCGGAACGGCGTTGTCATGCGGAACATCCTGCCGGAATGGTGTGATCTGGCAGACTCGCGGCCATGGGAGAGAAGCCTGACATGGGAGATGACGGGGGCAAGCCGCTCGAGGTGAACCTCGAGCTCCCCTCGTTCGGACTGCGCCGCAAGCGCAAGGACCGCGATGCGGCTCCGGCTGAAAACGTGACGGAGGCGGCTGAGCCGACCGCGCCGACCGCCGCCGTGCCTGATCCTGCTCCGGCGGCCCCTGCGGCCGTCGTACCGCCGGTCGTGGCGCCTGCTGCTCCGCCAGTCGCGCCGCCTGCGGCCGAGACCCCGGTAGCGCCGCCCGCGCCTGTTGCCCCCGCTCCTGCGGCGGCGGAGACCGGTTCGCGCTTCGCACCGCCGCCCGCCGCGCCGGTTGCGCCGGCGGCCCCCGTTGCGCCGCCCGCACCGGCGCCGGAAGCCAGCGTTCCCGCGGCGCCCGCTCCCGCCGATGTCCCCGAGGCCCCGGTCGCGCCGGCACCCGCACCCGCGGCACCGTTCACCTTCGGCCAGCGATCCGCCGCGCCTGCAGAGGCCGCGCCCGTCGCCCCGATCGCGGTCGCCCCGGCCGAGGCAGCCCCGATCGAGGCAGCCCCGATCGCGCCCGCCCCGACGCCGGTCGCTCCGCCGGCTCCCCAGCCGGACGTGGAGGCCACGACGGTGCTGCCCGCGGCCACCGATCCCGCACCCGCGGCTCCCGCGGCCCCCGCCGTGCCCGTTGCACCCGCGGCGCCTGTTGCCCCGGCCGCACCCGTGGCACCGCCGGCACCGGCGTACGTCGCCCCGACGGCCGCAACGCCGGAGCCGCAGGCCGAGGAGCGCCCGATGTACGTCGAGGAGCGCGTCGGCGGGCGACCGCCGAAGGAGCCGAAGGCACCCCGGGAGAAGGCGCCCAAGCCACCCGCGGTGCCGAAGCCCCCGAAGGACCGCGCGCCGCGCATCCCGATCCCCCAGCTCGACCCGGTCAAGGCGTCGGCACTCAGCGGGGCGCTCGTCGGCCTGCTCGCCTGCGTCGGCACCTGGCTGAGTCTCCAGGGCTGCAAGTCGATCCGCGGCACCAGCTCCTGCGGCGGCCCCGGCTTCCTCGTGCTCGTGGCGATCCTGGTCGCACTGGTCTTCGCGGGCATCGGCCTGCTGCGCCTGCTGCAGGTGCCGCAGCCGCCGAGCACCAGCCTTCTCGCGGTCGGCCTGCTCTCCATGCTGACGCTGCTCGTGCTCACGCCGTGGATCTTCAACTGGTGGATGGTGCTGGTCATCCCGCCGCTCGCCGCGGGCTGCTACGTCCTCTCCCAGTGGGTGACGCGTCAGTCCTCCGACGAGTGGGGCCGCATCCCGTAAACCGCTCGATACGCCGAGACGGGCCTTGTGCCGTGGGTGTCCACGGCACAAGGCCCGTCTCGTTGCGGCACGAGGCCCGTCTCGGCGTCAGATCTGCGCGGCGATGATCTCCGCGAGCTGCACCGTGTTGAGCGCGGCGCCCTTGCGCAGGTTGTCGTTGGAGATGAACAGCGCGAGACCACGGTCGCCGTCGACGCCCGGGTCCTGGCGCAGGCGACCGACGTACGACGGGTCCTTGCCGGCCGCCTCGAGCGGGTTCGGGATGTCGACGAGCGCGACGCCCGGGGCGTCGGCCAGCAGCTCGGCCGCGCGGGCCGGGGTCATGGCGTTCGCGAACTCGGCGTTGACCGCGAGCGAGTGACCCGTGAAGACCGGGACGCGGACGCAGAGACCCGAGACGCGGAGCTCCGGGATGCCCAGGATCTTGCGCGACTCGTTGCGGAGCTTCTGCTCCTCGTCGGTCTCGTTGAGGCCGTCCTCGACGAGGCCACCCGCGAACGGGATGACGTTGAAGGCGATGTTCTTCTTGTAGACGCCGGGCTCGCCGAAGTCGACGGCCGAGCCGTCGTACGCCAGCTCGGTGGCCTTGTCGCCAGCAGCAGCCACAGCGTTGGCGAGCTCGGAAACGCCGGCGACGCCGGAGCCCGAGACAGCCTGGTACGACGACACGATGAGGCGCTCGAGACCGGCCTCGTCGTGGAGCGGCTTGAGGATCGGCATCGCGGCCATCGTGGTGCAGTTGGGGTTGGCGATGATGCCGCGGCGGGCCTCGATCACCGACGCCATGGCGTCGGGGTTGACCTCGGCGACGACCAGCGGGATCTCGTCGATCTTGCGGAACGCCGAGGAGTTGTCAACGACGATCACGCCGGCGTCGACGAAGCGCTGGGCGTGCGCCTTGGACGTCGCGCCACCGGCCGAGAAGAGCGCGATGTCGAGACCGGTCGGGTCGGCGGTCTCGAGGTCCTCGACGACGACCTCGCGGTCACCGAACGGGATCACCTTGCCGGCCGAGCGGGCCGAGGCGAAGAAGCGCACGTTGTCGACCGGGAAGTTCCGCTCGAGCAGGATCTGGCGCATCGCGACGCCGACCTGGCCGGTCGCGCCGACGACACCGATGTTGACGGGACGGGGGCTCATCGGCCGGTACCTCCGTAGACGACGGCCTCGATCTCGTCCGAGCCGAGGTTATACGCCGCGTGGGCGGCGTTGACGGCCGCCTCGACCTGGGACTCGGCGACGACGACCGAGACGCGGATCTCCGAGGTGGAGATCATCTCGATGTTGACGCCCGCGTCCGCGAGGGCGGCGAAGAACGTGGCGGTGATGCCAGGCGCCGTACTCATGCCGGCGCCGACGACGGAGACCTTGCCGACCGAGTCGTCGTACTGCAGGCGCTCGTAGCCGACCTCGCCCTGGAGCTTCGACAGCGCGGCCATGGCGGCCTGGCCCTCGGCACGCGGAAGCGTGAAGGAGATGTCGGTGCGGCCGGTGGCGGCAGCGGAGACGTTCTGGACGATCATGTCGATGTTCGTCTGCGCCTCGGCAACGGCGCGGAAGATCGCGGCGGCCTCGCCGACCTTGTCGGGCACACCGACGACCGTGATCTTGGCCTGGCTGCGGTCGTGCGCAACGCCGGTGATGATGGCGGCTTCCATGGTCTCTCCCTCGGTGACGTCTTCAGCCTTCACGACCCAGGTGCCTTCCTTGTCCGAGAAGGACGAGCGCACGTGGATCGGCATGTCATAGCGGCGCGCGTACTCGACGCAGCGCAGGTGCAGGATCTTGGCGCCCTGCGCGGCCATCTCGAGCGTCTCCTCGTAGGAGATCCGCGGGACCTTGCGGGCCCGGGGCTCGATGCGCGGGTCGGCGGTGAAGATGCCGTCGACGTCGGAGTAGATCTCGCAGACGTCGGCCTTCAGCGCGACCGCGAGCGCGACAGCGGTCGTGTCGGAGCCGCCGCGGCCCAGCGTGGTGATGTCCTTGGTGGTCTGCGAGACGCCCTGGAAGCCAGCGACGATCGCGATCGCGCCCTCGCTGAGTGCCGCCTGGATCCGGCCCGGGGTGACGTCGATGATCTTCGCCCGGCCGTGCTCGGCGTCGGTGATGACGCCGGCCTGCGAGCCGGTGAACGAACGCGCGTCGAAGCCGATGCTCTGGATCGCCATCGCCAGGACGGCCATCGAGATCCGCTCGCCGGCGGTGAGCAGCATGTCGAGCTCCCGGGCGGGCGGGAGCGGCGTGACCTCGTTGGCGAGGTCGATCAGCTCGTCGGTCGTGTCACCCATCGCGGAGACGACCACGACGACGTCATGACCGGCCTTCTTGGTCGCGATGATGCGCTGCGCGACGCGCTTGACGCCGGCCGCATCGGCCACGGAGGAGCCGCCGTACTTCTGCACGACAATGCCCACGGTTGTTCCCTCACTCCACTGCTGGACGAATCCCGGGCGCGCGACGGCGCGGCCCACGGGCCGTGAGTCTACCGGCGGCACACCGCAGCCCCGCCTGATATCTCAGTCACGTACGGCGGGGCCCGGCGCCAAACTGTCAGCCTGACACTTTGGCACCGACTGACAGTTCGGAACTGTCACGCAGCGCGAAACTGTCAGCCTGACAGTTTGGCCGGGCTCAGTCGGCGAGCAGCTGCTCGGCCGCCGCGATCTCCTCGTCCTCACCCGTGAACTCCGCGTCGAGACGGTCGTGCGTGACCACGGCGAGCAGCGCGTTGAGCGCAGCACCGGCGAGGTTGCCCCAGTTGGAGACGTAGGAGAACTGCCACCACCACAGCGCCTCCGCGACGTTGCCGCTGCGGTAGTGCCGCAGGCCGTTGTCGAGGTCGGCCGCGATGCTCACCATGTCATCGGAGAGCTGGCTCTCCACGACGTCCGGGAGGTACGGGTCGAAGACGAAGCTGTAGGTGTCGAGGTTGTCGAGCAGCTTGGCCAGCGAGATGCGCAGGTCGTCGATGCCCTCGGGCTCGGGACCGACGTCGGGCTGGAACTCCTGCACCGGGGCGAAGTCCTGCTGAACGCCGAGGCGGGCTCCGGCGAGCAGGATCTGCGAGACCTCCAGGAGGAGCAGCGGCACCGCCACACCGGCCGACTCCTCGCGGGCGATCGCGTTGACCGCGATCAGGAAGCTCTCGACCTGGTCGGCGATCTGCGCGGCGAACTCGCCGTGCTCACCCTCCAGCGGCGCGAGGTGCTGTGCGTCGTTCGAATCAGCCATCTGCGGACCTCCGTCCAGCGAATGCACGTCCCAGGGTCACTTCGTCGGCGTACTCGAGGTCGCCTCCCACCGGTAGTCCACTGGCAAGTCGGGTCACGCGCAACCCCAGCGGCTTCAAGTTGCGGGTGAGGAACGTCGCGGTGGCCTCGCCCTCGAGGTTGGGATCGGTCGCCAGGATGACCTCCTGGACCGTGCCGTCGGCCAGCCGCATGATCAGCTCGCGGATCCGGAGCTGGTCCGGCCCGATGCCGTCGATCGGGCTGATCGCGCCGCCGAGCACGTGATAGCGACCCTTGAACTCACGTGTCCGCTCGATGGCGGCGACGTCCTTGTACTCCTCGACGACGCAGATGACGCTCGGGTCGCGCCGCGGGTCGCGGCAGATCCGGCACTGCTCCTCTTCGGAGACGTTGAAGCAGACGGTGCAGAACTTCACGCGCTGCTTGACCTGGATCAGGACCTCGGCCAGCCGGCGTACGTCCTCGGGCTCGGCCTGCAGGAGGTGGAACGCGATGCGTTGCGCGCTCTTGGGACCCACGCCGGGCAGGCGCCCGAGCTCGTCGATCAGGTCCTGGACGATGCCTTCGTACAACTCAGAAGCCCATGCCGCGTGAGAGTCCGCCGGTGATCATGCCGATGGACTCCTCGGAGGTGGCGTCGGCCTTCGCCTTCGCATCGCGGTACGCCGCGACGATCATGTCGCCGAGATCGGCCAGCTCGTCGGGGTTGGAGCCGTCGACCTCGCCGGCCTTGATCTGGACGCCGAGCAGGTCACCGTGGCCGTTGACGGTCGCGGTGACCGCTCCGCCCGCGACCGTGCCCTCGAACTGCGCGTTGGCCAGTGCCTCCTGCGCGATCGCGAGGTCGTCCTTCATCTGCTGCGCCTGCTGGAGCAGCGCTGCCATGTCGAAGCCGCCCTCGGCCCCGAACGGGTTCCCCTGAATCTCGTCAGCCATGTGTCCTCTGCTCCTACCCGTCGTGGCGGATCTCGTCGATGATGGTGGCGCCCAGCTCGCGCTGGAGCAGCTCGGCGCCGCTGAGCCCGACGGACTCGACGTCCGGATCGTCGGGGTGCGCCTCGGCATCGGCCGCGAACGGATCGGGGCGGTCCACCGGGGCGCCCGGGTCGGACGACGCCTGACGCAGCGCCTCGCGGGCGACGTGGGCGGTCGGACGCTCGCCGGCGGCAACGGACCCCGCGGCCTGCTCCGCACCGAGCGCACGGCGGTCCTCGCCGTCCTCGTCGTCGGGCTCGTCGCTGGGCGGCTCGGGGACGCTCTGCACCGGTGCCGCGCTCGCCGGGGCGGTCGGGCCGCCCTGCGACACGATCGCCTCGACGCGCCAGGCGTGGCCCACGACCTTGACGCCGGCCTTGCTGACCAGGTCCGCGTGGTCACCGCGCGTGAAGCTGTCGCGCGCGCCCGCGCTGTCGAACCCGAGGGTCAGGGTGGTGTCGTCGACGCCGACCACCTGCGCGTTGTTGGTGAGCAGCATCCAGGTCAGGCGGCGCATGCCCTTGATCTCGTTGATCATCGTCGGCCACAGGCCGCGCACGTCGGGCAGACCGAAGCGGGAGCCGGACGGCGCAGGCGCGGCAGCAGGTGCGGCAGAAGCCGGGGCTGCGGGCGCGGCCGGCGCGGGCGGCGCTGGCTGCGCGGGGGCAGGCGGCGCGGACGCTGCGACGGGCTCTGCCTGCGCCTGGGGCGCAGGCTCAGGGGCAGGCGCGGCCGCGGCACCGGACGGCGAACCGCCCGAACCGGGACGCACGGCATCCCAGCCGTGGGTGGCCGGGTCAGCAGTCGGCGCAGGAGCGGCGGCCT
>NZ_SJZJ01000027.1 GCF_004337475.1 Nocardioides jejuensis | reverse complement strand
CCCTCCATGTAGCCGTTGTCGGAGGTGAACGCCACGATCGTGTGGTCGAGCTGACCGCTCGTCTGGAGCTCGTGGAGCACCCGGCCGAGCTGGCGGTCGAAGGCGAAGAGCGTCTCGGCCCGCTGGCGGGAGAGCGCCAGGATGTCGGAGCGGTCCGAGTCGGTGAGCGGCTTCATCCGGCGGGTGATCCGGGCCTTGTCGCGGACGTCGCGCTCCGGCTGCCCGTCGACCGGCACGCCGAGGCCGCGCTGGATCTCGGTGTCGAAGCGCCCCTTGACCCAGTCGGGTCGCGCCGGCGTCTCCATGCCGTCGCCGATCGGGTCGTCGGACTCGACGGGGTCGCCGTGGTGCGGGGCGAGCGAGTTGAGCTGGAGATACCACGGCTTGCCGCCGCCCTCGAACTGCCGCAGCACGTCGAGGCCCTCGTCGACCAGGACGTTGGAGTTGTACTGCCCCTGGTGGCCCTCGAGCACGCCGTTGTCGTTCACGGTCGTCGCGAAGTAGTTGTAGGTGCTGCCCCACAGCGGGTTCGACATCGGCACGGGGACCGCGTCGGGCGTCGCGCGCCAGTCGTCCCAGCCGTTCGGGACGTAGGTCCACGGCGCCGCGGTCGGGTCCGCCTTGGGGGCGGCGATGCCGTAGCGGTTGAGGTACTTGCCGACGTACCCGGTCTGGTAGCCGGCTTGCTGCAGGGCGCCACCGATGGTGTGACTGTCGTCGAACGCGCCGTAGCCCCACGGCGTCTCGTGCCACCACACGTGGTGGTTGTGGGCGTACTTCCCGCTCAGGTACGACGCGCGGTTGGGGCAGCACAGCGGCGTCGGGGCGAAGGAGTTGCGGAAGTCGGTGCCGTGCTCGGCGAAGAACGCGCGGGTGTTGGGCATCCACTTCAGGTCATCGGCCCGCATGTCGTCAGTCATGACCAGGAGGATGTTGGGCTTGTCGACGCGCGGCGGCACGGGCGCCAGTGCGGGCGAGCCCGAGCCGGGCCAGGCAGGCGCGGTCGACGCAGTGTGCCGGTGGTCGGCGTTCGCGCTCTCGAGCACGTGCGCCGACGTTGCGACCGCGAGGATCGCCGCCGACACGGCGACGAGCGTGCGTGCGCGCGCCATCGTTGCCTCCCCCGAACTCACTGCGAGACTGCCGGGCCCCTCCGCCACAGCAGGAGAAAACGGTAACCGCCCAGACGGGATCTGTCCGACGAAATTCCGTTCGTCTCGTGGTGTTCCTCAGCACTAGGGTCAAGGCCATGCCGTCGCTCGTCGCCACCGACCTCGACGGCACGTTGCTGCACACCGACGGCACGGTGACGGCGTACACGCGCGAGGTGCTCGCCGAGCTCGACGCACGCGGCGTTCCCGTCGTCTTCGTGACCGGTCGGCCGATCCGCTGGATGGACGCCCTGTGGGAGCACGTCGGCGGCCACGGGCTGGCGATCTGCTCCAACGGAGGCATCGTCTACGACGTCGCGCGGCACGAGGTCCGCACCGCCCTGACGATCGAGCCGGAGGTCTGCCTGGAGGTGGGCCGTGTGCTGCGGCGCCGGATCCCGGGGACGACGTTCGCGCTGGAGAAGACCGGCGGCTTCGCGCTCTCCGAGGACTTCCGGGCGCTGGGCGTCGTGAGCCCCGACATCCCCCGCGGGAGCCTGTCCGAGATCGTCGACACCACGGTCGTGAAGCTGCTCGCGAAGCACGACGAGATGGCGCCCGATGCGTTCTGGCACCTCGTCGAGGAGTACGTCGGCTCGCTGGTGACGACGACCTGGTCGTCGTCCGGGGCGCTGGTCGAGATGAGCGCAAAGGGTGTCACCAAGGCCTCGACGCTGCAGCGGCTCGCGACCGAGCTGGGTGTGGAGGCGACCGACGTCGTCGCCTTCGGGGACATGCCCAACGACATCGACATGCTGCTCTGGGCCGGCACCTCCTACGCGATGGAGAACGCCCACCCGTCGGTACGTCGGGTCGCCACGCACGTCGCGCCTCCGAATGACGTCGACGGTGTCGCGGTGACGCTGGCCGGACTCTTCGGCCTCGAGCGGTAGTTTGGCGCCATGCGACGCCTGATCACGATCGCCCTGGTGGCTCCCACGCTCTCGATGGGCGTGGTGCTCGGCCTCTCGGCGAGCGCGCAGGCCGCCTGCGCATCAGGTCCCCTCCGCACCGAGCTGAAGGACGCTTCGCTGGTCGTGACCGGCACGGTCACCACGATCGACGAGCTCCCCGGCCGCCAGGTCTACACGGTCGCGGTCGAGCGTGTGTACGCCGGCACGGCGCACGCGACGCTCGAGGTCCAGGCCCCGACCGCAGACCGTCCCTGTGCCCTCCCGGTGAAGAAGGGCGACCACTGGCTCTTCCTCAGCCAGGGCGCAGCGAAGACGCCGGTCGTCCGCGCCGACTGGGGCAGCACCCCGCTGTCGTCCGAGGCGGCGACCGTCGTCGCGAACGTGCTGGGCTCGGGGCACCGTCCGTCGGCTGGCGGCTCCGGCACCACCGAGGTCCGGCTGACGAAGGTCGACGCCAGCGAGCCGTGGGGTTTCTGGCAGCTCGCGTTGCCGGGCGCGGTCCTGGCCGGTGGCGGCTTCCTCGTCCTCCTGCTCGCGCGGGCGCTCGGGCGCGCTCGTCACTGAGGACGCGCTGATGGGCCGCCTGCGTCGCCTCGCCGCGCTGGCCGGCGTGCTGGTCGTTGCGCTCGGCTCCCTGGTCCTGCTCTCTGCCACGAGTGCGTTCGCGTGCTCGTGCGTGATGATGGACGCCGCCCAGCGGTCACACGCTGCGGGGGAGGTCTTCGTCGGCACCATCACGCACACCGAGCGCGCCGGTGGCGGTCTGCTCGCGCGCGGTGGCGGCAGCATCGACTGGACCGTCGACGTCGACCGGGTCTGGAAGGGCGCCGTGCCTGCCACCGTGACGGTCTCGTCGAGCAGCCAGAGCACCGCCTGCGGCGTCGGTGACCTTCCGCAGGGACGTCCGGTGCTCTTCTTCGTGTCGCCCGACGCGGCAGGCTCCGCCTCCGCCCGGCACGTCAACAGCTGCGGCGGTACGGCGGTCCTGCGCGCTGATGTCGAGGAGCAGGTGACGGCCGCGCTCGGCCCGCCACATGCGCCGGCTGCCGCGTCGGACGGCTCCAGCGGCACGAAGGAGCCCAGCGTCGACGACGAGACCGGCGAACGGGCATCCCGGCTGCACGTGGTGTGGTCGGAGGTCGGCGTCACGGTCGCCGCAATGGCCGGCATCGTGGGCGTGATCGGCGTGGCCGTCTGGCTGGGGCTGCGCCTCGGTCGTCGCCGCGGCTGACGCGCACCGCGTTGCGGCCACGCGACCTGCGACCCGCGGCCACGCGACACGCGATACCCGGCTACGCGACACGACTGTGTCGCCACGGCGGACCCCATCGACCGAGGTGCTTCGCGGGAGTGCGGCACAGGTGTGCCGCTCTCACACGAAGCACTGTCGTCAGGAACGAGGCGGGTGGCGACACAGGTGTGCTGTCATCCGTCGGCGCGGCGAGCCCGACCCCTCGGGGGCCGACGCCTCAGACCTCGACGACGAGCCCGACGGCTCAGAGCCGGACGCCTCAGAGATACATGCCCGACGGGCCGGATGACTCCGTCGGCTGAACCGGCTGGCCGGGGTGCGCCAGCGGAGCGCCGTGCTCGTCGTGGTGCATGCCCGGCGGCAATGCCCGGCGCATCTGCTCGAGCTGCGCGCGCGCCGACATCTGCTGGGCGTAGATCGCCGTCTGGATGCCGTGGAACAGGCCCTCGAGCCAGCCCACCAGCTGGGCCTGGGCGATCCGGAGCTCGGCGTCGGTCGGCGTACCACTCTCGAACGGCGCGATCAGCCGGTCGAGCTCCTCGTCGAGCTCGGGCGCGAGGCCGTCCTTGAGCTCCTTGACGGACGTCTCGAGGATGCCGGCAAGGCGGGTGCGGCTCGGCTCGTCGAGCGGCGCCGACTTCACCTCCTCGAGCAGCTGCCGGATCATGCTGCCGATGCGCATGACCTTGGCCGGCTGCTCGACCAGGTCGGTGATCGGGGCGCCGTTGTCGTCACCCTCGTCGTCCGAGCCGAGGACGAAGACCTGCTCACCCTCGTCGGGCGTGGGCTGCTGCTCGCTCATGTGACAAACCCTAGTCAGGAGACGGTGAGCAGGATCTTGCCGACGTGGTCGCCGGAGTCGATCAGCCGGTGCGCCTCGGCGGCCTGCTCGAGCGGCATGACTGCGTGCACGATCGGGGTGACCTGACCGTCGGCGACGAGCGGCCAGACGTTCTCGACGACGTCGGCGCAGATCAGTGCCTTGTCGGCCGTCGGGCGGGAGCGGAGCGACGTCGCGTGGACGGCGCCGCGCTTGCCCAGGAGGGCGGCGATGTTGAGCTCGCCCTTGATGCCACCCTGCATGCCGATGATGACCAGGCGGCCTTCGGTGGCGAGGGCGGTGACGTTGCCGTCGAGGTACTTCGCGCCCATGTTGTCGAGGATGACGTCCGCACCACCGTCTGCCTTCAGGACGGCGACGTAGTCCTCGCTGCGGTAGTTGATGGTGACGTCGGCGCCCAGGTCGGCGCAGATCGCGAGCTTTTCGTCGGAGCCGGCGGTCGTGTAGACCTTCGCGCCCATCGCGCTGGCCACCTGGATGGCGTGCGTGCCGATGCCGCCCGCGCCGCCGTGGACCAGGAAGCGCTCCTCCGGCTCGAGCCCCGCCAGCATGAAGACGTTGGACCAGACCGTGCAGGCCACCTCGGGCAGCGCCGCGGCATCGATGAGCGAGACGCCCTCGGGCACCGGCATCAGCTGCCCGGCCGGCACCACCACGTGCGACGCGTAGCCGCCGCCTGCCAGCAGGGCGCAGGCCTCGTCGCCGACGGACCAGCCCTCGACACCGTGACCGAGGACCTCGACCGTGCCGCTGCACTCGAGGCCGATGATGTCGCTCGCGCCGGGCGGCGGCGGGTAGAAGCCCATCCGCTGCAGCACGTCCGCGCGGTTGACCGCGGTCGCGGCGACCTTGACGAGCACCTCGCCGGGACCCGGCGACGGGGTCGGCAACTCGCGGATCTCGAGGACCTCAGGTCCTCCGGGCTGGGTGGCGACGATCGCACGCATGCCGCGAGGCTAGCGGGGACCCTCAGGAGATCACGTCGGCGACGTCGCGGGAGTGATCGACTCCGCGGTCGTCGGGCACCTCGACCTCTGCCTCGACCTCGTCGGGATCGGGGGCGCCGGCTGGGCGCTCCCACGACTCCGCGAGGGCGGTCGCCCTGGCAGCGAGTGCCTCGACCCCGGCCTCGTCCGCGTCGGCCAGGCCGGCGGCGTACCCGAGGAGGAAGGTCGTGATCGGTGCAGCTGTGCGCTGCACCTGGTGCGACGACACACGAGCGAGGTCGAGGACCAACGCCTCGTCGACGTCCACGTCGACGTCGAGGACGTCGCAGAGCTCATCGATCCAGTCGTGGAGGTTCACGCCTCCCACACTGCTCCCGCCGGGCGGGCCCTGACAAGACCCCGATCGACGCTGACGTCCGGCGAGGTCAGGCGAGGTCGTCCCAGGAGTCGACGTCGCGCGCTTCGTCGTCGCGTGCCGGGACCGAGGCCAGGTCGAGGTCGCCGATGAGGGCGCGCAGCGAGAGCCCGAACGCCTGCTCGGGGTCGGGTCGGGCGGCCGCCAGCGCCGCGGTGTCGAGCACGTAGGCCAGCGAACGCCGCCCCTTGCCGTCGACCAGCACCGCACCGTCGCGCCCCTCGGCCGCATCACGCAGCCGGCTGATCGTGGACAGCGTCACGCGCGGCATGTCGACGGCGAGGACGACGAGCTGCCGCGGCGTACCGGCGAAGGCGTCGAGGCCGGCCAGGACCCCGGAGGCAGGGCCGCCCAGGGCGGGTTCCTCGCGGGTGAAGGTGACCGGGCGCTCTGTCGGAACCCAGGTGCCGACGACGACGACCTCGGAGGCGTCGGTGACCGCGTCGAGGGCGTACTCCAGCAGCGTCCGGCCGTGCAGCTCGATGGACGCCTTGTCGACGCCGCCCATCCGCACAGCCGTGCCACCGGCGAGGACGATGGCTCCGAGGGCCTGCGTGGTGTGGGCCTGGCCAGGTCGCGTCATGCGGGCAGTCTGGCAGGCTGGGGGAATGGCACGGGAGACGCTGACCGTCGCGGCGCTGCAGTGGGGCGCCTCGCTCGACCCTGCCGCGAATCGCGCCGCGCTGGCCGACGTGCCTGATGCGGCGTCCGCCGCGGAGCTCGTCGTGCTGCCCGAGGCCTTCGCCCGCGACTTCGGCCCCGTGACCGAACCCCTCGCGCCGTACGCCGAGGAGCAGGGCGGTGCGTTTGACGACGCGCTGTCCGGGGTCGCGGACGGCGCGTGCACCGTCGTGGCCGGGATGTTCGAGCGGTCGGACGACGAGGTGCGGCCCTTCAACACGCTGCTGGTCCGGGGCGGCGCGACTGCGGCGTACCGGAAAATCCACCTCTACGACTCCTTCGGCTACCGCGAGTCCGACCGCCTGAGCGCCGGCGACTGGGCACCGGTCGTCGTCGACGTCGCGGGCTGGAAGGTGGGCGTGCTGACCTGTTACGACCTGCGCTTCCCCGAGCTCGCCCGCGACCTCGTCGCCGCCGGCGCGGAGGTGCTCGTGGTCCCTGCCGCGTGGCTCCCCGGTCGTACGCCGGAGGAGCACGACCGCAAGGTCGACCACTGGCGCACCCTGGCCCGCGCCCGCGCGATCGAGAACGTCAGCTACGTCGTGGCGGTCGGTCAGCCGGCGCCGCGCTACACCGGCCGTTCGCTCGTGGTCGACCCGTACGGCGCCGTCGTCGCCGAGGCAGGTGCCGAAGCGGCGGAGCTGCTGGCCACGCTGGAGCGGGGAGTGCTCGACGAGGCGCGCTCCACGAACCCGTCGCTCACCAACCGGGTCCACTAACCTCGACCCGTGACGACCACGAAGCCGCTCTACCCGCTCCTCGTCGTCCGCTCCATCCTCGCGCTGCTCGCGGTGGGTGTGGTCCTGCTCGGCCTCGCTGCCGCTGACCTCGGCCCGGCCTGGCTCGACCGGGCCGGCGGCGTCGCGGTGGCCGCGGCGTACTCCGGGTTGCTGGCGGTGCGCACGGGCGGTCGTCCCGTCGTCTTCGGGCTGTGGGCGGTCGTCGTCGGTGCCGGCGCCTCGGTCCTGGCCGAGGTCGGTCCGGCGACCGGCTTCTGGGACGACGTGGCCACGGCGGTCACCACGGGCGGCGCCGTCCTCACGGCGGTGGTGAGCGCGGTCCTCGCGGTCATGCTGACGACCCCGGCAGTGCGCTCGTGGCGCGCGGCGGTCGAGGTGTTCGTCGCCTTCGCCATCGCGGGCGTCGGCTCGATGGCAGTGCTCGGCTTCCGTCCGCAGCTCGACGTCGACCGCTTCGGCTACGCCGCTCTCGCCTGCGCCTTCGCGCTGGGCTTCGGCCTGGTCTTCCGCCTCGGCGCGGGCTGGCACGGCCTCGGCCGCCGCGGCCTCCTCGTCGTGCTGGGCGGCAGCGCGGTGCTCGCCGTGACGGTCGCGTACGCCGAGCTGCTGCGGCACTACGGGACGCCCGAGCTCGTCGACGGCATCGACCGCAGCGTGCGCTGGACCCGGGACACGATCGGTGCGACGCCGCGTCCGCTGCAGGTGCTCGTCGGCGTTCCGGCGCTGCTGTGGGGCTGTCACATGCGGGCCCGCCGGCGGCAGGGCTGGTGGGTCTGCGTCTTCGGATGCGCCGCCACCGGCTCCGTGGCGACCACGCTCGTCAACATGCACACGACCTGGCTCGAGGCGGTGCTGATCCCGGCGTACTCGCTGCCGCTCGGGCTGCTGCTGGGCTACCTGGTGATCCGCATCGACCTCGCGTTCACCGGTCCGCGTGGCTCGCGGGCCCGTGCCGTCGAGCGCTCGCGCGCCGTGCGTCCGGAGCCGTCGCGGCTGCAGCCGCTGCTCTGACCCGGTGATCGAGCAGACGCCTGCTCGATCACCGGAGTGGCAGAGGAGGAGGGATTTGAACCCCCGGTGGGTCTCCCCACGACCGCTTTCAAGGCGGTTCCGATAGGCCGCTCCGGCACTCCTCCATGCCCGCCTGGACGGGCGCGGTCGAGTCTAGTCATGGGCATCGGGGAGAATTCCGGGTGTGCCCCAGGATTACCGCCTCGCCCCGCAGATCGCCGCTCGCCTCCTCGGCCTGACCCTGATGGGCGCCGGCCTCGCGATCGTGGTGGCGACGGTCGTGGCGGTCGGGTTCATCACCCAGCCCGTGATCGTGTCGATCACCGTGGGCCTCGCGCTGCTGGCGATCCTCGGCGTGATCTGGAAGCTCCGGGCCGGCACGTGGGTCGTGCGGCTGACCGACGACGGCTACAAGGTGCAGTTCGTCCGCGGTGCGGGCGTGAAGCAGGCCCGCTGGGCCGACGTCTCCGACGCGGTCACGACCGAGGTCGCCGGCGCGCCGTGTGTCGTCCTCCGGCTCAAGAACGGTGGGTCGACCACCATCCCCGTCGAGCTCGTCGCCGCCGACCGCGACGTGTTCGTGCGCGCGATCCACGACCAGCTGACAAAGCACGGCAAGGCGCGCTGAGGCCGGCCGATCCGGCGTTCGGGGTGGGCGATTCCCCGCGACCGCGCGGTGTCGGCTAGCCTGTGGCGCGCAACATTGGAGACGTCGCATAGTCCGGTCGAGTGCGCCTCACTGCTAATGAGGTATGGGGTGAAACCCATCGGGGGTTCAAATCCCCCCGTCTCCGCAGCTGCAAACGGGGTGGATCCCGAGGATCCGCCCCGTTCGCCATTTCGCGACCCGCCCGCGTTCGCTGTTGTGCCTGCGCGCGGCCGTGAGGCACGATCGTCGTGGGAGAAAGCTGGCGAAATGCGTCGGCACACCAGGGGAGCTGTCATGAAGACCAGGATCGTTCGCATCGCTGCTGCAGGACTCGCCGCGCTCGCACTGACGCTCGGCGGTGCCACCGCCGCGTCTGCCGCCTCGGCGCACCCGACCGCCCCGCAGGCGGCCGACACCAGCTGGACCTGACCGACAGGTCAGTCGGCTCGGCTGTCGGTTGCGGCTTCCTGGCCCATCCGATAGCCGAGCTGGAAGCGTGTCTGCGCGTCGTAGTCACGCTTCAGATCGGCGAGGTACGCCGCGTACGTGCGGTCGCTGACGCCCATGCGCTTCGCGCTGGCTGAGTCCGGGTGACCCTCGATCAGCATGCGGGTGGCCATGGCGCGCTGCTCCGTCGCGATCGTCGAAGCGATGTCGGCGGTGGTCTGGGTGAACGGCAGTCCGCGGTCCCAGTTCCGCTCGAAGATGTCGACGAGGTAGGCGACGAGGTTGCTGTCGCGGATCACCACCGCGGTGGTCCGCTCGCGCGCCGAAGGGATCAGCGCGACGCGGCGATCCACCACGATCAGCCGGTTGAAGAACTCGTCCAGGGTCCGCACCTCGGCGCCCTCGGCGGTCACCAGGTCGACGTACTGCCGGGTGAAGCGGGCTCGGCGCGCGGCGTGCTGGTAGATGGTGCGCAGTCGGACGCCGCGCTGGAGCGCTGCGAGGTCGCGCGCCGTGGCGTCCCGGAGCCCGGCGGCCGAGCGCCCCACCTGGGGCTGTGCGGTGAGCACCTCGTCGCGCGCCCCCTGTACGACCTGCTCGAGGAACGCGTTGAGCTGGTCGCCATGGAGCTCGGCCATCGGACCGTCGACCGAGCGGGGGTAGCGGCGGTAGGCCTGCGTCAGGTGGGAGAACGCCTGCGACCACGCGCTCGCCGCATCGACGGCCTCGGCCGCGCGCTGGCTCAGCGGCGTGACGACCGCCCCCTGCGCCATCTGTGGGTCGACCACGTCGTAGCGTCCGGCCTCCGCGCGGAGCACACCGAGCCGCACGAGCGCCGCCGTCGTGTCCGGCTCCGCCGTGACGAGCGGGTCGTCCACAGGTACGCCGCCGCGCGCCGCCACCGCCTCGAAGAGTGCCGCGCCGGCCTGCTGGACCAGACGCAGCTGATCGGGGTCGCTCTGTGCCACGGGCCCTCCTCCCGGCTCGCGCCCAACCGGGCGCTGTGCGGTCCTGATCCTGCCAGAGCGTCGGCGGGAGAGGCCGATTTCGGTTCCAGCCTGTTGGTCCGCTATTCTCTTCCAGTCCTCGCGGCAGTGCTGCGGGACGGGCGCCTGTAGCTCAACGGATAGAGCATCTGACTACGGATCAGAAGGTTTGGGGTTCGAATCCCTACAGGCGCACAAACCACGAAGGGCCCCTGACCAGCGGAAACGCTGGGACGGGGCCCTTCGGCGTTTCCGGCGATCGGCGCCGGGTGGCGTTCGTCTGGTAGCAACAGCCCGCCCGTGGCGCAGCAGGCCCTCCGCGCCGGAGCCTTGTAGAAACCATGGATCCCGAGTGCGTATGCGCCCGGTTTGGGTATTCAATGGGGATTGGTACAGATCGGGCTGTGCCGTTTGCATGCCATCTCAACGGGGGTTGAGAGGAGCGTGGATCGTCATGAGTTCTTCAGTACGCCGGCCCTCGTCGTGGCTGGCCGTCTTCTGTCTCGGGGTCTCCCTGGCGTGTGTGCCGGGGATGGCCTCGTCCCCGGCGGGTGCCGCGACCGGGTCGGACGCCTGTGGCGCACTGATCGCCAAGACCGCCGGCGGGACCTGGTCCTGCACCTTCGTCGACAACTTCGCGGGCACCACCCTCGACGCCAGCAAGTGGGCTGTGCAGGACTCGAGCCAGACCAGCTTCACCATGAACGGCTCGTGCTTCGACGGCCGAGGAGTCTCGGTCTCCGGCGGCTTCCTGCATCTCGACGTCCGCAAGCAGAGTCAGACGTGCACGACCCTGCTCGGGCAACGCGGCACTGACTACCTCGGTGCGGGCGTCTCGGCGTGGGGGAAGTTCGCGCAGACCTTTGGGAGGTTCGAGGTGCGGATGAGGTTTCCGGCGTACGCCGCCCCGGGGCTGCACGGCGGGTTCTGGATGAACCCGAAGGACCGGAGCTACGGGATCTGGCCGGGGTCGGGCGAGATCGACGTCGCGGAGTGGTACTCGCGGGCGTCCGACCACGTCTATCCCTCCCTCCACTACACGGGCAGCATCGGCCTGCTGGACACCAAGTGGGACTGCACGGTGACTGACCCGACGGCGTTCCACCGGTTTGCCGTGGAGTGGGGTCCGAACACGATCGACTTCATCTACGACCGCAAGCTCTGCTTCAGCCGGTCGTGGACGCCGCTGGACCTGTTCCCGCCGGCGCCGTTCGACCGGCCGTTCACGCTGGCGCTGGTCGCGGCCAGTGGGTCGGGCGGCAACGCGCCGACGCTGCAGACGCCGTTCCCGTCGCGCTTCGACGTCGACTACGTCAAGGCCTGGAGCTGAGCGCAGGCGGTGCCGGTTTTGTCGCTCGGTATGCTCCCGGCGCCGGTATTAGAAGGAGCACCATGCGACGGCTGATCTCACGACACCCCCTGGCGACGTTCATTCTGGGCATCGTGCTGTTCTTCAGCATCGCCGTGCCCGCGGCCGTGCATGCGGACCGCAAGGTCGACCGCGACATGGACCTCTACCACGCGTTCATTCGCCTGGGCGTCGCGCAGGCGCACGCCGTGACGGCAGGCGGCACGGTCGCTGAGCAGGAGATCACGCACGACGCTCCCGGCAAGGTGGGGCACAAGCGTTTCCATGTGCCCGAGGGTGTCGACCTCCGGGTCTGGCCGGACGCCAAGGGCTTCTGCATCGCCGGCACGAACCAGTACGGCTCGAAGACGAAGACCTACTGCGGCGCGCCGCTCGACTACCTGCCGGGCGGCCGCTTCCACTGGTGAGCCGGCGGCCAGGTCACCTCGGCGACGGAGCGGCGTTCACGACTGGTGCCGGCGCCGGAGAGGTTCGCCGCGTCGTCCGCCGGTCGCCCGATGGCGGCGATCGTGGTCACCTCCAGATGCTCCGGTACGCCGAAGGCGGCCGTGATCCCGGCCTTGTCGAACGCGCGGAACTGATGCACTGCCAGGCCCATCGCCCAGGCCTGGAACGTCAGGTGCGCCACCGCCTGGCCGAGGTCATAGTGGGCGAACTCCGAGTACTCCAGGTCCGTGTCCTCCACCCAGCGGTGGCTGATGGCGACCAGCAGCACGCTTGCCTCCGGCGCCCACTGGGCTGAGCTGCGCGCGAGATGCGGCACGAGTCGCCGGTGGTGGTCGTCCCCGCGATGCGCGACGACGAAGCGCCACGGCTGGGCGTTGCCCGCGGACGGCGCACGGCGGGCTGCATCGAGCAGCGTCGACAGGTCGGTCGGGGTGACGGTGTGGGTGCCGTCGAAGCGCAGCGGGCTGAACCGGTTGAGCGCGAAGTCGGTCAGCGGCGTTCCCGAGGTCATGGTCGGGCAACCTGATCTCCGCGCGGCTTGTTCCGGGGTGCATGGCGCCGTCCGAGGCCCCCGGGGCGGCATGGCCCGTTCGGGTCATTTGGATGACCCGTCCGGATCAGATCGGCCGGTCGGGGGCGACAGATCCGCGCTCCAGAGCGCAAGATTCTCCTGACCCCGCGGTGACCCGAGACGCCGCGGGGTCATCCCATTTCCGGGCACTCATCCGGGGACGAAACGGCGCCTGTGGACGACGCGGCGCGGACGTCCCCGCGGTGTCGGCGGCCCGTGACATCCTGCGGCCGTGACCCTGTTCCTCCACCGTGCCGAGCGCACCGACCTGCTGGCTGACGGGCTTGCGGACCTCCTGAGCGGCTCCCCGCTCGAGGACCCGTTCGCTCGCGAGCTGGTCGTCGTGCCCGCGCGGGGAGTGGAGCGGTGGCTGACGCAGCGCCTGGCGCATCGGCTCGGCACGGGTCCGTCCGGTGCCGACGGTGTCTGCGCGGGTGTCGACTTCACGAGCCCGCGCTCGCTCGTCGGCCTGCTGCTCGGCCGCGACAAGGACGACCCGTGGGACGCCGACCGCCTGGTCTGGCCGGTGCTCGCGGTCATCGACGACGCTGCGGGCGAGGAGTGGTGTGCCGTGCTCGCGGCCCACCTGGGCCTTGACGGTCCGGCCGACGACGTGCGGCGCGCGCGGCGCTACGCGGTGGCCCGCCGGCTGGCCGGCCTCTTCAGCTCGTACGCCGCCCAGCGGCCGCAGCTCGTCGCCGACTGGCGCGAGGGGCGCAGCACCGACGGTCTCGGTGGCGACCTCGCCGAGGACCTCGCCTGGCAGCCGGAGCTGTGGCGCCGCCTCGTGCAGAGGGTCGGGGGCCCGGCGCCCGACGAGCGCCACGCCCGCATCGTCGCGGCCCTGCGTGAGGGCGACGGCGACCGGCCGGGGCGCGGGCTCCAGCTGCCGCCGCGGCTCTCGCTCTTCGGCCACACGCGCATCGCCTCCACGGAGCGCGACCTGATCGCGGCACTGGCGGAGCATCGCGACGTACATCTGTGGTTGCCGCAGGCGTCCGCGGCCGGGTGGGAGCGGCTGGTGCCCGCCGCGTCGGCGGGAGCCGTTCCGCGCGATCTGGACGAGTCCGGGCTCCTCGTGGAGCATCCGCTGCTGGCCTCGTTGGGGCGGGACGCCCGCGAGCTGCAGCGCACCCTGGCCACGACCGGTGCCGTCGAGGCAGCACCGATGGTGTCGGCCAGCGGGGGCGACAGCGTGCTCGGCTGGCTGCAGCACGACCTCCGCCACGACACCGTCCCCGATGCCGCCACGCGCTCGGCGCGACGACGCGGAGAGAGCGACCGCTCGGTGCAGGTGCATGCGTGCCATGGAGCCGCCCGCCAGGTCGACGTCCTGCGGGAGGCCCTGGTCGGCCTGCTGGCCGACGATCCGACGCTCGAGCCGCGCGACATCCTCATCATGTGCCCTGATGTCGAGGCCTACGCGCCGCTGATCGCCGCGGCGTTCGGCATGGCCGACGTGGGTGGGCAGGGGCATCCGGGGCACCGGCTGCGGGTGCGGCTCGCCGACCGCGCCCTCTCCGCGACCAACCCGTTGCTCGGGCTCGCCGCCACGCTGGTGGAGCTTGCCGGTGGACGGCTCACCGCGACCGAGGTGCTCGACCTCGCGGGTGCCGCGCCGGTGCGGGCGCGCTTCGGCTTCGACGACGACGAGATCGACCGGCTGCGCGGCTGGATCGCCGAGTCCGGCATCCGCTGGGGGTTCGATGCGCGTCACCGCGGCCGCTACGGGCTCGACCTCGGCGCCAACACCTGGGTCGCCGGCCTGGACCGGGTGCTGCTCGGGGTGGCGCTGGCGGGAGACGAGCACCGGTTCCTCGGCGCGGTGCTTCCGGTGGACGACGTCGGCTCCGGAGACATCGATCTGGTCGGCCGGTTCACCGAGCTGCTCGACCGGGTGCATGCGTTCACCGCGGCGGCCGATGCTGCACGCGGCGTCGACGAGTGGGCACGTGTGCTGCGCGACGGCGTGGCCTCGCTCGCGCGGGCCGAGGAGCCGTGGCAGGTCGCGGAGTTCGAGCGCGAGGTCGGTCGGCTCGACGATGGTGCGGCCGCGACGCACCTCGGGCTCGCCGACGTACGCGCCCTGCTCGCGCAGCGACTCGGCGGCCGCCCGACGCGGGCCAGCTTCCGCACCGGCACGCTCACGGTCTGCACGATGGTGCCGATGCGTTCCGTGCCGCACCGTGTGGTGGCGCTGCTCGGCCTCGACGACGGGGTCTTCCCGCGCACGACGATCACCGACGGCGACGACGTCCTCGCGCGGCGCCCTGTCACGGGCGAGCGCGACGCGCGTGCCGAGGACCGCCAGCTCCTGCTCGACGCGATCATGGCGGCGGGCGAGTCGCTCGTCGTGACCTACACCGGTGCCGGCGAGCACACCGGCTCGCCGCGACCGCCGGCCGTGCCGCTGGGTGAGTTGCTCGAGGCCGTCGCGCTGACGACGGACGACGACGTCTCCGACCTGCACGTCCACCACCCGCTCCAGCCGTTCGACGAGAAGAACCTCGTGGCCGGCGCGCTCGTCCCGGCGCAGCCCTTCAGCTTCGACACCGCCGCCCTGGTCGGCGCGGAGGCGTCGCGAGGTGAGCGCGCGGAGGTCGGAGTGCTCTGCCCGGAGCCGCTGGCCGAGCTGTCAGTGGTCCCGGCTGACGGGTCGTCGGCGCTGCCGGTCGAGATCGCCCTCGCGGACCTCAAGGCGTTCTTCCAGCACCCGGTCCGCGGGTTCCTCCGCGACCGGCTCGGCCTCGCGGCTCCGCTGTCGGCCGATCCGCTCGCCGACGCCGTGCCGATCGAGCTCGGCCCGCTCGAGCGCTGGGCGGTCGGCGACCGGCTGGTCCGCGACGTCCTTGCGGGGATGAGCCCGGCCGACGGCATGACCGCCGAGCAGCTCCGTGGCCTCCTGCCGCCGGGCGCCCTCGGGGTCCGCGAGCTGCGCGACGTGGTCAAGGCCGTGCAGCCGCTCGTCACCCAGGCGATGCACCTGCGCGTGGGTGACCCGCGCTCTCTCGACATCGACGTGGTGCTGCGCGTGCGGGATCGCGACGTCCGGCTGACCGGCACGGTCGCCGACGTCTTCGGGCCGGACCTCGTGACGGTCACCTACTCCAGCCTCGGCGCGAAGCAGCGGTTCGACGCCTGGCTCGACCTGCTCGCCCTCTCCGTCGCGCATCCCGACCACATGTGGCGCTCGCATGCCCTCGGCAAGCAGCGGTCCGGGGCCCAGCGAGCCCTGGCCGGTCCCCTCGACAACCACGCGGAGCACTGGCTCGCCGACGTCGTCGACGTGTGGCTCCGGGGCCAGGTCGAGCCCCTGCCGCTGCCGCCCAAGACCGCCCTCGCGTACGCCGAGGAGTCCGCGCGACTGCGTCGCGGCGCCGATGCACGGCCCGACGAGGCCGCCGCGAAGAAGTGGGTCACCGACCCGTTCAACGACCTCGGCATCCCCGGCGAGGACGCCGACGCGTGGCACGTGCGCGCCTTCGGTGCCCACGCGGCGTACTCGGTGCTGACGGGGGAGCCGCGCGCCGACGAGCGGTGGGACGAGCACGAGCGCCACCGCCTCGGTCAGTACGCCTGGCGCCTGTGGGGCCCGCTGGTCTCCGGAGCCGAGCTGGTGAGGGCGCTGTGATGGTCGCGACCGACATCGACCGCTTCGACATCCGCGGTCCGCTGCCGACGGGCACGACCCTGCTCGAGGCGAGCGCCGGCACGGGCAAGACGTGGACGATTGCCGCCCTTGTCACGCGCTTCGTCGCCGAGGGCCAGGCCCGCCTCGAGGAGATGCTCGTCGTGACCTTCGGTCGTGCGGCGAGCCAGGAGCTCCGCGAGCGTGTCCGCGCCCAGCTGGTCCGGGCAGAGCGGGCGCTGGCCGCGCCGGCCTCCGTCACTCCCGGGGAGGACGAGCTGGTGGACCTTCTCCTCGACGCCCCGGAGGCCGAGCTCGCGCTGCGCGCCCGTCGGCTGCGGCAGGCGCTGGCCGACTTCGACGTGGCGACGATCGCGACGATCCACCAGTTCTGCCAGCAGGTGCTCCGCGGGCTCGGCGTCGCCGGCGACTCCGATGCGGGTGCGCAGCTCGTCGAGGACCTCGACGACCTGCTGGTGGAGGTGGTCGACGACCTCTACCTCCGCGCGTACGCCGGCGCCGACCCCGCCGCACAGCAGGGGCCTGCGTTCTCCCGCAAGGAGGCGCTGGCGCTGGCCCGCGCCGCGGTCGCCGATCCGCGTGCCCGTCTCGAGCCGTCCGCAGCGGCCGCTGGATCGACGCCGGCGCTGCGGGTCTCCTTCGCGCAGGCGGTGCGTGCCGAGTTCGAACGACGCAAGCGTCGCCTCGGGCTGCTCGGCTACGACGACCTGCTGGGTCAGCTGGCCGACGCGCTGGTCGCGCCGGAGGGCGTGGTCAGCCCCGCCGCGCAGCGGATGCGCGGCCGGTGGAAGGTCGTGCTGGTCGACGAGTTCCAGGACACCGACCCGGTGCAGTGGCAGGTCTTCGATCGGGCCTTCTCCGGTCACGCCACGATGGTGCTGATCGGCGACCCGAAGCAGGCGATCTACGCGTTCCGCGGTGGCGACGTGACGACCTATCTCGCGGCCGCGGAGACCGCACAGGTGCGGGCGACGCTGGGCGTCAACTGGCGCTCCGACTCCGACCTCCTCGACGCACTGCAGGTGATGCTGCGCGGCGCAGCTCTCGGCGACGACCAGATCAAGGTCCACGACGTCGAGGCCCACCACCGGGGGAGTCGGCTCGAGGGTGCCGGTGCGGCGTTCCGGCTCCGGGTGCTGAGCTCCCAGGAGCTGGGCATGTCCGATCGCCGCAGTCCCGCGGTCGCGGCGATCCGGGCCCACCTCTGGCCCGACGTGGCTCGTGACATCAAGCAGGTACTCACCTCCGGAGCCCGCTTCGACGGGCGGCCGATCGCGCCCGCTGACGTCGCCGTCCTGGCCCACAAGCACAGCGACCTGGCCGCCATCCAGACGGCGCTGGCCGATCTCGGCGTACCTGCTGTGGTGGCGGGCAACGGCAGCGTCTTCTCCACGCCCGCCGCGCTGGAGTGGCTGACGCTCGTCGAGGCGCTCGAGCAGCCGCACCGGATCGCGCGGGTGCGGTCGGCGGCGCTGACGTCGTTCGTCGGTCACACGGCGGCTGAGCTGGCGGCGGGTGGCGACCTGCTCACCGACGAGGTCGCCGACAGGATCCGCACCTGGTCCGAGCTCGCCACCACCCGCGGCATCGCCGCGGTCATGGAGGCCGCTGTCACCGGTGGCCTGACCGCCCGGGTCCTCGGCCGCGTCGGCGGCGAACGACTGCTCACCGACCTTCGCCACATCGGTCAGGTGCTCCACGAGGTCGTCGGCGAGGAGCGCCTTGGCCTGGTCGCCCTGGCCGGCTGGCTGCGCGACCAGATCGCCGACGACCGGCCCGACGCCGGTGGCGAGCGGACCCGGCGACTCGACTCGGATGCGGCCGCCGTGCAGCTGGTGACGATCCATGGGTCCAAGGGCCTGCAGTACCCCGTCGTCTACGTCCCCTCCCTGTGGGACCGGTTCCCGCGCGATCCGGCGGTCGCGCTCTTCCACGACGCCGACGGCACGCGGTGCCGCAACGTCGGCGGCGCCGGGCCCGAGTGGGGCGGACACGTCGCTCAGCACCTCCACGAGGAGGCCGGCGAGGCGCTGCGGCTGCTCTATGTCGCCCTCACGCGCGCCCAGTCGCAGGTCGTCGCGTGGTACTCCCCGGCGCCGCGCAACGCGCCCACCTCGGCACTCCACCGCCTGCTGCTCGGCCGGCGCCCGGGCACGGCTGCGGTGCCCGACAGCCACGAGATCGAGACCGCCGACGTCCTCGTCTCCAAGCTCGACTGGTACGCCGCCAACGGTGGCCCGCAGTGGGAGCCCGCCGTCTGGGCGACCGTTGCGGAGGAGCCGCTCCCGGCATCGGCGGCGGCGCTCGTGGTCCGCACCTTCGACCGAGCGATCGACACGGCGTGGCGGCGCACGTCGTACTCCGCGCTGACCGCTGTGGAGACCACCACCCCGACGGCGGCCGACCTGAGCGAGCCCGAGGCGGTCCCGCGCGACGACGAGCCGGAGCTTGCCGCGGACCTCGACACCGCCCCGGCGGAGAGCGCGGCGGAGAGCTCACCGACCATCGAGATGCCGATGGGGACGCTGCCGATGGGCGCCACGTTCGGCTCCCTCGTGCATGCCGTGCTCGAGCACGCCGACCCGGCGGCTCCTGACCACGACGGCGACCTGCGTGCGGAGCTGCTGCGCCACATCGACGAGCAGCTCGGCTGGTGGCCGGTCGCCCTCGATCGCGAGCTGCTCGCTGACGCCCTCGTGGCCGTCTGCGACTCCCCGCTCGGGCCGCTCGCCGGCGACCTGACCCTGCGCGAGGTGGGTCGCGCCGACCGGCTTTGCGAGCTCGACTTCGAGGTCCCGCTGGCCGGCGGCGACCTGGCGGACGCAGGTGGCGCGAGCCCGCGCCTCGACGACCTGGGGCCGCTCCTGGAGAAGCACCTGCCCGACGGTGACCCGGTCCGTTCCTACACGGCCGCGCTCGCCGATCCGGCGCTTGGCGGCCAGTCGCTCCGCGGCTACCTGACCGGATCGATCGACGTCGTGCTGCGGGTCGGGAGCGGTGACGAGCTGCGCTTCCTCACCGTCGACTACAAGACCAACTGGCTCGGTCAGCCCGGGCAGGACCTGAGCGTCGAGGACTATCGCCCGGACGCGCTCGACGCGGCGATGGGCCACTCCGACTACCCGCTCCAGGCGCTGCTCTATGTGGTCGTGCTCCACCGCTACCTGCGCTGGCGGCTGCCCGGCTACGACCCGGAGCGCCACCTCGGTGGGGTGCTCTACCTGTACCTCCGCGGCATGGTCGGCCCGACGACGCCGCGCGATGGTGAACGGCCCTACGGCGTCTTCGCCTGGCAACCCCCGGTGGCACTCGTCGAAGCCGTGTCCGACCTGCTTGACGGGAGGAAGGCATGACCACCGGCATCTGGGAGTCCGACGACGTCTGGGACGCACGTCGCGCGGTCAACGCGGGCGACGAGCTCGCGGCGTACAACGAGGCGGGTGTGCTCGAAGCCGCCGACCTCCACGTCGCGCGGCGGGTCTGCGCCATCGCGGGCGACCCCGACCCGCGGAGTGCGCTGGCGGTCGCCCTCGCCGTGCGTGCGGTCCGGCACGGGTCGGTCTGCGTGGCCCTCGACGAGATGGCCGCGCTCGCCCCCGAGCTCCCGTGGCCGGCGACCGAGGCCTGGCAGGCCGCGCTCGCCGCCAGCCGTGTGGTCGCTGCGCGCGCCGTCTCCGTCGAGCATGGTCTGGTCTACCTCGACCGCTATCGCGCACAGGAGCAGCAGGTTGCGGACGACCTCGTTGCCCGCAGTGCGCGCGAGGCGCCGTCCGTCGACGCCGGCCTCCTGGCGGCCGCGCTCGACCGCCTCTACCCGGACGAGCAGTACGCCGAGCAGCGCGCGGCGTGCGCCGGTGCGGCGACCCGCTGGACCACGGTCCTGACCGGTGGCCCCGGCACCGGCAAGACGACCACGGTCGCGCGGATCCTGGCGGTTCTGACCGAGCAGCTCGGACCCGATGCCCGCATCGCACTCGCTGCGCCGACGGGCAAGGCGGCGGCTCGCCTCCAGGAGCAGATCCTCCAGGCCGGCAGTGTGCTGCCGGCCGCCGACGCGGCACGGCTCGCGGGGCTGCGGGCGACGACGATCCACCGGCTGCTGGGATTCCGCCGCGACAACCACACGCGGTTCAAGCACGACCGGAGCAACCGGCTGCCGCACGACCTGGTCATCGTCGACGAGACGTCGATGGTGTCGCTGACGATGATGGCCCGGCTGCTCGAGGCGGTCCGTCCGGACGCCCGGCTCGTTCTGGTCGGCGACCCCGACCAGCTTGCCTCGGTCGAGGCAGGCGCGGTGCTCGACGACCTGGTCGGCGGCTTCCGCGGCCGCGCGGATTCTCCCGTGGTCGAGCTCGGCACGGTGCACCGGTTCGGCGCGACGATCGGCGAGCTCGCCGCGGCCATCCGCGACGGCGACGCCGATGCCGCGATCGCGGTGCTGCGTGCGGGCCACGACGACGTCCGGTGGATCGACTCCGACGACCCGATGGTCATCGGCCGGTCGATCCGTGAGACGGCCCTGCCTGCCGCACGGGCGGTGCGAGAGGCCGCGAAGGTGGGCGATGTCACGGCGGCACTCCAGGCACTCGACCGGCATCGACTGCTCACCGCGCACCGCGACACCGTCCGCTGGTGGAACTCCCGCATCGAGCAGTGGCTCCGCGACTCCGAGCCCGACGCCACCGACCTCGTGCGCGACCGGATGTACCTCGGTCGCCCGCTGTTGGTGACCCGCAACGACCAAGGTCTCGGTCTGCACAACGGGGACACCGGCGTTGTGGTGCAGGGATCCGAGGGTCGTGCGCGCGCCGTGCTGGCAGGCGCTGCGGGGCCGATCGACCTGGCCCCGGGTCGCCTGGCCGACGTCGAGACGATGCACGCGATGACGATCCACAAGAGCCAGGGAAGCCAGGCGCACGAGGTCACCGTCCTGCTCCCGGATGCCGACTCGCGGCTGCTCACGCGCGAGCTGCTCTACACCGCCGTGACCCGCGCCCAGGGTGTCGTGCGTCTCATCGGCAGCGAGGAGTCCCTCCGGGCAGCGCTCGCGCGGCGGGCCCAGCGGGCAAGCGGATTGCAGCGAAGGCTCGCCGGGTCGTTAGATTCTGCTACCGAAACCCCTACCCGGAGGTAACTCATGACGAGCCCGCTGCGCGCGGCCGCCCTGGCGGCGGCGTTCCTCGGTGCTTCCGTCCTGTCCTCCTGCGGTGGCGGCGACGCGTCCCACGAGCCGACCAGCACGTTCGGCAAGCAGACCGCCGCGCAGATCAGCGAGGCGGCCAAGGGCGACATGGGTGGCGTCCGGTCGCTCACCATCGACGGCACCGCTGCGGACCGCACGTTCCATGCCAGCCTGGACGACGAGGGCAACTGCGTCGGCTGGGTCAAGGCCGACGGCGGCACGGCGAAGTTCATCGAGAACGCCGACGGCTCGTTCGTCCGCGCCGACGACGCCTACTGGCTGGCGCAGGCCTCGACCGCGGCGGACACGGCTCGCGTGAAGAAGGCCCTCAAGACCTGGGACGGCCGCTGGGTGCGGAGCCCGCGCGGCAAGGACGCCCTCCGGACCGCGTCGTACTTCCTGCCGGAGTGCGACTTCGCGTCGTTCGTCCCGGCCCTCACCGCCGTTGACCGCACCCTCGCCACCAAGGGCGAGGAGCGCGAGATCGACGGCGTCGACGCCGTCTCCCTGGTCGCCGACCAGTCCGGCGTCACCTCGACGATGTGGGTGGCGACCGACGCGCCCCACCGTGTCGTCGAGCTGACCCAGTCCGGCGACGACGCCGCGACGTACAAGCTCGGCGACTTCGACGAGCCCCTCGACATCACGACCCCCGACCCCGACGAGGTGTTCGACCTCGCCGCAGCGAACAAGAAAGCGGAGTAACCCATGAAGCGCACCCTGTACAGCCAGGACCACGAGGACTTCCGCGGCGCGGTTCGCACGTGGCTCGAGCGGGACGTCATCCCCAACGGCGAGGAGTACATCGCCAACAAGGCGCTGCCGCGTGAGTTCTGGCTGAAGGCCGGCGAGAACGGCTTCCTCGGCCTCGCCCTCGACGAGGAGTACGGCGGCGCCGGCGACTTCCGCTACAACGCGGTCCTCGCGGAGGAGCTGGCCAAGGTCAACGCGGCTCTCCCGACCTGCGTCGGCATCAACTCCGACATCACCGCGCCGTACATCAACGAGCTCGGTACCCCGGAGCAGAAGGAGCGCTGGCTCCCGGGCGTCGCGTCGGGCGAGATCGTCCTCGCCATCGGCATGACCGAGCCGTCGGGTGGTTCCGACCTCGCCGCGCTGAAGACCACGGCCGTCCGCGACGGCGACGAGTGGGTCATCAACGGCTCCAAGACCTTCATCACCAACGGCTACTCGTGCGACATCGTCATCGCCGCCGTCCGCACCGCTCCGGAGCTCGGCCCGAAGGGCATCACGCTCTTCGCGATCGAGGCGACCAAGGAGGGCTTCTCGCGCGGCCGCAAGCTCGACAAGGTCGGCATGGAGGAGTCGGACACCTCGGAGCTCTTCTTCGAGAACGTCCGCGTCACCGACAACGAGATCATCGGCGAGCTCAACAAGGGCTTCATCCACATGATGATGAAGCTGCCGCAGGAGCGCGTCGCCTGCGCGATCGCCAACACGCACCACGCCAAGCAGATCCTGCTCGAGACGATCCAGTACGCGACCGACCGCCAGGCGTTCGGCCAGTCGATCGGCAAGTTCCAGCACCTGAAGTTCAAGATGGCCGAGATGGTCACCGAGATCGAGGTGCTCGAGGCGTACATGGACAAGTGCACCGAGGCGCACGCTGCCGGCGAGCTCACCCCGGTCGAGGCCGCCAAGGCCAAGTGGTACTCCTCCGACGTCCAGGGCCGCATCCTCGACGAGTGCGTCCAGATCCACGGTGGCTACGGCTTCATGAACGAGTACCGCGTGGCCCGCGCCTGGCGCGACGCCCGCGTCACGAAGATCTGGGCCGGTTCCAACGAGATCATGAAGGAGCTCATCGGCCGCGAGCTCGGCTTCTGAGTTCTCCGCATTGCGCCGTACGACGGCCGGTCACCCCGAGCGGGTGGCCGGCCGTTTGCGTACCGCCGTGCGGCGGTGGACGTCGGTGAAGTGTTCGTCCGGTGTGGTGCGGGGCCACCACGACCACTCCCGGCCGCCACTCGGCCCCGGGAGCCGTCGTCCTGCGAGGGCCTCGAACCACGGGCCGGCTTGCGCCATCTCGAGCACCGCTCCTCCCGCCTCAGGTCTCGCCCCGACCACGTCGAACCCTCCCGCGACGAAGCCCGCGACTGTCACGAGGCACGGTGTCGGTTGTCCGTTGCGCGCACGGACCACGATCCAGATCAGGGCTGACCGGCCCAGCGGCAGCGGCCGTGCCGCAAGATCGTCGGGGTTCCACCCGGCCCGCGGATCGACCCCGCGGTGCTCCCGCAGCACGAGCACGCTTCGCTCGAGCCATGCGGTCGCGTCGGCCCACCGTCGCCGGGCGAGGGCGCCGACCGCCTCGGAGTCGTAGCCGAGCATGCCGCCCACCGGCGTCGGCGGGCCAGCGAGACCGCAGGCAAGGGCGAGCCGTGCCTGTTCGCGGGCGAGTCCCGCGGTGGCGAGGATGCGGCATGCCGCGCGGGCCGAGATGAGTGCGGGCGGGATGGGTGGTGGCGGGACGGTTGCGCAGGTCATGCGGCAACCGTCGCCGCGTTCACCGCCCTGCGCCACCAGCTAGCGGCCCACCTGTGGATTCGGATGGTTCACCGCTGATCCGGCCGTGACAGCCGAGGTGAGGTCTGGTGGGTCGTGTGTAAGTGAGGCCAGCTGGCCTCACTT
>NZ_SJZJ01000026.1 GCF_004337475.1 Nocardioides jejuensis | reverse complement strand
TCTGCGCGGCCTTGACGACCGTGTCGATGACGGGCTCGACGTCGTCCTCGTCGACCAGGATCTCGATGCGGATCTTGGGGACGAGCGTGATGTCGTACTCGGCGCCGCGGTAGACCTCGGTGTGGCCCTTCTGGCGGCCGTAGCCGCTGACCTCGGACACGGTCATGCCCGTGATGCCGATCGTCTCGAGAGCCGCACGCACGTCCTCCCACTTGTGGGGCTTGATGACGGCGGTGACCAGCTTCATGGATGTCCTTCTCTCGTGCGAGGTGAGTCGTCAGGGCTCAGAAGTGAAGCGTGCCACTACCAGGGCCCAGATGGGGCCGGGCCCCGCCGGTCGGGTGCAGGTCGTACGCCGCCTCGGCGTGGATGACGAGGTCGACGCCGAGCGACTCGTCGTCCGCGTGGACCCGGAAGCCCATCGTCGTGTCGAGGATCCGGACCAGCGCAGCGGTCATCAGGCCGGAGAACGCGAAGGTGACGAGCGCGGCGACCACCTGGCGCCACAGCTGGTCGAGACCGCCGCCGTAGAAGAGGCCGTCGACGCCGACCACGTCGGCGTTCGCGAGGAGACCGATGAGGGTCATGCCGACCAGACCACCGACGAGGTGGACACCGACCACGTCGAGGGAGTCGTCGTAGCCGAAGTGGTGCTTCCAGCCGACCGCGACGGCGCAGACCGCGCCCGCCACCGTGCCGACGAGCGTCGCACCGATCGGCGAGACCGAGCCGCAGGACGGCGTGATCGCGACCAGACCGGCGACCACACCCGACGCCGCACCGAACGACGTGGCGTGCCCGTCACGCACCCGCTCGACGAGCGACCAGGCGAGGAGGCCCGCGCAACCGGCCATGAGGGTGTTGACGAAGACGATCGCTGCGGTGTGGTTGGCCGCGAGCGCCGAGCCGGCGTTGAAGCCGAACCAGCCGAACCAGAGCAGGCCCGCGCCGATCATGGTCAGCGTCAGGTTGTGCGGCTTCATCGGGTCCTTGCCGAAGCCGATGCGCTTGCCGAGCACGATCGCTGCCGCGAAGCCCGCGGCACCGGAGTTGATCTCGACCGCGGTGCCACCGGCGAAGTCGAGGGCGCCGACCTTGTCGACGAGCCATCCGCCGGCGTGCGAGGAGTCGCCGAGGTAGAAGATCCAGTGCGCGACCGGCGCGTAGACCAGCAGCGTCCAGAGCCCGGAGAAGACCATCCAGGTGCCGAAGCGGGCCCGGTCCGCGATCGCGCCGGCGATCAGGCCGACGGTGATGGCGGCGAAGAGGCCCTGGAACGCAGCGAACACCATCTCCTCGTACGCCGCGCCGTCCTGCGCGTCGACGAGGGAGCTGAAGCCGGCGTACTGCGTCGGGTCGCCGATCAGTCCGTGGCCGAGGTCGTGACCGAAGGCGAGCGAGTAGCCGAGCAGCAGCCAGACGACCATGACGACGGCCAGCGCGCCGAAGACCATCATCATCATGTTGAGGACGGACTTCACGCGGACCATGCCGCCGTAGAAGAGGGCCAGGCCGGGGACCATCAGCAGCACAAGGGCGGCCGAGGTGAGGAGCCAGGCGGTGTCGCCGGTGTCCGGGGTCGCGACAGTCGAGGCGTGGATCATGGCGGACACGATCACAAGGACGCGTTACGCGCAGATCACGAACCTCACGGCGCAGGTTACGCCCGTGTTACATCCTCACAGGACGTCTCACGGGTGTCGGCGGGCTCGAGTGGAGCCCCCGGGTCAGCGGCGGATCAGAGCGCCGCCTCGTCGCGGTCACCGGTGCGCACGCGCACGACGGTGCCGATCGGGCTGACCCAGACCTTGCCGTCACCGATCCGACCGGTCTGCGCGGTCTTGACGACCAGGCCGACGATGTCGTCCGCGTCGTCGTCGTCCACGACGATCTCGATGCGGATCTTGGGCACGAGCGCGATGTCGTACTCCGCGCCGCGGTAGACCTCCGTGTGGCCCTTCTGGCGGCCGTAGCCACTGACCTCGCTGACCGTCATGCCGGTCACGCCGAAGGTCTCCAGAGCCTCGCGGACGTCTTCCCACTTGTGCGGCTTGATGACTGCGGTCACGAGCTTCATGACAGACATGCTGCGGGCCGGTCGTTTCGCGGCACTGCCTCCGCGGTTACGCGGGTGTTACACCTCGGGCACGACCCGTGCGGAGCCGTGCCGAAGCTCAGCCCAGGAGGGCGTCGACGAACGCTTCCGGCTCGAACGGCGCGAGGTCGTCCGGGCCCTCGCCGAGGCCCACGAGCTTGACCGGAACGCCGAGCTCCTTCTGCACCGCCACGACGATGCCGCCCTTCGCGGAGCCGTCGAGCTTGGTCAGGACGATGCCGGTGACGTCGACGACCTCGGAGAAGACCCGCGCCTGGATCATGCCGTTCTGGCCGGTGGTGGCGTCGAGGACGAGCAGCACCTCGGTGACGGGGGCCTGCTTCTCGATGACCCGCTTGACCTTGCCGAGCTCGTCCATGAGGCCGGCCTTGTTCTGCAGGCGGCCGGCGGTGTCGACCAGGACGACGTCGTAACCGCCGTCGACCGCGGCCTTGGCTGCCTCGAAGGCGACCGACGCGGGGTCGCCGTTCTCAGCACCGCGGATGACGGGGACGCCGACGCGCTCACCCCAGGTGGCGAGCTGGTCGACGGCAGCGGCGCGGAAGGTGTCGGCCGCACCGAGGACGACGGACTTCTCCTGGGCCACGAGGATGCGCGAGATCTTGCCGACCGTGGTGGTCTTGCCGGCGCCGTTGACGCCGACCACGAGGACGACGCCCGGCTTGCCGTCGGCTCCGGTGATGCTCAGGCGTCGGTCCATCGACGGGTCGACGAGGTTGATGAGCTCCTCGCGGAGCACGGCGCGGACGGGGGCAGCCTCGCCACCCTCGACGCGGAGCCGGGTGCGGAGGCGCTCCACGAGCTGCTGGGTCGGCGCGACGCCGATGTCAGCGGTGAGGAGCAGGTCCTCGATGTCCTCCCAGGTGTCCTCGTCCAGGCGGTCGCGCGACAGGAGCGCGAGCAGGCCGCGGCCGAGGCCGGACTGCGACCCGGCGAGGCGCTGACGCAGGCGGACGAGGCGGCTGGCCGTGCCCTCCGGCTTGTCGAGCTGCGGCTCGGCCGGGACGACCGGCGCTTCGGGAGTCGCTGTCTCCCCTGCCGGGGCGGCCGGCGAGGCGATGACGTCCGTGCCGCCGCGCGCCTTGCGGCGCCCGAGCGTCGTGCCGACGAGGCCGACGACGAGCAGCAGTCCGAGGACCGCGATGCCGATGATGAGCGTGAGCAGGGCAGTGACGTCCATGGCGGATATCCAACCAGACGGCCCGAGACCGACCGGCAGCGTGTCAGTGCGTCAGCGACGCGCGGCGACAACCCGGTCGCCGTGCTCCTCGGTGAGGACAGGAAGACGCTCCCGGCCCTGCACGAGGATGCGGCCGAGCCACTGGAAGCGTCCGGGCAGCTCCTCGCCACGCTGCGGGTAGGCGACGTAGACGAGCACGAGGGCTGCGGGCACCGCGCAGAGCACCAGCGTGAAGAAGACGAGCAGGACCGACATGTGAATCTCCGAGTTCTCATTCGTCCGGGCGAGCCGCCATGGTGCCACGCAGACGTGACCGCTCAGGGTCGCGCGAGGGCCACTCCCCCGTGCTCCCCGCTCAGAACGCCGTCAACCGTGGCGCGAATCACGGCCCAGACGGGCCAGCGCCGCGTCGATCCGCTCGCCGAGCGTCGTTGCGAGCGTGCGGGCGAAGGTCGCGGTCACGTGCTGGTCGTCGTGGTAGACCACGACGTTGCCGAGCACGGGCGTGCATCCACGCGGGTCGCAGAGCAGGTCGCGCAGGTCCACGAGCGCGCTGCCCGGCGTCGCGGCCACGGCGGCGGACAACGCGTCGTAGCCCTCGAACGCCCGGGAGGGCGGCGTACGGCAGGCGTCGCCGGCGCCGCCGCCGGCGCGCTCGACGCAGGTGAGGACGTCGTCGCGTGCCTGGGGCATGTCGCGGATCGCGACGACCTCGGTGCCGCGCGCGATCTGCGACTCCCATGCCTCACGCAGGGTCCGGACGGTGGCCTCGCGGTAGGTCTCGTCGCCGACGCGCCGCGCGGGACGACCGGCCTGCCGCGACGTCGTCACGATCAGGTCGTACGCCGCGTGGCCGGCCAGGTAGTCGGCGACGTTCTGCTTCCAGGTCGCGCAGGTCTCGCGCAGCACGCGTGCGGGATGCGCCTGCTGGCCGGTGCTCCACGAGCACGCCGCGCGACCGATCACGTCGACGTGCCAGTGACGCTTCTCCGCGAGCT
Organism: Nocardioides jejuensis; assembly: GCF_004337475.1. Classification (GTDB taxonomy): domain Bacteria; phylum Actinomycetota; class Actinomycetes; order Propionibacteriales; family Nocardioidaceae; genus Nocardioides; species Nocardioides jejuensis. The sequence goes on along the minus strand of NZ_SJZJ01000026.1, from coordinate 50,460 downwards.
CCTGGTACGCGGGCGTCAGCGAGCTGCTGTGGGAGTCGCCGATCGCCAGGACCTGCTTGCGGGCGCCGGTGGTCGGCCCGTAGGAGCAGACCTTGACCTGCGTGCCGTCCGTGCCGAGCCAGCACGCGTAGTCGATGCCGTCGTCCTCGGACGCTGCGGCCGGCGCGGGCACGAGCAGGTCGCCGCGGTCGGGGCACTCGGGGTGGCCGACGACCTCGGCGCCGAGGCAGCGGTAGTCGCCGGAGGCGACGATGCGGGCGGCCTGGTCGCGCAGCCGGTCCACCGCGTTGCGGGACTGGGCCGCACCGGCAGCCGCGAGTGAGCCGACGAGCGCCGTGGCGACGACGGTGACGCCGACAACGGCCAGCACCGGACGACGTCCCTCCAGCGTGCGGGGCAGCTGCCGGAGCGGCTCCTCCACGAAGCGGGTCGAGATCCAGGCGAGAACGAGGGTCGTGACGAGGATCCCGAGCCGGTCGAGGCGACCGAGCGCCTCCCCCGTTGCCGCCGGGACGAGCACGACGAGCGGCCAGTGCCACAGGTAGATCGCGTAGGAGACGTCACCGACCCAGGTCACGGGGCGCAGCCGCGCGACGAACGCCAGCGGTCCGGCGTCGGCGGCAGCGATCAGCGCCACCGCCCCGAGGACGGGGAGCAGCGCGGCCACACCGGGGAAGACGGTGCTGCCCGTGTAGGTCACGACCGCCGCGAGGACAGCCGCGAGACCGGCCCAGCCGAGGACCTGCCGGATCCAGCGCGGCGCGACGACGGCTGCCGCCGCCAGCAGTCCGCCGGCGAGCAGCTCCCACGCGCGGGTCAGGGTGGAGAAGTAGGCAACACCGGGCAGGTCACCGGTCTGGCGCACGCACCAGGCGAGGCTCACCGCCGCGAGGACGCCGAGGACCGTCAGGACGACGGCACGGCGGGCCCGGCAGATCCGGGCCAGGAGCAGCACCAGCAGCGGTACGACGACGTAGAACTGCTCCTCGACACCCAGGCTCCAGTAGTGCTGCACCGGCGTCGCCGCGTTGTCCGCGGCGAGGTAGTCGACGGAGGCTGCCGCGAGCGACCAGTTCTCGACGTAGAAGGTCGACGCGAGCACCTCGTGCAGGAACGCCGCCCGCTGCGACAACGGCACCACGAGCAACGTCGCCACGGCGACCGCTGCGAGGACGAGGAGCGAGGCGGGCAGCAGCCGTCGGGCGCGGCGTACCCAGAAGTGGCTGAGGCGGACCGTGCCCGACGCGGCGGCATCGCGCAGGAGGTGCCCGGTGATCAGGTACCCGGAGATGACGAAGAAGACGTCGACGCCGACGAAGCCGCCCCGGACCGTGCCCGGCCACAGGTGGTAGAGCAGGACCGAGCCGACGGCCAGGGCGCGCAGCGCCTGGATCTCGGGACGGAACCCGCGGGTGGTGCGTCCGCTCACGCCGGCTCGGAATCGCGCAGTCGCTGGCTGATCACCGCAGAGACGCCGTCGCCGCGCATCGTCACGCCGTAGAGGGCGTCGCCGACCTCCATGGTCCGCTTCTGGTGCGTGATGACGAGGAGCTGGGAGTGGGCGCGCAGCTCCTCGTAGATCTCCAGCAGTCGGCCGAGGTTCGTGTCGTCGAGGGCCGCCTCCACCTCGTCGAGGATGTAGAACGGCGACGGACGGGCCTTGAAGAGCGAGACGAGGAACGCGACCGCGACGAGCGAGCGCTCACCACCGGAGAGCAGCGAGAGCCGCTTCACCTTCTTGCCGGCCGGCCGGGCCTCGACCTCGATGCCTGTGGTCAGCATGTTGTCGGGGTCGGTGAGGACAAGCCGCCCCTCACCACCCGGGAACAGCCGCGCGAAGACGTGGTCGAACGCGACCCGGACGTCCTCCCAGGCCTCGGCGAAGACCTGCTCGACGCGGTTGTCGACCTCCTTGACGATGTCCAGGAGGTCCTTGCGGGTCTTGCGGAGGTCTTCGAGCTGCTCGGTGAGGAACTTGTGGCGCTCCTCCATGGCCGTGAACTCCTCGAGCGCGAGCGGGTTGACCCGGCCGAGCATCGCGAGGGCGCGCTCGGCGGTCTTGAGCCGCTTCTGCTGCTCCTCCCGGACGAACGCCGCCGGCTCGGGCGCCTCCTGGCCCTCCTCGAGCTCGCCGGTGAACGGGATCAGCGTGTGCGGGCCGTACTCCTCGAGCAGCGCCTCCACAGCGACGCCGAGCTCGTCGATCGCGCGCTCCTCGAGCTGCTCGATGCGCATCCGCTGCTGGGCGCGGGCCATCTCGTCGCGGTGGACGGAGTTGACCAGCTCGTCGTGCTGCCGACCGAGGTCACGCAGGCTCCCGCGTACGGCCAGCAGCTCGTGCTCGCGCGTCGTGCGGGCCTGCTCCACCTCCGTGCGTACGACGGAGGCTCGCTCGATCGACTGCTCCAGGCTGTCCAGCACCACGCGTACGCCGACCTGCACCGCCTCGGCGGCACGGCCCTCGCGGAGCAGCCGCTCGCGGCGTTCGGCGGCGCGGGCGCGCTGCTCGCGCTCCTGACGGGCCTGGCGGAGCAGCGCGTCGGAGCGGCCGTGGAGCGCGCGCGAGCGCTCCTCGGACGTGCGCAGCGCGAGCCGCGCGTCGGTCTCGGCCTGACGGGCGGTGCGGGCGGCCTCGATCAGGCGCTCGCGCTCGGCGGTGTCGGGCTCCTCGTCGGGCGCCTCCTCGGCGCCGGCGAGGCGGGCCTCGAGGTCAGCGAGGCCCGCGACGTCGCGGTCGCGCGCCTCCTCGGCCTTGGCGATCGCCTCGGTGACGCGGTCTGCCTCGCCCTTGGCGGCGCGGACCTGCGAGCCGTACTGGCCGAGCTCCTCGGCCACAGCGGCAAGGGTCGCGTCGGACTCGTGGAGCTGCGCGAGGGCGACGTCCACGCGCTTCTGCGCGTCGAGGCGCTGCGCCTCGACCTTCGAGGTCTCGAAGACGAGGCGCTCGGCGCGGGCCGTGGCCTCGGAGAGCTGGGTCGCGGCCTCGTCGACGGCCGCCTGGATCTCGATCAGGCTCTGGCCCGCGCTGGAGCCGCCGGCCGCGAAGTGCGCACCGAGGACGTCGCCATCGCGGGTCACCGCGGTCACGGTCGGGTCGGCCTTGACGACCTGTCGGGCGGACTCGAGGTCGGCGACCACGGCAACGCCTGCGAGCAGGCGGGCGAGGCTCGGCTTGAGCTCCTTCGGGCAGTCGACGACGTCGTACGCCCAGGCCTCGGCGGCACCGGGCAGCGCGCCCTGCGCCGTCGGCGCGGCGGCGCCGCCCACGAGGAAACCGGCCCGGCCGAGGTCCTCGTCGCGCAGGTGGTTGAGCGCGCGCGCTGCCGCATCGGGGTCGGTGACCGCCAGTGCGTCAGCAGCAGATCCGAGGGCGGCAGCTACCGCGGTCTCGAAGCCACTCTTCACGGTCAGCAGCGCGGCCACCGAGCCCAGCAGGCCGGAGACCTGGTCGGTCGCCGCGAGCAGGGCGCCGGCGCCGTCCTTGCGGTTGAGGCCGAGCTCGAGCGCCTCGCGACGAGCGGTCAGCGACGAGCGGTCACGATCAGCGGCGGCCGCCTGGTCGCGCAGGTCGAGGAGCTGTTGCTCGAGGACGTCGAGCGCCTCGACCGCTTCCTCGTGCTCTGCGTCGAGGCCCTCCTCGCCGGCGTCGAGGCCGGCGACCTTGGTCTCGAGTGCGGTGAAGTCACGCTGGGACCGCTCGGCGCGCGCCAGCGCATCCTCGCGGGCCAGGGTCAGGCGGCCGACCTCGTCGGCGGCAGCGGCAGCGCGCGACTTGAGCGCGTTGACCTGACCGACGAGCCGGGCCAGTCCCTCGCGGCGGTCGGCGGCTGCCCGCTGCAGCGCGGCGATCCGGCGTTCCTCCTCGGAGGCGGCGTCCTCGGCCTTCTTGCGCGCGGCGATCGTGTCGTCGAGCCCGACCCGCAGGGTGTCGACCTCGGCCGCGATCGCCTGCTCCTGCGCCTTCGCACGCTCGGCGTCTGCCTCAAGCTGCTCGGGGTCGCGGCCACTGCTGGTCGCGACGTCGGCCTGGCCAGCGGCGTTGCGGACGCGCTCGGCGGCGAGCGACGCGGTGCCGCGGATCCGCTCGCGGAGGCCGGAGAGGGCGAAGAGCGTCTCCTGGGCCCTGCTCAGGGCGGGGAGGTCGTCGCGGAGCGCGGCCTCGAGGGCTGCCTCGGCCTCGCGGGCCTCGGCGATCGCCGTCTCGATCTCGGCACGGCGCTGGACCAGCAGAGACTCGTCGGCCATCTCCTGCTCGAGGGCGGTGCGTGCGGTCACGAGGTCGTCGGCGAGCAGGCGGGCCCGTGCGTCACGGACGTCGGCCTGCACCGTGGCTGCCCGGCGCGCGACCTCTGCCTGGCGGCCGAGCGGCTTGAGCTGACGGCGGATCTCGACGAGAAGGTCGTTGAGGCGGGTCAGGTTGCCCTCGGTCGCGTCGAGCTTGCGGAGCGCCTTCTCCTTGCGCTTGCGGTGCTTGAGGACGCCGGCGGCCTCCTCGATGAAGCCGCGGCGGTCCTCGGGGGTCGCGTGGAGGATCTGGTCGAGCTGGCCCTGCCCGACGATGACGTGCATCTCGCGACCGATGCCCGAGTCGCTCAGCAGCTCCTGGACGTCGAGCAGACGGCAGGTCTGGCCGTTGATCGCGTACTCCGAGCCGCCGTTGCGGAACATCGTGCGGGTGATCGTGACCTCGGCGTACTCGATCGGCAGGGCGCCGTCGGAGTTGTCGATGGTCAGCGCCACCTCGGCGCGGCCCAGCGGCGGGCGACCGGAGGTGCCGGCGAAGATGACGTCGTCCATCTTGCCGCCGCGCAGGCTCTTGGCGGAGGCCTCGCCCATGACCCAGGCGAGCGCGTCGACGACGTTGGACTTGCCGGAGCCGTTGGGCCCCACGATGCAGGTGATGCCCGGCTCGAGCTGGAGGGTCGTCGACGACGCGAAGGACTTGAAGCCCTTCAGGGTCAGACTCTTGAGGTACACGGACGCTCCTGGCGGCGGGGCAGGTCGGGTCAGGTTACAACGCGACAACGCGGCGGAAGAGGAGGATCAGGGCGAGCCCCAGCAGCGCCGCTCCCCCGACGTACGCCGCAGCGATGCCGCCGATCGCGGCGAGCGCGCCCCCGGCAAGACATCCGGCCACCGTCGCGGCCAGTCCGAGGGTCGCCGTCGCGGCCGCGACGGAGTCCGCGGTGCCGTCCCCCGCCGTCCGCGTACGCCGCAGCTCACGCGCGACGTCGCCGGCCACGAAGCCCACCGCGGCCAGGGCGGCGACCGTGCCCGCTGCGATCCACGGATCGTGCAGCCGCGAGAGGGCGAGGTGTCCCGTGGCTTCGAGGGCCAGGCCGGCGAGCACGATCCGCGCCGGTGTGACGGCCGCGAGTCGACGCGGCAGCCACTCCACGAGCGGTCGCAGCGCGACGCCGGCCATTCCTCCGGCTGCGGCAACGGCGACGAGAAGCCCGAACCCCGTCGGCCCCAGGCCGAGCAGCCGCGTCGCATAGACCACCAGCAACGCCCAGCCCCCCGCCCAGGCCGCCTGGGCGGCGAGCCCGGCGAGCACCAGACCGGAGAGCGGCGGGTCGACCGCGATCCGCCGCAGGCCGGTGCGGACGGGGTGGTGCTCCGGAGCCGGGGCCGGTCCGCGCGACGGCCCGGCCACCCGGATGCGGGAGAAGAGCGCCACACCTCCGGCCAGCAGGAGCGCCTGCGCCAGGAACGGCACGGCGCCACCGACCGCGAACAGCAGTGCGCCGAGCGCCGGTCCGAGCAGCTGTGTGCCGAGGACGAAGCCGCCGTCGAGACGTCCACCGATGCTGTCCAGCGCCTCGGGATCAGCGGCCAGCATCGGCAGCACCGGACCACGCGCCGCGTCGGCGACGGTCTCGGCAACACCGAGGACCAGCATCGCGACGAGGACCAGCGCCACGGGAGCAGCACCGAGCGCGTACAGCGTGGCGATGACCGCGAGAACGCCGGCGCGCACACCGTCCGCAGCGACCACCAGCAGCCTGCGGTTGACCAGATCGGCCAGGAACGCGGCGTACGGGCCGGCGAGCAGGACGGGAAGCCGGTGGAGGGCGACGGCGAGCCCCACGAGGAACGGCGATGCCGTCAGCGAGGCCACCGCGAGGGGGCCGGCGACCAGCGCCATCCCGTCCGCGAACTGGACCAGCCAGGTCGCCGCGACGAGTCGTCGGACGTCCGGGCCCAGACGGGCGGGGACGACACGGTCGACGAAGAGGCTCACGAGCACGTGAGAGTAGCCGGGAACCCCGAGATCAGCGGTGACAGGGGCACCCGTCCGTGACAGCCGTCAGGCGGGCTGCATCTCCTCGAGCCGGGCCCAGGTGGCCCGATCTGCGGCGAGGCGGTCGTTGTCCTCCTGAAGACGAGCACGAGGGCCTCGAGGTCGCCCACGCGGTCGCGCAGACGGCGTACCTCCGCCGCGAGGCGGTCCGCACGCGAGGGGTCACGCAGGTCGCTGCTCATGTAGCCGAGAAGCGCCTTGGCCATGAAGTTCCTCCGGTCTGGAGTGGAAGGCCTCGACCCATGCGTCGGGGCCGTCTTCAAGGGTCGCACCGCGCCGCGCGGCGCGTCAATGTGACGCCGGATCGACTGGGGCCGGGCCCCGGTCCCTGCGCTCAGCGACCTGCCTGCGGTACGACGAGCGCGCTGCCGCCACCCGGCCAGCAGGAGAAGCCGGCCGGGACCGGCTGCTGCTCCTTGACCATCTCCTCGAAGGTGTCGAGGCACCGCGAGACGAGGACGTTCGGATCGTGCGAGACCGACGCCGACAGGGCCCGGTTGGCAGCTGCCTGTGCTGCCGCGGTCTTCTCCTGCTGCTCCGCGATCCGGGTGTTGCCCACCTCGGCCTGGAAGGCGTTGATCTTCGCCTGCGTCGAGTCGGCGAGCTGGAGGAACGACAGCGTCACCGACAGGATCTCGATCTGCGGCTTGCCGCGGTTCATCGAGGCCAGCCGCTTGTTCATCGAGGTGACGATCTGCGCCGAGAAGGCGTCAAGATCCGGCGCAGCGGAGATCCGGGTGTTGTCGTGCCCCGCGTTGGCCGCCTGGTTGACGTTCGCCAGCGGGTTGAACGCCCCGAGGACCTCGTTGACCGACGCCTTCAGCTGGGTCACCACGAGCGACGACTTGATCGTCTCGTTGACGTTGTTGGACCGGTAGTTCTGATAGAGGCTCGCCGCCTCGCTCGGCACGATGCGCCAGCGGATCGTCATGCTCGCGCAGGCGGTGGAGGAGTCGCCGATGCGGACCTGGATGCAGTCCTTGCCGGTGAACTCGTCGGGCTGGATCGCCCCGTCCATCTCGGTCACCGACTGCCACGGAGCCTTCAGGTGGATGCCGTTGGGCAGGTCGCGACCGGTGGGACGGCCGAAGACCGTCACGACGCCAATGTCCTTGGTGCCCACGGTCGTGACGCACGAGGCGGCGACGACCACAGCCGCGAGCAGGACGAGTCCCGCGACCACGGCCGAGCGGACCAAACCGACCGTCCCGGGGATCCGGCCGAGGACGACGAGGGCCACCAGCGCGGCGACCAGGAGGAGTACGGCAAAGACGATCGAGCCCATGTCAGCTGCTTTCGTGCGGTGGGAGGAGTACGACGCTCAGCCGCGGCCGCGGAGGCGGTCGCGCAGCGCGAGCAGTTCCTTCTGCTCCGCGGAGGTCAGCGAGGCCTGACCACTGGCGTGGATCTTCTCGAGCAGGGCGTTCATCCGCGCCTCGTCCGGGCTCTCGACCGGGGCACCGCTGCCCTGCCACGGACCGGTGACGACCGTCGGGCCCTCGGAGGGGTGCCGGTGCGCGCGCCGGGCGCGCGGACCGTGCTCGTGGCGCGCTGCACCGCGCCGCTTCTGGCGGTGCGGGAGGTGGATCTTCGGGACGATGTGGTGCTCGCTGAGCATGCCGATCGACCGCGCCGCGATGGCCGACAGCAGCAGACCGACCACGAGGTAGAGGGCCATCCACCAGAACGCGTGCTGCAGATAGTCGATGAGCTGGAGGGCGAAGAAGACCAGGCCGACGACCCACGCCGGGATGTTGAACATGAACTGCCGGTGCGGCCACTCGGCAACCCAGGCGAGCAACACCACGAACTCGACGGTCCGCAGCGTCGCATCGCCCACCGTCGGGCCGACGTCACCGACCAGTGCCTCGATCATGACGGCGACGACGGCGAAGATCACCGTGACGCTCAACAGGAGCTGCATCATCCGGGCTCGACCGAGGAGGTGCTCCTCGAGGTCGCGGCCGAAGTACCAGAAGAAGACGATCGTCAGCAGCGGCCACAGGCCCACCCCACCGGGGTAGGAGAACGGCCAGGTCACGACGCGCCAGATCTCGCCGTGCAGGATCGCGTCCGGGTCGAGCGTCAGGGCATCCGAGAGCGACGTGCGCAGCGTGATCGCGCCGTAGAGCATCGCGACACCGCTCAGGATCGTCCACAGCACCGTGGTGTTGACGTCCAGCGTTCCGATCCGGAACCACGGGTCGTGAGGGGCACCGCCCGAGGGGCTCATCCTGAAGCGTCGTCGCACACCCGCATCCTAGGTGCAGGCCGGTGGCTGGCGCGGGGTTACGCGCGGCCTCGCCGCGGGGGCTTCTGGCAGGTCGGGCAGAAGTACGACGAGCGGTTCATGAAGGCGGCGCGACGCATGGCGGTGCCGCATCGACGGCAGGGTTCGTCCTCGCGGCCGTAGGCGTTGAGCGAACGCTCGAAGTAGCCCGACTGCCCGTTGACGTTGACGTAGAGCGCATCGAACGAGGTGCCGCCCTGAGCGAGCGCCTCGGTCATGACGTCACGCGCGTGCCCGGCAAGGTCGAGCACCTGGGCACGCGTCAGCCGGTCACCCGGACGCTCACCGTGGAGGCCCGCGCGCCACAGGGCCTCGTCGGCGTAGATGTTGCCGACGCCGCTGACCAGGGTCTGGTCGAGCAACAGCCGCTTGACGCCGCTGGTGCGGCGGCGGACGCGGCGTACGAAGTCGTCGAGGTCGAACGCCGGGTCGAGCAGGTCGCGGGCGATGTGCGCGATCTCCTGGGGAAGCTCCGCTCCCCCGGGCGACAGCGCCACACCGCCGAACATGCGCTGGTCGACGAAGCGCAGCTCCTGGCCGTCGTCGAGGCGGAAGCGGACCCGGAGGTGCTTCTCGTCCGGCGCCCCGACGGGCTGGACCAGCATCTGGCCGCTCATGCCGAGATGACCCAGCACCGCGTCGCCCGTGTCGAGCGGCAGCCAGAGGTACTTGCCGCGGCGCCGAGCGGCGGTGAAGGTGCGTCCCGCCAGCGCGTCGGCGAACGCCGCGGCGCCGCCGGGCGAACGGCGTACGGGCCGGTCGTGGAGGACCTCCACCCCGGTGATCACGCGGTCGAGCGCGTGGGCCTCGAGGCCGCGGCGTACGACCTCGACCTCGGGCAGCTCGGGCATCAGCCCGCGGCGGTCTCGGGCGACTCGACCGGGATCGCCGAGATCTCGGTGTACGCCGTCTCGGCAGCCTGCTGCTCGGCTTCCTTCTTGGAGCGACCCTCGCCGTGGCCGTAGAGCTGGTCACCGACGCGGACCTGCGCGACGAAGTGGCGCATGTGGTCGGGGCCGGAGCCCTCGATGACGTACTCCGGGACGCCGAGCGACCGCTCGGCGGAGAGCTCCTGCAGCGACGTCTTCCAGTCGAGGCCGGCGCCGAGCTTGGCGGCGTCCTCCATCAGCGGGTCGAACAGGAGGTGGATCAGTGCGCCGGCGACCTCGAAGCCGCCGGAGAGATAGACCGCACCGATGACGGCCTCGACCGTGTCGGACAGGATCGAGGCCTTGTCACGACCACCGGTCGACTCCTCGCCCTTGCCGAGCTTGATGTGCTCGCCGAGGCCGATCATGCGGGCAACGACCGCGAGCGCGCGGGCGTTGACGACCGCAGCGCGCAGCTTCGCCAACCGGCCCTCGGAGAGGTCCGGGTGGGTGCGGTAGAGCGCTTCGGTGACCACGATGCCGAGCACCGAGTCGCCCAGGAACTCCAGACGCTCGTTGGTCGGCAGGCCGCCGTTCTCGTAGGCGAACGAACGGTGTGTGAGGGCGCGCTCGAGCAGCTCGGCGTCCAGAACTGGATCGCCGAGCGCTGCCCGGAGCTCGCCGTACGTGGTCAGGGCCGTGAACCTGGAGTCAGGCTCAGAGGACCTGGCGGCGAGCCGCCTTGGCGCCGTACTGGCCACACTCGCCGCACGCACGGTGCGGGAGAACCTTGGCACCACACGCCGGGTTCGAGCAGGTGGCCAGCGTCGGAACGACGGCCTTCCACGCCGAACGGCGGTGACGGGTGTTGCTGCGCGACATCTTCCGCTTCGGAACAGCCACTGTCTTCTCCTCTAGCTTCGTCCGACCTGGTCAGGCCGGACTTGTCAGTCTTCGGTCTTGCTTGTCTTGGGGTCCTGCAGGGCGGACAGGCCGGCCCAGCGGGGGTCAATCGGCGCCTCATGCGTGTGGTCCGGATCATCCGCGAGCCGCGCACCACAGTCGATGCACAGTCCGGGACAGTCGTCCTGGCACAGGGGCTGGAACGGCAGCACGAGCACCACCGCGTCACGCAACACCGGCTCGAGGTCGACCAGGTCGCCCTCCGTGCGGAGCTCTTCCTCGTCGTCATCTGCGTCGCGCTTCTCGTCGTCGTAGACGAAAAGCTCCTGGAACCGCGCCTCGATCTCGTCGTGGATCGGCTCCAGGCACCGCGCGCACTCGCCCTCGAGATCGGCGTACGCCGACCCGGTGACGAGAACGCCCTCCATGACCGCTTCCAGCCGGAGGTCAAGCTCGACCTCTGCGCCTTCCGGGACACCGAGGAGCTCGATGCCGAGATCTGCCGGCGCCGGAACGGTCAGCGTGACTTCCAACTGGGACCCCGGGCGGCGGCCGAGCTCGAAAGTGTCGAGCACGAGCGGCGCTCTCGGGTCCAGGTGGGAACTCACGTCATCTCAATCAGGGCAGAACAGAACGGGCGGAGTCTACCGGCGCGTCACCGCGTCCAGCAAAACGCGTCAGGACGTGGAGCGCTTGCGCTCCTCGAGACGGGTGATCAGACGCTCACGGACGAAGTCGGGAACCAGGCCCGAGACGTCTCCGCCGAACATCGCGACCTCCTTGACCAGGCTCGACGCCAGGAAGGAGTACTCGGGGCTGGTCGGGATGAAGACCGTCTCCACCTCGGCGAGCGAGGAGTTCATCTGCGCCATCTGCAGCTCGTACTCGTAGTCGCTGACGGCGCGGAGGCCCTTCACGATCGCGACCGCACCCTGCTCCTGGCAGAACGCCGTCAGCAGACCGTTGAAGCCCGAGACCCGCACGTTGGGGAACTGCCGGCACACCTCGGTGAGCATGTCGATGCGCTCGTCGGGCGTGAACAGGCGCGTCTTGGACGGGTTCAGGCCGGTCGCCACGATGACCTCGTCGAAGAGGCCGGCGGCGCGGCTGAAGATGTCGATGTGACCGTTCGTCACCGGGTCGAACGACCCCGGGCACACTGCGATACGCACGTTCTACTCCCCTTGGTCGCCGTCAGGCTCGTCTGCACCGACGGACGCTGCGTGACCATAGCGCAGCAGCGTCTCGCCGTACTTGCGCTCGCGGAGCGGCGTGATGCCCTCCGGCCAGGTCGTCGTCGACCGCTTGCTCGCCCGCTCGACCACGACCAGCGCGTCGGCAGCCAGCCAGCCCTGGGCGACAAGCTTGGCCAGGTCGGCATCGACCTCCGCATCGGGCAGCGGGTAGGGCGGGTCCAGGAAGATCACGTCGTACGACGCCCGCGGTGCGCCCGACAGGACCGTGCCGACACTGTGGGCGATCACGTCCGCGGCGAAACCGAGCGCCTTGGCGTTGCGGCTGATCAGGGTGGCGGTGCGGCGGTCCTGCTCGACGAACGTCGCCACGCCGGCTCCGCGCGACAGTGCCTCGAGGCCGACGGCACCGCTGCCGGCGTACAGGTCGAGGAAGCGGAGGCCGTCGAGCGAGCCGCACCACGACTCGATGGCGGAGAAGAGCGCCTCGCGCACCCGGTCACTCGTGGGACGGGTCGTCTGTCCCTTGGGTGTCTCGAGCCGGCGACCGCCCGCGGTACCCCCGATGATCCGCGTCATCTCAACTCCGTTCCAGGAATTCGGACTCGACCGAGCGCTCAGTCTCCTCCACGGCGGCGCGCAGCAGTGGCACCTGTCCGAGGGCGAGGTCCTGATCGAGCAGCTCGTCGGCTGCGCGGCGGGCCTCGACGATGACGTCCTCGTCGCGGAGCACCTTGAGCGTGAAGAGCGACGAGCGACCACCGGATTGACGCTTGCCGAGGACATCGCCCTCGCGGCGCTGCTCGAGGTCGACCTGGCTGAGCGCGAAACCGTCGGTCGTCGAGGCCACCGCATCGAGGCGTGCGCGCGCGTCCGTGCCGTAGCCCGCCCAGGACACGAGCAGGCAGAGACCGGGCAGCCCACCACGGCCGACGCGACCGCGCAGCTGGTGCAGCTGGGAGACGCCGAACCGGTCGGCGTCGAGCAGCACCATCGCGGTCGCGTTGGCGACGTCGACACCGACCTCGATGACCGTCGTGGAGACGAGGACGTCGATCTCTCCGGCCTGGAACGCCCGCATCGTGCGGTCCTTCTCCTCCGGCTGCAACCGCCCGTGCAGTACGCCGACCCGGAGACCGTTGAGCGCACCGGACCGCAGCTCGGCGGCCACCTCCTCCACCGCTGCGAGGGGCCGCGGCGGCGCGATCGGGTTGCCGTCCTCGTCGTACTGGAGGACGTCCTGCTGGCCGGTCTCGACGACGTCTCCGGAGATGCGGGGGCACACGACGTAGGCCTGGTGGCCCTTGCCGACCTCCTCGCGGACGCGCTCCCAGACCCTGCCCAACCAGTGCGGCGCGTCGGCCAGCGGCACGACGTTGGTCTGGATCGGCGCCCGACCCGCGGGGAGCTCGGTGAGGGTGGAGACCTCCAGGTCTCCGAAGACGGTCATCGCCACGGTGCGCGGGATCGGCGTGGCGGTCATGACCAGGACGTGGGGCGGCGAGCCGGCCTTGTCGGTGAGCGCAGCCCGCTGCTCGACACCGAAGCGGTGCTGCTCGTCGACGACCACCAGGCCGAGGTCCTGGAACTGGACCGACTTCTCCAGGAGTGCGTGGGTGCCGATGACGATGCCGGCGTCGCCGGTGACGATGTCGAGGAGCGCCTGCTGCCGCTGCTGCTTCGTCATCGATCCGGTCAGCAGAGCGACGCCCGTCGACTCCTCCGCTCCCCCGAGCATCCCGCCGCCGGCGAGGTCGCCGAGCATGGCGCTGATCGAACGGAAGTGCTGCTGGGCGAGCACCTCCGTCGGCGCCAGCAGGACTGCCTGACCACCTGAGTCGACCGTGCGGAGCATGGCCCGCAGCGCCACGAGCGTCTTGCCGGAGCCGACCTCGCCCTGCAGCAGCCGGTGCATCGGATGCGGCTGCGCGAGCTCTGCCTCGAGCACCTCGCCAATGGCCCGCTGGCCCTGGGTGAGGTCGAACGGCAGCCGCGCGTCGAACGCCTCGAGGATCCGCGTCACTCCCCCGGTGCGCGCCTGTGCACCCTGCGCCATCAGCTCGCGGCGCCTCCTGCCGAGGACCAGCTGCAGCGTCAGCGCCTCCTCGAACCGGAACCGCCGCCGGGCTGCGCTGACCTGCGCGAACTCGTCCGGCGCGTGGATCCACTCGATCGCCTGACGCCGGCCGACCACGTCGTACCGGCTGCGGAGGTCGTCGTCGAGGGGCTCAGGGATCTCGTCCAGCACCGTGAGGGCGAAGGCGCACGCCCGCTGGAGGTCCCAGGTCTCGACGCCCTTGGTGAGCGGGTAGATCGGGAAGAACTTCGGCATCGTCTCCATCGAGAGCAGCGCGCCGGTCTCGTCCGCTGCGCCGGATCCCTGCGGTCCGAAGAGGACCATCGACGGGTTGGTGAGCTGCCACTGCTGGCCGAACTGCGACGCCTTGCCCTGGAAGACGCCGCGACGGCCGGGGTGGAGCTTCTCGCCCCAGCTCTTCACGATCCACTGGCTCTTGGCGAAGAACGTCATCTTCAACCGCCCCGCACCGTCGGCGCGCAGCAGCACCTCGACCCGGTACGCCGGCTTGCCAGTGCGCCGGTCGGTGTAGGACTTCGTGTCCGAGGCAGCGACCTCGCCGATGATCGTGAGCAGCTGGCCTTCGCGCAGGCTTCCGAGGTCGCTGAGCTTGCCGGTCTCGAGGTAGCGACGCGGGAAGTGGTGAAGCAGGTCGCCGACGGTCTCGATGCCGAGGCCTTCGACGATCGCCTTGCGCTTGCGGGGCTGGTCGCCGAGGACGGCAGCCACCGGGGTCCCGAGATCGATCACGTTGCGGCCCTGCTCGTCACTCCACTGCGACCAGCAGCGGGTAGCGGCTCTGGCCGCCGTCGTAGACGACGACCTCGAGGACCGGGTGCCGTCGGGCCACCATCTTCTCGAGGCGCTCGGCAAGATCGCCTGCACCCTCGCCCGCCACCAGGGTCACGAGCTCGGCGCCACCACCGCCGATGAGGCGACCGAGCACGCCGTAGGCGACGTCGAAGAGATCGTCACCGACCACCACGAAGTCGCCGTCGATCGCGCCCAGCACGTCGCCGGGGCTGCAGGCGCCGGCGGTGGTGATCGCCTTGCGGGCAGCGATCGTGACCGCCCCGTGGCGCGCGTGGCGAGCTGCCGCTGTCATGGCGACCACGTCCTGGTCGAAGGGCCGACCCGGCTCGTGCACCGCGACCGCGGCCAGGCCCTGGACCTGCGCCTGGCTGGGGATGACGGCGACCTTGACCTTGCCGGACTCCTCGGCGCCGCGCGCCGCGATCTCGGCGACCTGCAGCGAGTCGGGGTCGTTGGGGAGCACGACGACCTCGGCCGCGCCGCTGGCGTCGATGGCGTGCAGGATCTCGCCGGCACTGGGACGCCTGCCCGGCTCCGTCGCGACCGTGATCGCGCCCGCCTCGGCGAAGAGCTCCTGGAGGCCGGGACCGGCCGTGACGGCGACGATCTTGCGTCCGAGGCGGCTCGGGCGACGCGCCTTCGCCGCAGCGATCTGCTCGGCGAAGTGGGTCACCTGGACCCGGTGCGGACGGCCGACGTGGATGCCGGCCTCGATCGCGGCACCGACGTCGTCGGTGTGGATGTGGACGTTCCACAGGCCGTCGCCGCCCACGACGACGAGCGAGTCACCGAGCCCGGCGAGCTCCGCGCGCAGGTCGCCGACGACGTCGTCCTCGGCGTCGAGGAGATACATCACCTCGTACGCCGGACCGTCCTCGGTCAGGTCATCGGTCGGAAGCAGGACGGGGACGCTGCGCGCGCCACGCGCCTTCGTCGGCTCGACGCGGCGGCGGCCGGTCAGAGCCGTCTCCGCCGCCTCGAACACGACGACCAGACCACGGCCGCCCGCGTCGACGACGCCCGAGTCGGCGAGCAGCTTCAGCTGCTGCGGCGTGCGCTCCAGGGCGACCCGCGCCGCCTCGGCCGCAGCGGCGATCGTCGGGGCAGAGCTGTCGTTGGGAGCAACCTCCATGGCGGCGTCGGCTGCGGCCTTCATGACGCTGAGGATCGTGCCCTCGACGGGCGTGCCCACGGCGGCGTACGACGCGATGCAGCCGTCACGGAAGGCCTCGGCGAGGACGACGGACTTGCGCTCGTCCGGACCGGCCTTGCGCATGCGGGCGACGAGGGCGCCGAGCAACTGGCTCAGGATCACGCCCGAATTGCCGCGCGCGCCCATCAGGGAGCCGCGGGCGAGCGCCTTGAGCGCGGTGTCGGTGTCGTCGCCGCGGGCGACGGAGTCGAGCAGCGCGTCGCGACCGGCCTGCACGGTCAGGAACATGTTGGTGCCCGTGTCGCCGTCCGGAACGGGGTAGACGTTGAGGGCGTCGATCTCCTCGCGGGCCTCCGCGAGAGCGTCGGTCGCGAGCTCGACGAAGCGGACCACCGTCGTCACGTCGAACATCTCCACCGCCTCTCGCGCTCGTGACCTGCACCACGCCTACCGGTCGGCGTACGGTTGCAGCGCACAGGCTAGTGGCTGCCACCCACACACGGGAGCAGCGGCCGATTCGCGTGCGCGGCGCGCTTTCGCTTACCCTTGTGCGGTTGTCCCGTGCCGACGCCCCTGACTGTGTGGTCGTGTGGCTGTCCGTGGGACTCGAAGACCTCGTTCCAATTCGATCCTCAGGAGTTACCCGTGGCTGCCGTCTGCGACATCTGCGCCAAGAAGCCCGGCTTCGGCAACAACCGTCCGTGGTCGCGCAAGATCACGAAGCGTCGCTTCAACCCGAACATCCAGCGCGTTCGCGCCACCGTCAACGGTGCCCCGAAGCGCCTCAACGTGTGCACCGGCTGCCTGAAGGCTGGCAAGGTCACTCGCTGATCAAATGACGAAGGCCCCGCTGAGCGCACCGCGCTCGGCGGGGCCTTCGTCATTTGATCGCCGGTGGTCAGGACACGTCAGCGCCTGAGCCGAGACGGGGCTTGTGCGGAGGAGCGAAGCGGAGGAGCACAAGCCCCGTCTCGGCGTCGCACAAGCCTCGTCTCGGCGCGGCACAAGCCTCGTCTCGGCGAGCTAGAAGTGCGTCCAGCCCGCCGGACCGGCGTACGGCGCCCCGTCGACCAGCACACGCGCTCCGTCGTCGTCGGCCGCACGCACCGAGCCGATGACGGTCCAGCCCTTCGGCACGTCGGCAGCTGAGCCGAAGGACGCCAGGAGCGGGTGGTCGTCTCCCCCGCCCAGGATGAACTGCATCGGGTCGGCGCCGAGCGCCGACCCGATCGCGTGGAGCGGCTCGGGGATCTCGAACGCATCACTGCGGATGTCGATGACGACACCGGATGCGGTGGCGATGTGGCCCGCGTCGGCGACCAGGCCGTCGGAGACGTCGATCATCGCGGTGGCGCCGGCGTCGGCGGCGACCTGCCCGGCGGCGTACGGCGGGTCGGCGCGGCGGTAGGCCTCCACGAGCACGCGGGGCGAGCGGAATCCGCGACCGAGGACGGCGAGGCCACCTGCGGCCCAGCCCTGGCGTCCGCAGAGCGCGACCACGTCGCCCGGCTGCGCACCCGAGCGGAGCACCGGCGAGACCGTGCAACCGCCCATGACCGTGACCGCGAGGACGAGCGTTTCGGAGCGCGTGACGTCACCGCCGACGACGACGGCGCCGACCTTCGCGCACTCGGCGGCGAAACCGCGAGCGAAGTCGAGCACCCACGCCACCGGCAGGTCGGCCGGGGCAGCGATGCCGAGGGTGACCGAGGTGGCGGTGCCGCCCATCGCG
Source organism: Nocardioides jejuensis (assembly GCF_004337475.1). Classification (GTDB taxonomy): domain Bacteria; phylum Actinomycetota; class Actinomycetes; order Propionibacteriales; family Nocardioidaceae; genus Nocardioides; species Nocardioides jejuensis. Next base: position 33,126 of record NZ_SJZJ01000026.1, on the reverse strand, counting down.
TTGATGTCGGAGAGGTTCTGCGCGGCGGCACGGGCACCGACGTCCTCGGCCGGGACCCAGTCACGGCGGAAGTGGCGCCCCTCGACCATCAGGTCGGTCGAGACCACGAGGTGGCCGTTGCGGATCCGCAGGACGGCGGCGTCGTCGCCGGGCCCGACGAGCACGTGCTCCGCGGTGTCGAAGAGCGCGGTCAGCGCATCGATCAGCGGGAACTCGCCGATGTCGGCGAGCGTGGCGCTCGGGGGGAAGGGTGCTCCGGGAGGTACGGCGGCCATGGCCCCATCCCATCAGTCACCCGGTGACCGCGAGGGGGTCGACACGCGCCGCGATCGGAGTACGTTGAGTAGTCCACCGCAACGCTTGCGGTCCGCGACACGGGAGGCCGAGATGACCGTCCACGCCTACATCCTGATCCAGACCGACGTTGGTCACGCCGCGGAGGTGACGCACGCGCTGACGGCCGTTCCGGGGGTGGTCTCGGCCGACGACGTCAACGGTCCGTACGACGTGATCGTCCGCGCCGAGGCCCGCAGCGTCGACGCCCTGGGCACCGACGTCGTGGCGAAGATCCAGGCGCTCGACGGCATCACGCGGACGCTCGCCTGCCCCGTCGTACGTCTCTGACCGGGGGGCGGTGGGAGGATGCGGGCCATGTCCCCGCGCCTCCTCGTGCTGCCCGTCGTCGCCGTCCTGCTGACCGGCTGCGGCGCCGCCAGCATCGAGATCGCCACCCCGAAGGTCGACGCCACGGAGCGCAGCACCTGCCAGCGACTCGTGCGCGAGCTGCCGGCCACCCTCGAGAGCCTGGTCACGCGCGCCGTCGTGCCGCGTACTGCGCTCGGCCATGCCTGGGGCGATCCGGCCGTCGTGCTGACCTGCGGAGTCGCCATGCCCGCCGACTTCCAGCCGGGCGCCCCGTGCGAGGAGGTCAACGGTGTCGGGTGGTACGTCCCGACCGACCAGTTCGGCGACCTCTCGGAGGACCTGACGATCTACACGATCGGGCGCGACCCGGTCGTCGAGGTGGACATCCCCGCGGAGCACCGCCGCGACGCGGCGTTCGCCGGTGACGCGCTGTCGACCATCGCCGGACTCGTGAAGAAGGCGATCCCGCAGGCCGAACGCTGCGTCTGACGCCTCAGCGCAGGTCGGTGCCGCGGCTGAGCGCCTGCTGGATCAGCAGGTCGACCAGCTCGGTGTAGTCGATGCCGGACGCACCCCACATCTGCGGGTACATCGAGCTCGGCGTGAACCCGGGCATCGTGTTCAGCTCGTTGACGACGAGCGAGCCGTCCGGGAACGCGAAGAAGTCCACGCGCGCGAGCCCCTCGCAGGCGACGGCGTCGAAGGTGACCGCCGCGAGCTCCTGCATCCGGGCGAGGAGGTCGTCGTCGACCTTCGCCGGGCAGTCGATCTCGGTGTGCTCGCCGGGCAGGTACTTCGCCTCGAAGTCGTAGAACTCGTGGTCGCCGCCGATGCGGATCTCGGCCGGCAGCGACGTGCGCAGCTCGCCGTCGGGCAGCTGGAGGACGCCGCACTCGATCTCGCGAACGCCGGCAGCGAAGCCCTCGACCAGCACGCGCGGGTCGTGCTCCATCGCGGTCGCGATCGCAGCGTCGAGCTCCGAAGCGTCGTGCACCTTGGAGATGCCGATGCTGGACCCACCGCGGGCCGGCTTCACGAAGAGCGGGTAGCCGAGCTCCTCGGAGCGCGCGCGGCACTCCGCCGCGTCGCGCGCCCACTCGCGGGCGGTGACGACGATGGACGGCATGACCGGAACGCCGGCAGCAGCCAGCGCCACCTTCATGAAGCCCTTGTCCATGCTCACCGCGGACGCCAGGACGCCGGCGCCGACGTAGCGGACGCCGGCCATCTCGAGCTGGCCCTGGAGCGTGCCGTCCTCGCCCCACGGACCGTGCAGCAGCGGGAAGACCGCGTCGACGTGCCCGAGGCTTCGCGGGCCGGTGGCCTCGTGGACCACGAGCTCGGAGCCGTCCTCGACCTGGGTCAGGGTCACGGGCGGACGGGAGCCGTCGACGGTCGGGGTCTGGCGGTCCTTGATCTTCAGCCGGTCGAGGTCGCCGGACTCCAGCACCCACTGGCCGTCCTGCGTGATGCCGACGGGGACGACGTCGTACTTCGTGGTGTCGACGGCGGCGAGGACGCTGCCGCCGGTGACGCACGAGATGCCGTGCTCGGTGGAACGACCGCCGAAGAGGACGACGATGCGGGGCTTGCCCGACTGGTCGCCGGCGTTCATCCTCGGGCCCCCGCGGCAGCGTCGAGGTCGGCGCGGGTCAGCACCGGACGGATCTCGAGAGCGACGTCGTCGAGAGGGTTGCCCTCGGGGCTGCGGTCGATCGCGCAGACGACCGTGTCGATGATCGCACCGGCGGGACGAAGCACGTTGACGGCGTCGCGCACGGCGCCGCCGGAGGTGATGACGTCCTCGATCAGCGTGACGCGCTTGCCGTCGAAGGCCGGGCCCTCGGCGAGCTTGGCGGTGCCGTACTCCTTGGCCTTCTTGCGGATGAAGATCACCGGGATGCCCGTCTTCGCGCTCACCATCGTCGCGATCGGGATGCCGCCCATCTCGAGGCCGCCGAGCAGCTCGGTGCCCTCCGGGAGCAGGTCGACCATCTGCTGCGCAACACGCTCGAGCAGCGCCGGCTGCGCCTCGAAGAGGTACTTGTCGAAGTATGTGTCGGAGACCTGCCCGGAGCGCAGGACGAACTCGCCGCGCAGGCGGCAGGTGGCGTCGATGTCGGCGGCAAGCTGGGTGAGAGTCTCGTCATTCACGCGCCCGAGTATTCCCTAGGCTGGTCCCCATGACTGACCAGTCCCCCGTCGTGTCCGGTTCCTCCACCTCGCCTGACGGTCAGCCCGTACGCCGTCCGGCGACCGTCGCGGTCCACGCCGGGCGCCCCGAGCGGACGCCCGATGCACCGTTCAACACGCCGGTCACGCTGGCCTCTGTCTACGTCGCGGGCGGCGACACCGAGTACGGCCGGTACGGCAACCCCACGTGGACGGCGTTCGAGGAGGCACTGGGGGCCCTCGAGGGCGGTCGGTGCCTGTCGTTCGCGAGCGGACTGGCCGCGGTCGCCTGCGTGCTCGACCTGGTCGGCCAGGGCGCGAAGGTCGTCATGCCCCGCCACTCGTACCAGGGCAGCATCATGCAGCTCGCCGACCTCGAGGCCCGTGGCCGGCTGACCGGGGTGCTCGTCGACATCGAGGACACCGCGGCCGTCATCGCTGCGTGCGAGGACGCCGCCCTGGTCTGGCTCGAGTCGCCGACCAACCCGGCCCTCGAGGTGGCCGACATCCCGGCGATCACCCGCGCCGCGCACGCGGCGGGCGCCTACGTGGTCGTCGACAACACCTTCGCCACTCCCCTGCTCCAGCAGCCTCTCGCTGACGACGTGGATCTCGTTCTCCACTCGGCCACGAAGTACATCTCCGGCCACAGCGACGTGCTGATGGGTGCGCTCATCACCCGCGACGAGCAGCTGTTCGACGTACTCAAGAAGCGACGCGACCTCACGGGCGCCGTACCCGGTCCGATGGAGGCGTGGCTGGCGCTGCGTGGCCTGCGCACCCTGCACCTCCGCGTCGAGCGCGCCCAGGACAACGCCCGCGAGCTCGTACGCCGCCTCGGCGAGCACCCGGCGATCGCGACGGTCCGCTACCCGGGCTTCGGTGCGGTGGTGGGTGTCGAGTTCACCCAGGGGGCACTCGCGGCCGATCTCCTCGTCCACAAGACGAAGATCTGGGTCCACGCGACGTCGCTGGGCGGCGTGGAGTCGACGTTCGAGCGCCGGCGCCGCTGGAAGACCGAGTCGCAGACGATCCCCGAGGACCTCGTGCGGATGAGCGTCGGCGTCGAGCACGTCGACGACCTGTGGGACGACCTGCGGATCGCCCTCGACACGCTCGTCGGCTGAGGTCGGCGCGGCCGAGCGACTGGACAACCAGTTGGTGTCACTCTGCGCACGCAATGACGTGCGCAGAGTGCCGCTACGCCCGTGCCCAGTCGGGCCGGACCGCTCGCTCAGTCGGTCAGCACTCGCTGCGCTCCTGCACCTCCCTCGCTCGGGACACGAGATCGAGCAAGCTCGACTCGCGCCCTCGCTCAGTCGGTCTCAGCCTTGGTGTCGCGGCCGATGAACGACTCCATCATGTCGGTGGCGGTCATCTGGCCCGCGACGACGGCGTTGACGTGCTCCGCGATCGGGGCGTCGACACCGGTGCGCTCGGCGAGCGCGAGCAGCGACGAGCACGACTTCGCGCCCTCGGCGACCTGGCGCGTGGAGGCGTAGATGTCCTCGGTGGTCATGCCCTGACCGAGCTTCTCGCCGAACGTGCGGTTGCGCGACAGCGGCGACGAGCAGGTGGCGACGAGGTCGCCGAGGCCCGCGAGGCCCATCAGCGTCAGCGGGTTCGCCCCGAGCGCCATCGCCAGGCGAGCGGTCTCGGCGAGGCCACGGGTGATCACGGATGCGGTGGTGTTGTCGCCGAAGCCGAGGCCGACCGCCATGCCGACGCTGAGGGCGACGACGTTCTTGTAGGCGCCGCCGAGCTCGCAGCCGAGGACGTCCACCGAGGTGTACGGCCGGAACGACGGCGAGTGGCACTGCGCCTGGAGCATCTTGGCGACCTCTTCGTCGGCACACGCGACGACGGAGGCGGCGGGCTCGCGGCGGGCGATCTCCTTGGCCAGGTTGGGGCCGCTGACGACGGCGATCCGGTCGGGACCGGCGTCGGTGACCTCGGCGATGACCTCGCTCATGCGCTTGAGGGTGCCGAGCTCGACGCCCTTCATCAGCGAGACCATGACGGCCTTGTTCGGGATGTACGGCGCCCACTCGGCGAGGTTCTCGCGGAGCGACTGGCTCGGGGTCGCGAGGACGACGACGTCGGCGCCCGACAGCGCCCGCTCGGCGTCGTGCGTCGCCGAGATGGTCGGCGGCAGCTCGATGCCGGGCAGGTAGTCGGTGTTCTCCCGGCGCTCGTTGATGGTCTGGCAGACCTCCTCGCGGCGGCCCCAGATCGTGACGTCGTTGCCGCCGTCGGCGAGCACCATCGAGAAAGCGGTGCCCCACGAGCCCGCACCGAACACGGCGATCTTGCTCACGCCTGACCCTTCTTCCGCTTCTGCTTCTTGGGGTTGCCGATCTCGGCCACGCCCGCTGCCTTCGGGTCGAACCGCTCGACCGGTGCCGCCTCACCGCGCAGGTCCGCGACAACTGCGGTGAGCGCGGCCATGATCCGGTCGGTCGCCTCGGCGACCTTCTCGGCGGTCACCTCGCCACCCATGAGGTCGGCCAGGTCGACCGGGTCGCCGGCCTTGACGACGATCCGCTTGCGCGGGAAGAGGTGGGGACGCGTGGCGTACGGCGGCAGGATCTCCTGCTCGCCCCAGTGCCCGACGGGTACGACGGGTACGCCGGCGGCCAGCGCCATGCGAGCTGCGCCGGTCTTGCCGCGCATCGGCCAGAGGTCGGGGTCGCGCGTCACGGTGCCCTCGGGGTAGACGACGATGCACTCCCCCGTGCGCAGTGCCTGCTCCGCAGCCTCGAAGGCGTTGTGGGCATCGCCCGACATGCGGGCCACCGGGATCTGTCCCGTGTCACGCATGATCCAGCCGAGGCCGGGGACGTCCCAGATGCCCGCCTTGGCGAGGAACCGCGGCAGCCGGCCGTGGTGGTGCACGAAGTGGGCGATCGTCAGCGGGTCGATCTTGGTGACGTGGTTGGCGACGAGCACGACGCCACCGGTCGCGGGGATCTTGTCGCCGTCGATCCACGTCCGACTGCTCATCGCGGTCAGCGTCGGAAGCAGGATCGCCTCACCGACCCGGAAGCCCGCTCCCGGCTTGCGCGGCCACTTTCGCTGCGTCACGTCACACCTCACCCATCTCGCGGCAGCGACACCGCGTCACGCACAACGGGAGCAGGCTATCGACTCGCCTGCCGTAGCGCCCACGTCCCACGCGGAAACGCCGCTGCGGCGCCGCCCCGCGGAGGGACGGCGCCGCAACTGTGGTCGATCAGGAGGAGGCGGCCTTCTTCGCCGGGGCCTTCTTGGCTGCCGGCGACTTCTTCGCGGGAGCCGCCTTCTTGGCAGCCGTGGTCGCAGCCTTCTTGGCCGGGGCGGCGGCCTTGGTGGCCGCCTTCTTCGCGGGCGCCGCGGCCTTCTTGGCGGGAGCCACGGCCTTGGTCGCCGCCGCCTTGGCAGGCGCAGTGGCCTTCTTCGCGGCCGACGAGGCAGCCTTGGTCGCGGGAGCAGCCTTCTTGGCGGCCGTGGTCGCAGCCTTCTTCGCCGGAGCCGCAGCCTTGGTGGCGGCGGCCTTCGCCGGCGCCGCCTTCTTGGCAGCCGTCGTCGCAGCCTTCTTGGCCGGGGCGACCGCCTTGCGTGTGGCAGCAGAGGTCGCCTTCTTCGCGGGCGCTGCCTTCTTGGCAACGTCAGCGGCGGTCTTCTTGGCCGGCGCGGCGGCCTTGGTCGCAGCACCCTTCGCGGCAGCGGCGGGCTTGCCGCCGAGCTTGGGCAGCTCGAGCTTGGGGAGCTTCTTGGCGCCCGAGATCACGGCCTTCAGGTCCGCGCCCGCGGTGAACTTCGGGATGGCGGTCTTCTTGGCCTTGATCCGCTCGCCAGTGCGCGGGTTGCGGACCATGCGCGCGGGCCTGATCCGCTTCTCGAACGAGCCGAATCCGGTGATCGCGACCTTCTCGCCGCGGGCGACCTCACGCGTGATGGTGTCGAGCACCGCATCGAGCGCAGCGGCCGCGGCCTTGCGATTGCCTTCATAGCGCGCAGCCAGCGCGTCGATCAGCTGAGTCTTGTTCACGGGGTTCCTTCCGGAGCAGCTGGTCGGGCCGACCCCGACGCGTCTTCCTCGCAACGTAGGGACTCACGGCGACCGCCACAACGACTACGCGGGCTTTCGCCTCACGTTTTTCGCGATCACCAGCGGCTCCGGCGTACGACGAAGGGCCCGGACGCTGACGCATCCGGGCCCTTCGTGTTCGCGTTTCTCCTTGCAGGCAAGGGGAAACGCGTCAGATCACTGCGTGACCGGCTTGAACGACGGGCGCGTGGCCTCGTACGCCGCGATGTCGGCCTCGTTGCCGAGGGTGATGCCGATGTCGTCGAGACCGTTGAGCAGGCGGTAGCGCGTGTAGTCGTCGATCTCGAACGGCGCGACCAGGTCACCGGCGGTGACGGTCTTGGCCTCGAGGTCGACCGTGACCTGCGTGGTCGGGTCGGCCTCGATGAGGTCCCAGAGCTGCTCGATGACGTCCTGCTCGACCGGGACGGAGAGCAGGCCGGCCTTGCCGGAGTTGCCCCGGAAGATGTCCGCGAAGCGGCTCGAGAGCACGACCTTGAAGCCGTAGTCCATGAGCGCCCAGACAGCGTGCTCACGCGACGAGCCGGTGCCGAAGTCGGGGCCGGCGACGAGGACGGAGACGCCCTGGTACTCCGGCTTGTTGGCGACGAACTCCGGGTCGTTGCGCCAGGCGGCGAACAGCCCGTCCTCGAAGCCCGAGCGGGTGACGCGCTTGAGGTAGACCGCCGGGATGATCTGGTCGGTGTCGACGTTCGAACGACGCAGCGGGAGCGCCGTACCGGTGTGGGAGGTGAACTTCTCCATGATGTTCAGGTCCTTCCGAATCAGACCAGGTCGGCCGGCGAAGCCAGCGTGCCCTTGACGGCGGTGGCGGCAGCGACGGGGATCGAGACGAGGTGCGTGCGACCGCCCTTGCCCTGACGGCCCTCGAAGTTGCGGTTGGACGTCGAGGCGGAGCGCTCCTGCGGCTTGAGCGTGTCCGGGTTCATGCCCAGGCACATCGAGCAGCCAGCGCCACGCCACTCCGCACCGGCCTCGATGAAGACCTTGTCGAGGCCCTCCTCCATCGCCTGGTTGCGGACGCGGACCGAGCCCGGGACGACGAGCAGGCGGGTGCCCTCGGCGACCTTGTGGCCCTTGATGATGTCGGCGGCGAGGCGCAGGTCCTCGATGCGGCCGTTGGTGCAGGAGCCGACGAAGACCGTGTCGACCTTGACCGAGCGCAGCGGCTGGCCGGCCTCGAGGCCCATGTACTCCAGCGCCTTCTCGGCGGCGATGCGGTCCTGCTCGTCCTCGAAGTCCGAGGGGGTCGGCACGTTGGCACCGAGCGGCGCGCCCTGGCCCGGGTTGGTGCCCCAGGTGACAAACGGCGTGACGTCGGCCGCGTCGATCACGATCTCCTTGTCGAAGGTCGCGTCGGCGTCGGTGACCAGGGTCTTCCAGTGCGCGACGGCGGCGTCCCAGTCAGCACCCTTCGGCGCCTCGGGCTTGCCCTCGATGTAGGCGAACGTGGTCTCGTCGGGAGCGATGAGGCCAGCCTTGGCACCCCACTCGATCGACATGTTGCAGATCGTCATGCGGCTCTCCATGGAGAGCGCCTCGATCGCCTCGCCGCGGTACTCGACGATGTAGCCCTGGCCACCACCGGTGCCGGTCTGCGTGATCAGGTAGAGGATCAGGTCCTTGGCGGTGACGCCCGGCTGCAGCTGCCCGTTGACCGTGACGGCCATCGTCTTCGGCTTGGCCTGCATCAGGGTCTGCGTCGCGAGGACGTGCTCGACCTCGGAGGTGCCGATGCCGAACGCGATCGCGCCGAACGCACCGTGGGTCGAGGTGTGCGAGTCACCGCAGACGATCGTCATGCCGGGCTGGGTCAGACCCAGCTGCGGGCCGACGACGTGGACGATGCCCTGCTCGATGTCGCCGAGCGGGTGCAGGCGAACGCCGAACTCCGCAGCGTTCTTGCGGAGGGTGTCGACCTGGGTCTTGGAGACCGGGTCCGCGATCGGCTTGTCCCAGTCGAGCGTCGGGACGTTGTGGTCCTCGGTCGCGAGGGTCAGGTCGGGGCGGCGGACCTGGCGGCCGGCAATGCGGAGACCGTCGAAGGCCTGCGGCGAGGTGACCTCGTGCAGGAGGTGGAGGTCGATGTAGAGAAGGTCCGGCTCGCCTTCAGCGCTGCGGACGACGTGCTCGTCCCACACCTTCTCCGACAGGGTCTTGCCCATGGAGGTCTCCCTTGACTCAGTGCCATTGACCGCCCGGTCCGGACGGCAAGAATGACTCTACGCTTGCATCCCACGGATTGAGATGTCAGTATCGGCATATGGACAACACCAGCGGAGTCGGCGTTCTCGACAAGGCCGCCCTCGTGCTCGCAGCTCTCGAGGCCGGCCCGGCCACCCTCGCCGGCCTCGTCGCCGGCACCGGACTGGCCCGCCCCACGGCCCATCGTCTCGCAGTTGCGCTGGAGCACCACCGCCTGGTCGCCCGCGACCTGCAGGGTCGCTTCGTCCTCGGCCCGCGCCTCGCGGAGCTCTCCGCCGCTGCCGGTGAGGACCGCCTCCTCGCCGCCGCCGGTCCGGTCCTCGCCCGCCTGCGCGACATCACCGGTGAGTCCGCCCAGCTCTGGCGCCGTCAGGGCGAGCACCGCGTGTGCGTCGCCGCCGCCGAGCGCCCGTCCGGCCTCCGCGACACGATCCCGGTCGGCTCGCAGCTGACCATGCGCGCGGGCTCCGCGGCGCAGGTGCTGCTCGCCTGGGAGGACCCGGAGCGCATGCACCGCGGCCTGCAGAACGCCGCCTACTCGGCCACCGCCCTGTCCGGCATCCGCCGCCGCGGCTGGGCCCAGTCCGTCGGCGAGCGCGAGCAGGGCGTGGCGTCCGTCTCCGCGCCGGTCCGCTCCCCCAGCGGCAAGATCATCGCCGCGGTCTCCGTCTCCGGCCCGCTCGAGCGCCTCTCGCGCCAGCCCGGCCGCATGCACGCTCCGGCGGTCCTGGCCGCCGCCGAACGGCTCTCCGAGTCGCTGCGCCGCGCCGCCGCCGAGTGACCTCATGAGAAGAGCCCCCGCCGTTGATCGGCGGGGGCTCTTGTCGTCTCAGAAGAGGGCGTCCTGGCGCTCGAGGTCGAGCAGCACCTGCTTGCGGTCCATGCCGCCGGCGTAGCCGGTCAGCGAGCCGTCAGCGCCGATCACGCGGTGGCACGGGATCACGATCGGGATCGGGTTGCGGCCGTTGGCCAGGCCCACAGCGCGCGAGGCCGCGGCGGTCTGCCCGAGGCGGCCGGCGATCTCGCCGTACGTGATCGTCTCGCCGAAGGGGATCCGCTGGAGCTGCGCCCAGACGCGCTCCTGGAACTCCGTGCCGCGCGGCGCGACCGGCAGGTCGAACGTCGTGCGGTCACCCGCGAAGTACTCCGTCAGCTGCCGCACCGCAGCACCCAGCACGGGATGGTCATCGGCGCGCTCCCCCAGGGGACGGCCGTCGGCCGGCGGACGCCAGGGCGTGAACTCGATCGCCGACACGGCGCCACCGCGCTCGACGATGCGCAGGTCGCCCACCGGCGACTCCATCACGGTCCACATGGTCCGATCATCGCAGGAGGCACTGACAGCCGACTCAGCGGAGCGAGCGACGGACCAGCTGCACGGTCGTCAGCAGCGCCACGACGGCGACGACGGCGAGGACCACGAGGTCGTGCGTCCACTGCCCGGTCGAGTACGCCGCGAGCGGGTCGGGCACCGCGCTGCGGATACCGTTCTTGGCACGCTCCAGGTGGACGCTGACCGCGTTGGCGGCATGGGCCCAGCGGGCCGGAGCCAGCCATGCAACCTGCTCGAGGCCGGGACGACCCGCGACCTGGACGAGCGCACCGGAGAGCACGAGCTGGCCCATCACGACGGCCACCAGCGCCGGCATCGTCTGCTCGACGGTCCGGACGAGGGCGGAGACGAGCAGGCCGAGCCATGCGGACGCGGTGGCGAGAAGGCCGACGGAGAGCGCGATCTCGCGGGTGCCCCAGCCGTGGATGCCCGCGGCGTCGGCACCGGGCAGACCGGCGAGCGCCAGCCAGGTCACGGCGACACCCTGGACGAAGCAGAGCAGGCCGAGGACCGCCCCCTTGGCGAAGACCCACGCGCCGGGCGAGACGCCGACGGCGTACTCGCGGCGGAGCAGGGCGCGCTCACGGACGACCTCACGCACGGTCATCGCAGCGCCCATCAGGCAGGCGGCGACGAGCAGGAGCGTGAGGTGCTGGTTCGCCTCCTCGCCCAGGCGGGCGCGGGCCACGCCGTTGGCGTGCGCGGTGGTCAGCGAGAGCCCGGCGCCACCCGGCACCACCCGGCTCAGCGCACCCAGTAGCAACGGCATCAGCACCAGCATCGCGACGGTCAGCCGATCGGAGAACGCCGCCACCGCCGTACGTCGCAGCAGCGTCAGCAGCTGCCCGGCGGGGGCAGGACGCTCCGGGACGACCAGCGTCCCCGGCGCCTTGAGCTTCGGTCGCTCGACGGTGGCAGCTGCCGGTGAGACCTCGCCGGTCTCCAGCAGGTCGAAGAGCTCGGGATAGTCGAGGCAGCCGAAGTGACCGAGCAGCGTCTCGGGAGCCCCGACGTGGGCGAGCCGACCGCCCCGGGCGAGGACGACGACCTGGTCGCACGCCTCGAGCCCGATGACGGAGTGGGTGACCGCGACGACCGTGCACCCGTCGTGGGCGAGGTCGCGCAGCTGCTCCATGACGCTGCGGTCGAAGCCCGGGTCGAGGCCCGTCGTCGGCTCGTCGAGGAAGAGCAGGTCCGGGGCAGTGAGCAGCTCGGCGGCGATCGCGAGGCGCTTGCGCTGGCCTCCGGAGAGGCTGCTGATCCGCTGGTCGCGTTGGCCCTCGAGGCCCAGCCGTCCGAGGACGTCGCCGACCCGGGCGTCGCGCTCCGCGCGCGTCGAGGTGGGCGGCATGCGCAGGGCCGCGGCGTACGCCAGCTCCTGGCGGACGCTGAGCTGCGGGTGCAGGAGCTCCTCCTGCGGGACGACACCGATCCGGAACCGGGCAAGGTCGCGCTCCCGGTCCAGGTCGTGGCCGTCCCAGACGACCCGCCCGCTGGTGGCCGGCCGCTCCCCCGTCAGTGCCCGCAGCAGCGTCGACTTGCCCGCTCCCGAGGGACCGATGACCGCCGTCAGGGTGCCAGGGCGCAGCGCGACGGAGATGTCGCGGAGCAACCGGGTGCCCTCGACGGTCACGTTGACGCCGTCGAGCACGAGCATCCGTTCGTCGGCGGACGGTGCGGCGGGGCCGACCCCCGGCGTACGACGGGGTGCGGGCGGCGCAGACGAGACGGCCGGTGCGGGCTCAGGCACCGACTGCGTCGCCGGGGCCTCGACCATCCCGGCGGCAACGGGGACCCGCACGGGCTCCGGCGTTCGCTCGGGGAGCTGCTCTGGGGCTGGCGTCTCGACCGGCGTCACGACCCGCGCGACCGCCGCCACTGCGGACGCCGCGGGCAGTGCGGGCGCCGCGACCGGCACGACGTCCGTGTCAGCAGCACCTGCTTCCGAGGGCTTCGGCCGCATGGCGCCGCGCATCGGGTCGCCGGGGCCGTACTCGAGGAACGACTCGACGTACTCGACGACCTCGAGCTCGACCAGCTGACCGTCGGGAGCGCCTACCCGGAGCTGCACGGGGCGGCCCAGGAAGAGCGGGAGCTGGACGACCCGGCAGCCGTCCAGGAAGAGCATCGGCTCCTCGCCAACGTCCCGCGCCGACCAGCCAGCCGGGCCGCACTGGAGCGCGAGCGGCCCGAGCACCTCGTCGGCATCGAACTCGCGGAAGTCACCGTTCGTCGTGACGCGCAGGCGCTCCTGGGTGGCGAGGTCAGGGAGCTGCGTGGTCATCTCGCGGCCCACGCTAGGTCCGATTCGTCCGGAGCCAGAGAAGGCACGCCGGGACGGTGCGAGCTGTCAGCAAGCAGCCTCAGGAGGCGACGGCTCAGCGTGCGACGTACGAGGAGAGGTTGGCGAGGAGCTCGCCGTGGATGCGGCGCAGTCCGAGCGGAGCGAAGGTCTTCTCGAAGAAGCCGCCCACGCCGCCGGCGCCGTTCCAGGTGGTGGTGACCGTGACGGTCGTGCCGGCGTCGGCGGCAGCGACCGTGAACGTGGTGACCATCGAGGAGTTGCGGTCCGTCTCGACGACGGAGTCGCTGGTCACGACGACGTCGGCCACGACCTCGCGGACGCGCTTCTCGGTGGCGTGCAGGTGCCACGACGCGACGGTGCCGGCGCCGACGCCGCCCTCCACGACCTGGTACTCGGTGTAGGCCGGCGTGAGGATCGCGGGGCGTGCCTCGCGGTAGTCGGCGAGCGCCTCGAGCACGAGGGCCGGGGCTGCGGGGACGATCGCCTCGGCGACGGCGGTGACCTGGGCCATGAGTGCTCCTTCGATGCTGTCCGGAAAGCGAAGAAGGCTTCCCGGTCTCGGGAAGCCTTCTTCGATGTTGTACCCCCGACCGGATTCGAACCGGCGCTACCGCCTTGAGAGGGCGACGTGCTAGGCCACTACACAACGGGGGCAATTTGCTGGCGATCACTCGCTGGCAACGTTCCGGAACTCTAGCGTTTGCCTTCGTTCCGTCACAAATCCGGACTGTGTGACCCTCATCGCTGAGGGCGATCAGACCGGATTCAGCTGGGATACAAGGACTCGAACCTTGAATAACGGAACCAGAAACCGTCGTGTTGCCAATTACACCATATCCCACAGTGTCGCCCGCACTCCGAGGACTGCCGGGACAAGGGAAAACCCTACACGGAGCCCATCCGGACCTCCAAAACGATGCCCGGCGGAGCGGCCGAATCGGCCGCTGTCGGTGGTCGCTGCGAGGATGGAGCCGTGCCCTCCCCCACCGCCCGTGCCTTCGCGATCAGCGACATCCACGGCCACCGCGACGACCTCGTGCGGTCACTGCGCAGCGAGGGCCTGATCGATGCCAGCGAGCACTGGTCGGGAGGTGAGGACCAGCTCTTCGTCCTCGGCGACCTGCTCGATCGCGGCCCCGACGGCATCGGCGTCATCCGGCTCGTGCGCCGCCTCCAGGAGGAGGCCCCCGGACAGGTGCACGTGCTGCTCGGCAACCACGAGGTGCTCGCACTCGGCATGTGGCTGCACCCCGACGAGGGCTACCTCCCGGTCTGGCAGCGCAACGGTGGCATCGCGCGCGACCAGGCAGGACTGACGCCCGACGACGTCGCCTGGCTGAGCCGGTTGCCCGCGATGGCGCGCATCGGGTCCGACCTTCTCGTCCACAGCGACACCACGGCGTACCTCGGGTGGGGGCGGAGCGTCGATGCCGTCAACGCCCACGTCACGAGCCTGCTCACGCGCGCCGATCCCGGAGGCGTCGCCGAGGTCTGGCGCGGGCTGGCGCAGCGCCGACGGTTCGTCGGGGCGAAGGGCGTCGAGCAGGCCGCGAGCCTGCTCGCGGCGTACGGCGGCGACCGCGTCGTGCACGGCCACAGCATCGTCGCGACCCTGCGCGGCACGACGCCCGGCCACGGCACGCTGTCGTACGCCGACGGCAAGGCGCTCGCCATCGACGGTGGCCGCTACGACGGCGGCCCGCTGCTGCTCGTCGACCTCAGCGCGTAGCGCGGGTGGTGAGCCCCTGGCGCCGGGCGAGCCAGACGGCGAGCGCCAGGTAGACCAGCGACTGGGTGAGCGTGCCCGGCAGCGACCACCACGTGCCACCCGTCGGCTGCAGCGCTTCGCCGAGGTTGCCGGAGACGATGGCGAAGCCGAAGGCGAGCCAGTTGTTGACCACGTGCATCGCCAGGCCCGCCTCGATCCCGCCCGTCAGCACCACCAGGACGCCAGCCACCAGGCCGAAGGCGAAGCGATCGACGAAGACCGGCCAGCTCTGTCCGAAGCCGTGGAAGATCGCGAACACCAGAGCCGGGAAGACCACCGCGAAGGCCGTCGGGAAGATCCCGCCGAATGCCTGGGTCAGGTAGCCGCGGAAGACGAACTCCTCCCCCGCCGCCTGCAGGGGCGTGAGGAGCGCGACCGTCACCAGGAGGGCCGCCATCCGCGCGTCGAACGGATGCGGCGACGCCGTCAGCTCGCCGCGGGTCCCGCTGGGGACCAGGGAGCCGACGACCACCGTGGCGATCATCGCGACGATCGCCAGACCCAGGCAGCCGGTGAAGAAGCGCCAGCGGATCCGCCCGACGACGGAGACCAGGAATCCCGGCCGGGTGCCGTGCAGGGCCCAGGCCAGCACCAACACCAGCGGGATCGCGGCAGCGAGGCCGAGCAGGATGCCCGCCATGATGATCGAACCCGGGTCGTCGAACGGGTTGTCACTGGCGGTCGGCCCGCCTGGAAGAACCAGATCGACCCCCACCGCGACGATGCCGAAGAGGATCGACAGCAGGGACATCCCGGTGAGCACCGCGAGTACGCCGAGTGCCGGCCGCCAGATCTCCCGCGGGCCGCTGCGCTGCAGCTGGTGGTAGCCGAGGCCGGCACCCGTCGTCGTACTCATGAGGTCAGGGACGCGCTCAGGCCAGCGCGGCCTGGAGGCGGCCGAGGGTCTTCTCCCGGCCGAGCAGGTCCAGCGACTCGAAGAGCGGCGGCGAGATCTGGGCGCCGGAGGTGGCCACCCGGACCGGACCGAACGCGACGCGCGGCTTGAGCTCCATGGTCTCGACGAGACGCTGGGTCAGCGCCTCCTCGATCGTGACGGTGGTCCACTCGTCGAGGCCGCGGAGGGCGTCGTACGCCGCCTGGACGACCTCGAGGCCCGCCTCGTTGAGCACCTTGGCGCGAGCCGCCTCGTCGATCGCGAAGTCGTCGTCGGAGACGAAGAAGGAGGCGACGAGGCCCGGGGCCTCGGCGAGCTTGCGCAGGCGCGGTGCCACGAGCGGCATCAGCTGGTCGAGCAGCACCTCCTCGTGCGCCGACAGCGTCTCGCCGACGATGCCCGCGCGCTGGAGGAACGGCAGGATCCGCTGCTTGCAGTCCGCCTCGGTGAGCAGCTTCATGTGCTCGGTGTTGATGGCGTCGCACTTCTTGATGTCGAACTTCGCCGGGTTCGCGTTGACGTCGGCGATGTCGAACGCAGCGACCATCTCCTCCATCGAGAAGACGTCGCGGTCGGCGGCGATCGACCAGCCGAGGAGCGCGAGGTAGTTGAGCAGGCCCTCGGGGATGAAGCCCTGGTCGCGGTAGGCCAGCGCGTGCGCCTCGGGGTCGCGCTTGGAGAGCTTCTTGTTGCCCTCGCCCATGACGTACGGGAGGTGGCCGAACTCCGGCGTCGCCTTCGCGATGCCGAGCTCCTTGAGCGCCTCGTAGAGGGCGATCTGGCGCGGCGTGCTCGAGAGCAGGTCCTCGCCACGGAGGACGTGGGTGATCTCCATCAGCGCGTCGTCGACCGGGTTGACCAGCGTGTAGAGCGGGTCGCCGTTGGCGCGCGCGAGGGCGTAGTCCGGCACGAACTTCGTCTCGAAGGTGACGTCGCCGCGGACCAGGTCGTGCCACGTGATCGAGCCGTCGGGCATCCGGAAGCGGACGACCGGGAGGCGGCCGTCGGCGGTGAACGCCGCCACCTGCTCCTCCGTCAGCTCGCGGCAGAAGCCGTCGTAGCCGATGACCTTCGAGCCCGACTCCTTGCGGCGCGCCTCGACCTCGTCGTTGGTGCAGTAGCAGTCGTACGCGAAGCGGGAGCCGCGCAGCTTGGCCAGCGCGTCGGCGTACAGCTCGCTCCGCTCGCTCTGCTTGTACGGCGCGTGGGGACCGCCGACCTCGGGGCCCTCGTCCCAGTCGAGACCGAGCCAGCGCATCAGGTCGATGATCGAGCTCAGCGACTCGTCGGTGCTGCGCTCCTTGTCGGTGTCCTCGATGCGGAAGACGAAGGTGCCGCCGTGGTGGCGCGCGAAGGCCCAGTTGAAGAGCGCGGTGCGGACCAGGCCGACGTGCGGGGAGCCCGTCGGGGACGGGGCCATGCGGACGCGGACGGGGGTGCTCATCGAGGGGCCACCTTGTTCGTGAGGGCGCCGATGCCCGAGATCAGGATCTCGACCTCGTCGTCGGCGCTGAGCGGGCCGACACCATCAGGGGTGCCGGTGAGGATGACGTCGCCGGGCAGCAGGGTCATGACGCTGCTGACGTGCGCGACGAGGGTCGGGATGTCGAAGACCAGGTCGGACGTGTTGCCGTCCTGGACGAGGTCTCCGTTGAGGTACGTCTGCACCTGGAGGTTGCTCGGGTCGAGCTCGGTCTCGATCCACGGGCCGAGGGGGCAGAAGGTGTCGAAGCCCTTGGCGCGGGTGAACTGGCCGTCCCGGCGCTGCAGGTCGCGCGCGGTGACGTCGTTGGCGACGGTGTAGCCGTGGATCACGTCCGCGGCCTTCTCGGCGGGGACGTCGCGGCAGATGCGGCCGATGACGACGGCGAGCTCGCCCTCGTAGTGCACTTCCTCGCTCTGCGCGGGGAGGCGGATGACGTCGTTGGGTCCGACCACCGAGGTGTTCGGCTTGAGGAACATCAGCGGCTCGGCCGGGACGTCGCCGCCCATCTCCGCCGCGTGCGCGGCGTAGTTCTTGCCGATGCCGATGACCTTGCTGCGCGGGATGATCGGGCTCAGGAGGCGGACGTCGCCGACGGCGTACTCCTTCTCGAGGAGCTTGATCCCGACGTAGAGCGGGTCGCCGGCGAGCGCGACGATGACCGCGTCGTCCGCCGGCTGGCCGAACTGGTCGACCTCCCCCGTCAGGACGCCGTAGGAGATCTCGTCGCTGTCGCCGCTGAGCGGGGTGAATCGAACGATGCGCACGGGCGCAAGGTTATCGGGCCGCCAAGCCCGCGCCGACCGACGCCCTCGCCCGTTCCTCGTCGTCGCCGTGCCCGACGAAGAACGCGACGAGCGACGGCTCCAGGACCCGCTCGCGCCCGCGCTCGTCCAGCACGAAGCCTCCGGCCACGAGCATCGCGTAGCCGTGGGCCACCGTCCACCAACGGAAGGACAGGTCAGCAGGCCGGTCGGCCGACAACCGTCCCGCCTGAACCGCCCGCTCCAGAGCGGCCGCGACCCGGTCGAGAGTCGCCGCGCGACCCCGCTGGTCCTTGCTCGGGGGCGGCAGCTGGAACCGGCCAAGCGGTGCCGTGCCGAACATGACGGCGTACAGCGCGGCGTACTCCCGCGCGTGTGCCAGGTAGGCCGCGGTCTGCGCCGCCACGTCGCGGATCGGATCATCGGTCGACTCGACGGCGAGGAACGCCCGCTCGAGCATCGCGAAGCCCTCCTCCACGACGGCAACCACGAGTGGTTCCATCGCACCGAAGTGCGTGTACACCGCCATGGTCGACGTCCCGGCGGCCGCAGCGACCTTCCGCACCGTCAGCGTCCCGGCGCCGCCTTCGGCGACGAGCTCCGCCGCGGCCTCGACCAGCCTGCGACGCATGTCACCGGAGCTCACCGGTGCACCTGATTTACATATGCGGGATACTTGTCCATAACGTTTGTTATAGCAGTGAGGTCCCCATGCGCACTCCCCGTCTGGCCACCGTGGCCTGGTTCGTCATCGCCACCGTCGTGCTCGTGTACGCGCCGATGGCGTTCGAGTACACCGCCCGGCTCTTCGGGGGCGGGCCCGAGCTGTGGGACCACACCTTCAGCGCAGCCGTCGGCAGTGACCACGCGCTCGGCGCCGGCTCGATCCATCACGAACAGCAGGGTGTCTACTCCGCGCATCGCTGGGTACTGCTCATGCACACGAGCCTCGGGTCGATCGCGATCGCTCTCGCGGTCTTCCAGCTGACGAACCGCAGCCGCCGCCGGCCCGGCGTACACCGCATCGTCGGCCGAGTCCAGGCGACCCTGGCCGTGACCGCAATGCTGGGCGCGATGACGTACCTCGTGCTGGTGGGGCCGCGTGGCACCTACGACGGCCCGGCGTTCTACCTCCAGCTGTGGGGCCTCGCGATCGGCACCCTGGCCGGCACCGTGCTCGGCGTCCTCGCAGCGCGCCAGCGACACATCGCGTCACACCGGGTGCTGATGACCTACGCATTCGCCCTGCTGTGCACCGCACCGTTCCTGCGGGTCCTCTACATCCTGCTCGGGATGGCGTGGCCCGGCGTCACCCAGGAGGTCACCAACCTCGCCGGCGGCGCCATCGAGGCCGTGTGGGCACCGATGGCCGCGATCCTCGCAACCCGACTGATGCCAGTTCCGCGCAGTCGAGACGTGCATGCTGCGATCACGTCCAAGCTCGAGCCGGGTGCGCTCGCCGCGGGCGTCCTCGGGTTGGCGTCGCTCGTCATCGGATACGCAGTGAGCTTCGACGGGCTGGACCGGGTCACGCTCAGCGCGATCGTCGCCAACGCTCTCGGCCTTGCCCTCACCACCGTCAACCTGCGCGCGGCCGGTGACCCGGTGGCGCGCGAGGACTGGCGGATCCACCACGCGGCGATGCTGATGGGCGCCCCGGCGACCGCGATCCTCTGGCTGCTCTATCGCCTTCCGTTCACGACCGGCGAAGCGTTCTACGGCGCGCTGCTCACCGGCCCCGCCCTCACGCTGTCGCTCGGGCTCGTCACGGTCGCCTGGCGCCGCCGGCGCCCGGCACGTGTCGCAGCGTCCGCGGTCACTGTCTGAGGATCAGCGCGTCTTCACCACGTACGTGCGGGCGAACTTGTCGTGGAGTGCCTGCCTGTCGCGGCCCCACAACGGCCACAGGCCGTCGACGAACCCGTAACAGGCGACGAGGACCATGAGGAGGACCCCGGCGCGCCAGAGTCCGACCGCCAGGAGAACCATCGGCAGCAGGCTGGCTCCGTTGAAGGTGAGCACGCGCACCACGATCGCGGACCACGGCAGGCGGTCGGTCCGGTCGCGCAGCCGCACCTGCAGGCCGAGCGCCAGCTTGCCGATCGTCGCACCCTTCCACCGCATCATCACCGCGGCGTACAGCGCGACGATGAGGACAGCCGGAATCTCGGCGTACATCATCTCCCGCATGATCGAGCCGTAGACGGACCAGAAGTCAGCCATCGAGCTGTTCGCGTCGACCTGGCGGACCAGGTCGTCCATGCGGCGCTGCATGTGGATCTGCATCGGGATCATTAGCGGCATGGTGGCGGCCATCAGGATCGCGGAGTCGATCAGGTACGCCAGCACCCGCCAACCCCAGTGGGCCAGCGGCACGCCATCGGGTGTCGTGGGACCGACCGGCTGGGCGGCGTACGCCGGGGAGACGTACTGCTGAGCCGGAGCGACGTGCTCGGTCCAGGCGGCTCCGTCCCAGTACCGCAACGTGGGGACGCCCGGGGCGGGCGTGGGGTCGGGGTACCAGCCGGCGGCAGCATCAGACACGTCCCGCACCCTAGTCGCGCGGACTGCGCGACGGAGTAGAAAGGCCCTGTGAGCGAACACCTCGAGGGCATGCCCGTGATCGTCGACTTCCCGGTCGCCTGGGGCGACATGGACGCGTTCGGGCACGTCAACAACACGCAGTACTTCCGCTGGTTCGAGGACGGGCGGCTGGCCTACTTCGAGGCCATCGGCATCGCGAACCTGATGGAGACCACGGGGGTGGGCCCCATCCTCGCCTCGACCGACTGCCGCTTCCGGGTGCCCCTGACGTATCCCGACTCCGTGCGGATCGGAGCCTCGGTCACCGACGTGCAGGACGGCGAGTTCACGATGCGCTACGTGGTCGTGAGCACAACCCACGGCCGGGTGGCCGCCGAGGGCACCGGTCGCATCGTGGCATTCGACTACCGCGCGGGCACGAAGGCGACCTGGCCCGAGTCGCTGCGCGAGGCGATCGCGAAGTTGCAGGACGCGTAAGCCGGGCTCCCCCTACGCTCCGGGCATGGACCCGGTCAGCGCTTACCCACCCACCGAACGGCATCCGCTCGACGACCACCCGCTGGGCCGCTCGTTCGGCGGCTTCTTCCTGCTGCTCCTGGTCGGCCTGATCAGCATGTCCGCCCTGGTCCTGTGGGGTTTCGGAGCGATCCTCCTGGCTGCAGCCGTGCTCCTGCTGCTGCTTCCGTTCGGGATCGATACCCGGGTGGCCGGGTGGCTGGTCGCGTCCGCGATCCCGGTCGCCGCCGCGTCCGTGACTCTGCTCAACGAGGGCACTCCGACCTGCATGCCGCGCGACCACGTCACCGACGGATGCCTGGTCCATCTCGAGACGGGCTGGCTCATCGGCGCGGCCTCCCTGGTCGTGGCCGGACTCCTCATGCTGGCTGTCGCCATCGGGCGCCGCCGATCGCTCTCTCCGATTCCCTGACCGCTGTCCTCCCTCACTATCGTGAGGGTCGTGGACCGGCTGAACGACGACGAGCGCGCCGCCGCCCACGCGGCCCGGCTCGCGCCGTACGTGACGCCGCACCTCGAACGCCGGGCAGCGGGCGTGAAGCACCCCGTGCACGACTTCCTCTTCACGTACTACAACTTCCGCCCGGCCCAGCTGCTGCGCTGGAACCCGGGCTTCGAGGTTGAGAGTCGAACATCAGGGTCTGCGGAGCGCCCGACTCACTCACAACTCGCGAGAGTCGCGCAGGTGCACGAGCTGCTGGTCGCCACCGCTGCCCGCGCGGGCAACTTCGGCTGCTTCGGCCTGCACGAGTGGGCGATGGTCCACGGCTCCGAGGAGAACCGGCACCCGATGCCGCTCCGGCTGAGCGCCGCCGACACCGACCGCGTGACCGAGAGCCATCGCATCACCTGCTCGCACTTCGACGCGTTCCGCTTCTTCACCCCGTCTGCGGTCGGCATGAACTCGCTCCAGCCGCGGTCCGACGACCGTCCGGCGTACGAGCAGCCGGCCTGTCTCCACGGCGGCATGGACCTCTACAAGCACGCCTACCGGCTGGCGCCGCTGATCGGCAGCGACCTGATCGCCGATGCCTTCGAGCTCGCCTGGGACATCCGGATCCTCGACATGCGCGCGGCGCCGTACAACATGACGGGGTGGACGCTGGACCCGACCGGCGAGGAGTGGACGCCGGTCGCGATCGAGACGCCCGAGGGCAAGGCGGAGTACGTCCGTCTGCAGCGGGAGTTCGCCGAACGAGGCGCCCCGATCCGGGCTGCCCTGATCGCTGCGTGCGAGCGCGTGCTGAGCACCTGCCCGTGAGCCGCGCCAGAGAGTGGGGCGAAGTTGCAGGCACCGCGCTGGTCAGCCTCGCCCTGATCCTCGGAGCGGTCCTCGCGGGCTACACGCTCTTCCGGGACAGGGCACACGCCGAAGGGTCGGTCATCCGGAGGACGATGTTCCACTGCGTGGTCGAGTTCCGCACCGCATCGGGGCAGACAGTGCGCTTCGAGAGCAGCAGTGGCAAGGGATTCGACTGTCGCGATGCAGAGGTAGGCGACCCGGTGGCGGTCCGCTACGACCCCGCCCATCCGGCGAAGGCGACCACGTCAACGGCGTCCGCTCTGTGGGGGCTGCTGGTCTTCGGAACGATTGCCGGCCCACTCCTCGGCGCGGTGAGTTGGTCTCTCACCCGCAGCACCGCCCGTACAGCACACACAACGTGACCTGCCACGTCGACCCTGCACGAACCGACACAGTGACGTGTCATCCGTCTGCACCTGAGTGTGGCGGCCTCGTGGCTGACGCGTCACTGTGTCGGTTCGTGCACGGCGGCCGGGAACCGGCCCGGCTCCTCGCCGCTGCCTCACCTTGGCGCCGCTGACAGACTCGCGGGCATGAGCACCGCGATCCGCCGCATCACGCACGCCGACCTCGAGCGGACGGTTGCCCTGGTGCACGAGCTGGCGGCGTACGAGAAGGCTCCGGACGAGTGCCGCCTCACGGTCACCCAGCTCGAGGCTGCGCTCTTCGGCGACTCCCCCGCGCTCTTCGGACACGTCGCGACGCACGACGGCGAGGTCGTCGGCATCGCGCTGTGGTTCCTCAACTTCTCCACCTGGCGCGGCATCCACGGCATCTATCTCGAGGACCTCTTCGTCAGCCCGGACCACCGCGGCCTCGGGCTCGGGAAGGACCTCCTGGCGGCCCTCGCGACCGAGTGCATCGACCGCGGCTACGAGCGCCTGGAGTGGTCGGTCCTCGACTGGAACGAGCCGGCGATCGGGTTCTACCGCTCCCTCGGTGCCGTCGGCATGGACGAGTGGACGGTCCACCGGCTCGCCGGCGACGCACTCACCCGCCTGGGCAGTCCGACGTACGCCACGGAGTGACGCACCCGGGCCCGGCGCCACCCCTATGCTGCGCGCATGGCCCGCGCCCCTCGCCGCCGCGCGATCCGCTTCGTGATCGCCGTGCTGCTGACCATCACCAACCTCGGCGGCGCGGCCGTCGTCTTCGCATTGGCTGCCTTCGTGGTCCCGTTGCCGGGTGGCGACGAGACCCGGGTACGCCTGCTCAACCTCGCGGTGCTCGCGGCGTACGTGCCGACGGCCGTGGTCCTCGGCACCTTCTGGGGCGTCCGCCGCCAGAAGCGCCTCGACACCTGGCTGGTCGAGCAGCGCCCGGCCACCGACCGCGAGAAGTCCCGCCTGCTCAAGACACCCCAGGCCTACGCCTGGATGCACATGACGCTCTGGGGCTTCGCCTCCGCGCTCTTCGGGATCATCAACATCCCCTCGAACGTCGGCCGCGCGGCGCTCGTCGTGGTGATCGTCGCCATCACCGGCATCACGGTGGCGTCGCTGTCCTTCCTCATCGTCGAACGCCGGATCCGGCCGATCACCCGGGCGGCGCTGGAGACCGGCCTTCCCGCGAAGCACAAGGCGGGCCACGTCTCGGTCCGGGTCACGATGGCATGGCTGCTGGGCACCGGCGCCGCCGCGAGCGGCCTGATGCTGGCCGGCCTCACCGCGATCGTGCTCGGCGCCGACGCCACGTCGTACGCCCAGCTCGGGGCGACGATGATCTCGCTCGGCGCGGTCATCATCCTGGTCGGCGGGCTCGTGACCTTCCTCGCTGCCCGCGCGACCGCGGACCCGATCCGTGCCCTCCGGGCAGGCTTCGCCCGCGTCGGCCGGGGCAAGCTCAACACCTGGGTCGCGATCGACGACGGCACCGAGATCGGCGAGCTGCAGGCGGGGTTCAACGAGATGGTCGCCGGCCTGCGCGAGCGCGAGCAGCTGCGCGACCTGTTCGGTCGCCACGTGGGCGTCGACGTCGCGCGCGAGGCGCTCGCCAACGGCGTACAGCTGGGTGGCGAGGTCCGCGACGTGACGGTCCTCTTCGTCGACGTGATGGGGTCGACGACGATGGCGACCGAACTGGACCCGACCGAGGTCGTCGGGTTGCTCAACCGATTCTTCGACGTCGTCATCGACGTCGTGCACGAGTACGACGGCTGGATCAACAAGTTCGAGGGCGACGCGGCTCTGGCGATCTGGGGCGCACCCATGGCCGTCGAGGAGCGCGACGCGCAGGCCCTGGCCGCCGCGCGCGTCCTGGCCGAGCGGCTCCGGCGCGAGGTCCCCGAGATCGCCGCCGGCGTCGGCGTCTCCGGCGGCCCGGTCGTGTGCGGCAACGTCGGCTCCTCCGACCGTTACGAGTACACGGTCATCGGCGACGCGGTGAACGAGGCCGCCCGCCTCACGTCGGTCGCCAAGGAGCACCCCGAACGCTGCGTCGCGAACGCCGCCCTGCTCGCCGCGGCTGCCAGCGAGCAGCCGCGCTGGGTCGAGCGCGAGGCCGTCGTCCTGCGCGGCCGGGGCATGCCTACGCGCGTGGCCGTGCCGCGGACCTGACCGCGACCCTGCTCACTTGCAGGAGCGGGTGAGCAGGTCCTTCACGTCGGACACGGGGATGCCGGAGCTGTCCGGGAAGAGGTGCGTGACGGTGCGGTCGGGGTCGACCTTGTAGTCGTGGCAGGTCGAGGCGTGGTCCGCGTCGGTCCAGCCGTCCCAGACCTGCTGGACGAACTGCTTCGTCGTGGTCGGCAGGGCCGACGGCGCAGGCTCAGCAGTGCCTCCGCCGCAGGCCGCGAAGAGCAGCGCGGCGGGGACCAGGAGGACCGAGAGACGACGCATGGAGGTCACTATGACTTGTCAGCGGCCTTCGGCCCAAGCCTTGTCTCAAGTCCACGCAGGACGATGGCGAGCCCGACGGCGAAATCTGCGTCGCCGGACTCTCCCGCGACACCGGCTGCCTGACGGTCGGCGACGTGTCCGAAGACGAAGTGGAACAGGGTCTGCGCACCGACCCGCGCGAGCTCGGCGTCGGCGCCGTTGAAGGCCAGCACCGCAGCCATCCGGCTCACCGGCTCCGTGCCGCCGACCCCCTGGGCCCGGGCGGCGGCCAGCACGGCCGCACCGTCGCGGTGCCGCAGCATCGTGTCGCGCAGCTCGACGCAGGCGAGGCGGAGCTCGTCCTGCCACCCCAGCACCTCGGTCGAACGCCGACCGCGCGCGAGCATCTCGTCCGCAACCGCGCCCAGCAGCTCCTGCCGCGACGAGACATGGTGGTAGAGCGCGCTCGGCTGCACGCCGAGGTCCCCGGCCAGGCGCCGCATGGACAGGCCATCGAGACCGACCTCGTCGAGGAGCGCGATCGCGCGACCGACGACGTCGGCCCGGCGGTAGCGCCCGCGATCCGGAGCAGAAGCGGGAAGAGTTGGCGAAGCCACGGCACACACCCTAACCTGAACACCGTTCAGGTGACCCGGACGCGGGCGCCACGACCCCAGCGGCCAGGCCGCACCGAGGAGCCCCGATGAGCATGCAGTACGACCAGATCGCCGAGAAGGTCCTCTCCGGCACCCCCGCGACCGAGGCCGACGCCCTCGCGGTCCTGCAGGCTCCCGACGCGGACCTCATGTTCGTCGTTGCCGCGGCCGGCAAGCTGCGCCGCGAGCACTTCGCCAACACGGTCAAGGTCAACTACCTGGTCAACCTGAAGTCCGGCCTGTGTCCGGAGAACTGCAACTACTGCAGCCAGGCGCGTGGCTCCGAGGCCGACATCCTCAAGTACTCCTACCTGTCGACCGACACCGTGATGGCGCAGGCCGGCGCCGGCCTCAAGGGCGGCGCCTCCCGCGTGTGCATGGTCTCCTCCGGCCGCGGCCCGTCCAACAAGGACATCGACAAGGTCGTCGAGATGACCGAGGCCCTCAAGGACGAGTACGAGGGCGTCGAGGTCTGCGCCTGCCTCGGCCTGCTCAAGGACGGCCAGGCCGAGCGCCTCAAGGCGGCCGGTGTCGACGCGTACAACCACAACATCAACACCGCCGAGTCGAACCACGACAACATCGTCCAGACGCACACCTACGAGGACCGCGTCGACACCATCGGCAAGGCCAAGTCCGCCGGCCTCTCCCCCTGCTCCGGCCTGATCGCCGGTCTCGGCGAGACCGACGAGCAGCTGGTCGAGGCGCTCTTCGCGCTCAAGGCGCTCGAGTCCGACTCGATCCCGGTCAACTTCCTGATGCCGTTCGACGGCACGCCGTACGAGAACACCTGGGAGCTCTCGCCGCAGCGCTGCCTGAAGATCCTCGCGATGGCGCGCTTCGTCTGCCCGGACAAGGAGATCCGCATCGCCGGCGGCCGCGAGATGCACCTGCGCTCGCTGCAGGGCCAGGCGCTGCACGTCGCCAACTCGATCTTCCTCGGCGACTACCTGACCTCCGAGGGTCAGGACGCCCGCTCCGACCTCGAGATGATCCGAGACAACGGCTTCGTCATCCTCGGCCAGGAGAACGCCTTCAACGACGGCACCTTCGACGAGGTCTTCAACGCCCCGCGCGGCGGCCACTCGCACGCTCCGGCCACCACCCCGTGTGGTTCGTCGGCCGGCTCGGCCTGCGGCGACGGCTGCGGCGGCTGCACGGCCCTCTCCCCTGCCGACAAGGCCGCGGAGGCCAGCAACAAGCCGGTGATCCGTCGCCGCGGTGCGGGCACCGAGGTCCCGGCGAACGCCTGAGCCCCGCGTCGTACGACGAGGGCGACTGCCATGACCAGCCCATCTGCCCCGGGGAGTGCTGAGGACCTGCTCGCGTTCGACCGCGAGCACCTCTGGCACCCCTACACGTCGATGACGGACCCGGCACCTGTCCGGGCCGTCGTCGGCGCGTCCGGGGCACGGCTCTGGCTCTCGGAGACCGGGGCCCCGGCCGACGCGGTCAACGTCGTCGACGGCATGAGCTCGTGGTGGTCGGCCATCCACGGCTACCGCCACCCGCGCCTCGACCAGGCAGTGAAGGACCAGGTCGACCGGTTCAGCCACGTCATGTTCGGCGGGCTCACGCACTCTCCCGCGGTCACGCTCGGTCGCGCTCTCGTCGAGCTCACCCCGGAGGGCCTCGACAAGGTCTTCCTCGCCGACTCCGGCTCCGTCGCCGTCGAGGTGGCGCTGAAGATGGTCCTGCAGTACCAGCGCGGTGCCGGGCAGCCGGAGCGGCGACGCTTCCTGACGGTGCGCGGCGGCTACCACGGCGACACGTTCCACCCGATGTCCGTGACCGACCCCGATGGCGGCATGCACAGCATGTGGCGCGGCCTCCTCCCCGAGCACGTCTTCGCACCCCGTCCTCCGCGTCTCGCGCAGCGGACGGGGAGCGAAGCGACCGACGTCGACGACGCGAGCGCGGGCGAGATCGACACCTGGGCGGCTGCGTTCCGGGCGACTGCCGAGGGGCACGCGCACGAGCTCGCGGGCATCATCGTCGAGCCGCTGCTGCAGGGCGCTGGCGGCATGTGGCCCTACCCGCCCGCGTGCCTGCAGGTGATGCGCGAGGTCGCCGACGACCTCGGTCTGCTGCTCGTCTTCGACGAGATCGCGACGGGCTTCGGTCGCACCGGCCACCTCTTCGTCTCCGAGATCGTGACGCCCGATGTGCTGTGCCTCGGCAAGGCGCTGACCGGCGGCTACATGACGCTGGCCGCGGTCGTCACCACCGACCGCGTCGCCCGTGGCATCTCTGCCTCGGAGTCCGGCGTCCTCATGCACGGGCCGACGTTCATGGGCAACCCGCTGGCCTGCGCCGTCGCGCTCGAGTCGCTCCGTGTCCTGACCCGATCCGACTGGACGTCCACCGTGGCCCGTATCGGCACGCGGCTCCAGACCGGCCTCGCGCCGCTCCGTGATCTCCCCGGCGTCAAGGACGTCCGCACGATCGGTGCCGTCGGCATCGTCCAGCTCGAGCAGCGGGTCGACGTGCCCGCCGCGACCGATGCCGCGATCGCCGCCGGTGCCTGGCTGCGGCCGTTCAACGACCTGATCTACACGATGCCGCCGTACGTGTGCACCGACAACGAGGTCGACACGATCGTCGCGGCCATCCATGCCGCCACCCGAGCGTCCGTGGAGGCGACGTCGTGAACTGGGAGCAGTGGTTCGCCGAGCGCGTCGCCGAGCGGGAGGCTGCCGGGCTCCGGCGCATCCTGAAGCCGCGCGGTGCTGACGACCCGGTGATCGACCTCGCCGGCAACGACTACCTCGGCCTCTCGACCCACCCCGACGTACGCCGCGCCGCGGCTGATGCCGCGCTGACCTGGGGCGCTGGATCCGGTGCCTCGCGACTCGTGACGGGCACGCTCGAGGTGCACCAGCAGCTCGAGGAGGAGCTCGCGGAGTTCACCGGGTGGCCTGCTGCGCTGGCCTTCTCGACCGGCTATCACGCCAACCTCTCCGTGGTCGCAGCCCTTGTCGGCAAGGGCGACCTGATCGTCTCCGATGCCCACGTGCACGCCTCGCTTATCGACGCCGCCCGCCTGAGCCGCGCGGAGGTCGCGGTCGCAGCGCACAACGACGCGGCCGACGTCGCGCGCATCCTGGCGGCCAACCCCGGCCGGCGCACCCTCGTCCTGGTCGAGTCGATCTACTCCGTGCTCGGTGACGCCGCTCCCCTGCGCGAGCTCGCCGACCTCTGCGCCGACCACGGCGCGCTGCTGGTCGTCGACGAGGCCCACGGCGTCGGCGTCGTGGGTGACGGCGGCCGCGGACTCGTCCACGCAGCCGGGCTCGCCGGCCATCCGAACGTCGTCGTCACCGTGACGCTCTCCAAGGCGCTGGGCGCCCAGGGCGGCGTACTCCTCGGGCCGGCGAGCTTCCGTGAGCACCTGGTCAACGCCGCGCGTCCGTTCATCTTCGACACCGGTCTGGCACCGGCGTCCGCCGCAGGCGCACTCGCGTCGTTGCGGCACCTGCGCGCCCACCACGACCTGCCCACCGTGATCCGCACCCGCGTCACCGGCCTGGCCGACCTGCTCGGCGTCGAGGCGCCTGCGGGAGCGGTGCTCTCGGTGCCGATGCCGTCGCCCCACGCCGCGCTCGCCGCCCAGGCAGCCTGCCTCGCGGGCGGAGTCCGCGTCGCCTGCTTCCGGCCGCCGTCCGTGCCGGACGGCATCAGCCGGCTGCGGATCACCACCAACGCCGGCGTCGACGGAGCAGACTGGAAGCACGCCTGCGACCTGCTGGCGCGCGTCTGCGAGGAGCACCGATGAGCAGGATCGTCATCGTCACCGGCACCGACACCGGCGTCGGCAAGACCATCGCCACGGCGGCCCTGGCCGTCCACCTCGGACAGCCACTCGTCATCAAGCCTGCGCAGACCGGGATCGCACCCGGCAACGGCGAGGAGCGGGACGTCGACGTCGTCGCCCGCCTCTCCGGGTCCCCGGTCGAGCAGTTCGTCGAGCTCGTCGACCCGCTCGCGCCCGACACCGCCGCGCGGCTGCGCGAGGTCACCATCCCGACCGTTGCCGACCACGCCACAGCGGTCCGTCACCTGCTCACCGACCACGCGACCGTGGTCGTCGAGGGCGCCGGAGGCCTGCTGGTCCGCCTCGACACCGACGGCGGCACCCTGCTCGACCTCGCGACGAACCTCGCCAAGCGCGAGCCCGTCTCCGTGTACGTCGTCACCCGCGCCGGTCTGGGCACGCTCAACCACACCGAGCTCACCGTCCGGGCGCTGCGTCACGCCGGCATCGAGCCGGCCGGCCTCGTCATCGGCAGCTGGCCCGCGGACCCCGACCAGGCAGAGGCCCTGAACCGGACCGAACTGCCGCGCGTGACCGGCGTACCGGTGGCTGCGGTGCTCCCCGAGAACGCAGGAAGCCTGGACCCGGAGGAGTTCCGGGCCCAGGCTCCCACCTGGTTCTGCTGACCTCCACCGCTACGCAGCGGGGAGGGACGCGGTTCAGTTCGCGGCGGCGAGCTTCGCGACGGCGTCGGTGAACTTCGCGACGATCTCGGCGTCCTGCGACGGGTCGGTGCCCCACGCGTAGGCGTGCGAGAGCTCGATGTCCTCGACGAGCTTGGCACCGGCGACACCGGCCGACTTGCGGGTGTCCTGGTGCGCCCACTGGCCGCCGTACTGGCCGACAGCGGTGCCGACGACGGCGGTCGGCTTGTCCTTGATGGAACCGGCGCCGAACGGGCGCGAGGCCCAGTCGATCGCGTTGGCGACGACGGCCGGGGTGGAGCCGTTGTACTCCGGGACGACGAAGAGGAGGCGGTCGGCCGCAGCGACCTGCTCGCGCAGGGCGGTGGCGGCAGCGGGGGCCGCGTCGCCGTCGATGTCCTCGTTGTAGAACGGGATCTCGCCGAGGCCCTGGGCGATCTCGATGGTCACGCCCTCCGGGGCCTGCGCCTGGACGGCCTCGATGAGCTTGCGGTTGACGGAGTCGGCACGCAGCGAGCCGACGAGGGCGAGGACCTTGGTCACGGGAGTCTCCTGAAGTGGGGGGGTCAAGCAGGTGTATGACGCGTCAACCATGATTCCGGCGTACGCATTCCCGACCCGATGAGATCTGGGTCACACGCCGGGTGGTTCAGGCCTGGTGCTTGCGCAGGCCGTAGGTGACGCTGTCGACGAGCGCCTGCCAGGAGGCCTCGATGATGTTGGCGCCGACACCGACCGTCACCCACGAGATCGCCCCGTCGGTGGTCTCGATCAGGACGCGCGTGATGGCGTCGGTGCCGTGGCCCTGGTCGAGGATGCGGACCTTGAAGTCGATCAGCTCGAACTTCGCGACCTCGGGGTACGCCCGGCCGATCGCCTGGCGCAGCGCGTGGTCGAGCGCGTTGACCGGGCCGTTGCCCTCGCCCACGAGGACGAACCGCTCCCCCTGCGCGTGCAGCTTCACGATCGCCTCGCAGACCGCCTCGCCGGCCCGGCCACCCGCCGTGCCGGTCTGCGGGACCGTCTCGGTGACGACGCGCCACGACTCGATCTCGAAGAACGCCGGACGCTCCCCCTCGACCATCTCGGCCAGCAGCAGCTCGAACGAGGCATCGGCCGCCTCGAAGCTGAAGCCCTGCGACTCCAGCTCCTTCACGCGGTGCGTGATGGCCGTGGCGAGCTCCTTGTCCTCGGAGAGGTCGAAGCCGAGCTCCTTGCCCTTGAGCTCGATCGACGCGCGCCCGGCCATGTCGGAGACGAGCAGGCGCATGTCGTTGCCGACGCCCATCGGGTCCATGTGCTGGTAGAGCATCGGGTCGACCTTGATCGCGCTCGCGTGCAGTCCCGCCTTGTGCGCGAACGCCGACGAGCCGACGTACGGCTGGCGGGACGCGGGCGGGACGTTGGTGACCTCGGCGATGCCGTGGGCGATCCGGGTGGCCTCGCGCAGCAGTCCCTGCGGAAGCACGCGGCGGTCGAGCTTGAGCTCGAGGTTGGCTACGACCGAGATCAGGTCGGCGTTGCCGGTGCGCTCGCCGTAGCCGTTGATGGTGCCCTGGACGTGCGTGGCGCCGGCGTCGACCGCAGCGAGGGTGTTGGCGACCGCCGTGCCGGTGTCGTTGTGGCAGTGGATGCCGACGCGGCCGCCGGTCGAGGTCTGCACGTCGAGGACGACGTCGGAGACCCACGCCGGGAGCATGCCGCCGTTGGTGTCACAGAGCGCGGCCACCTCGGCACCCGCCTCGAACGCCGTACGCAGCACCTCGAGGGCGTAGGCCCGGTTCGCGCGGTAGCCGTCGAAGAAGTGCTCGGCGTCGAGGAAGACGGTCTGGCCGTTCTCGCGGAGGTGGGAAACGGTGTCGCGCACCATCGCCAGGTTCTCCTCGAGCGTGGTGCGCAGGGCGAGCTCGACGTGACGGTCGTGGGACTTGGCGACGAGCGTGACGACCGGTGCGCCCGAGTCGCGCAGGGCCGCCACGAGCGGGTCGTCCGCCGCGCGTACGCCGGCACGTCGGGTCGCTCCGAATGCCGCGAGCTTCGCGTGCTTGAGGTCCAGCTCGGTGGCCGCGCGGCGGAAGAACTCGGTGTCCTTGGGGTTGGCACCCGGCCAGCCGCCCTCGATGAACCCGACACCGAGCTCGTCGAGCTGGCGCGCAATGGCGAGCTTGTCCGCGACGGTGGGGTTGAGCCCCTCCTGCTGCATGCCGTCACGCAGCGTGGTGTCGTAGACGTGGAACGCGCCCTGCAGGTCCATGGGTACCCACCCTTGTGAGTTGTTCGGTGTCGCTCGATCTGGTGCAGCAACAAAAAAACCCCTCGCGGACGAGAGGTTTGCGCGTCGGCCGGGGCGGCTGACGCGCTAGCCAATGGCAATGTGGCGCTGCATACGTTCATTGTGCCATGTCTCGTGTGCGCACCCGCTCGCGCCCACGTAGACTCTGCGCGGGGGCAATAGGGAGGAAGTAGTACCAATGCGCATCAGCCAGCTCAGTCAGGCAGCGGATCTGCCGGTCGGGACCGTGAAGTTCTACCTGCGCACCGGTCTCCTGCACGCAGGTCGGGCCACCAGCGCGACTCAGGCGATCTACGACCAGAGCCACCTCGAGCGCCTGCGCCTCGTGCGCGCCCTGCTCGAGATCGGCAAGCTCAGCCACGCCGAGATCCAGCGCGTCCTCGCGGCCCTCGCGGCTCCCCAGGCGTCGCCCGACGCAGCACCGCTCGACACGATCGAGATGCTGTCGCTCGCGACCGCCGAGCCGGCCGACATCGACGGCGCGCGCGTCGACCTGTCCAGCGCCCGCGAGCTCGTCGAGCAGGTCGGCTGGAGCATCAGCGAAGACTCGCCGCACCTCGACGCCCTCGCCCAGGCCCTGCTCGCCCTCGACGGCATCGGCGTCGCGCCGTCCGACGAGCGCATGCGGGTCTACGCCGAGGCCGCGTCCCACGTGGCCCGCAACGACGTCTCCACCGTGATCGAGGCCGACCCGCACATGCGCGCGCTCGTGGCCGCCGCAGGCACGGCCCTCTACGACGCATTCCTCGCGGCGCTGCGCCAGCTCGCGATCGAGAACCAGGTCACGCGCCAGCGCACCCGGGTCCCCGGCCAGCGCGCCACGACGATCCCGTCCGCCTGACCCACCGTCCGTAGCGGCCAAACTGTCAATCTGACAGTT
>NZ_SJZJ01000025.1 GCF_004337475.1 Nocardioides jejuensis | reverse complement strand
GGCCGGACAGCCGGCCCCGCACCACGGGCCCCGCATCACCGTGTGAGGGACAGCGGGCAGGCGACCCGAGTGTTCACTCCGGGGCTGGACGGTCGAGGTGACAGCGATCACATGGACCCGCCACAATCACGCCATGGAGTTTCTGGCCCCGTGGCTCTGGGCGCGCTATCGGGCCCACTACGCGGGACTCCTGATCTTCCAGCTCCTCTTCTGGCCGGTCTTCGTCATCGGCATCGGGATGATCGCGTGGGCGATCGCACTGCACCGCACGTTCACCGAGCTGATCTATGTCGGCGGCACGTTCATCCTGGTCACCGAGATCGGCGGCGCCATCTCGCTGCTGCTCTCGACGCGCGAGGCCCGGTTGATGCTCAACCGCTGGGGCCGCGGCGACCAGACCGACCCGCGGCGTACGCGGGCAGCGCTCAACCGGCTCGACCGGATCCCGCTCATCTGGGGCCTCGCCGGTGGTCTGCCGATGCTTGCGGTCGCGCCGCTGCTCGGCAACCAGATCGGCCTCACCTGGCCGGTCAACCTGGCCATGGCGCTCTCGGCGGCAGCGCTCGTCATCGGCAGCGGCATCCTCGGGTCCGTCATCGCCGAGGCCGCGCTGTGGCCGGTGCAGACCGAGCTCGACGTGGTGCTCC
Source organism: Nocardioides jejuensis (assembly GCF_004337475.1). Lineage (GTDB taxonomy): Bacteria > Actinomycetota > Actinomycetes > Propionibacteriales > Nocardioidaceae > Nocardioides > Nocardioides jejuensis. The sequence goes on along the minus strand of NZ_SJZJ01000025.1, from coordinate 34,739 downwards.
GGGAGGACACGCTCCGCGAGCCGCGACGCGCAGTGGCCGGCCGCCTCCTGACGATCATCCTGCTGGCCAGCATCATGGGCTGCTGGGTGGTGGCGCTGGTGGTCTCCTACGCCCGCACCGACGCGCAGCAGTACGTCCTCGCACCGCTCATCGCGCTGCCCTTCGCGATCGGCACGGCGATCGTCCTCGCGCCGTTCGGCGTCGGGCCGGTCATGCGCCCGATCCGCGACCTGCGCGAGGGCACCGAGCGGGTGGCGCTTGGCATCCTCGACCGCCGCGTGCCGGTGACCAGCGACGACGAGTTCGGCCAGCTGGCGCGCTCCTTCAACCGCATGCAGGCCGGCCTGCTCGAGCGGGAGCGCCTGCAGTCAGCCTTCGGCGCGTACGTCGACCCGATGCTCGCGCAGCGACTGCTCGAGCGCGGCTCGGAGCTCTTCGAGGGTGAGGAGGTCGAGGCGTCCGTCGTCTTCATCGACGTTGTCGGGTTCACGGCGTTCTCGCAGTCGAGCACCGCGGCGGAGACGGTCGCGCGGCTCAACGAGCTCTTTGGCATCGCGGTGCCGATCCTGCGCGGCCACGGTGGGCACGCCAACAAGTTCCTCGGCGACGGCATGCTGGCGGTCTTCGGTGTGCCCGAGGTGCACGACGACCATGCCGATCGTGCGGTGGCGGCGGCGACCGAGATCCAGGACGCGGTGCACGCGCGGTTCGGCGACGACCTGGCCGTGGGCATCGGCATCGCGAGCGGGCCGGTCATCGCGGGCACCGTCGGCGGTGGCGGCAAGCTCGAGTTCACCCTCGTCGGTGACACGGTCAACGTCGCGGCCCGGATCGAGGAGCTCACGCGCCTGACCGGCGATCCGATCCTGCTCGCGGACTCGACGGCGAAGGCGCTGACCGCGCCGGCCCACCTCGAGGACCGCGGCGAGCGCGAGCTCCGTGGGCGCGCCGGCGGCGTCGTCCTCCACGCCCTCACACAGTGGTGAGGGTGCGGATCACTCGCAGAAGTCGCACTGCCCCGACGCGGGCAGCTGGGTGAAGCACGACGGGCAGAGCTTGATCTCGGGCTCCGGCTTCACCGGGGCCTTGGGCGCGGCGGCCGCTCGCGGCGTACGCGGTGCGGCGCTGCGGTGCGGGGTCCCGGGGACGCGCGTCGAGCCACGCACCGGCGCCGGACGGTCGATCTCGGAAGCCGACGCGACCGTGAACCCGAGGTCGGTCAGCACCTTGACCCGGTCGAAGCCGATGTCGGCGGCGTCGGGCGTCGTGCCGGTCGCCTTGCCGTGGGCGAAGGCGAGCAGCGCGCGGTAGTCGTAGCGCTTGCCACGCTCGATCAGGACGAGGTCGCCGCGCTCGTCGAGACCGTGGTCGGCCAGGAAGTCATCGGCTCCGCGCTGGTCGTGGATCTTGATCGCGGTGAGGACGTGGATCCGGGTGACGAGCGCGTAGTTCTGCACGGGTCAAGGCTAGGCGCCCAGCGCGCGCCCGCCCACCACGTCCCGCCCGGGACGCGGTGACACTCGACACTCAGCCGAGGTGCGGGGTGCTGAGCAGCAGGGGACCCAGCGCGACGAGCATCGCGGCGAGGCGGTGCATCACGACCAGGCGGCTCGACTCGTGGGGCATGACCGTGACGCTAGGGGCTGTGTACGTCGCCCCGCAGCACGTGTGACGCGAGTGCGCACGTGTTGCGCCATCGGTCTGGACCGCTTGCGATGCACCGCATGGCGCGGCGCGCGGATCAGCCGCGGTGGTGCGCCAGCAACTCCTCGGCGAGCGCAGGACCGGCGGCGATCAGAGCCGAGGGCGCGAGCACCCGGGCGTCGTCGCCGGCCACCAGCAGGAGCTGGCCGATCCGCTGCTCCACCGGAGGCAGCAGGGCCAGGTCGAGCGTGGCGGTCAGCTCGTCGTCGGTGACCACGTCGACCCGTTCGGCGTGGAAGTCCGCGGCCCAGCGTGCCCCGTGGGGGACGCGGACGCGGACCGTCGTAGTCGCCCGCTGGGCCTCGATCCGGGCATCGACGTCGGCCGGCACGTCGAACGTCTCCTCCTGTACGTCGAGGGACCGGATGTGGGCGAGGAGGTAGGTCCGGACGTCGCCGTCGACACCGGCGTCGACCTCCCAGCCGCGACGCGTCTGCACCAGCCGCCAGGGCTCGATGACCCGCTCGCGCACGCCCTCCGACCAGGCGGCGGAGTAGGTGATCCGGACCCGGTGCCGCTCGTCGATCGCGGTGCGCAGCGGCTCGAGTGCCTCGTGCCACGACGGGCGTCCGGGCGAGCCCGCCGCGTCGGCAGCGGCGTCCGGGTCGGCGAGCATCGTCTGGGTCAGGACGGCAACGGCGCCGCGCAGGTCGTCGTCCTCGGGGCGCATCTCGAGGAGGGCCGACGCCGCGGTGTAGATCAGCGCGAGCTCGGAGGCGTCGAGGTACTCCACACCCAGCTCGTCCCACGGCTGCTCGCCGATGATCCGCACGACCTCCGCGTCGGCCGGGTCGGCCTCCGAGCCGTCGGCCGCGCAGAAGTCGATCGAGTCCGGCCGCTGCAGGCCGAAGAGGGCATTCTTCGGCTCGGTCGCGTAGAAGGTCAGCAGGTCCTCGCGCAGCTCGTCGACGCTGGTGCCCACGGCAGAGGCGAGCTGGCGCAGCGGCAGTCCACCCGGGCGACCGGTCAGCAGGTCGAACACCTCGGGCAGCCGGGCAAACCGCTGGATGTACTTCGGGGCGGCCATCTCATTCACCTGCCATGGTCGCGAGCTCGGCGAGCAGCTCGTCGCGGAAATCGGTCGGGCCCTCGACCCGCACCCGGGTGCCGAGCTGGTAGATCCGCGAACGCATCGCGGCGCGGTGCGTCACGCGGTAGACGAAGACCTCGTCGTCCCCTTCGGTCACCGCTGACTGCGGTGCGCCGAGCCAGCGGCGTACGTCGTCGGCGTACGCGCGGGGGGAGCGGAGCGTCACCTCGACCGGTGCGTCGATGTCCCAGGCGAGCGGGTGCAGGCTCTCGGGCGCCTCGTCCTCGGCCGGCGCCGCGGTGCCCGGAGCCTCGGCCACGACGTCGCTCATCCGGCTGACGACGAACCGCTTCACCACCGCGGAGCCGTCCTCGTTGCCGCGGAGGTACCACCGACCCTGCTGCGTACGCAGCGAGACCGGGTGCACCACGCGCGGCGTGCCGGCGTAGCGGAAGCGCAGGCGCGCCGAGCTGCGGACCGCCGCGACGACCGCGGGCAGCTCGGGGGAGTCGTCGAGCGCGACCGACGCGGACAGCGGTGCCGGCGCGGCGTCGGCGGGGAGGTCCAGCTGGTCGGCGAGGTCCGCCCGGTCCGCCAGGAGTACGGCGCGACGCAGCGCGGCCTGCTGTCCGGGCGACAGGCGGAGCTTGAGCCGGTTGTCGACGCTGGTCATCCGGAAGACGGCGGGCAGGCCCTTGGCGGAGATGTTCTCGATCCGCCAGCCGAGCGCGCGCAGGGCCTTGAGGTCGCGGTTGAGCGCGGTGATCCCGTCGCCGGCGTCCTCCCAACCGGCCGAGGCCAGGAGCTCGGCGGCGGGCACGCCCGGACGCCCGCGCCTGCGCGCGTCGTGGAGGAGCGCCATGAAGCCGATGATCCGCTCCATGGGCGCGCGCTGGTCCCGTCCACCCTTGGTCACGCGGGCCATCCTGTCAGGCGAGCTCGCCCGGATCGTCGGGAACGTCGACAGAGCACTGCTTGAGCGCCTCCAGCGGCACGACGTCGAGTGCGCGCTCGCTCGTGGCGGCGAGGACGACCGGGGCGGGTGAGCCATCGGCGTACGCCTGGAGCCAGCGGACCGCGACGACGCACCACCGGTCGCCGGGCACGAGGCCGGGGAAGTGCCATTCAGGCCGCGGGGTGACCAGGTCGTTGCCGACCGACTGCTGGTGCGCGAGGAACTCCGGCGTCATCACCGCGCAGACCGCGTGCAGCCCGGCGTCGTGCGGGCCGCAGGCGCACGACCCGTCGCGGTGGAAGCCGGTCATCGGGTCCGTCCCGCACTCCTCGAGAACGCCGCCAAGGACGTTGCGCTCGGTGGGCAACTCGAAGCTCATGCCTCGATCCTCGCAAGTCGGGTGCGCAGCAGCTGGGTGCGGTGGGCGTTGCCGTGCAGGGTTGCGTAGCGGTCGCCGAAGATCGCCAGCAGCGCGTCGTCGAGCTTGCGGACGGCGCCGGCAGGGTGCCGGTAGCCCATCCGTTCGTGGATCGCGGCGCTGTCGACGGAGGCGAGCAGTGCGCCGAGCTCGTCGAGGGAGGTGATGCCGAGCTCGAGCAGCAGGCCGCTGATCCAGCCGTAGTGGTCCGACCGCGACCAGCCGGCGTCGGTGTAGTGCGCCGAGAGGAAGCTCGAGAGCTCCTTCGCCGCGATCCGCGGGTCGCCGGACTCGTCGACGGCGCGGTGCTGCGGGATGCTGCGCTCGAGCTGCTCGCGGATCGCGGAGAACTCCCGGTCGGCCAGCTCGAGCAGTCCCGCGGCCAGCGTGAAGCGGCGGTCGAAGTCCGCCGAGTGCTCCTCGGGGATCGTGCCCTTGTAGCGGATGTCGTGCTCGAACTCCGCCCACGCGTGCTGCAGCACCGTGCGGACCTGGACCGACGCGTGGTGGGCGTCCTCGCCCCTCCCCAGCAGTGAGTACGCCGGAGCCAGCTCGCGCTCCGGCGGGGGCGCGATCAGCAGGTGCCGGCTCGCGTAGCCGAAGCCGCCGAGCTGGGCCGTCTCGGCCCCCAGATCACGATCGTCGAGGATCGCGAACTCCTCGGCGAGCACCTGGGCGACCGCGTCGACGTCACGATGCACGTAGGTGATCACCCGGACGCCGATCGTGTCGGTGATCTGCGCTGCCGGGTCGGCGTACAGCGGCACGCCGTCGGGGCCGGTCCGGGCGGCCTTGCCGGCGAAGCTCGCCACCGTCTTCGTCCGCCCCGTGACGCTCAGGTAGTTGATGCCCGCTTCGTCGAGCAGGTTCGTCACCAGCTCGACCCACGCATCGGTCACCGGGAGCAGCGACGGCTGGTGTGCGGCGTACTCACGGACGGCGCGCGCGACCGGCTCGTGGCCGGCCGCGACCGGGGGTGTGCGCTCGGGCATGCCCCGACGCTACAGGCGCCGAGACCCGGGTTTGGGCGTCTCGAAAACCGGGTTTCGGCGGGAACGATCACCACAACCCGGGTTTCAACGCGTCAAAACCCGGGTTTCGGCGGGGCTCAGCGTCCGCGCAGCGCGTCGGTGAGGATCGAGACGAGCGTCTCGACCTGGATGTCGACCGTGGCGGTCTCGGTCTCCTCCGCGCCGTCGAGCGCCCGGGCGGCGAGGCCGGCCTTGGAGTCGATCAGCTCCGCGATCCGGGTGTCGATCGTCTGCGCGGCGAGGATCCGCCAGGCCGTAACCGGCTCGGTCTGGCCGATGCGGTGGACGCGGTCGATCGCCTGGGTCTGCTCCGCGTCGGTCCACGACAGCTCGGCGAGGACGACGTTGGAGGCGACCTGCAGGTTGATGCCGACGCCGGCCGCGGTGAGCGAGCAGACGATGACCTTGACGTCGGGGTCGCCGACGAAGTCGTCGATCGCCTTCGTGCGCGCGGTCGCCGACTGGTCGCCACGGATCTGGGTGTAGCGGATCTCGCGCTTGTCGAAGACCTCGCCCGCCGCGTCCATGACGTCGAGGTGCTTGGCGAAGAAGACGACCTTGCCGGTCGAGTGAGCGAGCTGCGCGGTGTAGTCCGCAGCCAGCGTCGCCTTGGCCCGGCCGATGCGACGGACCATCGCGAAGACGTTCTCGCCGGTGGTGTTGTCGGAGCCCTCGGCGACCTCGCGCTCGGCCACGCGGCGTACGAGGTCGTGGTCGATGCCGTCCGAACCCTCCGCGGAGGCGATCGCCACGGGCGAGGAACGGCGCGTCTCGATCGCGGCGTCGTAGCGCCCGACGAGGCGCATCGCGAGCTCGCGCTCGGCCTTCTGGATCGAGCGGCCCTCGGCACCCTCGAGCTCGACGGGCAGGTCGGCGACGCGGCGCGCGGGGATGTCGGCGGCGACGTCGACCTTGCGGCGACGGACGATGCCCATGTCGATGACGGCCTGACGGGCGGCCGGGTAGAACGGGTGGTCGGCCGGCGTCAGGTGGGTCTCCTCGAGAGCCGCCATCAGCGCCTGGCCCGGCTTGCGCTCCTCGATCCAGCCGAGGAAGTGCCAGATCGCGCGGAAGTCCTCGATGTCGTTGATCAGCGGCGTGCCGGTCAGCGCCATCAGGAGCGGACGGGCGACGCGGCGACGGATCCGCTCGGAGATCTCGACGACGTACTGGGACCGCTGCGACTTGCGGTTCTTGATGTAGTGCGCCTCGTCGACGACCATGCCGCGGAAGCCGTGCTCGCCGATCCAGTTGACGTGCCGGTCGAGCACCTCGTAGTTGACGATGATGATGTCGGCGAAGCCGTCGACGTCGTTGCCGTCACCGTGGACGACGGAGACCGAACGCCCGGGCACCCAGGTCGCCGCCTCGCGGGCCCAGTTGGTCTTGACGACGTTCGGGACGACACAGAGCAGCGGGTACGCCTCGGCCGCCTCGGCTGCGAGCAGCGACTGGGCGGTCTTGCCCAGACCCGGCTCGTCGGCGAGCAGCACGGTGCGGTGGCCGCCGGCGATCGCGGAGAGCAGGCGGGCCTGGTGCTCCATCAGCTCCACGCCCGGCGGCAGCAGGATCGGCCGCGGCTCGGGGAGGTCCATGCAGGCGGGGGCGCCGGGCACCGGCTGCTCGAACGAGTTCAGCAGCGGCCCGATCAGCTCCCAGCCGACCAGCGTGCCGTGGACGCGGGGCGCGGCCTGGCTGAAGTCGGGGACCAGGAAGGGGTTGGCAAGACGGGCAGCGATGACCGACGGGGGAGTGGCCTTGCGCTCGTGGCGCGGAGCAGCGGCGTCGCCGTCGGCGGCCGGCTCCTCGACCGCGACGGCCTCGGCGGCCTGGCCTGCAGCCTCGAGCATCTCGGCCATGCGGTGGCGCGTGGCCTCGCCGATCTCGGCGTTCTCGTCGAGGAGGGAGAAGAGGCCCGGCTCGCGCGCGGCGCACTGGGCCAGGATCGTGGCGACGCCGTCGAGCCGCTTCAGCTCGGTGTCGCGCTGCTGCTCGGAGACCTGGTCGTCGGCGCGCACCCGGAGGCGTTCCTTGCGCGCCAGCAGCGCGATCGCCTGGTAGCGCGAGCGGTGGGAGAGGCCCTGACCCTTCTGCACGGCCTGCTCGACCTCGCGCACGGCCTTCGCCAGCACCGGGATGATGCCCTCGTTGTCGCGGCGGCGCGCCTGGCCGGCGCGGTTGCCCCCGCGGTTGCCGCCGCGACGGTTGCCCTGTCCGCCTCGGGAACGACGGCTCGACTGGGTGGGCTGCGTGGACAAGCAGTGCTCCTGTGGTCAGGTCCGGCTGCGCGCGACGATGCTCGTGCGGTGCGCGTGAGGGCGACGTGCCGGTCCCTGCGGGGACGGGCCCAGAAGCCCCGGGTCGGGCCGAACTCCTGCGTCCGGCCGAAGGCCAGTCTACGCACGGGTTACCCTCGACGGCGATGAACACCTCTTCGTGCCGCTATTACCGCTCCGGGGTCGAGCAGGATCTCAGCATCGCCCTCCACCGCGAGTCGGTACGCCGGGGAGCAGGCGCGCCGCCGTACCCGGTGCTCGAGCGGCTCGATCTCACCGGCCTCTGGCTGCCTGTCGATGCCTCGGCCGAGGGGCACCACGGGTTCGTCGAGCTCGCCGGTCTCGAGCCGATCGGCCTCGAGGAAGCCGCCGCCGTCTACCGCCAGCTCGGCGAGATGCGGCTGATCCCGCCGACGACTCCGCTGCCGGCTGACCTCGCCGAGGCGCTCGGTCACGAGGACAGCTGGATGCACCGCCCGGTCGGTTCGTGGATCATGCTGCCGCTGCTGCTCTCGGGCACGCTGCTGGTCTGCCTCGCGGTGCTGGCGCTCGTCGTGATCGCCTGGATGATCCTGCGCTGAGCCCCGGTCCGGACCAGGGTGGGCAGCCTCAGAGCGGGCTGGGCGAGTCCGCGTTGTCGACGAGCAGGTCGGGCGCACCTCCAGCAAGGGGTGTCGACCAGATCGACGTCCGGCCCTCGTCGTCGCGCAGCACGTAGGCGATCGTCTTGCCGTCCAGCCATGCGGGCTGGTCGGAGACGCCGCGCTGGTCGCTGAGGTCGACGATGGCGTGGGTGCGGAGGTTCATGACCGCGAGGCGGCCGCGACCGCGTTCGCCGGCGCCCGGGTGTACGAAGGCGACCCACTTCCCGTCGGGGGAGACCGCCGGGCTGGTGACGTCCTCGGCGATCGTCCGCAGCGTGTGGTCGTGGATGCTGCCGACGGCGAGGTAGCGGGTGCCGCCGTTGCTCAGCGTCGCGTAGAACCGGTCGTCGTCGACGAAGGTGACGCCCCAGACCTGGCTGCCGTGCAGCTTCGGACCGCTCTTGCCCTTCGTCGCGTCGTACGCCGCGAGGTCCTCGACCTGGTCGCCCGTCGAGGTGTCGACGACCGACGTCACGGCCGAGAACGACCCGCTCAGCGAGCTGCCCTTGGTCAGCGCCGTCCAGGCGACGAGGCGGCCGCTGGGCGAGACGCGCGCGAGGGCTGGTTCGCCGGCCATCGGCCAGGTCGTGGTGGCCTTCAGGTTGCGGTCGAGCACGGTCGCGGACCACGAGACGGCATTGGTCTTGCGCAGGCACAGGCCGGTGCCGTGGGCGGCGTACACCCGGGCGCAGAGCATGTCGGAGACGACGGGTGTGCCGTGGCTGGAGATCGTCGTGCCGGCCAGGGGGAGCGAGGCGACGTGTCCGTCGACGACGTAGAGCATGCGGTTGCCGGGGGTCAGGGTCACGGTGCCGGTCTGGGACACGGCCTCCGGGGTGTCCTTCGACAGGAGTCGGAGCCCCACGGCGGGCAGCACGATCGCAGCGAGCAACGCGACCATCAGGAGCGCGCGGAACGTCCCCCTCCGGCGGATTGCGTCGTTCCTGCTCACGTGCGAAGCCTAAGGGCGCAGGGGCCCATCGCTCCGGCTCATCGGGGAGAATGCTGTCGTGCGCACCCCGACCTTCTCCGACGAGACCATCACCGCGGGTCTGCGCGCTGCCGCTGCCGACCTCGGTGAGCCCCTCGCCGTCGGTGCGTACGACGCCTGGCGCACCTCCCGCGAGGCGGCGTCGAGCACGCTGGTGATCCGCCGGTTCGGCTCGTGGATCGCGGCCTGCACGGCCGCTGGCGTCGCGACCAACAAGACCCGGTCGACGTCGCGGCGCTGGAGCGACGACGACGTCCTCGCCATCGTGGCGCGCTACCTCGCGGAAGATCCCGGGTCGGGCAGCTACGCCGGCTACGTCGCGTGGGCCCGCGCCCAGGAGAGCGTGCCGAGCGGCCCGACGCTCCGCCAGCGCGAGCCGAAGTGGAACGAGCTCAAGGCCCGGTCCCTCGCGGCCCACCCCCTCCCGGTGGAAGGGGCCGGTGCGTGAGCCTCTCCTGCCACCACTTCGACGCGGGCAGGTGCGGCTCGTGCGCCCTCCTCCCGACGCCGTACGCCGACCAGCTGGCCGCCAAGCAGGTCCAGGTCCGTGGTCTCCTCGACCCCGTCGCGGCGGGCGTCGAGTGGCTCGAGCCCGTGCGCAGCGCCGAGTCGGGCTTCCGCAACAAGGCGAAGATGGTCGTCACCGGCACGAGCGCGGAGCCCGTGCTCGGCATCCTCGCCCCCGCGGGCTCGGAGGCCGCGGCGGCAGGGCAGGCCGGCATCGACCTGCGTGACTGCGCGCTCCACACGCCGGGCCTCGTGGCGGCGATGGAGGTCCTGGCCGCCTTCATCACCCGCGCCGACCTGGCGCCCTACGACCTCGCGACGCGGCGCGGCGAGCTCAAGCACGTGATCGTCACCGAGTCGCCGGACGGCGAGATGATGGTCCGGTTCGTGCTGCGGTCACAGGAGCCGGTCGCGCGGATCCGCAAGCACCTTCCGTGGTTGCTCGAGGCCCTGCCGATGCTCGCGGTGGTCAGCCTGAACCTGCAGCCCGAGCACAAGGCCGTGCTCGAGGGGGAGCAGGAGATCGTCCTGCACGGCACGACCCTGACGATGCGGGTCAACGGCCTGCCGTTGCACCTGCGTCCGCAGGGCTTCTTCCAGACCAACACCGCCGTCGCGGCGGCGCTCTACGCGCAGGCGGCGGAGTGGATCGACGCCGTCGCGCCCGCGCGCGTCCTCGACCTCTACTGCGGCGTCGGCGGTTTCGCGCTCCATGCAGCGCGGTGCGCGTCGTCGCCGACCGTGACCGGAGTCGAGATCAGCGCGGACGCGGTGGCTGCTGCACGGCGTACGGCGGGGGAAATGGGGCTCGACGATGCCCGGTTCGAGGCGGGCGACGCCACGGCCGTGGAGGCCCTGCTGCCGGGCGCCGACCTGGTCGTCGTCAACCCGCCCCGACGCGGCATCGGCGACCTCGCCGCAGCGCTCGAGGCGTCGTCCGCGCGCGACGTCATCTACTCGAGCTGCAACGCCGTGACGCTCGCCCGCGACCTCGAGCGGATGCCCTCGCTGCGGCCCGTCCGGGCCCGGCTGCTCGACATGTTTCCGCACACCGGTCACTACGAGGTCGTCACTCATCTCACACGGCGGTGACCGCGGGCGGCTGGCACAATGTGCGCCATGAACAGGGGTCAGACCGCGTGGCGTGTGCTTGCAGCCGTTCCGTTCGTGCTGCTGCTTGCCATCGTCGGCATCAAGCTCACGGCGGGTGACCCCAACTCCCCGTTCAACAAGATCCCCGGCGCGCAGACGATCTACCAGCTCGGCGGCGACGCGCCCTCGACGGACGTCAACGCGAAGCTCCCGAAGATCGACGCCAGCAAGTCCGCCAGCGCTTCTGCTTCAGACAGTACGTCGGCCAGCGCGTCCGCGAGCGGGTCGGAGTCGGCGAGCGCCTCGCCGACTGCTCCGTCGAGCAAGCCGACGGCCAAGCCGACGAAGAAGCCGACCTCCGGCAGCACCGGAGGCTCCGGCGGCGGCAGCACGCCCACGCCGACCCCGACCCCGACGCCGACCCACACGCAGGAGCCGAGCAGCCCGCCGCCCACGCTGTCGCCGCAGGAGCAGTGCGAGGCGCAGGGCAAGGTCTGGCGCAAGAACGCCCTCACCGGCAACTGGTTCTGCTCGCGCATCTGATGCGTTCGCGGTGCGTCGTCGCGCTCGCTGGCGCAGCCGCGCTCGGTGGTCTCGTCGCCGCCTGCGAACCCGTGCCGGTGGTCCGGCCCGATGCAGTCCCCGCTGCCTCCCGCACGCCCGCACCGACCCCTCTGGCGATCCCGAAGGACGCCCAGCGCGTGACGGTCAGCTGGGTCACCGACGGCGACACCGTCGCCCTCCGAGCCGTACGCCGCGGCGTACTGCCGCAGGCGGTGGACACCCACGTCCGGCTGCTCGAGATCGACACCCCGGAGTCGAAGGACCCCGACCTGCCCGTGCAGTGCTTCGCGCTCCGTGCGACGGCAGCGACGGAGCGGCTGCTGCCGCAGGGGAGCACGGCGTGGGTGCAGACCGACCGCGAGCTCCACGACCGCTACGGCCGCACGCTTGGCTACGTCTGGAACGAGCGCGGTGTCTTCGTCAATGAGGCGCTGGTACGCCGCGGCCTGGCGCGGGTGCTCTTCTACCGGCCCAACGACCGTCACCTCGAGCGGATCCGCGCCGCCGAGTCCGCGGCACGGTCCGCAGGGCGCGGACTCTGGTCGCACTGCCCGGACAGTCGCTGATCCTTCTGGCACTCGGTTTGGTCGAGTGCTAACGTCGGCGCTGGCACTCTCGTCCTGAGTGTGCCAACGCTTGCGACACGGTGCGACCCCCGCGACGGCGCTCTGGTTCGCAGGCGAAGACTTCGCCGCGGGCGCCCGCCCGACGGCATCCGGCACAACGTGGAAAGTGGAGGTCGACCGTGTCGATCAACATCAAGCCCCTCGAGGACCGCATCATCGTCAAGCAGGTCGAGGCCGAGCAGACCACCGCCTCCGGCCTGGTCATCCCGGACACCGCCAAGGAGAAGCCCCAGGAGGGCGAGGTCCTGGCCATCGGTCCGGGTCGCATCGACGACAACGGCAACCGCGTCCCGCTCGACGTGGCCGTCGGCGACAAGGTCATCTACTCGAAGTACGGCGGCACCGAGGTCAAGTACGCCGGTGGCGAGTACCTCATCCTGAGCGCCCGCGACATCCTCGCGGTCATCGGCTGATGCCGAAGATCCTCGCGTTCGACGAGGACGCGCGCCGCTCGCTCGAGCGCGGCGTCGACGCCCTCGCCAACGCCGTCAAGGTGACGCTCGGCCCCAAGGGTCGCTACGTCGTCCTCGACAAGAAGTGGGGCGCCCCGACCATCACCAACGACGGTGTCACCGTCGCGCGTGAGATCGAGCTGGACGACCCGTTCGAGAACCTTGGTGCGCAGCTCACCAAGGAGGTCGCGACCAAGACCAACGACGTCGCCGGTGACGGCACCACGACGGCGACGGTCCTGGCGCAGGCGATGGTGCACGAGGGCCTGCGGGCCGTCGCCGCCGGCGCCAACCCGATGGGTCTCAAGCGCGGCATGGACGCCGCGGCCGCCAAGGTCTCCGAGGCGCTGCTCGAGGCCGCCCGTGAGGTCGACTCGCGCGAGGACATGGCCAACGTGGCCACGATCTCGAGTCGTGACAGCCTCATCGGCGACCTGCTGGCCGACGCCTTCGACAAGGTCGGCAAGGACGGTGTCATCACCGTCGACGAGTCCAACACGATGGGCACCGAGCTCGAGTTCACCGAGGGCATGCAGTGGGACAAGGGCTACACGTCCCCGTACTTCGTGACCGACCCGGAGCGTATGGAGGCCGTCCTCGACGACCCCTACATCCTGATCAACCCCGGCAAGATCTCCTCCATCCAGGAGCTCCTGCCGATCCTCGAGAAGGTCATGCAGACGGGCAAGCCGCTCGTGATCATCGCCGAGGAGGTCGAGGGCGAGGCTCTGTCGACGCTCGTCGTCAACAAGATCCGCGGTACGTTCAATGCCGTCGTGGTCAAGGCCGCCGGTTTCGGTGACCGCCGCAAGCAGATCATGCAGGACATCGCGATCCTGACCGGTGGTCAGGTCATCGCGTCCGAGGTGGGCCTCAAGCTCGACCAGATCGACCTGGACGTCCTGGGTCGCGCGCGCCGCGTCGTGGCGACCAAGGACAACACCACGATCGTCGAGGGTGCCGGCGACGCCGCTGCCGTCGAGGGTCGCGTCAACCAGATCAAGATGGAGATCGAGAAGTCCGACTCCGACTGGGACACCGAGAAGCTGCAGGAGCGCCTGGCCAAGCTGGCCGGCGGCGTCTGCGTCATCAAGGTGGGTGCCGCGACCGAGGTCGAGCTCAAGGAGAAGAAGCACCGGATCGAGGACGCCGTCTCCGCGACGCGCGCCGCGATCGAGGAGGGCATCGTCGCCGGTGGCGGCTCGGCGCTCATCCACGCGGTCTCCGTGCTCGCTGACGACCTCGGCCTCGAGGGCGACGAGGCGGCGGGCGTGCGCATCGTGCGCAAGGCTGCCGACGAGCCGCTCCGCTGGATCGCCGAGAACGGTGGCGACAACGGCTACGTCGTGACCACCAAGGTCCGCGAGGGCGGGGCTGCCAACGGCACGTCGTACGGCTTCAACGCCGCGACCGGCGAGTACGGCGACCTGGTCGCCCAGGGCGTCCTCGACCCGGTCAAGGTCACCCGCTCGGCCCTGGTCAACGCGACGTCCATCGCGGCCATGCTGCTGACGACCGAGACCCTGGTCGTCGAGAAGCCGGTCGACGAGGAGCCCGAGGCTGCCGGCCACGGGCACGGCCACGGCCACGGTCACTGATCGACCGAGGGCTCACGCTCCAGGCGGGGCCGGGAACCATGCACCTGCGTGGTCTCCCGGCCCCGTTCGGCATTTCCCACGCACGTCGACGTGGTCGCGCGTAGGCCGAAAGGATCGGCGGAAACCCTACGAAAGGCTGACGCGGCGGATGATTCGTCCCTTTTAGGGTTGGGCGCGTGAAGGACCCTGCCGCGACCGGACAGCTGCTGACCTCGGTGATCGAGCGACTCTCGACCGCCGACTCGGTCGAGCGCGTGACGTCGATCGTCGCCCGAGCCGTTCGTGACCTGATGGACGCCGACGGCGCGACGTTCGTGCTGCGCGAGGACGAGAAGTGCTTCTACGCCGACGAGGACGCGGTGGGTCCGCTCTGGAAGGGGCTGCGCTTCCCGCTCACGGCCTGCGTGAGCGGCTGGGCGATGCTGCATCGGGAGTCCGTGGTCATCCCCGACATCTACGTCGACGAGCGGGTGCCTCACGACGCCTACCGTCCGACGTTCGTGCAGAGCATGGCGATGGTGCCGATCCGGCGCGAGGCCCCGATCGGTGCGCTCGGCGCCTACTGGAGCGAGCCCCACGAGCCGTCGGCCGAGCAGGTGCGGCTCGTCGAGGTGCTGGCCAACAGTGCGGCCGTCGCCCTGGAGAACCTCGAGCTCCGCGGTGCCGTCGTACGCCGGGCGGCTGAGCGCGATCACCTCGAGTCGGCCGTGCACACGCTGGTGCACGATCTGCGCAACCCGCTCTTCGCGATGCTCGGCTGCGCGGAGCTGCTGGTGGATGAGACCGACCCCGACGTCGTCCGCGAGTTCGCCCGCACGATCCTGCGGTCCGGGCAGCGGCTCGACGCGCAGATCGACCGGATGCTCGCGGTCTACCGGATCACCCACGCCGAGCTCCGGCCGGAGGCCGTCGACCTGACGGCGCTCGCCGACGAGATCGCCCAGCCCCTCCTGCGTGGGGCCGGTCGGGACGTCGACCTCGACATCGAGGACGGGATGCGCGCGCACCTCGACCCGGTGATGGCGGACCTGATGCTGCGCAACCTGCTCGACAACGCCTTCAAGTACACGGGTCGGCAGGAGGCGCCGCGGATCCGTCTCGCCCGGACCTCCGCTGGCCCGCGCCAGGACACCTTCGTCGTCGCGGACAACGGCGCCGGCTTCGATCCGCTGCGGACCGACGATCTCTTCCGCCCGCTGACCAGGCTGCACGACAGCCGCGACTTCCCCGGCACGGGTCTGGGTCTGGCCTCGGTGGCCCGGATTGTCGAGCTCCACGGTGGCGCGATCCGTGCCGAGGGGCGCGTCGGCCAGGGAGCGTCGTTCTACCTCTCGCTGCCGAACGCCGCCTGAGCGCCCCGCCAAAGTGTCAGGCTGAACCTTCTGCAGGATCTGACACTTCCGAACTGTCAGGCTGGGCGAAAGTGTCAGCCTGACAGTTTCGCGCAGGCGGCCGGACGGGTCAGCCCAGCGCCGTGCCGGCGAGGTCGAGCTCGCCGAAGACCGTGGTGAAGATCCGCAGGCAGCGCTGCGTCATCTCC
This sequence comes from Nocardioides jejuensis, assembly GCF_004337475.1. GTDB lineage: Bacteria > Actinomycetota > Actinomycetes > Propionibacteriales > Nocardioidaceae > Nocardioides > Nocardioides jejuensis. Next base: position 19,311 of record NZ_SJZJ01000025.1, on the reverse strand, counting down.
TCGGGGGAGTCGCCGGGGTGGTCGAGCCACCAGTTGACCAGCGAGCGGAAGATCGACTCCCAGGCGGCGCGCATGGCGTCGATGTCGAGGTCGTCGTGGTTGCCGGAGAGGTGCATCAGCTCGGCGACGCCCTCGCGACCGAAGTCGATGATGCGGCGTTCGTGCTCCGCGAGCCAGGCCTGGGCTTCGCCCTCGCGAGGTGCCGTCGCGTCGAAGACCACGCGCCACAGCCACGGCCGCGGCTCGAGCAGGCGGAACATGCCGTCGAGAGTGACGGCCGCGCGCGCGAAGCCGATCGTGCCGGAGGCCGCCGTCCGCTCGATCTCGCTGACGAGTACGCCGGAGGCGTGCTGCACGCAGGCGACGTGCAGGCCGTCCTTGGACCCGAAGTAGTTGTAGATCAGCGGCTTGGAGATGCCCGCGGACTCGGCGACATCGGCGACCGAGGTGCCGATGTAGCCACGCTCGCCGAAGAGGCGGCAGCCCGCCTCGACGATCTGCGCCTCCCGCTCGGGGCGCGCGACGCCCTTGGTGCCGGCGTTCGGTCGAGGGGTGCGGGTGGCGCTGCTCACGGAGGAGAGTCTAGACATGGCATATGACCCGGGGTTAACTTACTCAAGAGTCATATAGCCTCGACAGGCTCGATCCCGCAGTCGACACTGGACTGACCAGAGAAACCCGGAGACCCGATGTACGACCTCGACCAGGTGCTGTCGCTGCAGCACAACCCGGTGGCCTACGCCATCCCGTTCTTCCTGCTCTCGATCGTGCTCGAGATCGCCGCGATGACCTGGCTCGACGACGAGGGCGTCGCTGCCGGCACCAAGCCGCGGACCGGCTACAAGAGCCGCGACTTCTGGGCCTCGATCTCGATGGGCCTCGGCTCGATCTTCTGGCTGACCGTCTTCAAGGTGCTGACGTTCTTCCTCTACCAGTGGGTCTACCTCAACGTGGCGCCGATCCAGTGGGGGACCGGCAGCATCGGCTACTGGGTCGCCGCGATGCTCGCGCTCGACCTGGCGTTCTACTGCACGCACCGGTTCGTCCACGAGCACAACATCGGCTGGACCGCGCACCAGTCGCACCACTCCAGCGAGTACATGAACTTCGGCACCGCGCTCCGGCAGAAGTGGAACCCGTGGTTCGACCTCTTCTTCTTCCTCCCGCTGCCGCTCCTCGGCTTCGCGCCGTGGACCCTCTACGTCTGCTTCAGCGTCAACCTGGTCTGGCAGTTCTTCACGCACACCGAGCTGATCGGCAAGCTCCCGCGCTGGTTCGAGTTCATCTTCAACACCCCGTCGCACCACCGCGTCCACCACGGCTCCGACGAGATCTACCTCGACCGCAACTACGCCGGCATCCTGATCATCTGGGACCGCATGTTCGGCACGTTCCAGGAGGAGATCCAGCGCCCGACGTACGGCCTCACGTACAAGGTCGAGACCTTCAACACCTTCAAGCTGGAGTACGCCGCGTTCGGCGCCCTGCTGCGCCAGGTCCGCAACGCCGCCAGCTGGCGTGACCGCTGGGGCTACGTCTGGGGCCCTCCGGGCTGGGCGCCGGCGGAGCAGGTCGAGTCCGAGAAGCAGCCCGCCGCCTGAGGCGGTGAGGTTGCACAGGCGAAACATTCCCGACCCGGGGCGGCAATCCCGGTCTGTCACGGTGGCTGTGTCCCCTTCGAGGGGGCAAGCACCGTCGACCTGAGGGAGATCGTCATGCTGTGGAGAGTTCGCGCCACCCTTCCGGACCAGCCCGGAACGCTCGCAGTCCTTGCGCAGAACTGCGGCGAAGCCGGCGTCAACATTCTCGGCCTGCAGATCTTCCCCGGTGTCGACACGGTGACCGACGAGCTCATTCTGCGTACGCCGTCAGGGTGGAGCGAGGCCGACCTCGCACGGCTCGTCGAGAAGTCAGGAGGCACCGAAGCCTCCGCCGTCCGCTGCACGGAGAACGCCCTCGTCGACCAGCCGACCCGCTACGTCCGGGCCGCCCGGGCGATCGCGGGGCACCCGGCGTCGTTCCCGGAGATCGTGGCGAAGCTCTTCGACGCCGAGCCCGAACGCCGTGACGGCGGCCCGGAGCAGGACGTCATGGACCTCGCGGTCGGTGACGTGCGCGTGCAGATCCACCGGACCGCGCCGTTCACGCCGACGGAGATCGCCCGCGGGACCGCGTTGGCTGACCTGGTCGGCGACGTGATGTCGCGGATGTTCAAGCCCGATGTGGTGCGCGTTCCGGACCGGAGCGCGGGCGGGCCGTCGTTCGAGATCAAGCCGGACGGTGTGGTGGCGGTGCTCGACGGCGTCACGGTCGCCACGGCGCGGCTGCGTCCCACCGAGGAGGCGGGTGCGCTCGAGCTCTCGCTGCGCGTCATCCCCGACTTCCAGCGTCGCGGGATCGGCCAGCGGATGCTGCGCGAGGTGGCCCGGAAGGCGCTGGCCGACGAGGCCACGACCCTCGTCATGACCACCGGCGTCGACAACCAGGCGGTCCTGCCGATGGTCCTCTCGGCCGGCCTGCGTGGCCGGATCCGGATGGCCGCGGAGACGCTCACCGTCCGGGTGCCCCTGCGCGACCTGAAGCAGGTCCCAGCCTGACGCCCGACGCGCCCTCGGGGGCGGTTGCCGTGGGCTGTCCGTGTGGGCCAGCCCATGTCGAATCGCCTCCGGCGGCCCCATAGAATGGCGCAATGGAGCTCCCCGACAAGTTTGCTGCACTCGGCCTCACGTACGACGACGTCCTGCTGCTGCCGGGGGAGTCGGACCTCAACCCCGCCGACATCGACACCACGTCGAAGCTCACGCGGGAGATCTCGCTGAAGGTCCCGCTCATCTCCGCAGCGATGGACACCGTCACCGAGTCGCGCATGGCGATCGCCATGGCGCGCCAGGGCGGCATCGGCATCCTGCACCGCAACCTCTCGACCGAGGAGCAGGCCTACCAGGTCGACCTGGTCAAGCGGACCCAGACCGGCATCATCTCCAACCCGGTCACGATCACCGCTGACAAGACGCTCGAGCAGCTCGACGCGATCTGTGGCGAGTACCGCGTGTCCGGCCTGCCGGTCGTCGACACCGACAACAACCTCGTCGGCATCATCACCAACCGCGACCTCCGGTTCACGCCGGTGGCCGAGTGGTCGACCACCAAGGTCGACGAGGTGATGACACGCATGCCGCTCATCACCGGGCCCGCCGGCATCTCGCGCGACGACGCGACGATGCTGCTGCGCAAGCACAAGCTCGAGCGCCTCCCGCTGATCGACGCCAACGGCAAGCTCGTCGGCCTGATCACGGTCAAGGACTTCGTCAAGGGCGAGCAGTTCCCCGACGCCTCGCGTGACGCGGACGGCCGACTTCTCGTGGGTGCCGCCGTCGGCTACTTCGGCGACGCCTGGGAGCGCGCGAACACCCTGGTCGAGGCCGGCGTTGACGTCCTGGTCGCCGACACCGCGCACGGCCACGTGCACCTCCTGCTCGACATGGTCCGCAAGCTGAAGAACGACCCGGCCACCAAGCACGTCCAGGTCATCGGCGGCAACGTCGCGACCCGCGCCGGCGCGCAGGCGTTCGTCGACGCCGGTGCTGACGCGGTCAAGGTCGGCTTCGGACCCGGCTCGATCTGCACCACCCGCGTCGTCACCGGTTGTGGCGTCCCGCAGGTCACCGCGGTCTACGAGGCGTCACTCGCGGCGACCCCGGCCGGCGTTCCGGTCATCGCCGACGGTGGTCTGCAGCAGTCCGGCGACATCGCCAAGGCGCTGGTCGCCGGTGCCTCGACCGTCATGATCGGCTCGATGCTCGCGGGCACCGAGGAGTCGCCGGGCGAGATCGTCTTCCACCAGGGCAAGCAGTTCAAGACCTACCGCGGCATGGGCTCGCTGGGCGCCATGTCCTCGCGTGGCAAGAAGTCCTACTCCAAGGACCGCTACTTCCAGGCCGAGGTCACCAGCGACGACAAGATCGTGCCCGAGGGTGTCGAGGGCCGGGTGGCCTACCGCGGCCCGCTCGCCGCCGTCACGCACCAGCTCGTCGGTGGCCTGCAGCAGTCGATGTTCTACGTCGGCGCGCGCACCGTCCCGGACCTGCAGACCAAGGGTCAGTTCATCCGGATCACGTCGGCCTCCCTCAAGGAGAGCCACCCGCACCACATCGAGATGACCGTCGAGGCGCCCAACTACTCGGCGCGCTGACCACGCTCGCACGAAGGCCCGGTGTCCCAGGACGCCGGGCCTTCGGCGTTCGCGGGGCTAGCCTCGGCACATGAGCGAGGGGAGCGTCCGCGTCGACGCCTGGTGCTGGGCGGTGCGGCTCTACAAGAGCCGCTCGCAGGCGACCGCCGGCGCCAAGGCCGGCCACATCCGGATCAACGGCGTGCGCGCCAAGGCGTCGCAGCCGGTCAAGGTCGGCGACGAGGTCCGTGTCTACACGGATCGTGAGCACCTGGTGATCGTGAAGCAGCTGCTGGTCAAGCGGGTCGGCGCGCCCGTCGCAGTCCTCGCCTGCGAGGACCGCACGCCCGCCCTGCCGCCGAAGGAGCAGCGTGCGGCGCCGGTCTTCGCCCGTGAGCGCGGAGCCGGGCGACCCACCAAGCGCGAACGCCGCGAGCTCGACGAGCTGCGCGGCCGCTGACCCGATGGCGTGACCGATCACGACTACTGGCGTTGTCATCTGATGTGAACACGTCGAAGCAGCAGATCTCGCGCCGCAGCGTCCTGGCCACCTCCGGGGTTGCCGCCGCAGCGGCCGCCGTCGTCCCGTCGCCCGCGCTCGGTGCGGTGACGAAGAAGAAGGTCGCCATCCTGGGCGGAGGCATGGCCGGCCTGTCGGCGGCGTTCGAGCTGATCGAACGCGGCTACGAGGTGACCGTCTACGAGCGCAACCAGCTCGGCGGCAAGGCGCGCAGCATCCCGGTCGCGGGCACGGCCGCGGGCGGTCGGCTGCCGCTGCCGGGCGAGCACGGCTTCCGGTTCTTCCCCGGCTTCTACAAGCACGTGCCCGACACGATGTCGCGGATCCCGTTCGCCGACAACAAGCACGGCGTCAAGGACAACCTCGTGCCGGCACCGGTGCCCTACTTCCCGCGATCGGGCGGTCGTAACGACGCCCAGCTGTTCGGCTTCATCCCGGATCCGCGCGACCTCAAGACGCCCGAGGCGCTGCAGCGGCTGATCCGCGACGAGTGGCTCGGCGGTCAGGAGCTGTCACCGGTCGAGGCGTCGTACTTCGCCTCCCGTGTGCTGGTCTACCTGTCCAGCTGCGACGCCCGCCGCATGGGCCAGTGGGAGAAGACCTCCTGGTGGGACTTCGTCGGCGCGGCCAAGCGCTCCAAGGAGTACCAGCAGGTCGCCGCACGCGGCCTGACGCGCGCGCTCGTCGCTGCCAAGGAGGAGATCGCCAGCACCCGCACGATCGGCAACATGGCCGAGGCGTTCATCTACGCGCTGGCCGGCCTCGGCACGACCGGTCACGCCGACCAGGTGCTCGACGGCCCGACCAACGAGGTCTGGATCGACCCGTGGGTCGCCCTGCTGCGGCAGAAGGGCGTGAAGTTCGTGACCGGTGCGACGGTCACCGGCCTCACCGTCGGCGCCGGGAAGATCAGTGGCGCACGGGCACGACGGGCCGACGGCACGACGTTCGCGATCACCGCTGACTGGTACGTCAGTGCCATGCCCGTCGAGCGTCTCGCGAAGCTGCTCACCGCTCCGGTGCTCGGGCTCGACCCGTCGCTCTCGCGCCTGCACAACCTCTTCGTGGACTGGATGAACGGCCTGCAGATCTTCCTCAAGCGGCCGCTCAACATCACCAAGGGCCACATCGCCTTCATGGACTCGCCGTGGTCGATCACCGGCCTCACGCAGGGTCAGTTCTGGGAGAAGAACTTCGCGGCGACGTACGGCGACGGCACCGCGGTCGACTGTCTCTCCATCGACATCTCGGACTGGACGACCCCCGGCATCCTCTACGGCAAGACCGCCAAGGAATGCACGCGCCAGGAGGTCTTCAACGAGGCGTGGGCCCAGATGAAGGCGGCGCTGGAGGACACCGGCAGCTCGGTCCTGCCCGACGACATCGTCCACTCGTGGCACCTCGACCCGGGCATCCAGTTCCACGCCTCGACGGGGGAGAACACCAACGAGGAGCCGCTCCTGGTCAACACCGTGGACTCCTGGAAGGACCGCCCGACCTCGACGACGAAGATCCCGAACTTCTTCCTCGCCGGCGACTTCGTGCGCACCAACATCGACCTCGCGACCATGGAGGGCGCCAACGAGTCGGGCCGCACGGCCGCCAACGCGATCCTCGACGCGTCCGGATCGACCGCGACCCGCGCGAAGATCATGAAGATGTACCGGCCGATCGAGTGGGAGGCGTTCAAGCTCATCGACGCCACCCGCTACAAGCTCGGTCAGAAGAACCTCTTCGACGTCGGCTGACGGCGTACGACGGCTGGTGCTGCCTCTAGACTGCCCCGGTGACTGAGATCGAGATCGGCCGCGCCAAGCGTGCTCGCCGCGCGTACTCCTTCGACGACATCGCGATCGTGCCCTCGCGGCGCACGCGCGACCCCGAGGAGGTCAGCGTTGCGTGGCAGATCGACGCGTACCGCTTCGACCTGCCGGTCGTCGCCGCGCCGATGGACTCGGTCATGTCGCCATCGAGCGCGATCGCGCTGGGCAAGCTCGGTGGTCTGGGCGTCCTCAACCTCGAGGGTCTCTGGACCCGCTACGAGGACCCGACCGCGCTGCTCGCCGAGGTCGCGGGCCTGCGGGGCCTCGACGCGACCCGCCGCATGCAGGAGATCTACGCCGAGCCGATCAAGCCCGAGCTGATCACCGCGCGCCTGCGCGAGATCCGGGAGTCCGGCGTCACCGTCGCTGGCTCGCTGTCACCGCAGCGCACCAAGGAGTTCGCCAAGTGCGTCGTCGACGCGGGCGTCGACATGTTCGTCATCCGCGGCACGACCGTCTCGGCGGAGCACGTGAGCAGCCAGGCGGAGCCGCTGAACCTCAAGGAGTTCATCTACGAGCTCGACGTCCCGGTCATCGTCGGTGGCTGCGCGACGTACACCGCGGCCCTGCACCTGATGCGCACCGGCGCCGCCGGCGTACTGGTCGGGTTCGGTGGCGGCGCCGCCCACACCACCCGCACGGTGCTCGGCGTCGCGGTCCCGATGGCCTCCGCCGTCGCCGACGTCGCCGCTGCCCGTCGCGACTACCTCGACGAGTCAGGCGGTCGCTACGTGCACGTCATCGCCGACGGATCGATCGGCCGCTCGGGTGACATCGCCAAGGCGATCGCCTGCGGCGCGGACGCGGTCATGGTGGGTTCGCCCTTCGCGCGTGCGTCCGACGCGCCGGGCGCCGGCTTCCACTGGGGCACCGAGGCGCACCACGAGGAGCTGCCGCGCGGTGAGCGCGTCGAGTTCGGCACGGTCGGCACCATGGAGGAGGTCCTCCTCGGACCGTCCCGCGTCGCCGACGGCACGATGAACCTCATCGGCGCGCTGAAGCGCTCGATGGCCACGACCGGCTACACGGAGCTCAAGGAGTTCCAGCGCGTCGAGATCGTCGTCAACTCCTGACCTTCGTACGCCGAAACCCGGGTCTCGCCGCGGCGAAACCCGGGTTTCGACGTGTGTGGGGGAGTAGACAAGGGGCATGGGTAACGCCAGTGCGCTGAGTCCGGAGGCGCGGGAGACCGCGCTCGAGCAGCTGGGCACGCCCGGCAACGAGGTCGACGTCCTCGTCGTCGGCGGTGGCATCACGGGAGTCGGAGCCGCGCTCGACGCGGTCACGCGCGGTCTCACCACCGGGCTGATCGAGCAGCGCGACCTCGCCTCCGGCACGTCGAGCCGGAGCAGCAAGCTGGTCCACGGAGGTCTCCGCTACCTCGAGATGATGGACTTCGCGCTGGTCAGGGAGGCGCTGCACGAGCGCGGACTGCTGCTCACCCGGCTCGCTCCGCACCTGGTCAGGCCGGTCCCGTTCCTCTACCCGTTGACCCGTCGCGGCTGGGAGCGGCCGTACGTCGGAGCCGGCCTCGCCTTCTACGACGCGATGGCCAAGTTCGGCGCCCTCGCTGAGAACGGCGGCGACATGGGCCTCCCGCGGCACCGGCACCTCAGTCGCAAGGCGGTGGCGCGGATCGCCCCCGACTTCAAGGCCTCCAAGCTCGCGGGCGCGATCCAGTACTACGACGCGCAGGTCGACGACGCCCGACTGGTGATGACCGTCGCCCGCACCGCTGCGGCGCACGGAGCGCAGATCGCCACCCGCACGGCGTGCATCGGCTTCATCCGCGAGGGGGAGCGGGTCGTCGGGGTGAAGGCGTTCGACCTGGAGAAGGAGGAGGTCTTCGAGATCCGGGCCCGCGTCATCGTCAACGCCGCCGGGGTCTGGACCGACGAGATCCAGGAGCTCGTCGGTGGCCGTGGCTCCTTGCACGTCAAGGCCAGCAAGGGCATCCACATCGTCGTCCCGCGCGACCGGATCCGGTCGGAGTCGGGCTTCATCGTCCGCACCGAGACGTCGGTGCTCTTCGTGATCCCGTGGGGCCGGCACTGGATCATCGGCACGACGGACACCGCCTGGGACCTCGACCGGGCGCACCCCGCCGCGAGCCGCACGGACATCGACTACATCCTCGAGCACGTCAACCGGATCCTGCGCGAGCCGCTCGACCACGATGACGTCGAGGGCGTGTACGCCGGGTTGCGGCCGCTGCTCTCCGGCGAGTCCGAGCCGACCAGCCGGATCAGCCGCGAGCACACCGTGGTCACGCCGGTGCCGGGCCTGGTGATGATCGCCGGCGGCAAGCTCACGACGTACCGGGTGATGGCGAAGGATGCGATCGATGCGGCCAGCCACTCGCTGCGCAGCGGTGGCTCGCCGATGGTGCGCGACTCGATCACCGACCGGGTGCCGCTCGTCGGCGCCGACGGCTACGAGACCCGCGCCAACCAGCGGGTCATGCTGGCCCGCCGCAGTGGACTGCACCTGGCCCGGATCGACCACCTGCTCGGTCGTCACGGCGGCCGCATCGACGACATCCTCGACCTGATCGCGGACCGGCCCGACCTCTCCGCCCCGCTCGCGGGCGCGGAGGACTACCTGGCTGCCGAGGTGGTCCACGCGGTGACCCACGAGGGCGCCCGCCACCTCGACGACGTGCTGGTGCGGCGTACGCGGATCTCGATCGAGACGTTCGACCGGGGCGTCGGGGCGGCACCCGAGGTGGCGCGCCTGATCGGCGAGCTCCTGGGGTGGACCGAGGATCGCCTCGCGGCCGAGGTGGACCACTACCGCCGACGCGTCGAGGCGGAGCGGCAGAGCCAGAAGATGCTGACCGACCAGGAGGCGGACGAGGCCCGCGTCAGCCTCCCGGACCTCATCTGAGGACCCGCTGGACAGTTGACATCTCCACGGAGAGTGTAAAAAGTCTCACACCTGTTGAACGCTGGTTAATGAGACATCGTGTCGCCTACCCTCGACCCATGAGCGCACGCAGCAACGAGCCGTCCGAGAACAAGGGCACGGTCGACGGACCGCACGACCCCGAGCACAACATCGAGGGCTCCTACGCCCTCGACCCGCAGTACGTCGCGTCGCTGACCGATCAGCTCCTCGCGACCTCGGGCAACGTGGTCCCGTCGGTGTCGCCGATCAACGGCCAGCCGCTCGGCGTCATCCCGCAGTCCTCGATCGACGACGTGACGTCCGCCTTCACCCGTGCGCGTGCCGCGCAGGCGAAGTGGGCCCGCACCTCGATCGACGAGCGTGCCGCGATCCTGATGCGCTTCCACGACCTCGTCCTGGCCAACGCCGACGAGATCATGGACATCGCCGTCTGGGAGTCCGCGAAGGCGCGTCGCGACGCGTACAACGAGGTCTTCCACGTCGCGCTGACCGCGCGTTACTACGCGCGCACCGCGCACCGTCACCTGGACACCCAGCGTCGTCAGGGTGTCCTCCCGGGCCTCACCCGCATCGACCTCAACCGCGTGCCCAAGGGCGTCGTCGGCATCATCTCGCCGTGGAACTACCCGTTCACGATGGCGATGTCGGACGGCATCCCGGCGCTCATGGCCGGCAACGCCGTCGTCGCCAAGGCCGACAGCCAGACCATGCTCACCGCCCTCGTCGGCGTGAAGCTGCTCCGTGAGGCCGGCTTCCCCGAGGACCTGTGGATCCCGGTCGCGGGCCCCGGCTCGAAGGTCGGCACCGCGATCATCGAGCGCGCCGACTACATCTGCTTCACCGGCTCGACCGCGACCGGCAAGCGCGTTGCCGCCGGCTGCGCCGAGCGCCTGATCAACTGCTCGCTCGAGCTCGGTGGCAAGAACCCGATCGTCATCCTCGAGGACGCCAACATCGAGCGCGCCTCCGAGGGCGCCGTGCGTGCGACGTACTCCAACGCGGGTCAGCTCTGTGTCTCCACCGAGCGCATGTTCGTGGCCGACAAGATCTACGACCGCTTCGTGGGCCGCTTCGTCGCCCGCACCGAGGCGATGACGCTGGGTGCCGGCCAGGACTGGGCCATCGACATGGGCTCGCTCATCTCGCAGGACCAGCTCGACACCGCTCTCGCGCACATCGAGGACGCCGTCTCCAAGGGCGCCACGGTGCTCACCGGCGGCAAGCACCGCCCCGACATCGCGCCGTACTTCCTCGAGCCGACGATCCTCGAGGGCGTCACGCCCGAGATGGACATCTACGCCAACGAGACGTTCGGCCCGGTCATCTCGGTCTACCGCTTCCACGAGGAGACCGAGGCGATCGCGCTCGCCAACGAGGGCTGCTACGGCCTCAACGCGTCCGTCTGGACCAAGGACGCCAAGCGCGGCCGCGCCATCGCCCGCGAGATCAAGGCCGGCACGGTCAACATCAACGAGGCGTACGCGGCGACGTTCGGCAGCCTCGAGGCGCCGATGGGCGGCATGCGCGAGTCTGGCCTCGGTCGTCGCCAGGGCGCCGAGGGCATCCACCGCTACACCGAGGTGCAGTCCGTCGGCACGCAGCGGCTGCTGCCTCTCGCCGCGATCGGTCCGCTCAACAACAAGCAGTGGGCCGGCATCCAGACGCTGAACGAGAAGCTCATGTCCAAGCTGGGCCGCACCTCGTGAGCGGTCAGCACTACGACGTCCTGGTCATCGGGTCCGGCTTCGGCGGCTCGGTCTCGGCGCTGCGCCTGACCGAGAAGGGCTACAAGGTCGGCGTTCTCGAGGCCGGTGCGCGCTTCCGCGACGAGGACTTCGCCAAGACCTCGTGGGACCTGAAGAAGTTCCTCTTCAACCCCGCGATCGGCGCCTACGGCATCCAGCGCATCGACATGGTCAAGGACTGCCTGATCCTCGCCGGCGCGGGTGTCGGTGGTGGCTCGCTGGTCTACGCCAACACGCTCTACGAACCCCTCGACGCGTTCTACAAGGACCGCTCGTGGGCGCACATCACCGACTGGAAGTCCGAGCTCGCGCCGTACTACGACCAGGCCAAGCGGATGCTGGGCGTCGTCACGAACCCGTGCGAGACCGCCTCCGACCGTGAGGTCGCGCGCGTGGCCGAGCAGTTCGGCACCGCCGACTCGCTGCACATGACGCCGGTCGGCGTCCTGTTCGGTGGCGAGGACGGTCGCGACGGCGGCAAGGACGTCGAGGACCCGTACTTCGGCGGCGTCGGCCCGGCTCGTACGACGTGCACCAACTGTGGCGAGTGCATGACTGGCTGCCGTCACGGTGCGAAGAACACCCTCGTCAAGAACTACCTCTACCTGGCCGAGCAGGCCGGTGCCGAGGTGCACCCGCTGACGACGGTCACCGACGTGCGTCCGAAGGTCGGCGGCGGCTACACCGTCACCGCGCGCTGGACGAAGGCGAAGCTGTCGCGCAAGACCGCGGTCAAGACCTTCACAGCGGACCACGTCATCTTCGCCGCTGCTGCGCTGGGCACCCAGAAACTGCTGCACAAGCTCAAGGACGAGGGCTCGCTGCCGAAGGTCTCCGACCGCATCGGTGTCCTCACCCGCACCAACTCGGAGTCGATCCTCGGTGTGATCTCCGAGCGTGGCTCCGACGTCGACTTCACCGACGGCGTCGCGATCACGTCGTCGTGGCACCCCGACGAGGTCACCCACATCGAGCCGGTGCGCTACGGCAAGGGCTCCAACGCCATGGCCCTCATGCAGACCGTGCTCTCCGACGGTGGTCCGGGCCGCTTCGGTCGCTGGGCGAAGGACTACGCCAAGCTCTTCCTCAACCCGAAGAACGTCACCAACCTGTACGACGTGAAGCACTGGTCCGAGCGGGTCGTGATCCTGCTGGTCATGCAGACGCTCGACAACTCGATCACCACGCGCCGGGTCAAGCTGCCCGGTGGTGGCTCGTTCATGACGTCGAAGCAGGGTCACGGCGGCGAGAACCCGTCGTGGATCCCGGTCGCCAACGAGGCCGCACGCCAGATGGCGGACAACCTCAACGGTGTCGCGGGCGGCACGATCGGCGAGCCGTTCAACATCCCGCTCACCGCGCACTTCATCGGTGGCTGCACGATCGGTGACTCGGCGGAGACCGGTGTCGTCGACCCGTTCCACCGGATGTACGGCTACGAGGGCCTGCACATCATGGACGGCTCCACGATCTCGGCGAACCTGGGTGTCAACCCGTCGCTGACGATCACCGCCCAGGCTGAGCGGGCGCTGTCGTTCTGGCCGAACAAGGGCGAGGCCGACACCCGCCCCGCCCAGGGCGAGGCCTACCAGCGGATCTCCGCGGTCCAGCCGAAGAACCCGGTCGTCCCCGAGGCCGCTCCGGCGGCCCTGCGGCTGCCGATCGTCGGCGTGAGCTGACATGATCTGACGTCACCTGCGTCCCACGCGCCCCACGGAGCGGCCCGCGTACGGCCCGGCCCCGAGTCTTTCGGGGCCGGGCCGTAACGCGTCCTAGGGGAGGTCGTTGCACCGGGTGGGCCCGGAGAGTCTTGCTCCCTCCCATACCGGGTCCCATGTCCGCGCTGTTCCACGAAAGCGTGGATGGTCAGGACCCCGCCACCCTCCCTCCCCGGCGGGGTCCTGACGCGTTCAGACCCGGGTTTTGCCGCGTCGAGCCCCGGGTTTTGGCGTGTTGAGTCGCGGGTTGTGGCCAGACCGGGACGGCGTCCGGGAGGGCGGCGTACGGACGATAGAATCCGCGCGTGACTGAGACTTCTGCGCACGACCTCGTCCTCGTCGTCGACTTCGGGGCGCAGTACGCCCAGCTGATCGCGCGGCGTGTCCGCGAGGCCAAGGTCTACTCCGAGATCGTGCCGCACACGCTGCCCGTCGCCGAGATGCTGGCGAAGAAGCCGAAGGCGATCATCCTCTCCGGCGGTCCGTCGTCGGTCTACGAGGACGGCGCTCCCTCGCTCAACGGTGAGCTCTTCACCGGCGAGGTCCCGGTCTTCGGCATGTGTTACGGCTTCCAGACCATGGCGCAGGCGCTCGGCGGCAAGGTCGACGCGACCGGCCTGCGCGAGTACGGCCGTACGCCGGTCACCGTCCTCGAGCCGGGCACGCTGCTCGCCGGGATGCCGACCACCCACAACATCTGGATGTCGCACGGCGACCAGGTCGTCGCGGCGCCCGAGGGCTTCACCGTCCTCGCCTCGACCGAGGTCACCCCGGTCGCGGCGTTCGAGGACGTCGCCCGCGGCTACGCCGGCGTGCAGTGGCACCCGGAGGTGCTCCACTCCGAGCACGGCCAGCAGGTCCTCGAGCACTTCCTGTGGAACATCGCCGGCTGCCGCCAGACCTGGACGATCGGCAACATCGCCGACGAGCAGATCGCGCGCATCAAGGAGCAGATCGGCACCGAGGGTCGCGCGATCTGTGGCCTCTCCGGCGGCGTCGACTCCGCCGTCGCGGCTGCCATCGTGCAGAAGGCGATCGGCGACCGCCTCACCTGCGTGTACGTCGACCACGGCCTGATGCGCAAGGACGAGACCGAGCAGGTCGAGCGCGACTTCGTGGCTGCCACGGGCGCGAAGCTGATCGTCGTCGACGCCGAGAAGCAGTTCCTCGACGCGCTCGCCGGTGTCTCCGAGCCCGAGGCCAAGCGCAAGATCATCGGCCGCGAGTTCATCCGTGCCTTCGAGGGTGCCGAGATCGAGGTCATCAAGTCGGCGCCCGAGGGCACGAAGGTCGGCTTCCTGGTCCAGGGCACGCTCTACCCGGATGTCGTCGAGTCGGGCCACGGTGCCGGCACCTCGACGATCAAGTCCCACCACAACGTCGGCGGCCTCCCGGAGGACCTCGAGTTCGAGCTGGTCGAGCCGCTGCGTGAGCTCTTCAAGGACGAGGTCCGCGCCGTGGGTGCGCAGCTCGGCCTGCCGGACGTGATCGTCCAGCGCCAGCCGTTCCCGGGTCCCGGCCTCGGCATCCGGATCATCGGTGAGGTCACCCGCGAGCGCCTCGACATCCTGCGCGATGCCGACGCGATCGCGCGCGAGGAGATGACGAAGGCCGGCCTCGATGGCTCGATCTGGCAGATGCCGGTCGTGCTGCTCGCCGACGTCCGCTCGGTCGGCGTCCAGGGTGACGGCCGCACCTACGGCCACCCGGTCGTCCTGCGCCCGGTCACCTCCGAGGACGCGATGACGGCCGACTGGGCCCGCCTGCCGTACGAGGTGCTCGAGAAGATCTCTACGCGGATCACGAACGAGGTCAAGGAGATCAACCGGGTGACGCTGGACGTGACGTCCAAGCCCCCGGGCACGATCGAATGGGAGTAGCGAGCGACCAGCGGCCGGAGGCCGCCTGGGAGTGAGCCAGCAGCAGGGGCGAAAGTGTCAGACTGACATTTTCGCCCCTGCTGACATTTCGGAGCTGTCACACGCTGCGGAACTGTCACGGAGTGACGGCGTGGATAGCCCGACGGCGGGTCAGCGGCGGGTCAGACGGCTGAGCCAGCCAGTCGTTGCCGCGGGCGCCGCATGCCCGGCGCACCAGTTCGCGGCGGGAACGACTGCCTTCACGTCGGCGACGTGCTGGCCGCAGCCGGTCCAGGTGGTCTTGCCACACTGCTTGCAGGGGACGGGGCGACACATGGTGATCTCCTTCTCGGGTCGGGTTACGTGGTCAGGCGGGGGACTCGCCGGCCTCGAGGGCGTCGGCGAACTCGCAGAACGCCTCGTACGCGCGGGCACCGTGGACGGTGGCCGGGCCGCCGTGCATCAGGAACGTGACGCCGATGGTCTCGGCCGCCTCCTGGCGGCTGGCGCCAGCGCGTGCCGCGGCCTGGCCGTGCGAGGCGATGCATCCGTCGCAGCCCTCGACGATGCCGATCGCCAGCGCGATCAGCTCCTTGGTCTTCACCTCGAGGGCGCCCGGGGCGAAGACGCCCTGGTGCAGTGCGCTCCAGCCGGCGTACGCGTCGGGGATGGCGCGGCGCAGGGCGCGGTGCTGCGGCGAGAGGTCGCGGAGGACCGCCTTCCCGTGAGGGGAGTGGGCCGTGGTGGTCATGGCGGTGCCTTCCGATGCGGTGAATAACCCCCCGGGGGGTTCTGTGTTCAGGACGGTAACATGGAACCCCCTGGGGGGATAAACTCCATGACTCCACGACAGGAGAGGTCGCGACATGAAGCTGGCGCAGGACGAGGTCAAGCCCGTCATCACCCGGATGAAGCGGGCGCACGGTCATCTGGCCACCGTCATCCGGATGCTCGAGGAGGGTGCGGACTGCGAGGACGCGCTGACCCAGCTCGCGGCGGTCAACAAGGCCCTCAGCCGCAGCGGCTTCGCGCTCGTCGCGACGGGCATGCAGGCGTGCCTGCGCGAAGAGGGTCCCGACGGCGTCGACACCGCACGGATGGAGAAGCTCTTCCTGTCGCTCGCGTGAGGCAGCCCACCCGTCCGCGGGAGCGCCGTACGCCCATGATCGGGGATCATGGGGGCATGAGCCTCGCCGAGCAGCTTCTCGACGCCCATGTCGCCCACGAGCTCGCCGCGCTGCGTGGCGACCGGTTCGAGGAGCAGGTCGTGGTCGAGATCGACCACCTGCTCGCCACGCTGGGCACGCTCCGGCTGGACCAGGTCATGCGGCGCGACCTGATCACGGACGTCGCCCTGAAGTACGTCGCGACCTTCCGCCTCCCGGGCGCGATCCCGGAGATCGCCGCGGACATCGCGGCCCGGGTGCGGAGCCACCCGGCCAACGAGGTGCCCCTCGGCGACCTCGTCGGGCGCGCCCGTGTCGCGGAGCTGGTCAGCGTCGTCGCCGAGATGCGGGGCATCCGCGAGCGGATCCTGCGCGGCATGGCGGACAACGCCACGCTGCAGTCCGGGGTCGGCGAGGTCATGCGCGGTCTGGCCATCGGCCCGCTCGCCACCGGCCGCCGGATCGCCAAGCGGGTGCCGCTCGTCAGCAGTGGCATCGACGCCGCCGAGAAGCTCGGCGCCGGCCTCCTCGACGGCGCGGACCAGCGCAGCCGCGAGGTGGCGGAGCGCGCCGCCGGCGTCCTGCTCGGCTACCTCGGCGAGAACGCCGCCGACACCGTGACCGACGACGAGCTCCGCGCCGCCGTCCTCGAGGTCTGGGACGCACTGGCGACCCGGCCGCTCAGCGAGCTGGTGGGCACGGTCAGCGAGGGCCAGCTCGTCGACGTCTTCGTCGCGATCTACCAGCTCTGGCTCGACCTGCGGACGACGCCGTACATCGCCGCGGCCGTCGCCTCGGGCGTCGAGGTCTTCTTCGACACCTACGAGTCCTTCACGCTCCACGACCTGCTCGCCGAGTTCGGGCTCGACCGCGAGGACCTCGTCGAGGAGGCGCGTCGTTTCGGCCCGCCGGTGCTCGACGCTCTGGCCGAGGCCGGCGTCCTCGAGGGCCTGATCCGCCGCCGCCTCGCCGGCTTCTACAGCTCTCCCGAGGCCAGGGCCCTCCTCGGCTGACGGGTCACACCGCGGTCAGCCGGAGGCGTCGTTCGTCGAGTGGCGAGTGTCGGCGGACCACGCGGTCGTCGAGGACCTCACGGGCCAGGTCGAGCCGTCCGTCGCGCCAGAGCGCGAGGAGCAGCGTCTCCTCGACGATCTCGCGCTGGGCTGCGGAGCCGCCGACGGTCGCGAGCGCGGGCGCGTGCTCGAGATCCGCAGCGCCGGGACGGTGCCGTCGGAGGTCGTACGCCAGGTGCTCGCGATGCTCGACGTGGAGGAGTCGGTGCTGCTCACCGCGACCGCTGAGCGGGCACGGGTGATCAGCTCCACGGGTCTGCGCCAGAGCGGTGCGGACTGCGTCCACCTGCGTGCCGCGCCCGTCGTCGTCACGACGGGCACCGCCTGCGAGGAGTGTCTGGCCGATGGCCGCTCGTGGGTGTCGCTGCGCGAGTGCCTGGCCTGCGGCCACACCGGCTGCTGCGACTCGTCAGCGGGCCAGCACGCGACCGCGCACTTCCACGCGACCGGGCATCCGGTCATCCAGTCTGCCGAGGCGGATGAGGACTGGCGCTGGTGCTACCTCGACCACACGACGGCGTAGCGTCGGGCCCATGAAGATCGTGAAATTCGGTCACGCCTGCGTCCGGATCGAGCACGAGGGTCGGGTCCTCGTCATCGACCCCGGCGTCTGGACCAGCGCGGAAGCGATCGACGGTGCCGACGCCGTCCTGATCACCCACGAGCACGCCGATCACGTGAACGCCGACCTGCTGCGGCGTACCGACGCGGAGGTGTTCACCATCGCCGGCGTCGCGGACCTGCTGGCTGCTGAAGCCCCCGACGTCCGCGAGCGGGTGACGGTGCTGCGGCCCGGCACCGGCTTCACCGCCGCCGGGTTCCAGGTCGAGACCGTCGGCGAGATGCACGCCGAGATCCACCACGAGATCCCGCGCATCCACAACAGCGGGTATCTCGTGAGCGACGGGCACACCCGGCTCTTCCACCCGGGTGATGCGCTGACGGCGCCGGGGGAGCACGTCGACGTGCTCTGCCTGCCGGTGAGTGCCCCGTGGCTGAAGGTCTCCGAGGCGATCGACTTCGCGCGGGGCGTCGGCGCGGCACACAACCTCGCGATCCACGACGAGGTCTACAGCGCGCGCGGCCTCGGCGCGGTGGACGCGCATCTGGGGCGCTTCCTCGGCGCGGCCGGCCTCGACTACGCCCGGGTTGCGGAGGCGACCGAGCTCAGCTGGTGAAACGCGCGCGGCCACGACCCGGAGGGGTCGCGGCCGCGCGTCGTACGCCGAAGGTCAGCTGCCGCAGGCAGGAAGGCCGAGATCCATCGCCATCTTGTTGGCCTTGGTGAAGGCCTTCGGGGTCATGCCGTACTTCCAGTCCGCCTCGACCTTGGCGATCTGCGCGTTGACCTCGGTCAGCATCGCGTCGACCTGGGCCTTGAGCTCGGCCGGCGGGGTCAGAGCCTCGATCTTGGAGATGACCTTCTTCGTCGTGGGCAGGACCGTGTCGTTGGTGAAGGCCTCGAGCGCGGCGGCGTCAGGGGAGTCCCCGAGCGTCTGGCTGGCCTTGTCGATGGATGCGTTCATACCGGCACAGAGGGCGTCGGCCTGCTTGAGGTACTCCGCCTTCGTCAGCGTGGAGGGCGACGGGCTGGCGGTGTCCTTCGCGGACGTGTCCGATCCGCCGCAGGCGGCGAGTGACAGGGCGCTGACGGCGACGAGGGCGACGGCAAGCTTCTTCATGAAGGCTCCTGGGTTCGCAGGTCCGACGCCGGCCGGCGTCACGCCGGAGACTAGGCGGAGCTGCGGCCCGCCGCCACGATTCCGGCGGTTCAGCTGGTGAGCGCGTCGCGCACCGGCACGAACTTCGCCTGCGACTCGGCGAGCTCGGCCTGCGGGTCGGAGCCACCGACGATGCCGCAGCCGGCGAAGAGGCGCACGGTCGCGCCGTCGATCACGCCCGAGCGCAGGGCGATGCCCCACTCGCCGTCACCGGTGGCATCCATCCAGCCGACCGGAGCGGCGTAGCGGCCCCGATCCATGCCCTCGATCTCGCTGATCAGGGCGCGCGCGACCGGCGTCGGGGTGCCGCCGACAGCGGCGGACGGGTGCAGCGCGGCGGCCAGCTCGAGGGACGACTCCCCGTCGCGGGCGACACCCGCGACGTCGGTCGCCAGGTGCAGCACGTTGGGTAGGTGCAGGACGAACGGCGTCTCGGGCACGTTCATCGACGAGCAGTACGGCTCGAGCGCCTCGGCGACCGACCGGACGGCGTACTCGTGCTCCTCGAGGTCCTTGCTCGAGTGGGCGAGCATCGCGGCCAGCGCGAGGTCGCGCTCGTCGTCACCGGTACGCCGGATGGTGCCGGCGAGCACGCGGGAGGTGACCAG
>NZ_SJZJ01000024.1 GCF_004337475.1 Nocardioides jejuensis | reverse complement strand
CTGTCAGTCTGACAGTTTGGCCGGCTCGGGCAGTACGTCGGTCAGAAGCCCTGACGGATCTTCTTCAGCGTCTGCGCGGTGACGATCGCGGCGGACGTGGCCTCCCAGCCCTTGTCCTCCTTCGACCCCTCGAGACCGGCGCGGTCGAGCGCCTGCTCGTCGTTGTCGGTCGTCAGGACACCGAAGCCGACCGGCACACCGGTGTCGAGCGCGACCCGGGTCAGGCCGTCGGTCGCGGCGTTGCAGACGAAGTCGAAGTGCGGCGTGCCACCCCGGATGACGACGCCGAACGCGACGACGGCGTCGTAGCCCTTGAGGGCGAGCTCGCGCGCCACGATCGGCAGCTCGAAGGCACCAGGCACACGAACGACGGTGGCGTTGCTGACCTGGTAGGCGTCGAGGCAGCGCTGGGAGCCCGCGAGGAGGCCCTCCATGACCTGCTCGTGCCAGGTGCCCGCGACGATCGCGACCCGCAGGTCGGAGGCGTCCGTGGGTGCTGCGGTGGGTGCGCCGGCGCCGCTCATGAGTTGCCCTCCAGGGTGTCCAGGTCGATGGTGTGGCCCATGCGCTCCGCCTTGGTGCGGAGGTAGGCGACGTTGTTCTCGTTGACGTGCGTGTCGAGCGCGACCCGCTCGGCCACGGCGACACCGTAGTCGGCGAGGCTCGTGCACTTGTCCGGGTTGTTGGTGATCAGCCGGACGTTGGTGACGCCGAGGTCGCGCAGGATCTGCGTCGCCGCGCCGTAGTGACGGGCATCGGCGGGAAGGCCGAGGTCGAGGTTGGCGTCGACGGTGTCGCGACCCTGCTCCTGCAGCGCGTACGCCTGGAGCTTCGCGGCCAGGCCGATGCCACGACCCTCGTGGCCGCGGAGGTAGACCACGATGCCGGTGCCGTTCTCGACGATCTGCTCGAGCGACTGCTCCAGCTGCGGGCCGCAGTCGCACCGCTCGGACCCGAACACGTCGCCGGTCAGGCACTCGCTGTGCACGCGCGTCAGCACGGGCTCACCCGCCGCGACGGCCGCAGCGATGTCGCCGCGGACCAGCGCCATGTGCTCGGAGTCGTCGACGGTGACCTTGTAGCCGAACGCCGTGAACTCGCCGTACTTGGTCGGGAGCCTCGTCTCCGCCACGCGCTCGACCAGCACCTCGGTGCGGCGGCGGAACCGGACGAGGTCCTCGATCGAGATCATCTTCAGACCGTGCTCGTCGGCAAAGTCGCGCAGCTCCTGCGCACGCTTCATGGTGCCGTCGTCGTTGACGACCTCGACGAGTACGCCGACCGGCGTCAGCCCGGCGAGACGGGCCAGGTCGACGGCCGCCTCGGTGTGGCCGCGACGGACGAGCACGCCGCCCTCGCGGTAGCGCAGCGGGAAGACGTGGCCCGGACGGGTCAGCTCCCACGGCTCGGTCGCGGAGTCGGCGAGCACCTTGACGGTGCGAGCGCGGTCGGCGGCGGAGATACCGGTCGACGTACCGTCGCGGGCGTCCACGGAGATCGTGTACGCCGTGCGGTAGGCGTCCTTGTTGTGCGGCGTCATGAGCGGGATCTCGAGGCGGTCGAGCATGTCGCCCGGCATCGGTGCGCAGATCACGCCGCTGGAGTGGCGAATCGTGAACGCCATCAGCTCGGGGGTCGCCTTCGCCGCAGCGAAGATGATGTCGCCCTCGTTCTCCCGGCCCTCGTCGTCGACGACGACCACGGCCTTGCCGGCGGCGATGTCCGCGATGGCGAGCTCGACGTCGTCCAGGCGGACGCCGCCGTGCTGCTGCTCCGGCTGCGGGGTGTGGGTGGTGCTCACTGGTTCTGCTCCTTCATGAGCTTGGTGATGCTGTCTGCGTTCAGGAGGTTGGCGCTCGCGAGGAGCTTCTCCACGTGCTTGGCGATGACGTCGGCCTCGAGGTTGACGCGGGAGCCGACGGGCCGGTTGCCCATCGTCGTTCGGGTGAGGGTCTCGGGGATGAGGCTGACCTTGAAGCTGGTCTCCGTCGGGTCAATCACGGTGAGGCTGATGCCGTCGATGGTCACCGACCCCTTGTCGACGAGGTAGCGGCCGAAGCCGGCCGGGAAGCCGACCTCGACGTACTCCCAGTGCTCGCTGGGGTCGCGCGCGATGACCGTGCCCACGGTGTCGACGTGGCCCTGGACGACGTGGCCGCCCAGCCGCTTCTCGACCGTGACGGCGCGCTCCAGGTTGACCGTGTCGCCGACCACGAGGTCGCCGATCGAGCTCTTGTCGATCGACTCCTGCATGACGTCGGCGGTCCACAGCGCGTCGTCGGAGGTCACGACGGTCAGGCAGACACCGTTGACCGCGATCGAGTCGCCGAGACCGGTGCCCTCGAGCACCGTGCTGGCGCGGATGGTGAGCCGGATGGCGTCGTCGAGGCGGTCGATCGCCTCGACCGTGCCGAGCTCTTCGATGATGCCGGTGAACATCAGGCCTCCTCAGGCGCGGCCGTGGCGGCCGTGACCGGGTCGTGGGTGGTCATGGTGATGCGGACGCAGGTGTCCTCGTCGTCGGCCGCGATGACGCGGACGTCGGTGACGCGCAGGTGCGCTGCGTCGGTGATGGTGTGAATGCCGAGATCGTCGACGGCATTCCGTCCGGCGCCGAGCAGGACCGGCGCGACGTACGTGACGACCTCGTCGACGAGACCCGCCTTCCAGAACGCCGACGCCAGCGTCGGGCCGCCCTCGAGGAAGACGTGACGTCGTTCCTTCGCGAAGAGCTGGGCGAGCGCCTCGGCGGGGTCGTGCGTGCGGAGGTGGACCGTGCCTGCGCTGCCGTCGAAGACCCGGCTGCGGGCGGGGAGATCGCGCATGCCCATGACCGCGCGCAGCGGCTGGTCCTCGATCGGGTGGTCGTCTGCGTCGCGGACGGTGAGCTGCGGGTCGTCCACCTCGACGGTGTTCGTGCCGACGAGCATCGTGTCTGCCAGTCCGCGCAGGCGATGGGTGTCGACGCGGGCCGCCCGGCTGGTGATCCACTTGCTCGTGCCGTCGGCGGCGGCGCTCCGGCCGTCCAGTGACGCGGCGAACTTCCAGGTCACGTACGGACGCTGGTGAGCCAGGGCGAAGCTCCAGACCCGGTTGATTGCCTGGGACTCATCAGCCATGAGTCCGTTCTCGACGTCGATGCCGGCGTCGCGCAGTGTGGTCGCTCCCCCGGCTGCCTCGGGGTTCGGGTCGGACTGGGCGAAGACGACGCGGGCCACCTGTGCGCCGATGAGCGCCTGGGCACACGGGCCGGTACGGCCGGTGTGGTTGCACGGCTCGAGGGTGACCACCGCTGTCGCGCCGGTCAGGTCGATGCCCTGCTCCCGGGCGGTGGCGATGGCCGCGGCCTCGGCATGGGCCGTCCCCGCACCCCGGTGGAAGCCTTCGACGAGCGTCGAGCCGTCCGGCGCGAGGATCACGCAGCCGACGCGCGGGTTCGGCCCCAGGGGTACGCCGGGGGTGGCGGCCAGGTCGAGGGCGCGCAGCATCGCGGTCTGCTCGGCGGGGGTGAAGGCCATGGCGCTCTCTCGGGGTCCGGTCGCGGACTCCAGGGGCTGCCGGCGCGAGCCTCGTCACGCGTGTCGCCGGAGCGGGCGGTCGCAGTGAGCGGGCGTCGTACCGCGTGCGCTTTCCATCCGGACTCTGACCGTCGGTCGAAGATTCTCACTTCGTCAACCGGCCGCTGGCTGCGGTCGGGTCGCGGACTTCTGGACTGATCCAGTCACCGCCGGTGCGGAATTTCACCGCCCCCAGTGCACGCGAGTGTCAACTCGTCGGCGCAATCCTTGCACATGGCTGACGTCTCAACCATGTGGGGTGCGCCATGTGGCGCATGGGAATTCCGGCGGGGTGATCGGCCGGAGCGATCAGGCGCGCGCGGCCTCGGCCTTCGCGCGCAGGTCCTTGACCATGGCGTCCGGGTCGGCGGCGCTGTAGACGGCGGAGCCTGCGACGAAGACGTCGGCACCGGCCTCTGCGCACCGCTCGATCGTCTCGAGCGAGACGCCGCCGTCCACCTGCAGCCAGGTCTCGACGCCGTGCTTGTCCATCAGGGCGCGGGCACGGCGGATCTTCGGAAGGCACATGTCGAGGAACTTCTGCCCGCCGAAACCGGGCTCCACGGTCATGATCAGCAGCATGTCGAGCTCGGCGAGCATGTCCTCGTAGGGCTCGATCGGGGTGGCCGGCTTGAGCGCCATCGACGCGCGGGCACCCTGCTTGCGGATCTCGCGCGCGAGGCGCACGGGTGCAGCCGCCGCCTCGACGTGGAACGTCACGGACGCGCAGCCCGCCTCGGCGTACGCGGGAGCCCAGCGGTCGGGGTCGGCGATCATCAGGTGCGCATCGAACGGGAGATCGGTGTGCGCACGCAGCGACTCGACCACGGGGAGCCCGAGCGTCAGGTTCGGGACGAAGTGGTTGTCCATGACGTCGATGTGCACCATGTCGGCGCTGCCGATGCGGCGTACCTCTGCTCCGAGGTTCGCCAGGTCGGCGTTGAGGATCGACGGGGTGATCTGCATGCACGTGGCCACGGGCGAAGTCTAGGTCCCTCCACAGGTGCCTGAACGCGCCCGGATCGACCGCGGGCTGTCGGGGTAGTCACAGGCATGAGCAATGACTTCGCCGTCAGCCCTGAGGACCTTCCGCTGAGCGCATCGGTGGTCCGCGACGTGGGTGAGTCCCTCGCCTGCCTTGCGCCTCCTCCGACACCGGCAGCTGGGCCCTCGACTGAGGCCATCGGAGCAGCGATCGCCACCGTGATGGCGGACGTCGGACGGCACAGCACAGAGTTGACCACGGTGGCGGAGGCGCTCGTCGACGCTGCCCGTCGCTATGGCGCTGTCGATGACGTCGTGGCCACGTCGCTGCTCGCCTGGGGCCGGTGACGATGCAGCACTGGCCCACGGGTGTGGACGGCGACCCGGCGGGCTGTCGGGCCGTCGGCTCGCGCCTGTCCGATCTCGGGGCGCGTCTGCGGCAGGCAGCCCTTCGCCTGTCGCCTGACTGTGCGGCGCCCGACTGGAGCGGACCTGCCAGTCGGGCGGCCGACGGGCAGATTGCGGGAGCACGGGTCAGCTTGAGCGCGGCAGCCGATCGCTGCGACGTGGTGGCGAGGGCCGTCACTCGCCTAGGGGCCGACCTCTCCGAGGTGACAGCTGCACTTGCGGACGCAGCGCAGCTCGCGGTCAGCGACGGGCTCACGGTCGATGCCACAGGCTTCTTCGCTGACGCAGGTCATCGTTCCGTCGAGGCTGCCTTGCGGGCGCGGGCTGCTGAGTCGACCGCACACGCGCGTCTGCGTGCAGACCTTCCTGCCGTGCCCGGCCCGGATGCGTCTGACCAGCTGCAACGCGCACTCCTGCACCTTCCCCCAGAGGATGGGGACGCACTCGACATGGCTGCATGGGCGGTTCGGCAGCCAGGAGCTGTCGCCGGCCTGCCGGGGCGATGGGTCAACGGCCACCTCTCGTGGGCAGTCCACTCGGCGTCGCAGTCGACCGATGACGGTATCCGGCGCATCGGATCGGTCCTCGAGGCTGCCAAGCCCGTCGGGAAGCAGGTGCTCGCGGACCTGAGACTCACTGGCAACGTCTTGACGGTGGGACTGTCAGCGCGGAGCCAGTGGCAGGAAGACGCCATCGACCCCACGATGTCCGATACCGAGCGGGTGACGCGATCGGCTGTCCGCGGCACGATTGAAGGCGGCGCGACCATCGTGTGCGCGGCGGCCCTCGGCGGGTTCCTTTCCCCGATTCCGGGAGGCGCCTTCGTTGGCGGCGCTGCCGGAGGATGGGCCGGCAAACAGGTGGGAGGCAAGGTCGCTGACATCGCTGTTGACCATGTCGATGACGCCCTCGAGCTGGTTCAGGACGCTGGAGACACCGTGAGCGACGCGGCCGAAGCGGTGGGAGATGCGGCTGACGCGGTCGGGGCCACCGCCGAGGACGTCGGCGACAAGGTCGTCTTCTGGAAGTGAAGCTCAGGACTCGTCGGCGGGGGCCGACTCCCCCGACGCCGCGTCGCGGTCGGCCCACTCCAGCAGGGGCTGGATGTCCCACGGGTGATCGTCGATCGACTCGTGCAGGTCGCCGAGTGCAGCAAAGCGGGCCGGCATGGTCTCGATGGTGAAGTCATCGGGCACACACGCCGGGATCTCGTCCCAGGTGACCGGTGCCGACACCCGCGCGTTCGGCACGCCACGCACCGAGTAGGCGGCGGCGATCGTGTGGTCCCGGGTGTTCTGGTTGTAGTCGATGAAGAGCTGTGCCGGGTCGCGGTCCTTGCGCCACCACGCCGTGGTGACCAGGCCGGACGAACGGCGTTCCACCTCGCGCGCGAAGGCGTGAGCGGCGCGGCGTACGTCCTGGAAGCCGTGCTCCGGCGGGATCCGCACGTAGACGTGCAGTCCACTGCCGCCGCTCGTCTTGGGGAAGCCGGTCGCTCCCAGCTCGTCGAGCAGCTCATGGACGATCCCGGCCGTGCGCTGCACGGTCGACCAGTCGCACTCCGGACCCGGGTCGAGGTCGATCCGCCACTCGTCGGGCTTCTCCGTGTCCGCACGGCGACTGTTCCAGGGATGGAACTCGACGGTGCTCATCTGCGTGGCCCAGATCACCGACCCTAGCTCGGTCACGCAGAGCTCGTCGGCGGTGCGCCCCCACCGCGGGAAGTACAGCTCCACCGTCTCGATCCACGGCGGTGCGCCGGCCGGCAAGCGCTTCTGGTGGACCTTCTCCCCCGCCAGCCCCTTCGGGAACCGGTGCAGCATGCAGGGGCGCTCGCGCAGCGCGTTGACGATGCCCGAACCGACGCTGAGGTAGTAGTCGACCAGGTCGAGCTTCGTCGCGCCGGTCTCCGGGAAGTAGACCCGGTCCGGGTTGGTCACCTTGACGACGCGGTCATCGACCTCGATCTCGACGAAGGGGCTGGCCATGGTCCGACCCTAGGACGTCGACCGGCGAAGCACCGCGAAGTACATCGCATCGCAGCCGTCGCGGTGCGGCCAGAGCTGCTCGGTCTGCTCGAGCACCACGTCGTCGCGCTCGGCGAGCACGGCCTCGACGACGTGCCGCGTCTCCGCGAGCACTGGCGAACATGTCGCGTAGACGACGACGCCACCGAGCCGCACCGAGTCGAGTGCGGTGCCGAGCAGCTGCCGCTGGAGCGGGACCAGGGCGTCGATCTCCGCGGGCGTCTTGCGCCAGCGCGCCTCGGGGCGACGCCGCAGCGCGCCCAGACCCGAGCACGGCGCGTCGACAAGGATCCGGTCGAAGGACCCGGGCGCCCACGCCGGTCGTGTGCCGTCACCGGTGATCACGCCGGCGAGACCCGCGGTGGCGGCCCGCGTGCCCTCGACGACGAGCCGGGCGCGGTGGTGCTGTCGCTCGTTGGCGACGACCACGGCTCCTTGCTCGGCGGCCAGGGCGGCGAGCAGCGCCGTCTTGCCTCCGGGACCGGAGCAGAGGTCGAGCCACCTCTCGTCGCGACCCTCGACGGCAGCAGCGGCAAGGGCGAGCGCCACGCGCTGCGAGCCCTCGTCCTGGACGCCGGCGCGTCCCTCGGCGACCGCCGTGATGCCGGATGGATCTCCACCGGCCAGCTCGACGGCGTACGGCGAGCGGCCGGTCGGCTCGCCACCGGCGGTGACGAGCTCGTCGATGCTCGCCAGTCCGGGACGTGCGACGAGCATGACCTTCGGTGCGGCGTTGTCAGCGGCGAGCAGCGCATCGAGCTCCGCGCGCATGTCGACCGGCTTGGTCGCGGCCAGGGCCTCGGCCAGTGCATCGACGACCCACAGCGGGTGCGAGTGCGCGAACGCGGCGAACTCGTGCACCTTCGTCGGGGCGAGGAGCCGGATCCACTCCTCGAGGGGCTTCTCGGACACCCGACGCAGCACCGCGTTGGTGAACCCCGCAGGCCCCTGACCGACCGTGCTGCGGACGAGCGTCACGGTCGTCGAGATCGCGGCGTGCGGTGGCACCCGCATCGCCAGCAGCTGGTGCACGCCGAGGCGCAGCGCATCGAGCACCTTGGCCTCGATCTTCATCTGCGGCCGGTCAGCACACGCGCCGATGATCACGTCGTACGTGCCCTGGCGGCGGATGGTGCCGCTCACCAGCTCGGTCACGAAGCCTGCGTCGCGCCCGCTGAGGTCGTACTTCCGCAGGACCTGCGGGAGCAGCAGGTTCGTGTAGGCACCGTCGACGCGGACGGCCGTCATCACGTCGTACGCCGCGAGACGCGCCGGGTCGGCGGCGGGACGCGGCTTCGGCGGATGTCCGCCCGAGGTGGGACCGGAGGGTCGGCGGCCGCGGCTGCGCGGGTCGGCCACGTCAGCCCTCGCCGAAGCGTGCGTCGGCCGGGAAGTCCTGGATACCGCGCGCCCAGTCGGCTGCCGCCATCTGCTTCTTGCCGAAGGCCTTGACCTCGCCGAGCTTCACCACGGTGGAGCCGGTGCCGACGTACACGGCGTTCTTGGTGACCTCGATCTGGCCGGGCGCGAGATCCGACGTCGCCCCGGGCGTGACCGGGCCGATCTTGATCCGCTCGCCCTGGAAGGTGCTCCACGCGCCCGGGAACGGGCTGCACGCACGGATCCGGCGGTCGACGCCCACAGCGATCTCGGACCAGTCGATCTCGGCGTCCTCGACGAGGATCTTGGGTGCGTAGGAGAGCAGGCCCTCGGTCTCCTGCTCGCGCTCCTCGAGCTGTCCCGACTCGATGCCGTCGAGCGTCGCGACCAGCAGGCCAGCGCCACCTTCGGCGAGCCGGTCGAGCAGGTCGCCCGCCGTGTCGTTGTCGCGGATCCGCTCCGTCATCAGTCCATACGTCGGCCCGGCGTCGAGCTCCTTGACGATCCGGAACGTCGTCGCACCCGTGATCTCGTCGCCCGCCCAGATCGAACGCTGCACCGGCGCCGCGCCGCGCCAGGCCGGGAGCAGCGAGAAGTGCAGGTTCACCCAGCCGTGCTTCGGGATGTCGAGCGCGTCCTGCGGGAGCAGGGCTCCGTAGGCGACCACCGGGCAGCAGTCCGGGTCGAGCTCCTTGAGCCTGGCCTGGAAGTCCGGGTCCCGCGGGTGCTCCGGCTTGAGGACCGGGATGCCGAGCTCCTCCGCCCGCACCGCGACGGGCGACGGCAGCAGCTTGCGGCCGCGGCCGGCCGGGGCATCGGGTCGCGTCACGACGGCGATCACCTCGTGCGGCGACGCGTGGATGGCATCGAGCGAGGGAACGGCGACCTCGGGGGTGCCGGCGAACACGACGCGCATCAGAAACCGAATCCGTTCGTGCGGTGCGGGCTGACCTTGATCTGCGGCTGCCCGGCCTCGCCGAACCAGTCCGAGTCGCGGATCTGGCGCATGGCGGCCTTGCGGGACTCCTGGTCGAGCTTGTCGATGAAGAGGATGCCGTCGAGGTGGTCCGTCTCGTGCTGGATGGCGCGGGCGAGCAGGTCGGAGCCGTGGATCTTCACGGGTTCGCCATGCATGTTGAACCCTTCCGCCACCACCGACAGTGCACGCAGGCAGTCGTAGGTCAGGTGGGGCAGCGAGAGGCACCCCTCGGCACCGTCCTGCGTCTCCTGGGAGAGCTCGAGCGTGGGGTTGATCAGGTGGCCCACCTCGCCGTCGACGTTCCAGGTGAAGACGCGGAGGGAGACACCGATCTGCGGGGCCGCAAGCCCGGCTCCGGGCGCGTCCATCATCGTGTCCGTGAGGTCCTGCACGAGGCGCTGCAGCTCGCGGTCGAAAGTGGTGACCTCAGCGGCGCGCTTGCGCAGCACCGGGTCTCCGAAGAGGCGGATCGGCTGGACTGCCACGGAACTCCTTCACAGGGACGACACCGCAGAGTCTAGAGAGGATCAGAGGGTCGGTGGATCGACCTGCACCCGCACGGGATCGAGCCGCCGGGCGGAGCGCACCCGCTGGAGCTCGCCGAGGGCGTCGGTCAGGGCCTGGCCGGTGGCCCACGGGACCCTGAGGACGGTGCGGACGGCATCGTCGTGCTCGACCGGGCCGAGGATCTCGGCACCGGGTGGCAGCGAGAGAAGGGTCATCGCGTCGTCGACAGCTCCGACGTCGCCGATGAGGGTCGCCACGCAGCACGCCGGTGGCATGTGGGCCGAGGCGCGATCGGCGAGCTCACGCTCCGCGTGCCCGACGGGATCCCACCGGACCAGGGCCTGCAACGTCGGATCTGCTGCGTCACCCACCGCCAGCACCCGACCGCCGGCGCGAACCAGCGCGGCGGCGTTCATCCAGCGCTGGAGCGCCTCCTCGCGGATCCGGAGGTCCGGCCGCGCGAGCATGAGCCAGGTGTCGAGCAGAACGACGGCCGCGTAGCCGCCGCCCTCGACGACCGGCTCGGCCCCCGGCGTCGCCACCACGATGGTCCGTGGCGTGGGCGGAACCGTGTCGAGGATCCGGTCGCCTCCGGACGACGAGACGCGAGCGCCGGGGAACGCCCGCCCCAGCTCCTCGGCGGTGCGCACCTCCCCCACCACCGGAGCGCGGAGCCCGCGGTGGCCGCACTCCGGGCAGGACCAGGCGTCGTCGGCACGGCCGCACCAACCGCACGTCGGCGGTGCGGTCGGCGAGGCCAGGGTCAGCGGGCCAGCACACGAGGTGCATCGTGCCGAGGCACGGCACCGCTCGCAGGCCAGTGCGGCGGCGTAACCGCGCCGAGGCGTCTGGACGAGGACCGGACCGTCCGCCAGCGCATCACGGATCAGCTGGTGCACCTGCTGCGGCATCCGCGTCGTCCGCGCGAACGGGTCACGCTCGAGCTCTCGATCGGTCGCACCCGTCACGGCTGCCGTGAGGGCACGGCGCACCGCATCGCGGTGCGGAACCAGAGAGGCGGCGAAGCCCGTCCGCACGAGAAGCTGCGCGTCGGGTGTGCGGCTCGTGCCACCGATGAGGAGTGCGCATCCCTCGATCTCGGCGCGCAGACGGACGACCTCGCGCGCATGGGGGTACGGCGAGCGAGGCTCGGCGTGGGAGTCGTCGCCGTCGTCCCACAGGACGACGAGCCCGAGATCCCGCACCGGTGCGTACGCCGCAGCGCGGGTGCCGACCACCACGTCGACCTCGCCCCGGAGCACCGCGAGGAAGTCGCGATAGCGCTGTGCCGGACCCGCGTCCGCCTGGAGCACCCGGTGCGGCGTGTCGAGCCGCGCGAGGGCGGCGCTGACCCGGCCGGCATCGCGGGCATCGGGCACCACGACGAGTGCCCCGCGCCCGCTGGCGCGGGCTGCCACGACGGCGCTGGCGATCTGCGCGCACCAGGTGGGAGTGCCGGCGATGTCGCCGGGTGACGCAGACCAGACGGCGCGGGGCGAGTCGCCGGTCGAGAGCGCGGTGAACAGCTCGCGCCCGCCTTCGATGTCATCCCACGGCGAGCCCCACGCCGTGAGGTCGGCTGGCGCCGTCCACGGCGGGGCGGCGCTCATGGGCTCCTTCTCCACCGTGGCGTGACGGGGCGGCACCGCGAAGCGGAGCAGGTCGCCACGAGACCCTGCGTAGCGCCGGGCGAGGCGCGCGACGAGCTCAGCGACCTGCGGCTGGAGCACCGGCACCGGGCTCACCACCCGCCGCAGTGGCTGGAGTCGACCGTCGTGCTCGCTCGCGACCAGCCGCTCGACGAGGTAGCCGTCGACCTCCTGACCGGAGAAGCGGATCTTGACCCGTGCCCCCGGCACTGCATCAGCGGCAAGCGCGGCCGGCACCAGGTAGTCGAAGGTCCGGTCGAGGTGCGCGAGGCCGGTGTCGACCAGCACCCGCGCCACGGGATCGACCGCCGCCGGAGCGACGGGAGCCGCGGCCTTGGCCGCCCGGGTCTTCGCGGCCTTCACCTGGGCGCGCACCAGCCCGGGGACCAGCTCCGGCTGGTCGTCGGTCTCGGTCGGACGGCTCACGGGCGCAACTCTGACAGACACGACCGACAGGGCAACTCGCGATCCACAACCTCGCCGAAACCCGGGTCTGGAGACGCCAAAACCCGGGTTTCGGCGGACCAAAACCCGGGTTTCGACGATTGCTCAGATGCCGGCGGCAGCCTTCAGGGCGTCCGCGCGGTCCGTGCGCTCCCAGGTGAACTCGGGGAGCTCGCGGCCGAAGTGACCGTAGGCGGCCGTCTTCGCGTAGATCGGACGACGCAGGTCGAGGTCGCGCAGGATCGCGGCCGGACGCAGGTCGAAGACCTCGAGCACGGCCTCCTGGATCTTCTCGTCGGAGATGACGCCGGTGCCGAAGGTCTCGATGAAGACACCGACGGGCTTGGCAACGCCGATCGCGTAGGCGACCTGGGCCTCGCAGCGACGGGCCAGGCCCGCGGCGACGACGTTCTTGGCAACCCAGCGCATCGCGTAGGCGGCCGAGCGGTCGACCTTCGACGGGTCCTTGCCGGAGAAGGCGCCACCACCGTGACGGGCCATGCCGCCGTAGGTGTCGACGATGATCTTGCGACCGGTCAGGCCGGCGTCACCCATCGGGCCACCGACGACGAAGCGGCCGGTCGGGTTGATGAAGAGCTTGTGGCCCTCGTTGGGCACGGAGGCCTTGAACTGCTCGAGGACCGGCTCGATGACGTGGACGGTGATGTCCTTGGCCAGGGTCTCCTGGTCGACGTCCTCGGAGTGCTGCGTCGACAGCACGACGGTGTCGACGCGGACAGCGCGGTCGTCCTCGTCGTACTCGATGGTGACCTGGGTCTTGCCGTCGGGGCGGAGGTACGGGAGCGTGCCGTCCTTGCGCACCGCGGTCAGGCGCTCGGAGAGCGTCTGGGCCATCTTGATCGGGAGCGGGAAGAGCTCCGGCGTGTCGTCGCAGGCGTAACCGAACATCAGGCCCTGGTCGCCGGCGCCCTGGCGGTCGAGCTCGTCGCCCGAGCCGTCCACGCGCTCCTCGAAGGCGTCATCGACGCCCTGGGCGATGTCCGGGGACTGCGCGCCGATGGCGATCTGCACGCCGCAGGAGTTGCCGTCGAAGCCCTTCTCGGAGGCGTCGTAGCCGATCTCGAGAACCTTCTTGCGGACCAGCTGCGCGATCGGCGCGTACGTCGAGGTGGTGACCTCGCCCGCGACCATGACCAGGCCGGTGGTGACCAGGGTCTCGACCGCAACGCGGCTCATCGGGTCGTCCGTCAGGAGGGCGTCGAGGATCGTGTCGCTGATCTGGTCGGCGATCTTGTCCGGGTGACCCTCGGTCACGGACTCCGAGGTGAAGAGGCGTCCAGCCACAGTCGTTCCACTCCCATGCATTGGTGTGATGTTGAACTCAACGATAGACGGCGCCTCTTGGCCCCCGGACGCCCGTCTCAGCCGCGAAGAGTAGCGGCAACCTGATCCCAGATGGCGTGCGCCACGCTCGCCTTGGACCCGCGCGGCACATCAGCGGCGACGCCGGCCGCCGAAAGGATGACCGCTTCGTTGTCCGGGCTGCCGAAGACGGCACCACCGGACACGTCGTTGACGACCAGCAGGTCGCACCCCTTGCGCGCCAGCTTGGCGGTCGCGAGCTCGAGCACGGAGCCGGTTGCGTCGCCCGTCTCCGCCGCGAACCCGACGATCACCTGGCCCTCGCGCAGGCGGTGCTGCGAGATCTCCTTGAGGATGTCGGGGTTCTGCTCGAGCGTGATCGCAGGAGCGGACCCGTCCTCGGACTTCTTGATCTTGGCGTCGCTGACATCGGTCGGACGGAAGTCGGCAGGGGCAGCTGCCATCACGATGGCGTCCGCAGCGGGTGCTCCCGCCAGGACGGCGTCGCGCAGCTGTGCGGTCGTCTCGACCCGGACCACCTTCACGCCGGCCGGGTCGGGCAACGAGACGTTGGCGGCGACCAGGGTGACCTCGGCGCCCCGGGCAGCCGCGGCGCGTGCCAGGGCATAGCCCTGGAGCCCGCTCGAGCGGTTGCCGAGGAAGCGCACCGGGTCGAGGTACTCGCGGGTGCCGCCGGCGGAGACGAGCACGTGGCGCCCGGCGAGGTCCGGCTGGACAGCTCCGCGCGAGAGCACGTCGAGCGCGAGCTCGAAGATCTCGGCGGGGTCCGGGAGACGGCCCTTGCCGGTGTCCTTGCCCGTCAGACGGCCCTCGGCGGGCTCGATCACGACCGCGCCACGCTCGCGGAGGGTGCGCACGTTGGCCTGCGTGGCCGGGTGCTCCCACATCTCGGTGTGCATGGCGGGCGCGAACACCACCGGACACCGCGCGGTGAGCAGCGTGTTGGTCAGCAGGTCGTCTGCCAGGCCGTGCGCTGCCTTGGCCATGATGTCGGCGGTCGCCGGGGCGACGACGACCAGATCCGCGTGCTGCCCGATGTGGACGTGCGGCACTGCCTCGACACGGGTCCAGACATCGGCCGCGACCGGCTTGCCGCTGAGGGCAGCCCACGTCGGTGCCCCGACGAACTCCAGCGCCGCGGCGGTGGGCACCACGGTCACGTCATGGCCGGACTCGGTGAAGCGTCGCAGCAGCTCACACGACTTGTACGCCGCGATGCCGCCGCTGACTCCGAGGACGACCCTGGGTGCCGTGGCGCCCATCTGAATCAGCCTCGGGTCACTCGGCGTCGGCAGCCGCGGCGGCCGCGGCGGCCTCCTCGGCGGCGAGCTCGGCCGGGTCGATGTCCTCGCAGGTCAGGAGGTCGGCGTTGATCTCGCGGAGCGCGATCGACAGCGGCTTCTCCTGGACGTGCGTGTCGACGAGCGGGCCGACGTACTCGAGCAGGCCCTCGCCGAGCTGCGAGTAGTAGGCGTTGATCTGCCGGGCACGCTTGGCGCTGTAGAGGACCAGCTTGTACTTCGAGTCGGTCTTCGTGAGCAGGTCGTCGATCGACGGGTTGGTGACACCCTCGCCGGTGGGAGCAGACACAGATAACGCCTTAAAGATCGGGAATCCGGAGGGACACGAGACCGTGCCCCGGGCAGGCCTGACTCAGGCCCGCATCAACTTTACCAACTCGGCGGCAGCCTCGTGAACTTCGTGGTTGACGATCGTCACGTCGAACTCCGCTTCGGCCGCCAGTTCGACCTTCGCGGTCTCCAGCCGACGCTCCTGCTGCTCCTCGGTTTCGGTGCCCCGACCGATGAGTCGGCGGACCAGCTCCTCCCATGACGGGGGCGCCAGGAAGACCAGCCGGGCCTCCGGCATGTTGGCCTTCACCTGGCGCGCGCCCTGGAGGTCGATCTCCAGCATCGACGGGCGACCGGCGGCCAGCGCCTCCTCGACCGGGGTGCGCGGCGTGCCGTACTTGGCGTGGCCGTGGACGACGGCGTACTCGAGGAGCTCTCCCCCGGCGATCATCCGGTCGAACTCCTCGTCGCTGACGAAGTGGTAGTGCTGGCCGTCGACCTCACCAGGGCGCGGCGCGCGGGTGGTGCACGACACCGAGATCCAGACGTCGGGGTAGTCCTCGCGGACAGCAGCAGCGACCGTGCCCTTGCCGACGGCGGTCGGTCCTGCGAGAACGATGAGGCGGTGGGGAGTGCCTGGCATCAGTCGCGGGTGAACTCGGCCTCGAGGGCCGCGACCTGCTTGGCACCCAGACCACGAACGCGGCGGCTCTCGGCGATCGCGAGGCGCTCCATGAGCTGCTTCGCCCGCACCTTGCCCAGGCCCGGCATCGACTGCAGGAGGTCGACGACCTTCATCTTGCCGACGACCTCGTTGATCTGGCCCTCACGGATGACGTCCATGATCGAGGCGCCGGAGTTCTTCAGACGGTTCTTGACCTCGGCGCGCTCCCGGCGAGAGGCGGCGGCCTTGTCGAGGGCAGCCTGACGTTGTTCCGGGGTCAGCTGGGGCAGGGCCACGTGTCAGGTCCTCGTGTTCGGTGCGGCTGGGCAGACGGCCAATCTAGTCACGACATCACGCGACCGGCAACGCGGACCGGACATCCGGGTGGATCCGGGTCAGAACAGGCCGGCGTGGCAGACGTCGCGGGCTTCCTGGTCGACGGCGTTGGCGGCCGCCTGGACGTCCGGCGAGGCGAGCTTGAGACCGGCCTGACGGGTTGCCTTGTCGTCCTTCGCCGCTACTGCGTCGGCCAGGCCGGACACGGCGTCGACCAGCGTGCTCCAGTCCTCACGAACGTCGGACGGCGCGGCGTCGGCGAGGCTGCGCAGCGTCGGCAGGGCGTCGATGAGCCCCGTCTTCGCGCCGCCCTCGTCGAGGGTCTTGCCCAGGGTTGGTGCCGCCGCCGAGACGCGGTCACACCACTTCTCCTGGTCACTCGCGCACCCGCTCACCGTGAGCGTGCCGGCCATGGTGGCCGTCAGTGCGAGGAGCGTGAGCGCGCGCATCACAGCAGCGCGGCGAACTCGTCGTTGGCGCGGGCAGCTGCCTCGCGCAGCGCCTGGACCGAAGGGCCGGCGCCGAGGATCTCCCGGGTCGACGTGGGCACCACGTTGCGGACCGCGGCGCCGAAGATCCGGCGTACGTCGTCGGCCGTGCCGCCCTGCGCACCGATGCCGGGCACGAGCAGCGGACCGTTGATGTCGAGGTTCTCCTCGGTCGAGCCGATCGTGGCCCCGACGACGGCACCGAACGAGCCGAGCGACTCCGCTCCCTCGTTGGCGGCCCGCAGACCTGCGAGCACCTCCCCCGCAATCGTCGAACCGTCCGCGGTGCGTGCGTGCTGGAAGCGCGGTGCCTCCGGGTTCGACGTGAGCGCCAGGGCGAAGACGCCCGCGTTGTGCCGGGCGGCGGTCTCGATCATTGGCGCGAGCGAGCCGAACCCGAGGTACGGGCTGGCCGTGATCGCGTCCGAGGCGAGCGGGCTGGTCGGGTCGAGGTAGGCGTCGGCGTACGCCTGCGCGGTGGTGCCGATGTCACCCCGCTTGACGTCGAGGATGACCAGGCAGCCGGACTCGCGGCTGGCCGCGATGACCTTCTCCAGCACCGCGACGCCACGGGAACCGTGGCGCTCGAAGAAGGCCGACTGCGGCTTGATCGACGACACGACCGGCGCCAGGGCCTCGACCGCGGTCATCGCGAAGCGCTCACAGCCGTCGGCGGTGTCCGGCAGCCCCCACGCGGCGAGCAGCGAGGCGTGCGGGTCGATGCCGGGACAGAGCGGGCCGCGCGCGGACATCGCGGCGCGAAGCCGCGCTCCGAACGGCGCATCGGGTCGGGTGGTCATCAGGACTGCTCCTCCAGCTCGGCGGTGATGCGGGCAAGGGTGGACGGGTCGTGCAGCAGCGCGGTGCCGACCTGGACGGCGAAGGCACCGGCGGCTTCGAAGGCGCGGGCGTCGGCAGCCGACGTCACTCCCCCGACGCCGATCAGCGGGAACTCGGGCAGCTCGTCGCGGACCGCCCGCACAGCGCGGAGCGCGGTCGGGAGGATCGCCGGGCCCGAGAGCTCGGCCGGGGTGCCGTTGGGCAACGAGGCGGGCAGCGCTCCTCCGACGACGAGCGCGTCCGCACCGACTTCTGCGACGGCGCGGGCAAGAGCGGGCAGACGACGGACGTCGGCGCCCAGCTTCACGTGCAGGCCGAGGTTGTCGGGCAGTGCGTCGAGCACGACCCGGACCGCGGCAGCCGCACCCTTGGGGGTGGACCCGTCGTGCAGGCGCAGGGCGGCGGGGTCGTCGACCGCGAGGTTGAGCTCGATGCCGGTCAGGCCCGGAGCAGTCGCCACCCGGCGTACGACGGCGGCGATGTCGTCGAGCGAGGCGCCCGTGACCGAGGCCCAGGTGGGCACGCCCTGCTGGGCCAGCCACGGCATCTCATGGGTCAGGAACCGGTCGACGCCGGGGTTCTGGAGCAGGTGCGCCCGGACCAGGCCGCCCGGCGACTCGGAGATCCGGAGACGGCTGCCCCGGCGCGGGTCGAGGGTCAGGGTGCGCGTGACAAAGCCACCGAGCGCGCCCAGATCGGCGTACGGCGCGAGCTCGCGGCCGGTGCCTCCACATCCGGAGGCGACGTACAGCGTCACAGCAGCCCCCACTGGATCCGGTCGCCGCGGAAGACGGGGCCTTCGGCGCAGGCGCGCACACGGTGGGCGATGGCGTCCTCGCCGACGGCGGGGACGATGCAGCCGTGGCACAGGCCTGTGCCGCACGGCTGCGGGACCTCGAGCGCGACCTGGCTCCAGGCGCCGTGCTGCTCGGAGATGCCGGCAACGGCATGCAGGCTCGCTGCTGGAGCGGCGGCGTAGACGACCGAGGCACCCGAACGCTGCAGGGCGCCCGGCAGCGCCTGCGCGATGGTGCCCTGGGCGCCCATGGAGCCGTCTGCGGTGACGATGGTGACCGCCTCGGCCGACCGGCGTACGTCGAGGCCGTCGATGACTTCGGCGGCGGTGTCCGCGGCGAGGAGCAGTGATACCGGGCAGCCGCGCTCGACCAGCCGCTCGGCGAGCGGAAAGAGCGATGCCGCGGCATAGCCCTCGCCGACGAGGAGGCACGGGACAGCCTGCTTGGGCTGGGCGAACGGCCGACCGAGCGGACCGATCAGGTCCACGGACGCGCCGACCCCGAGGCCGGCGAGCCAGCTGCTGCCCACTCCGGTCGGGCGGACGACGATGTCGATCGTTGCCCCAGACGAGCTCGACGAGCGCACGCGGTGCACCCAGAAGCTCCGTCTGGACAGGTGGGAGCCGTCGTGCAGGGCGATGCTGACGAAGTTGCCGGGACGGAAGGTCTCGACGACTCCGGGCGCCGCGAGCGTGACATGCTGGAACGCGCCGATCCGCTCGCTCGCCCGTACGTCCGCGGTCGCCTGGAGAGTCATCGCTGGCCCGTCATCAACGGCGCTGGACCCCGCGCACGATGGCACGAGGCCACAGCGGCCCCTCGTAGATGAACGCCGTGTAGCCCTGCAGCAGGTCCGCACCGGCATCGAGCCGGGCGCGAGCATCGGCGACCGTGGTGATGCCTCCGACGCCGATCAGCGTGAGGTCATCGCCGACCCGACCCTTGAGCAGACGCAGCACCTCGAGCGAGCGCTCGGTGAGCGGGCGCCCCGAGAGACCACCGGCTCCGACCGTCTCGATCCGCGCGGCGGAGGCCTTCAGACCCTCGCGCGAGATCGTCGTGTTGGTCGCGGTGATGCCGTCGAGGCCGATCGCCTTCGCCATGTCGGCGACGGCGAGCACGTCGTCGTCGGCCAGGTCCGGCGCGATCTTGACCACGAGCGGCACACGGCGGTCGGTGACGACCTCGTCGGCGCGCTTGCGCACGGCCTCGAGGAGCGGGGCGAGCTTTTCGACGGCCTGCAGGTTGCGCAGCCCGGGGGTGTTGGGCGAGGAGACGTTGACGACCAGGTAGTCGGCGTACGGCGCGAGGTGGTCGACGGACTTCTCGTGGTCCTTGATCACCGCGGCGATGTCGTCGTCGGGCACGACCTTGGTCTTGCCGATGTTGACGCCGACGACCGGACCCGGCTTGCTCGCGCGGGCCGCGGCGCGAGCGGCGAGACGCCGACCCACGACCTCGGCGCCGTCGTTGTTGAAGCCCATCCGGTTGACGACCGCACGATCGTCGAGCAGCCGGAAGAGCCGCGGCTTCGGGTTGCCCGGCTGCGCCTCTCCGGTCACGGTGCCGATCTCGATGTGCCCGAAGCCGAGGCCCGCGAGCGCGTCGATGCCGACGGCGTTCTTGTCGAAGCCGGCGGCCAGACCGAGGACGTTGGGGAACTCGAGTCCGAGCGCCGACACCGGACGGGGCTTCAGCGTGCGACCCCAGGCTGCCGTCGCGAAACGGCCTGCCCGGATCGCCGCAAACGCCTGCTCGTGCGCCTTCTCCGGGTCGATCTTGGAGAAGACGCCGTCGAAGAGGACGTCGTAGGGCTTCTTCACGCGTCCTGCCCAGCCTGGGCGATCTCCGCGGCCCACTCCTGCAGGGACTTGACTCCGATGTCGCCACCGCGGACCGCGTGGATGCCCTGGACCGCAGCAGCGGCGCCCTGGACGGTGGTGATGCACGGCGTGCCGGTGAGGACGGCGGCGGCGCGGATCTCGTAGCCGTCGACACGGGCCTCGGAGGCCGAGCCGTTGGGGGTGTTGACGATCAGGTCGATCTCGCCGTCGAGGATCATCTGGACCGAGGTCTTCTCGCCCTCGTTGCCCTCGCCCTCGAAGTGCTTGCGGACGACGGTGGCCTCGATGCCGTTGCGGCGGAGCACCTCGACGGTGCCCTGCGTGGCGAGCAGCTCGAAGCCGTAGTCCGCGAGGACCCGGGCCGGGAAGATCATCGAGCGCTTGTCGCGGTTGGCGATCGAGATGAAGACCTTGCCGGACGTCGGCAGCGGGCCGTACGCAGCGGCCTGGGCCTTGCTGAACGCCGTGCCGAAGTCGGCATCGAAGCCCATGACCTCACCGGTCGACTTCATCTCCGGACCGAGCACGGAGTCGACGAACTTGCCCTCCGGCGTACGGAAGCGGTTGAACGGCAGGACCGCCTCCTTGACCGCGATCGGCGCGTCGGCGGGCAGCATGCCGCCGTCGCCGGTCTCGGGCAGGACACCGGCCTTGCGCAGGTCGGCGATCGACTCGCCCATCATCACGCGGGACGCGGCCTTGGCCAGCGAGGTGCCGGTCGCCTTGGAGACGAACGGGACCGTGCGCGAGGCGCGCGGGTTGGCCTCGAGGACGTAGAGCACGTCGGAGCCCAGCGCGAACTGGATGTTGATCAGGCCGCGGACGCCGACACCCTTGGCGATGCCCTCGGTGGCCTCGCGGATCCGCTTGATCTCGGTCGCGCCGAGGGTGATCGGCGGGAGCGCGCAGGAGGAGTCACCCGAGTGGATGCCGGCCTCCTCGATGTGCTCCATGACGCCGCCCAGGAACAGGTCCGTGCCGTCGTACAGCGCGTCGACGTCGATCTCGACCGCGTCGTCGATGAAGCGGTCGATGAGGACCGGGCGGTCCTCGCTGATCAGGTCGGTCGCGGCCGCGAGGTAGGCCTCGAGCTGGTCGTCGGAGTACACGATCTGCATGCCGCGGCCACCGAGGACGTACGACGGACGCACGAGCACCGGGTAGCCGATGGAGTGCGCGATGTCGCGCGAGTCCTCGAACGAGACCGCCGTGCCGTGCTTCGGCGCGACCAGGCCGGCCTCGTCGAGCACACGGCCGAAGGCGCCGCGCTCCTCGGCGAGGTCGATGGCCTCGGGCTGCGTGCCCACGATCGGAACGCCGTTGTCCTTGAGGCCCTGCGCCAGGCCCAGCGGGGTCTGACCACCGAGCGTCGCGATGACACCGGCGACCGGGCCGGCGGCGAGCTCGGCGTGGTAGATCTCGAGGACGTCCTCGAGCGTCAGCGGCTCGAAGTAGAGACGGTCAGCCGTGTCGTAGTCGGTCGAGACCGTCTCCGGGTTGCAGTTGACCATGATCGTCTCGTAGCCGGCCTTGGTGAGCTCCAGGGCAGCGTGCACGCACGAGTAGTCGAACTCGATGCCCTGGCCGATGCGGTTCGGGCC
This sequence comes from Nocardioides jejuensis, assembly GCF_004337475.1. Lineage (GTDB taxonomy): Bacteria > Actinomycetota > Actinomycetes > Propionibacteriales > Nocardioidaceae > Nocardioides > Nocardioides jejuensis. The sequence goes on along the minus strand of NZ_SJZJ01000024.1, from coordinate 50,487 downwards.
CGAGCCGAGGATCAGGACCGCCGGCTTGGTGCGCGACTGGACCTCGGTCTCCTCGTCGTACGACGAGTAGTGGTACGGCGTCTTGGCGGCGAACTCGGCGGCGCAGGTGTCGACGGTCTTGTAGACCGGGCGGATGCCCTTGTCCCAGCGAGCGGCACGGACCTCGGCCTCGGACAGCCCGCGGATGTCGGCGATCTGGGCGTCGGAGAAGCCGTGGCGCTTGGCCAGGCGCAGCGTCGCCTCGTCGAGCTCGGCCGCCTCGGCAACCGCGACAGCGACCTCGTGGATCAGGAAGAGCTGGTCGACGAACCACGGGTCGATCTTCGTGGCGTCGAAGATCTCCTGCTGCGTCGCGCCGGCGCGGATCGCCTGCATGACCTTCTGCACGCGACCGTCGTGCGGGCGCTTGATCAGCGTCAGCAGCTCGGCCTTGTCCCCCGCGTCGCCGGTGAAGCGGAACGGCGCGGCCTTGTTCTCCATGGAGCGGAGCGCCTTGTTGAAGGACTCGGTGAAGTTGCGGCCGATCGACATCGCCTCGCCGACGGACTTCATGTGCGTCGTGAGGGTGTCGTCGGCGGTCGGGAACTTCTCGAACGCGAACCGCGGGACCTTCACGACGACGTAGTCGAGCGTCGGCTCGAAGCTCGCGGCCGTCGAGCCCTGCGGGCCGGCGGTGATGTCGTTCTCGATCTCGTCGAGGGTGTAGCCGATGGCGACCTTGGCGGCGATCTTGGCGATCGGGTAACCGGTCGCCTTCGACGCCAGCGCCGAGGAGCGCGAGACGCGCGGGTTCATCTCGATGACGATGACGCGGCCGTCGGCCGGGTTGACGGCGTACTGGATGTTGCAGCCGCCGGTGTCGACGCCGACCTCGCGGATGATGCCGATGGCCAGGTCACGCAGGTGCTGGTACTCGCGGTCCGTGAGCGTCATCGCGGGGGCGACGGTGATCGAGTCACCGGTGTGGGTGCCCATCGGGTCGAAGTTCTCGATGGAGCAGATGATGACGACGTTGTCCTTCTTGTCGCGCATCACCTCCAGCTCGTACTCCTTCCAGCCGATGATCGACTCCTCGATGAGGACCTCGGTGGTCGGCGAGGCGGAGAGACCGGCGCCCGCGAGGCGGCGCAGCTCGGTCTCGTCGTACGCGATGCCGGAGCCGGTGCCGCCCATGGTGAAGGAGGGGCGGATGACGACCGGATACACGCCGCCGAGGGTGTCGACGGCCGCGAGGACCTCGTCCATCGTGTGGCAGATCTCGGAACGGGCCACCTCGCCGCCGACCTTGTGGACGATCGCGTTGAAGAGCTCACGGTTCTCGCCGCGGTGGATCGCGTCAAAGTTGGCACCGATCATCTCGACGCCGTACTTCTCCAGGACGCCGGACTCGTGCGCCGCGATGGCGGCGTTGAGCGCGGTCTGGCCACCGAGGGTCGGCAGGATCGCGTCGGGGCGCTCCTTGGCGATGACCTTCTCGACGAACTCGGGGGTGATCGGCTCGACGTACGTGGCGTCGGCGAACTCCGGGTCCGTCATGATCGTGGCCGGGTTGGAGTTGATCAGGATGACCCGGAGGCCCTCCGCCTTGAGGATGCGGCAGGCCTGGGTGCCGGAGTAGTCGAACTCGCAGGCCTGGCCGATGATGATCGGGCCGGAGCCGATGACGAGGACGGACTTGATGTCGTCGCGCTTGGGCATGTGATCAGGCCTTCCGAGCCGAGCGGTCGTTCATGAGCTGCACGAAGCGGTCGAAGAGGTACGCCGCGTCGTGGGGGCCGGCAGCGGCCTCCGGGTGGTACTGCACGGAGAAGGCCTTGAGGCCCTTCTCGTCGACGAGCTCGAGGCCCTCGACGCAGTCGTCGTTGAGGTTGATGTGCGACACCGTGGCCTCACCGAACGGCGTGGTGGTGGAGCCCTCGAGCGGGGCGTCGACGGCGAAGCCGTGGTTGTGCGCGGTGACCTCGACCTTGCCGGTCGTGCGGTCCAGGACCGGCTGGTTGATGCCGCGGTGGCCGTACTTGAGCTTGTAGGTGCCGAAGCCGAGCGCGCGACCGAAGAGCTGGTTGCCGAAGCAGATGCCGAAGTACGGGATCTCCTCGCCCAGCGCCGCCCTGAGCAGCTCCACCTGCCCGGTGGTGGCGGCCGGGTCACCCGGGCCGTTGGAGAAGAAGAGACCGTCAGGGTTGACCGCCTGCACGTCCTCGAGCGTCGCGGTGGAGGGCAGCACGTGCACCTCGATGCCGCGCTCGGCCATCATCCGCGGGGTGTTCGCCTTGATGCCGAGGTCGACCGCGGCGACCGTGAGCAGCTTCTCGCCGACTGCCGGGACGACGTACGCCTCGGCGGTGGTGACTGCGTCGGAGAGGTTGGCGCCGGTCATCTCGGCTTCGGCGCGGACCTTGGCGAGGAGCATCTCGGGGTCGGTGTCGACGGTGGAGATGCCCACGCGCATCGAGCCGACCTCGCGCAGGTGGCGGGTCAGGGCACGGGTGTCGATGCCGGAGATGCCGACGACGCCCTGCTCCTTCAGCTCGTCGTCGAGCGAGCGCACCGAGCGCCAGTTCGACGGGACGCGGGCAGGGTCGCGCACGACGTAGCCGGCGACCCAGATCTTGCGCGACTCCGGGTCCTCGTCGTTCATGCCGGTGTTGCCGACGTGCGGAGCCGTCATGACCACGACCTGGCGGTGGTACGACGGGTCGGTCAGCGTCTCCTGGTAGCCGGACATGCCGGTGGAGAAGACGGCCTCGCCGAAGGTCTCGCCTTCGGCACCGAAGGACTCGCCGCGGAACGTCCGTCCGTCCTCGAGAACAAGCAGGGCGGGCTTCATACGAGCTTTCCTTCCATCACGGTGGCCTTGCCACGCAGGAACGTGGCGTGCACGGCGCCGGTCAGTTCACGACCGTGCCAGGGGTTGTTGCGGGACAGCGACACACTCGCGTCACGGTCCACGGTGACCTTCGCCGACGGGTCGACGAGGGTGAGGTTTGCAGGAGCGCCCACGGCGATCTCGAGGCCGTGGCCATCGAGGCCGGCGATCCGCGCCGGGTTGACGCTCAGCACCCGCGCTACGCCGGCCCAGTCGAGGAGACCGGTCTCGACCATGGTCGTGACGACGACGCTGAGCGCCGTCTCCAGCCCGAGCATGCCGAACGCTGCGTCGACGAAGGCGTGGTCCTTGTCGTGCTTCGCGTGCGGGGCGTGGTCGGTCGCGACGGCGTCGATCGTGCCGTCGGCGAGCGCGGCGCGCAGCGCCTGCACGTCCTCGGCGGGGCGCAGCGGCGGGTTGACCTTGTACGTCGGGTCGTAGCCCAGCAGTTCGTCGGTGGTGAGGATCAGGTGGTGCGGGGTGACCTCGCAGGTGACGTCGATGCCCTGGGACTTGGCCCAGCGGACGACCTCGACACTGCCCGCGGTCGAGACGTGCGCGATGTGCACGCGACTGCCCGTGTGACGGGCCAGCATCACGTCGCGCGCGACGATGACCTCTTCGGCGATGCCGGGCCAGCCGGGCAGGCCGAGCTGGCCGGAGATCTCGCCCTCGTGGCAGCACGCGCTGCCGTAGGGAGCGAGCGACGGGTCCTGGGCGTGCTGGGAGACGACTCCCCCGAACGCCTTGACGTACTCCAGCGCGCGGCGCATCACGCGGGCGTCGTGGACGCACTTCCCGTCGTCGGAAAAGACCCGCACGGCGGCGCGCGACCGGGCCATCAGGCCCAGCTCGGCGAGCTCGTGACCCTCGAGGCCCTTGGTCACCGCGCCGACCGGCTGCACGTCGACGTAGCCGGCCGCGACGCCGAGGTCGAGCACGCGCTCGGCGGCCTCGGCGGTGTCGGTGACCGGGTTGGTGTTGGCCATCGCCAGGACGGCCGTGTAGCCACCCACGGCAGCGGCCTGCGAGCCGGACAGGATCGTCTCGGCGTCCTCGCGGCCGGGCTGGCGCAGGTGCGTGTGCAGGTCGACGAAGCCGGGCAGTGCGATCAGCCCAGCGGCCTCGACCACGACCGCACCGGTCGAGTCGGCGCCGGCGCCGGCGCCCACAGCGGTGATGACGCCGTTCTCGACCAGGATGTCGGCGGCCTCAGCGCCGAGGATCCGGGCGCCCTTGATCAGGGTCTTGTCAGACATGGGTCACTCCCCCGTCGTCGCTGCGGCGGACGGGCCGGCCAGCAGGTGGTAGAGCACGGACATGCGGATCGCGACACCCGCGGAGACCTGGTCGAGCACTGCGCTGGAGGCGGCGTCGGCGGCCTCGGGCGCGATCTCGAGACCGCGGTTCATCGGGCCGGGGTGCAGGATCGGGGTGCCCTCCTTGAGCAGCCCGAGGCGCGACCGCGTGAGTCCGTAGCCGACGGTGTACTCGCGGGCCGTCGGGAAGTAGCCGCCCGACATCCGCTCCTTCTGGACGCGGAGCATCATCACGGCATCGGCCGTCGGCAGCACCGCGTCGACGTCGTACGACGTGGCGAAGCCGGCGTCCTTGGACCAGGCGGTGATGCCGCTGGGCATCAGCGTCGGCGGGGCCACGACGGTGACCTCGGCGCCGAGCTTGGTCAGGCACTTCACGCCGGAGCGGAAGACCCGGCTGTGCGTCAGGTCGCCCACGATCGCGATGTGGCGACCCTCGAGCGAGCCGAGCCGGCGCGTCAGCGTGTAGGCGTCGAGCAGGGCCTGCGTCGGGTGCTCGTGCGTGCCGTCGCCGGCGTTGATCACCGGAATTGTACTGGATTCTTGGCGAAGCCAGCCGGCGACCTGCTGCGCGGCACCCGAGGCCGAGTGGCGCATGACCAGGCCGTCGATGCCCATCGCGGTCACGGTCAGCACGGTGTCGCGCAGGGACTCGCCCTTCGAGGTCGACGACCCCTTGGCGGACAGGTTGATCACGTCCGCGGAGAGCCACTTGCCGGCGATCTCGAAGCTGGACCGGGTCCGGGTCGAGTCCTCGAAGAAGAGGTTGATCACCGTCTTGCCACGCAGGGCGGGCAGCTTCTTCACGTCACGGCGCTGCACGTCGTGCATCTCCGCGGCGGTCTCGAAGAGAGCGTGGATGTCGTCGACCGTCACGTCGTCGATCGACAGCAGGTGCTTCTTCACGCGCCCCTCCCTCCTTCGATGGATGTGGCGATGCGGACCTCGTCCGCGCAGTCGGGGCCGTCGGTCTCCGCCAGGCGCACCGAGACTCGCTCGGTGCGGGCGCTGGGCAGGTTCTTGCCGACATGATCGGCGCGGATCGGCAGCTCGCGGTGCCCGCGATCGACCAGCACGGCGAGGCGTACGACGGCGGGTCGGCCCAGGTCGGACAGGGCGTCGAGCGCAGCCCGGATGGTCCGGCCCGAGTAGAGGACGTCGTCGACCAGCACGACGGTCTTGCCGTCGATGCCACCGGCCGGGACGACGGTCTTGTGCGGGCTGCGCGTCGGGTGCGACTTGAGGTCGTCGCGGTACATCGTCACGTCGAGCTCGCCGACCGGCACGGAGGTGCCCTCTACCGCGAGGATCTTCTCCGCGATCCGCTTCGCCAGCGGCACGCCGCGCGTGGGCAATCCGAGAAGGACCAGGTCCTCGGCGGACTTGTTGCGCTCGAGGATCTCGTGCGCGATGCGCGTGAGCGCTCGGGTGACGTCCTGGGAGTCGAGCACGATACGACCGGGATCGGTCGACTCAACGGGGGCAGAACCCTCGGGGACCTGATCGTGGGTAGGCATCAGCGCTGCTGACTCCTTCTCCGCCTCACGGGACGGCTCGTTAAAGGATGTCGAACTCCCCGAACCCTACCAGCCGGAGCCCCGACCTCCCCAGCTCACAGCTGCCGCTGGACGCGGTCTGCGTCACGGCTTCTGGATGAGCAGCTCCACGTTGCGGTCGGCCACCGCGCCGTTGCGGTTGGCGGTCCGCTCTTGCCAGTCGTTGGCGCTGAGCTCGCGCGAGAGCGACGCCAGCTTGAGGGTGTTGGCCAGGCTCCCGCCGTACGACGCGGGCGCGGCGTGGTCGACCATCGTGGCGAAGATCGAGAGCGTGCCGTCGTCGTTGTCGGCGATCTCCACCAGGCGTGACTGCTGGGGGAAGTCGATGTGGGAGGCCGTGTTGATCTCCCAGAAGCCACGTGCGCCGCCGGTCCGCGCCCACACCTGGTTGCGGTGGCTGTGGCCGTTGATCCACGCGATGACGCGGGGGTGCGCCTGGAGCAGTGTCACGACTGCAGGGCCGAGGACGCGCGGCGAGAGGTCGCCCCCGGTCGCCACGAGCGGGTTGCCCATCGTCTCGCTCGTGTGGTGGCTGCAGATCACCTGGTACGCCGCCCGCGGCGTCGCCAGCTCGTCCGTCAGCCACGTCATCTGGGCCTGGTCGAGCGACCCGTCGGCATACCCGTTGGGGTTGACGGTGTCGAGGACGATGACCTGCACCTGGCCGCGCACGTACGTGTAGTACGCCGTGCCCTGGGCGCGATTCTGGGCCGTGAAGCCGTGGCCCACCGGTGCGCCTGTCGTCGTGAAGTGCTCCTCGACCACCTGGGCGCGCGTGAGGATGCGGCGGTCCTTGTCGGCGCTGACGACGCGTACGTGCGTGCCGACCTCGAGGCTGTTCAGCAGCCCGAGCGGGTCGGTCCGCAGGGCATGGAGGAGATCGGCCTGGCTCAGGCCGGCCGGCGGGCTGATGATCTTCAGGCTGCCGGTCGCGATGGCGTTCATGCCGACCCCGAGCGTCTTCGGCGGGAAGTTGCCCTGCACTCCCCCGTCGTGGTTGCCGAACGCCGTGAACCACGGCATCCGCAGGCCCGCCGGCGTGAACGGGCGGCGGGCGGCCGTGAGCAGACCCGGCACCTTCGGGAACCCGTACTGCTTGCGCGGGATGTCGACGGGTCGCAGGACCGGCTGGCCATCGGGGTGCCAGTAGTGCGGGTCATAGCTGAGCAGGTCCTGGTCGGCCACTCCCTCCCACTTCGTGCGGTTGCCGGAGTCGGGCGTGACGACCTTGCCGCCGGAGAGGATGTCGATGTTCCAGCGCGTCTCGTTGTACTGCGCGTTGTCGGCGTTGTCGCCCGTCTGGATCGCGAAGTCGAGCGGGAGTCGCGTGACGGGTGCGGCCCCGGCGACGGCGTTGATCGCCCGCACCATCGAGTCGGCGACCTGGGCGCTGAGCATCTCGTGGGCCCGGTACGACGACGAGGTCAGCGTGGTCGTCGGGTCCCCGACCGCGTCCGTGTCGTCGAAGCGGTCCAGCCACTCCAGGCGCATCGGTGACTGGGCGTCGACGACGTGCACGTCGGAGAGCTGGGCGAACGCCAGCACTCCCGTACGCCGCGTGGCGCGGTCCGCGGCCGGCGTGGTGACGAACTCGGTGCGGACGACGTGCGGCTCGCCGCCACCGGCGACGATCTTGCGATATCCGCCTGCACCGGGTGCTCCGCGCTGCCACGTGCGTGCCAGCGTCGTGCCGGTCGGCACCACGGCGAGGGCCGGGACCGGGCGGAGGATTCCACTGACAGCTGCTGCGGCCAGGCCGCTCCGGATCAGGTTCCGTCGAGTGATCTGCACCACTGGAGACTAGCGCCGGATCAGCCGTTGGGAAGCGCAATTGACCCGCGGGTCACACCGATCCGGGCGCATGTCCGGACGTCGGTGCTCAGCGTGGTGCAGGCAGGGTGTGGACGTGCTTGCTGCCGGGTGGATCAGCCGCACAGTTCTTGCCCTGCGGCGGCAGCTCGCGCAGCTCTGAGCGGGCGGCCCAGCCCCGGACCTCGCGTTGCTTCTCGGCCGGATCCGGCAGGGTCTCCACGAGAACGCGCGTGTCCTTGAGCGCGTACGCGACAACCTGGCGCCCGCCGTCGACCGGGGTCGCGCCGATGGTGGCGCCACACAGGGGTGGAGCGCCGACGAGATGGAACTGCCCGCGCAGGTAGAAGTCGTCCAGCCAGCCCGTCACCGACGGCCCTTCAAGCGTCGTGACCCGCATCGCGGTGTGGTCGCGCTCGACGACGCGCACGAGCGTGCCGTCATGGATGCGGCCGACCTGGTGCGACCCGTTCGCGACGTCGTAGACGGGGACCATGTCGACGTCCACGAAGCCGTGGTCGTCGCGACCGCTGACCATCGCCAGCCGCCCGTCGCCGGTGTCCTTCTCGCCCACCGCCTCGCTGGCGCACCCCGTGAGGAGCACGCCAGCGAGGAGGAGACAGGTCGTGCGAGCGATCACGGGCAGGTCGCCGGGTTCGCGGTGCCCTGGGTGACGCTGGTCGAGGCGGTGTCGCACCAGGTGCCGCCGTCGTTGACGCGGTGGATCACCTTGTTCGACTGCGACGTCGACCAGGTGTACGACTTCGAGTCCAGCTCCACCCCGCCCGGCGAGGTGTAGCGCGCGTAGTCGGTGCCGGTGTTGTTCAGGAAGCCGGAGGCAAACTCGTACACCCAGCGGCCGCCGGCCGGGATCACGGTGCCTGCCGGGATCACCTTGGGCGAGCCACCGCCGTTCGCCAGGTCGTCGACGTAGTAGCCCGACACGTCGACCGCGACGTTCGTCGGGTTGTAGAGCTCGATCCACTCGTTGCCCGTGCTCGGCGCCGGCAAGAACTCGTTGACCTTGACCAGCGTCGGGTCGCCCTGGGTGCCGCCACCGGTGTGCGTGCCGGACACGTAGGACTTCGTGCCCGCGTCGTAGGCGACGGAGAAGTCAGCGCCGCCGTTGGTCGTGTAGAGGTGGACCGTGCCGTTGCTGTTGAGGGTGCCGGAGTAGTCGATCGCCGCACCGCTCACGTCCGTGGTGTCACACGGGTTGTTGGCCAGGTAGATGTCCGCGCCCACCGCCCGGTAGGCGTCGAGCGTGCGGTTCGCCGGGTGGCCGTACGAGTTCGTGCCGCACGAGATGAACGTCGTCTGCGGGTCCATGCCGTTGACGTACGCCGCAGAGCTGGAGTGGCCCGAGCCGTGGTGGTTGGCGCGGACGGTGTCGTAGGTCTGGTTGCCGAACTTGCCGACCAGGCCCGCCTCGATGTTGTTGTAGGTGTAGCCGTCGGCGGACGTCGAGTACTCACCGTCGGAGTCACCCGCGGTCGCGTAGCGGTAGCTGCCGAACGAGGTCTTCACGGCCGTCGAGTAGTCGTTCTCGCTCGGCGGGACGGAGTCGGCGGAGTGGTCGCCCGCAACCGGCGTCGTACCGTCCGCCTGCATCGTGCCGGCCGCGTCGGCGTTGACGACGACCGACTGGGCGCCCGAGCCGAGGTCGATCGTCGGCCACGACGCAGAGTTCGTGGTGAGCGGGACGACGTGACCCTGGATGTTGGCGCGGTCGGCCTGTCCCGCCGGGCCGTAGAGCCAGCAGATGAAGCGGCGGGCGGTCTGGCTCGTCGTACCGACGTTGTGCCAGGCGACTTCGGGCGCGGGCGCCGTCGAGGTGCCCACCTCGCACTGGTTGTCGCTGTTGGCGTCGGTCCAGGTGCCGGCATCGCGGTCGTAGAGCGTGCCGACCGTGAAGTCGAGGCCACCCGAAGCGGCGGGCGCGAGCAGCTGCCACAGTCCGTTGCCGATGGACGAGGCGCCGTCCTCGGGCACGTGGGCGTAGCCGATGTGGTCGAGGTGCTGGTGGCTGACCATCACGTAGTCGAGCGCGACGGGGTTGCTCCCCGTGCCGCAGATGGACTTGATCTGCTGCGCCACCTCGTAGGCCTTCGTGCCGGTGCCGGTCGAGTTCCAGGCGCGCTCGCCGAGGTCGACGAGCATCGTCTTGCCCGTCGGTCCGACGATCAGCTGGCTGTCGCCCTGGTCGACGTCGAACCAGTAGACGTTGAGCTCGCCCTGCCGCCACGAGCCGTTGGTGGAGCAGGAGGTGGCGGCTGCGGAAGCCGGCGCGGTCGTGGCGATCGGAACAGCCACGAGGCCAGCGGCGACGGTGACCGCGGCTGCGGCGGCACGGAAGAAGGTCATCGGGTGCAGGGCTCCTGAGGAGTCGGGACGCGCGGGACAGGTGAACTGTGCCGGTCCAGACCACCACGACACGCCGTGACGCCGCGTACGCCGGGTTAACTCCTCGTAAAAGCATCGCGGCCCGCGACCTCCCCTTGAGGGGTGGTCGCGGGCCGCGGCGTACGTCGGTCAGGCGGACTTGCGCTGGATCGCGCCCAGCACGCCGTTGACGAACGCCGGAGACTCGTCCGTGGACAGGTCGCGCACGAGGTTCATCGCCTCGGTGATGGCGACGGCGTCCGGGATGTCGTCGACGTACAGCAGCTCGTAGACACCGAGACGCAGGACGTTGCGGTCGACCGCCGGCATGCGCTCCAGCGTCCAGCCCTGCGCGGAGTCGGCGAGCAGCGCGTCGATCTCCTGCGCGTGCTCGATGACGCCGAGCACCAGCGTGGTCGTGTAGGGGTTGGTCGGCGCCTCGCCGTCCTCGATCGCTCGGTCGAGCGCGTCACGCGCGCTCTCTCCGCGAAGCTCGGAGGCGAAGAGCAGGTCAAGAGCCCGCTTGCGGGCCTTGCCGCGAGCGCTCATCAGCCCTTCACTCGGGACAGGTAGCCGCCGCCGTCGCGGGTGTCGACCTTGATCTTCTCGCCGTTCTCGATGAACAGCGGGACCTGGATCTCGTGGCCGGTCTCGAGCGTGGCCGGCTTGGTGCGACCGGTCGCGGAGTCACCGACGACGCCGGGCTCGGTGTAGGAGATCGTCAGCTCGACGGAGGCCGGGAGCTCGACGTACAGGACGCGGCCCTCGTTCATCGCGATGATGACGTCCATGTTCTCGAGGAGGTAGTTGGGCGCGTCGCCCATCAGCTCCGGCTGGACCTCGACCTGCTCGTAGGTGTCGGTGTCCATGAAGACGAACGACGAACCGTCGTTGTAGAGGTAGTTGTAGCCGCGCTTGTCGACCGTGGCGGTCTCGACCTTGGTGCCGGCGTTGAAGGTCTTGTCGACGTTCTTGCCCGACTCGACGTTCTTCAGCTTGGTGCGGACGAAGGCAGGGCCCTTGCCCGGCTTGACGTGCTGGAACTCGACCACCTGCCAGAGCTGGCCTTCGATGTTGAGAACCATGCCGTTCTTCAGGTCGTTCGTGGTTGCCATGCGCGCGAAAACCTCTTCATGTGTCAAGTAAACGGAAGCTGCCCGGGACAGCAGCCGCCAAGTCTAGACTCCAGCCGTCCTCACCGCCCATTCGGAGGTTCCACGCATGTCGACCGAGCTCTCGACGCGCCTGACGGCAGCCGCGTTGGCCGTCTTCGCGACCGTCGTGATCGGGCTCGGTGCCGTCCTCCTGATGAATCGCGGCATGGCGGCAGGCGGACCGGAAACGGGGCCGGTGACGGTCCTCGACCAGCCGACGATCGGGCCCCGGTCCCCGTCCGCGACGTCCTCCGCGTCCTCGCCGTCTGCGTCGTCGAGCGACAGTGCCACGGCGTCCGCGACACCGGCGGACGGGGCCTCCGGTACGACGGATGCTCCGTCGTCAGAGCCGACGACGACGGCCAGCGCCACCGCGTCCGCGTCCGGGCACCACCACCATGACGGCACCTCCGGAGGTGGCACCGGAGGCAACCCGGGTGGCGGCTCCGGCGGCAGCTCCGAGTCGACCCACAGCTCTGCTCCCGAGGCCAGTGCGTCGGATTCTCCGACGGCAGCCAGTGAAACGCCGACGGACGCGACGGACCCGGAGGCCGTCGCACCCTGACAATGGTCGGGTGAACACACGCCCTCTCGGGACCGCGCTGGCGTGCGCCGTCCTTGCCTTGCTCCTGGCGGCCTGCGGCTCTGACACCGCCACGAAGCCCGCGCCCACCTCTTCGACGATCACCCCGACGAACGCGGTGTCGACCCCGGCCGCGACGTCCGGGACACCGTCTCGTGCGGCGAGCGCGGCGCCGCCGTCCAAGGATGCGGACGCGAGCGGCGTACCCTCGCAGACTGCGTCCCCGAAGGCCTCGTGGTCGCCGCGGCCGACGCCGACCGCCACGGACATCACCTCCGACATGGGCCCGGGTGCCCACGACGGCGACGGCGAGTAACAATCCGCGGGTGCCGTGACATGTGGTCAGTAACGGGCTGCATCAAGCGGCCCCCATCCCTCGGGAGCTGACATGCGCAACCTTCTCGACCCGCGCCTTCTGGCCGCAGCCGTGGCGACCGTCGTGGTCGCCGGCGTCGGTGCGGCGTACGCCGCTGACGCCGCTCGTTCCGACAACCACCGCACCCCTGCTGACTCCACCAGCGAGACGACGGCTCCGGTGACCGACGCTCCGGAGACTGAGGCCCCGGACAGCGAGGCGCCCGAGACCGAGGCACCGGACACCGAGGCACCGGACACCGAGGCACCCGAGACCGACGCCCCCGACTCGGAAGCACCTGACACGGAAGCGCCCGAGACCGAGGCTCCGGACACGAAGGCGCCGGAGGCGGACGACCAGGGTGACGACGCCGACGAGCCGGGCGACGACGACCAGGGTGAGGACCAGCAGGCCGAGGAGGGTGACCACGAGTCCACCGACTCCCACCAGGGCGACGAGCAGGGCGACGACCAGAGCACCGAGTCGGGCGACGACGCGCACGGCGACCACGGCTCGGACGACTGAGACAGGCGATGGCACCGGCCCCGCTGCTGCGCGTCGACGTCCCACGACTCGAGCCGTCGGACGCCTTCGTCGCGCAGCTGGCCGGGCTTGCGGGAGCGGGGGCAGCGGTAGCGGCCCCCGCTCCGGCTACTACGCCGTGGTGGTCGCGCCCGGTGGCCCAGGTGGCCTTCGCGATCGCCTCGGTGCTGCTGGTGGTCGGCAGCGCCCTCGCACTCGGACAGGTCCGTGGATCAGACCAACAACCGACGCACAAGCCCGACGCCACCCCCGCTCCGACCGCGACGTCGACGGGCATCCCGTCCCCATCGCCGCGCACCGACGTCCGCGGCGGCACACCCGGGCCGCATGACCGTGCTTCGTCGGGCGCCTCGGGCCTGGCTCGTCATGGGTCGGGTGAGCCCACACCGACGGATGGCCCACCCGCGGGCGTCCCGTCTGGACCCCGGACCGTGCACCCCGCGGACGACGGATCGGACGGCGCGGCCGGCGAGGACGAAGCGCCCAGCACCGCAGCGTCCGACGAACCCACCGACACCGACGAGCCCGAGGACGAGCCCACCGCAGGCGCTGCCACCGACGACGGCGGTGACGACGCCGGGTGAGCCAGGATGACGCACTCATCGAGTGCGCGAAGCAGGGCGATCCCGACGCCTGGCGTGAGCTCTACCGGAGCCATGCCGGGCGCCTCGTCGTCTGGCTCCGCAGTCGGTCCTCGGACGACTGGGCGGTCACCGCGGAGGATCTGGCCAGCGAAGCCTGGCTGGTCGCGGCGTCACGGGTCCAGGAGTTCCGCGGAAACGCGGACGACTTCGCAGGCTGGCTCTTCGGCATCGCCCGCAACCACGCACTCAACCTGCAGCGACGCACGGCCCGGCGTCGTACCGGCCTCGACGGCGGAGCTGCAGCCGCCACGCTGACGGCGCCCGACGACGTGGCGGCCTACGACGGTCTGGACGCGGCGCGCCGGATGCTTGCGCCCCTTCCCGAGCGCGAGCGGGACGTGCTCGCCTGCCTCGAGGTGGTGGGGCTCGACATCGCGGCCACCGCTGCTGCGCTGGGTATCTCGCCCACGTCCGTGCGCGTCGCGCGCCACCGGGGCCTCAAGCGCCTGCGCGCAGCCACGTCCTAGCGTTCCCGGAAGCGGGCGCTGGCGGGTGGGCCTGCCTCGCGCGGCAGGCCCACCCCGGCTCAGTCGAGGCCGTAGACGACCGACACGTTGACGCTGATCTTCTGCTCGCCCGGCTCGATCGGCACGGCCGCACCGTCAGCCTTGAGGGAGTTCAGGTTGTCCGCTGCCGCGAAGGGCTGGTAGCCGGCGGAGGCAGTGTTCTCCGTGATCCGCACGACCTTGCCCAGGTCGCGGCCGGCGGCGTCGGCGTACGCCTTGGCGCGGGTCTTCGCGTCCTTCATCGCCTTGGCCCGGGCCTCGCCCATCGCGGCGTCCTTGTCCGAGAGCGTGAGCCGGGTGTTCTGGATCTGGACGGCGTTGCCGCCCGCGGTGACCGCGTCACCGATGATCTGTCCGGCAGTGTCCAGGTCACGTGCATAGACGCGGATCGAGTGGTCGGCGTCGTAGCCCTTCTGGTGCTCGCCGTCGCGGTCGTAGATGAAGTGGGGATTCACGGAGAAGCCGGTAGTCCGGATGTCCTTCTTCGCAACGCCGGCCTTCTCGAGGGCCGCGGTGACCTTGGTCTGCAGGGCATTGCCCTCTGCCAGGGCCTCGGCGTTGGTCGGCTGCGTGACGCGGACGGTCAGGTCCACGATCAGGAGATCGGGGACCACGGTCACCTTGCCCGAGCCCGACACGGAGACGGACTCAGTTCCCGGCTTGTCGTGGCCGCGTGCGCCGATTGCGTAGGCGGCGATGAGTCCGAGGACGAGCAGCACAACGAGGGCAGCGACGCTGCCGATGAGGGCACGGGGACTGGTCATGACGGGCTCCTGGATGTCCGGGGTTGATGCAGAGTAGACGTCCCGCCTGCTGATCCGGTTCCGTTGTCGCCCGGCTCAGCTGCGCGCGAGGATCTCCAGTGCCTGCCGGTAGCCGTCGATGCCCTGGCCGGCGATGACCGCAGCGGCGTACGGCGTGACGACCGACGTGTGCCGGAACTCCTCCGGGCGCTGCTTCGGGTCCGAGATGTGCACCTCGACCAGCGGTGCGACGAGCTGCGCGCACGCGTCGAAGATCGCCCAGGAGTAGTGCGTCCAGGCGGCAGCGTTGAGGACGACCGGCGTGGCGTCGTCGGCGGCCTCGTTGAGCCAGTCGAGCATCACGCCCTCGTGGTTGGTCTGCCGGGTCTCGACGAGAAGACCGAGCTCACTCCCCCACTGCGTGCACAGCTCGGCGAGCTGCTCGTGCGTGGTCGTGCCGTAGATCTCCGGCTGGCGGCGACCGAGGCGCCCGAGGTTCGGGCCGTTGAGGACGAGCACGCGCTGCATGTCAGCCATCCTGCCCGGCGACGCCGGCCATGACGTCGTACGCCGCGCGGAGGTGCTCCTCGCTCGGACCCGACAGGACGACCGGCTTGCCGATGTCGTCGAGGACGACGAACCGCAGCGTGTTGCCGCGCGACTTCTTGTCGACGCGCATCGCTGCCAGCAGGTCGTCGAACGACGCACGGTCGTACGCCGTCGGCAGCCCGACCGCACCGAAGGTGGCCGCGTGACGTGCTGCGAGCTCGTCGGAGATGTGGCCGGTCAGGCGCGCGAGCTCGGCGATGTAGACGCAGCCGATCGCGACGGCTTCGCCGTGCCGCATCGTGTAGCCCTCGGCGCGCTCGATCGCGTGGGCCATCGTGTGGCCGTAGTTGAGCGCCTCGCGCCCCGGGTGACCGTCGCGGCCGCCGGTCTCCTTGAGATCGTCGACGACCACGTCGATCTTGACCTGGATGGCGCGCTGGACCAGCTCGGGCAGGACGTTACCCGCGGGGTCCGTCGCCGCGGCCGGGTCGGCCTCAACGAGGGCCAGGATCTCCGGGTCGGCGATGAAGCCGCACTTGATCACCTCGCCGAAGCCCGCGACGAGCTCCGCGCGCGGAAGCGTCAGCAGCGTGTCGAGGTCGACCAGTACGCCGGACGGCTCATGGAAGGCGCCGACCAGGTTCTTGCCCGCGGCCGTGTTGATGCCGGTCTTGCCGCCCACCGCGGCGTCGACCATCGCCAGCAGTGTCGTCGGCACGTGCACGACCTTGACGCCCCGGAGCCACGAAGCCGCCACGAAGCCACCCGCGTCCGTGGTCGCGCCGCCGCCGAAGGTGACGACCGCGTCGGACCGCGTGAAGCCGGCCTCGCCGAGCGCTTCCCAGCACTGGAAGATCACGTCGGCGTCCTTGGTCTGCTCGCCGC
Organism: Nocardioides jejuensis; assembly: GCF_004337475.1. Taxonomy (GTDB): domain Bacteria; phylum Actinomycetota; class Actinomycetes; order Propionibacteriales; family Nocardioidaceae; genus Nocardioides; species Nocardioides jejuensis. Next base: position 34,590 of record NZ_SJZJ01000024.1, on the reverse strand, counting down.
TCGGGAGGCCGAGCGCGAGGACGTCGTAGAGCGGGCGGAGCACCTCGAGCACGGGCTCGGCGAGCTGCTCGAGCTCGGCGGCGTAGAGGAACGCAACGCGCTGGACGCCCTCGCCCAGCAGTGCCGGCAGCCGATCGGCCAGACCACGGCCGATCACGACGTCGTACGGCGAGGCGCCGCCGACGTGCAACGTGGTCTCGGTGCTCATGCGTTCTCCTCCACGCGACGGATGATCTCCGCCGCGACATCGTCAGGGGTGCGGCCGTTGGTGTCGACCGTGATCGTCGCAACGGCGGTGTAGATCGGGGCGCGCTCCTCGAGCAGCTTCATCACGCGAGCGCGGACGTTGCCGAGCAGCAGCGGGCGGCCGTGCCCGAGACCGACGCGCTTCACCGCATCGGCGACGCCGACCTCGAGGTAGACGACCGCGTGACCGCGGAGCGCCTCCTGCGTCGCCGGAGCCAGCACGGCTCCCCCGCCCAGGGCCAGGACGCCGTCGTGCTCGACGAGCGCGGCGGCGACAGCAGCGACCTCGAGAGCCCGGAAGTGCTCCTCGCCGTCGTCGACGAAGATCTCGCTGACCGGCTTGCCGGCGAGCCGCTCGATGTCCTGGTCGGTGTCACGGACGCCGAGACCCCAGTGCTCACCGAGGCGGCGCGCGACGGTCGACTTGCCGGCCCCCATGGGACCGACCAGCACGACGCGGGGAGCCACCCTCAGCTCACTTGAAGTTGATGGCGTCGAGGTATGCCTGCGCGTTGCGGCGCGTCTCCTGCACCGAGTCGCCACCGAACTTCTCGATGACGGCGTCGGCCAGCACGAGCGCGACCATCGCCTCGGCCACGATGCCGGCGGCGGGCACGGCGCAGACGTCGGAGCGCTGGTGGTGCGCGACGGCCTCCTCGCCGGTGGCGACGTCGATCGTCTTCAGCGCGCGCGGGACGGTCGCGATCGGCTTCATCGCGGCGCGGACGCGGAGCACCTCACCGGTGGACATGCCGCCTTCGGTGCCGCCAGCACGACCCGACGTACGCCGGATGGTGCCGTGCTCGTCCTTGACGATCTCGTCGTGGGCGAGCGAGCCCGGCGTCGCGGCGAGCTCGAAGCCGTCGCCGATCTCGACACCCTTGATCGCCTGGATGCCCATCATCGCGGCCGCGAGGCGCGCGTCGAGGCGGCGGTCCCAGTGAACGTGCGAGCCGAGGCCCTGCGGCAGTCCGTAGACGACGACCTCGACGACGCCACCGAGGGTGTCGCCGTCCTTGTGGGCGACGTCGATGCGCTCGACCATCGCCGCCGACGAGGCGGCGTCGAGGCAGCGGACCGGGTCGGCGTCGAGCTTCTCGACGTCGGCGAAGACCGGCAGCTCGGTGCCGGTCGTCCGCACGCCACCGAGCTCGATGACGTGGCTGACGATCTCGACACCGACGGCCTGCGCGAGGAAGTTGCTGGCGACGCGACCGAGGGCCACACGCGCGGCAGTCTCGCGAGCGGAGGCGCGCTCGAGGATCGGCCGCGCCTCGTCGAAGTCGTACTTCTGCATGCCGACGAGGTCGGCGTGGCCCGGACGCGGGCGCGTCAGCTTGGCGTTGCGCCCGGTCTCCTTGAGGAGCGAGGGGTCCACCGGGTCGGCGGACATGACCGTCTCCCACTTGGGCCACTCGGAGTTGCCGACGCTGAGCGCGATCGGACCACCCTGGGTCTTGCCGTGGCGGACACCGCCGGTGATCGTCACGACGTCCTGCTCGAACGCCATGCGCGCGCCACGGCCGTAGCCGAGGCGGCGACGGGCCAGCGAGTCGGCGATGTCGTCCGAGGTCACCTCGACGTGCGCCGGGAGACCTTCGAGGATTGCGGTGAGCGACGGTCCGTGGGACTCGCCTGCGGTGAGCCAGCGAAGCATGGGCTCATCCTTTCACGAGTACGCCGCTCCCCCGCCGCCGCGCTCCCCTTGCGGACGACGGGCCACCTGCCACGCGATCGGGCCCCGACACGCAGATGTCCTCGGCGTGTCGGGGCCCGGTGCTGTGTCAGCTGGCCGCGGGGCGGGTCAGTTGCCCGACTCCGGAGCGGCAGCGCCCGCGAAGCCGCACTGCTTCTGCTCCTGGTCGACCTTGAGGGTGAGCCGGTCCATCCCCGCCGCGTGCGCGTCAGCGACGCTGCCCGACTCGATGGTGCCGGCGTCGCGAGCGCGCGAGAGGTCGGAGACCTTGTCGCAGATGTGGAAGACGTCGCTGCTCGGGCCCCAGTAGACGGTGTCGGAGCCGACGTGCTCGATCACCGAGTCACGCTCGGCGGTGTACTGCTCGACCGACGGCGGGTTGAAGTCGATGCCGAGGGTCGTCGCCACCAGCGCAAGGACGACACCGATGCCACCGGCCACGGCCTTCTGCCCCTTGCCGAGGTCCTTGTCCAGGAAGATCAGGACGACGAGCGGCACGAAGGCCAGCAGCGTGATGAAGGCGCCGAGCTGGTTCTGGATGAAGAAGCGGACCGTGACGCTCTTGTGGGCCGGGTCGAGGCGGTTGGCCTTCTTCCACAGCAGGTTGCCCGCGATCGCCAGGATCGCGATGACCACGAGGCCGCCGATCAGGATCGCCATGCGGCCGTTGGTGAAGGGCTGTCCGTTCTTGGCGAGGAGCTCTCCGAAGATCAGTCCGAGCTCCGCGGCGATCGCGGCAACCCACAGGATGATCGCGATCAGGCGTAGCTGGGTGGCGCTCGAGTTGGCCTGGGCGCTCGGCTTCCATTCGGCGCCGGCTGCGTCCGGCTCCGGCGTGACCTTGTTCGACATGCAAACCTCCGAGTGGGATGTCGTCACGCCCCCGTGGGCGTCCTGGGCCGCACGATGCCACATCCAGGCGGCGTGGAGCCGCAGGCGGACGTCAGGCGGCGACGGCCTGCCACACCGCGCCGACGAGCACGCCGAGCAGCATGAACGGTCCGAACGGGAACGACCGGTCCGTCGTCAGCCGCAGCAGCCGCATCGGCACCCACAGCAGGACACCGAGCAGGAAACCTGCGTAGCCACCGACCAGGAGCGCCGTACCCCCGAGGAAGCCGAGCGCCAGCCCGACAATTCCGGACAGGCGGACGTCACCGAAACCCATGCCGGGCGTGAACCGCCACAGCAGCCAGTAGATCGCCCGGAGGATCACCAGGCCGAGCGCAGCAGCGACCAGACGCCGGGGCTCCCCCATGAGGAGGCCCGACGCGACGACGAGCACACCAACGATCAGGTACGACGGACGGATCAGCGCCGTGGGCAGCAGCCGTAGCCGCCAGTCGACGTACCCGAGTGCGACACCAACAGGGCAGAGGTAGAGCAGGAAGAGCAGCGACCAGTCGGCGCCGAGCGCCCCACCCAGGACCGCACCGGCGGCCGCCGAGGCAGCGGCCCCCTTCCAGAGCAGCCCGTGAGCCGCTGCGACCTCGGCGTACGGGATCTTGTCGACGGCGGACGACGTGCCAGCCTCCGGCTCGGGGAGCCAGCGGATCAGCCGCGGCACGCCCAGGCCGAGCAGCCCGGCGACTGCAGCGCACCAGACGGCGACGACGACATGCATCAGAGGAGGTTCCGGGCGCCGAGCTCGGCCTCACCCGCGACCCGCATCTCCGCGAGGGGTGCCTCGTGGCCGGTGAAGAGCGAGAACTGGATCGCGGCCTGGTGCACGAGCAGGTCCAGGCCGGAGACCAGGACGCCGCGCGCGGCACGAGCCAGGGGCGTCGGCCACGGGTGGTAGAGGACCTCGAAGGTGACCTCGACGTCGTCGCATCGCGAGACCAGGTCGGGCGTCTGGGCCTCCCCCGGGATCGTCGAGACGAGGATGTCGCCCTCGGCGAAGTCATCCGTGAGGGAGCCGACGATCACCGTCGGGGCCGACGGGTGCCGCTGGACCGCTGCCACCGTCTCCGCAGCCCGATCTGGAGAGCGGACCAGGAAGCGGATCTCGGTCGCGCCGAGGTCGCAGAGCGCAAGAGCCGTGGAGGTGGCGGTCGCCCCGCCGCCGAGCACGGTCGCGGCCAGGATCCGGCCGTCGTAGCGCTCCCGGATCGCGGCAGCAGCACCCGGGATGTCGGTGTTGTCGGCGTGGATCGTGCCGTCGTCCAGGACCAGGGTGTTGGCTGCTCCGGCGAGCCGGGCGCGGTCGGTCACCGTGTCGGCGAGCGGCATCGCCTCACGCTTCAGCGGCATCGTGAGGGACAGGCCCCGCCACTCCGGCCCACGGTCGGTCACGAAGGCCGCCAGACCGCCCGCCGGAACGCGCTTGGTCCGGTAGGTCCAGTCCATGTCGAGCGCGGCGTAGCCGGCCCGGTGCAGCACCGGTGAGAGTGAATGAGCGATCGGATCGCCGAGGACAGCGCACTTCATCAGCAGCGGTCCGACTCGGTGGCGCAGTAGTGCTGGAACTCCTGCACGTACTTCTGGTGCTCGGCGTACGTCGCGGCGAACTTGGTCTCGCCCGTGCGCAGGTTGACCGTCACGTAGTAGTACCAGGGGCCGCTCGCGGGGTGGGCCGCAGCAGCGAGCGCGTCGTCACCCGGCGCCTCGATCGGGCCCGGCGGCAGGCCGGCGTGCTTGTAGGTGTTGTACGGGCTGTTGACCGCGAGGTCGGCGTTCGAGGTGTGCGCGACGCCGGTCTTGCCGAGCGCGTAGTTGACCGTGGCGTCGATCTGCAGGAGGCCGTTGGTGCCCGCCTGGTTGCCCGGACCATCGAGACGGTTGAAGATCACGCGGGCGATCTTCGGCATGACGTCTCCGCGGCCCTCGGCCTGGACGAGGGAGGCGATGGTCATCAGCTCGGCGGGCGTCTTGCCGAGGCGCTGGGCCGAACCCTCGAGGTCGACCTTGTCGGCGGCCTGGTGCCACCGGTCGACCATCTCCTTGAGCATGTCCGCCGGCTTGGCGTTCGGCGCGAACGCGTACGTCGCAGGGAACAGGTAGCCCTCCGCGTTGCCGTGTGCGTACGCCGGCAGGCCGAGCTGCTTCGCGTTGCCGAGCACCCGCTCGAACTGCGCCGTCGAGAACTTCGTGTGCTTGACGAGCAGGTCGACGACGTCCGCTACGCGCAGGCCCTCCGGCACCGTCACCTTGTCGGTGCGCTGGTTCGCCGGATCGGTGAGCACGGCGAAGGCGTCGGCCGCGCTCATCTGCTTGCGGACCTCGTAGAAGCCGATCTGGATCTGGGACGACGCGTCGGCGTGGGCGCGCGCGTAGTCGATGTAGGCCTGCGCGGACTTCACGACACCGGCGTCGCGGAGCTTCACACCGATCTGGTCGGCGGTGTCACCGGAGGCGACCTCGACCAGCACGGGCGTCGTGCCTGCGCCGGTGTAGTCCTCGGGCCCCTGGAACTGCTCCTTGATCCGGTCCAGGCCGACGATGCCGCCGACGACGACCGCGCCACCCATGAGCACGATCAGGATGAGCAGGAGCAGGCACCCTCCGCCGACGCGCTTGCGTCCCTCGCGGTGGCCGCCGCCGTTGTCGTGGGAGAAGCCGAGTGCCGCACCGAGGTCACCGTGGTGGCCGGCGGCCGAGCGGTGCTCGCCGGAATGGTGGCCGTCGTGCTGGCTGGGCTGGTCGGGCTGCTGCTCGGTCACGCCTGGTCTCCCTCGTTCGCCACATCGTCGGTCACGTCCACGACCTCGCCGGGTGCGCTTCCGCGAGCCCGCTCGGACTCGAGCGCGTTCTGCAGGATCACCACGGCCGCGACCTGGTCGACGACTGCACGTCGCTTCTGACCCTTGCGGCCCTGGGACCGCAGCTGTGCCTCCGCCGTCACCGTGCTCAGTCGCTCATCACACAGCCTGACCGGCACCGGCGCAATGCGCCGCGCCAGAAGGCCCGCGAACTCGCGGACCTTCGCCGCTGCAGGCCCCTCGGTCCCGTTGAGCGAGCGCGGCAGACCCATGACCACCTCGACGGCGTTCTCCTCCTCGAGGATCGCCACGATGCGGTCGATGTCGCCGTCACCGCGCTGGACGGTCTCGACCGGCGTGGCGATGATCCCCATCGGGTCGCAGCGCGCCACGCCGATCCGGGCATCACCCGGATCCACGCCCAGTCGCACTCCGAACCGCATGCCTCCGGCTCCCGTCAGGCCTGGACGGTCTGCTGGACCGACGCGATGACCGCAGCCACCGCGGCATCGACCTCGCCGGTCTCCGTGCCGCCGCCCTGGGCCATGTCGGCCTTGCCGCCGCCCTTGCCGCCGATGAGCGGGCTCACCGCACGGAGCAGGTCGTTGGCCGAGAGCCCCTTGTCGCGCGCGACCTCGTTGGTCGCTGCCACCACGGAGACCTTGCCGTCGGCCACACCGAGTACGACGACCACGACGGCCTCGCTCGGAGCGAACCGGGCCCGCACATCGGTGACGAGCGTGCGGACGTCGCCGCCGCCCGCGCCGTCGATGCGCTTCGCCACGACCTTGACGCCGTTGACGTCCTGCGCCGCTGCAGCGATGTCGCCGCCGGCCGCCAGGAGCTGGGCGACACGGACCTTCTCGATCTCCTTCTCGGCACCCTTGAGGCGCTCGACGAGCTCGCCGACGCGGCCGACGATGTCGCTGGTCTGGGTCACCTTCAGGAGGTCGGTCAGCTCGCCGACGATGTCGCGCTCGCGGGAGAGGTACTTGAAGCCCTCGAGGCCGGTGAACGCCTCGATGCGGCGGTTGCCCGAGCCCACGGACGCCTCGCCCGTGACGACGAGCGTGCCGATCTGCGAGGAGTGGGACACGTGCGTGCCGCCGCAGAGCTCGCGGCTCCAGGGGCCACCGATCTCGACGACACGGACCTTGCTGTCGTCGTACGTCTCGCCGAAGAGGGCGATCGCGCCCCAGTCGCGCGCCTGCGGCAGCGTCATGTAGTCCCAGGAGACCGGGAGGTCGGCGCGCAGTGCGTTGTTGCAGACCTCCTCGACGTCCTTGAGCTGGGTGGGCGTCAGCGCCTGCGTCCAGCCGAAGTCGAGGCGCAGGTAGCCCGGGCGGTTGTACGAGCCCGACTGCAGCGCCGTGGGGCCGAGCACCTCACGCAGCGCGGCGTGGATGACGTGCGTGCCGGAGTGCGCCTGGCGGGCACCGGTGCGCCAGTCGTGGTCGACGCGGGCGTGCAGCGTGGCGGCACCCGCAGCACCGGCGGCGTACTCACCGTCGACGACGCGGACCTGGTGGACGACGAGGCCCTTGACGGGGCGCTGGACGTCGAGCACCTCGAAGCGACCACCGTCGAACTCGATGATGCCGGCGTCGGCCGCCTGGCCACCCGACTCTGCGTAGAACGGCGTCCGGTCGAGCACGAGCTCGCCGATCTCGCCGTTGCGCAGGACCGGGACGTCCTTGCCCTCCTGGAGAAGGGCGAGCTGCCGCGACTCCGTCTCGAGCGTCTCGTAGGCAAGCCACTCGGTCGGGCCGTGGGCGTCCATGATGCCGCGGTAGACGGTCAGGTCGGCGTGGCCGCCCTTCTTCGCCTTCGCGTCGGCCTTCGCGCGGTCGCGCTGCTCCGCCATCAGGCTGCGGAAGCCCTGCTCGTCGACCGAGAGGCCGGCCTCGGAGGCCATCTCGAGGGTGAGGTCGATCGGGAAGCCGTAGGTGTCGTGGAGCTGGAACGCCTTGTCGCCACCGAACGTCGCGACGCCCTTCTTCTTCAGGTCGGCCGCAGCCAGGTCGAAGATCTGCGTGCCGGACGTCAGCGTCTTGCGGAACGCCTCCTCCTCGGCGTTCGCGACGCTGAGGATGCGCTCGTAGTTGTCGAACAGGTCGGTGTAGGTCTGACCCATCCGGTCGCGGCTGACCGGCAGCAGCTCGCGCAGCGCGGGGTCCTCGTAGCCGAGCAGGCGCATGTTGCGGATGACGCGGCGGGCCAGGCGGCGCAGCACGTAGCCGCGCCCCTCGTTGCCGGGCGTGACGCCGTCGTTGATCAGCATCAGCGAGGAGCGGATGTGGTCGGCGACGACGCGGAAGCGCACGTCGTCCTCGGGGTTCGCGCCGTACTTCTTGCCGGTGAGCTCCATCGCCTTCTCGATGACCGGGAAGACGACGTCGGTCTCGTACATGTTCGCCTTGCCCTGGAGCAGGTAGGCGACGCGCTCGAGACCCATGCCCGTGTCGATACCGGTCTGCGCCAGCGGGCCGGCGATGTCGACGTCGTACTTGGAACGGGCAGCGGAGATGTCGTCCTGCATGAAGACGAGGTTCCAGAACTCCAGGTAGCGGTCGCCCGCGTCCCAGTCGCGATCGGCACCGAACGCCGGACCACGGTCGATCAGGATCTCCGAGCACGGACCACCCGGACCGGGGACGCCCATCGACCAGTAGTTCTCGCTCGGGGGCAGCCGGACGATGCGGTCGTCGGGCAGGCCGGTGATCCGCTTCCACAGCGCCACGGCCTCGTCGTCGCCATTGAGTACGGACGGGTAGAGCACCGACTCGTCGAGCCCGAAGCCGCCGTCGGCCTGGCTCTTGGTGACCAGCTCCCAGGCGAGCTGGATCGCGCCCTCCTTGAAGTAGTCGCCGAAGGAGAAGTTGCCGCACATCTCGAAGAAGGTGCCGTGGCGGGTGGTCTTGCCGACCTCCTCGATGTCCGGCGTGCGGATGCACTTCTGCACGCTGGCTGCGCGCTTGAACGGCGGCGTCTCCTGCCCGAGGAAGTACGGCTTGAACGGCACCATGCCCGCGTTGACGAAGAGCAGGTTCGGGTCGTCGAGCAGCAGCGACGCCGACGGGACGACGGTGTGGCCCGCCGCCGCGAAGTGGTCAGTGAACCGTCGGCGGATCTCGGCGGTCTCCATCAGTGCTGTCCTCGGCTTTCCAGTTGCTTCAGCTGAGCCCCGCTCGCGGCGGGACGAAGTTCGTTGGTGCGGGTGCGGTCAGGCGTGGGTGGCAGCCCGAGCCGGTCGCGCAGCTCGTGCTCCTTGTCGACGCGGGCCTGCTCGACCTCGGCGCGCAGCATCCGTGCGCCGAGTGCGAGCGAACGACCGCGGTCACGCAGGCCGTCAGGCGTCAGTGCCTCTTGTGCACGACGCGCCTTGACCATCCCGTAGACGCCGACACCGACTCCGGCGACGAACATCGCGGCCCGGCCGGGGACGGCGCTCATCCGGCCACCTGCTGCGACCGCCCCTGGGCGGCGCGCTCCCGGGCGCGGATCTCGTCACGCACTCGTCGGTACTCGTCCTTGCGGGCCTTGCGCGATCGCTTGATCTCGCGCTTCATCTCGAAGCGGATCCGGTTGCGGACCTCGGGAGCGAGTGCTCGTCGTACGCCATGGGTGAGGGCCGCTGCCTTCACCACCGTCTCGCGCGCCACGATGTCGACGAAGAGCCTGCCGTCGATGCGCTGCACCGGCTCGACCACCTCAGGGGTCTCGTCGATCTCGTGCCCGAGGCTCGTGATCACGAACTCCTCGGGAGCCGCGACCGGTCGCGCGGTCTGCAGGGCAAGCGCCTCGATCTTCGCGCGCAGCTCGGCGGCTTCCGCACGCGTGCGAGCCAGCTCGGCCGCGGTCTGCCGGCGGTCGCGGCGCATCAGCCCCACGGCAGCGCCGCACACAGCGACGACCACCACCACAGCGAGCGCGAGAACGACCCAGATCACAGTGCCCGACCCTATCGCGGCAACCGTCGCCGGCGTACGCCGGTTCGGCCCTCAGGCTTCGCCGCGGATGATCCGCCGGACCCGCTCCCACCGCTGCTTGAGGCCGGCCTCCGCACCGAGCTCCGTCGGCCGGTAGTACGCCGCATCCGCGACGACGTCCGGCAGGTACTGCTGGGTCGCGATGCCGAAGGGCTCGTCGTGCGCGTAGATGTATGGCTCGGGTGCGCCCGCGGCGTGCCCGAGCTTCTTCGCTCCGGCGTAGTGGCCGTCTCGCAGGTGCGGAGGCACCGGACCGACCTTGCCGGCACGCACGTCGGCCTGCGCCTCGTTGATCGCGACGTAGGCGGCGTTGGACTTCGGCGCGACGGCCAGCGCGATCGTGGCCTGCGAGAGGTTGATGCGGGCCTCGGGCATGCCGATGAGCTGCACCGCTTGCGCCGCCGCGACGGCAGTCTGCAGCGCGGTCGGGTCGGCGAGGCCGATGTCCTCGCTCGCGGAGATGACCAGGCGCCGGGCGATGAAGCGCGGGTCCTCCCCTGCCTCGAACATCCGTGCGAGGTAGTGCAGCGCGGCATCGGCGTCAGACCCCCGGATCGACTTGATGAACGCGGAGATCACGTCGTAGTGCTGGTCGCCCTGGCGGTCGTAGCGCACCGCTGCGACGTCGACGGCGGTCTCGGCGGTGGCCAGGTCGATGACCGGCTTGCCGTCGCCGGCCTGCAGCCGGGCGCCGCCTGCCGCCGCCTCGAGATAGGTCAACGAGCGGCGCGCGTCTCCCCCGGCGAGCCTGACCAGGTGCTCGGCAGCGTCGTCCTCGAGGACGACCTGCCCGTCGAGGCCGCGCTCGTCCGCGAGCGCCTGATCAACCACGCGGCGTACGTCGACGTCGGTCAGTGACTCCAGGCGCAGCAGCAACGACCGCGACAGGAGCGGCGAGATGACGGAGAAGAACGGGTTCTCCGTGGTCGCGGCGATCAGGGTCACCCAGCGGTTCTCGACACCCGGGAGGAGCGCGTCCTGCTGAGCCTTGGAGAAGCGGTGCACCTCATCGACGAAGAGCACCGTCTCGCGGCCGCCCCGCGCGAGCTCGCGGCGAGCGCCATCGATCGCCTCGCGCACGTCCTTGACGCCCGCGGAGACAGCAGACACCTCCACGAACCGTCGATCGGTCTGCTGCGACACGATCGAGGCGATCGTCGTCTTGCCGGTGCCGGGTGGCCCCCACAGCAGCAGCGACAGGGCCTGGTCACCCTCGACCAGCTGGCGCAGCGGCGACCCGGGCGCGCGCAGCTGCTCCTGTCCGACGAGCTCGTCGAGGGTGCGCGGTCGCATGCGGACGGCGAGGGGCGCCGACGCGTGGGTGTTGACACCCAGCGAGCCGGCGCCCGGCACCTCCCCGCCGGAGGGCGAGGAATCGGCGTACGTGAAGAGACTGTCGTCCACCCTCTCAGCCTAGGAGACGCCCTCCTGCTCGATGAGGCGGTCCCGCTCCTCACGACGCCAGCGCTGCTCCACCGGGTCCGGCACGGGTACGGCGGCAACCAGGCGCTTGGTGTACGGGTCCTGCGGGTCGTGCGCCACCTGGTCGCGCGGGCCGATCTCCACGAGGCGGCCGAGGTGCATGACCGCGATTCGCTGCGTGAGCTGCTCGACGACACCGAGGTCGTGGCTGATGAACAGGCATGCGAAGCCGTGCAGCTTCTGCAGCTCGTGGAACAGGCCCAGCACCTTCTCCTGCACTGACACATCCAGAGCAGACGTGGGCTCGTCGGCGATTAGCAGGTCCGGCTCGAGGGCGAGCGCCCGGGCGATGCCGACACGCTGCCGCTGACCGCCCGACAGCTCGTGCGGATAGCGGTTGCGGAAGCCGCGCGCCAGCTGGACGTCATCGAGCAGCTTCTCCACCCGGGTGCTGAGCTCCTTGCCGCGCAGCTTCTGGTGGAGGTAGAGCGGCTCACCGATCGACTCGCCGATCGGGAGGCGCGGGTTCAGCGAGGAACCCGGGTCCTGGAAGACGAAGCCGACCTTCTCGCGCAGCGGCTTGAGCGTGCGCGTCTTCGCGCCACGCATCTCGATGCCGCCGACCGTCAGCGATCCGCCCGAGACCGGCTGCAGGCCGACGAGCGAACGACCGATCGTGGTCTTGCCCGAGCCGGATTCACCGACGAGGCCGAGAACCTCGCCCGCGGAGATCTCGAAGGAGACCCCGTCGACAGCCGTGAACTCCGGCTGCTTGCCGCGCTTGGGGTACTTCAGGACCAGGTCCTTGGCCACGACGACGGCGGGTGCCTCCAGGTCGACCAGCGGCATCTCGTAGTCGTTGTTGGGGTTGCCGAAGTACGGGACAGCGCTGAGCAGGCGCTGCGTGTACGGGTCGGCAGGCGCAGCGAAGACCTCGACGGTGCCGCCGTGCTCGACGACCTGGCCGTCCTTCATCACGATCATCCGGTCGGCCATGTCGGCGACGACGCCCATGTCGTGCGTGATCAGGACGATGCCGCAGTCGATACGGGTGCGGAGATCGCGCATCAGCTTGAGGATCTCCGCCTGGACCGTGACGTCGAGCGCCGTCGTCGGCTCGTCGGCGATCAGCAGCTTGGGCTCACACGCGAGCGCCTGGGCGATCATCGCGCGCTGGCGCTGACCACCGGAGAGCTGGTGCGGGAAGCTGTTGAAGCGCCGAGCGGGGTCCGGGATCTCGACCATCGTGAGCAGCTCGATCGCACGGGCCTTCGCCGCCTGCGGCGTGAGGTCGAAGTGCGAGCGCAGCGTCTCCACGATCTGGAAGCCGATCGTGTAGACCGGGTTCAGAGCCGTCATCGGCTCCTGAAAGATGACCGCGATCTCCTTGCCGCGGATCTTGCGCATCGGCGCACCCGTGAGACCGATCAGCTCCTTGCCGTCGAGCAGGGCGCTGCCGGTGGCCCGGCCGTTGCTCGGGAGCAGGCCCAGCAGCGACATCGACGTCTGGGTCTTGCCCGAGCCCGACTCGCCGACGATGGCCAGTACCTCGCCACGGTTGACGGTGTAGTTGACTCCCTGCGCGGCGGCGATCCATTCGCCGTCGACGAAGAACTCGACGCTCAGGTCCTTGACCTCGAGGATGGGAGTATCAGACATGCGCATTCACTCCGGACGCTTGCTGGGTTGGACGGCCATCGGTGTTGCCGTGCTGGGTATCGCGGCGCTCGTGGCCGCCGGTGAGTTCTTCAGCAGCTACACGCTGGTGCTGGCCGCCGTGGGTGTGGCGGGCTACGCCGCGTACGTGGGTCCGTACGTCGACATCAACCCGGGCGAGCTGGTCCTGGCGAACCCGCTGCGCACCGTGCACATCCCGTGGCCGACGATCCAGGCGGTCGACGGCCGCCTCGGGCTGCGGGTCCGCACCACCGAAGGCCGCTACACCGCGTGGGCGGCGCCGCTGAGGCGCCGCCTCGACGAGGACGTCGTCGAGCAGCTCGAGGCACATCGCGCCGCCGGTCACTTGGACGACCCCCGCTTCGAGCGACCGAAGCCGACGATCCGCTGGAACATCGGCGTCGTCTGCGCCGCCGCGTTGCTGTCGGCCTTCGCCATTGCCTTGGCACTCGGCACCTTCTTCTGACGCGGGTCGAACGCGTCGCGCAGACCGTCGCCGATGAAGTTGATGCAGAGCGCGAGGATGATGATGATCAGGCCCGGCCACCAGAAGAGCCACGGTCGGGCGCTGAACGCGCTCTGGTAGTTCGACACCAGCCAACCGAGCGAGACGTTCGGCGGGTTGATGCCGAAGCCCAGGAACGACAGCGCCGTCTCGAGCAGCACGGCCGACGACATCAGCAACGTCGTCTGGACGATGATCACGCCCATCGCGTTGGGCAGGATGTGCTTGAAGATGATCCGCGCCGGACGAGCGCCGGAGACCCGGGCCGCGTCCACGAACTCCCGCTCGCGCAGCGCCAGGAACTCGCCGCGCACGAGGCGGGCCAGCGTCATCCACAGGATCGCGCCCAGCACGACCGCGAGGATCCACGGCGGCGCCTCGTTGAAGCGCTTGCCGAGCACTGCGCCGACGACGATCACGGGGAACGTCAGGAACAGGTCGGTGATGCGCATGAGCGCCTGGTCCGTCCAGCCGCGGTAGTAGCCGGAGATGGCGCCGACCACGATGCCGATGACCATCGCCACGACCCCGACGACGATCATCACCATGATCGACGTCTGCGTGCCCTTCATGACCATCGCGAAGACATCGTGACCGACATCGTCCTGGCCGAACGGGTGGATGCCCCACGGGATCACGCCGCCGACGGTGCTCGGGTCGCCGCTGTTGACGATGTCGGGCAGATCGGTGATCGTCCACCGCCACCAGCCGGGCACGTCCAGTCCGAGGAACGAGAAACCGACGGAGGAGTACGCCAGCAGGATCACCAGCGCGAGGACGATGAGACCGACGATCGCGCCACGGTGGTGCAGGAAGCGGCGCCGGACGATCTGGCCCTGCGAGAGGCCCATGACCTCCTTGAGCTCGATCGCGTTCTCGAGGTGGTCCGCAGGGCGGTCCACGGGATGCAGGTCGTTGGTCATGCGTCCACCCGGATGCGAGGGTCGAGGACGGCGTAGAGCACGTCCGCGACGATGTTGGCCAGCGGTGCGAGGATCGCCACGATCAGCAGGTAGCCCATGACCGGGTCGAGGATCTCCTCGTGCAGTGACTGCACGAACAGGTGACCCATGCCGGACCAGCCGAAGACGGTCTCCGTGATGAGCGCACCACCGAGGATGAAGAGGATGTCCACCGGCACGACCGAGGCGAGCGGCAGCAGCGCGTTGCGGAAGGCGTGGCGCATGATGACGGTGCGCTCGGTCAGGCCCTTGGCGCGCGCCGTACGGATGTAGTCCTGGTTGAGGACCTCCAGCGTCGAGGCCCGCACGTAGCGGGTGTACGACGCCATGGAGACGAGCACCAGGGTGATCGACGGCAACGCGATGTGCGTGAGCAGGTCGGTGGTGTGCATCCAGAAGGAGCCCGCCAGGTTCGGCGTCGAGTCACCCGAGGTGGCGATCGGGCGACCGTGGACCCACGTCGAGTTCGTGTAGTCGTACCAGGTCTGAGCGAGACGGTCGAGGAAGAGCACCGCCGCGACCAGCACCGCGGTGATCGCGCCGGTGCGGGCAGACCGAGAGCGCTCGGTGCCGCCCCACGCGTAGCCCACGCCCACGCCGACCGCGGCTGACACCACGGCGAGCCCGATCATCAGCAGCCACGAACCCGACACACCGTTCCAGAAGAAGAGCATCGGGTAGTAGAGCCCGCCGCCGATCGCGGCCACCGTGAGGGAGGTGTACAGCGCCTTGCGGTTGCGGAGACCCGTGCTCAGAGTGGTCACGCCGAAGGCGATCGCCACCGAGATGAGCAGCACCTTGATCAGGTCGAGCGGGCTGCCGCTGCTCGGCCGGACGAAGAAGTCCGACACGTTGGAGTAGAGCATCAGGGCTGCGACCAGCGCAGCCGTGATGCCGCCGATGCGCAGGAGGCGCGCGCGCCCGCCACCGCAGGCGGCGCCGACAGCTAGTCCGGTGACCAGCGCGGCACCGATGATCCAGCCGGCGGAGAACTGTCCGCCGTTCTGGATGAAATCGTTGAAGTCGATCGCCAGGAACGACTTGAGCATGACCGCGACCCAGAAGACCGGGAGCGAGTACATGAGGAATGACAGGAACGTGATGCTGTAGTCGAAGCCGCTGTACTGGCGCAGCGCGCTGATGATGCCGATGGCTGCACCGACGACGATCGCGATGACCGTGGCCAGCAGCACGAGCTGGACCGTCGTGACGACCGCGCCGCTCAGCATGCTGGTGACCGCTTCGTGGGTCTTCCAGTTGGTGCCCAGGTTGCACTGGCCGTAGAGGCAGCCGGAGGCACCCTTCAGCCAGTCGAAGTAGCGGGTGATGATCGGCTCGTCGAGGCGCAGCACAGCCGTGAGGTGCGCCATCTGCTGCTGCTTGGCGAGGGTGGGCATGGTGCTCGCGCGGAGCGTCGACAGGGGGTCGACCGCGATGGCAACCAGGAAGTACATGAGGAACGACGAGATCAGCACGACGAGTGCGGAGGTCGTCAGGCGACGTACGAGAAAAGTGATCATGGGCTTCATGCGCGGTGGGGTGCGCCTGAGTCAGACGCACCCCACCAGCTGCCTGCTTTCTACTTGGCGGTCCAGTTCCAGTAGCCGTAGAACATGTTCGGCGACAGGTAGGCCGGGTCGAGACCCCCGATGGCCTTGCCGTCGTAGAACACGACACCCGGGAACTCGAAGATCGGCAGGGTCACTGCGTCCTTGTAGATCTCGGTGTCGATCGTCTTCAGGAGCGCGATCTGCTCCTTCTGGTCGGTCGTGAACTGCAGGTCCGCGTAGGCCTTGTTGACCGTCGCGTTGTCGTAGCCCTGGAAGTTCGAGCCGGCCTTGCCGACGTAGTTCGCCATCGAGCCGAGCACCGACGTGGTGGTGCTGTTCCAGCCGAAGAAGATGGCGTCGTACGACTTGTTGCCGAGCTTGTTGCTCCACTGAGCGTCGCCCTTGTTGACCATCTTGAAGCCGGCTGCAGTCTCGGCGGCCTCCGCGAGCGCGTACTCGGCGGCACGACGCGGGTTGGTCTTGTCGTACATCTCGCGGACGACCGGGTTCTTGACGCCGGCCTGCTTGAGCAGGGCCTTCGCCTTGGCGATGCCGTCGGTGCCACCGGCGCCGTAGGCGGCCGAGCCGTTGGCGGCCGAGATCTCGTCGTAGCCCGGGGCACCGTTGAACGTCGTGAGCGACGTGCGGAGCTTGGCGTCAGGGACGATCGGCTTGATGATCTTGTCCATGATCTCCTGACGCGGGTACGCCATGAGGAACGCCTGGCGGACGAGCTTGGCCTTGGCCTCGTCGCCACCGTAGGTCGACGGGTCGAACGGGCCACCGTTGTTGACCGTCAGGTCGATGTGCTCGTAGGTGCTCTCCAGACCGCGGTGCATGTCGAGACCCTTGGCCTCGGCATCCTTGACGGAGTCCGTCGTCGCCTGGCCCTCGTACGCCGACATCTCTCCGTTCTTGAGCGCCTGGAGCGCCTGCGTGGCGTCCGGGAAGAACTTGACGGTGATCTGGTCGACCTTGCCCTTGTGCTCACCCGCGTAGTTCGGGTTCTTGGTGACCGTGACGTACTGGTCCTGCTTGGCCTTGCTGATCACGTACGGACCAGAGCCGACCAGGAGCTGCTTGTCGCTCGGCGTGTTGCCGAAGTCGAAGCCGGAGTTCCAGAAGTCGGCGAGCTTGGCCAGCGCCGCCTTGTCCTTGGTCTGGAAGGCCTTGATGACCGCCTCGTTGCCCTTGGTCGCGTCCTTGATGCCGAGAGCCTCGGACGCCATGACGTGGGCCGGGGTGCGGAGCGCGTTGTAGAAGTCGACCTCCCAGTCGGCGAACGGCTTGTCGTAGACGAGCGTCACGGACTTGCCGTCGTCGCTGATCGTCGGGAACTTCGAGATGTACTGGAAGCCGTTGGCGCCGGCGGCCGCGGCGTTGAAGTACGCCTCGCCCTTCGGAGGCGTCTTGGCACCGGTGTTCTCGTCGGTCTTGACGTCGTCGTCGCTAACGGTGTTGAAGTTGCCGCTGTTGGCGCCAAACCCGAAGATCAGGTCGGCTGCGGTGACCGGCACTCCGTCGGACCACTTGGCCGTGTCGGCCAGGGTGTACTTGACCGTCAGCGGGTCGTCCGACACCTTCTCGTACGTGCCGAAGGAGGTGTCCTTCTGCAGCTGGTTGTCCGCATCGAAGTAGTTGAACTGCGAGTTGGTCAGGTACGAGATGTTGGCGTTGGTGACGTTGTTGCCGGTGCCCGTCTGGTCGTTGATGGAGTAGAACGACTGGTTCCAGCCGACCGTGAGGGACGACGGGCCACTGCTCGTCTCGCTCTTGGTCACTCCACCGCAGGCAGCGAGCGAGGCCGCAGTGGCCGTCACTGCGATGATCGGGATGATCTTCCTGCCGAGATTCACGTCTGGTGCCTCCTGTGCTTCAGGGCACGCTCGACACTGAGCGGGCCTGTGACGTAGGCATCACCCAACCACAGGGAAACCGCGCTTCCCATCCCAAAAGTTCAACGTTTTGATATCGAAATATTGGGATGACCAAGACGTATCGATCAGGGGGTTGCGTCGCCCTCCGGCGCCTGCTCCACCTCGGGCTTGGCGTCGACTCCGGCCTCGGCCCGCTGCTGCTCCGTGATCGGAGCAGGAGCCGCCGTGAGCGGATCGAAACCGCCACCCGACTTCGGGAACGCGATGACCTCGCGGATCGAGTCCGTCTTGGTCAGGTGCTGGAGGATCCGGTCCATGCCGAGCGCGATGCCGCCGTGCGGCGGGGCGCCGAACTTGAAGGCATCGAGGAGGAAGCCGAACTTCTCCTGCGCCTCGTCCTCGCCGATGCCCATCACGTTGAAGAC
The DNA here is from genome assembly GCF_004337475.1 of Nocardioides jejuensis. Taxonomy (GTDB): domain Bacteria; phylum Actinomycetota; class Actinomycetes; order Propionibacteriales; family Nocardioidaceae; genus Nocardioides; species Nocardioides jejuensis. The sequence continues at coordinate 16,540 of NZ_SJZJ01000024.1, read as the reverse complement.
GCGCTTCTGGATGTCCTCGCGGTGGATACGGATCGAGCCACCACCGAGCTCGGAGCCGTTGCAGACGATGTCGTAGGCGTAGGCCAGGGCCGAGCCCGGGTCGGTGTCAAAGGTGTCGAGGAACTCCGGCTTGGGGCCGGTGAAGGCGTGGTGGACCGCGGTCCACTCCCCTGCGCCGACGGCGACGTCACCGCTCGCGACGGCGTCGCCGGCGGGCTCGAACATCGGGGCGTCGACGACCCACGTGAAGGCGAAGACGTCCGGGTCGAGCAGGCCGAGGCGCTTGCCGATCTCCAGGCGCGCAGCACCGAGCAGCGCACGCGACGACTTGGTCGCACCGGCGGCGAAGAAGATGCAGTCGCCCGGGTTGGCACCCGTGTGGGCGGCCAGGCCGGCAGCCTCGGTCTCGGAGAGGTTCTTGGCAACCGGACCGGTGAGGGTGCCGTCCTCCTGGACGAGGACGTACGCCAGGCCGCGCGCACCGCGCTGCTTGGCCCACTCCTGCCACGCGTCGAGCTGCTTGCGCGGCTGGCTGGCGCCACCCGGCATGACGACCGCGCCGACGTACTCCGCCTGGAAGACACGGAACGTGGTGTTGGCGAAGTACTCGGTGCACTCCACGAGCGGGTTGCCGAACCGGAGGTCGGGCTTGTCCGAGCCGTAGAGGCGCATCGCGTCGGCGTACGTCATCCGCGGGAGCGGGGTCTGCACCTCGACGCCGATCGTCCGCCACATCGCGGTGATGACGTCTTCCATCATCTCGATGACGTCGTCCTGCTCGACGAAGGACATCTCGATGTCGAGCTGGGTGAACTCCGGCTGGCGGTCCGCACGGAAGTCCTCGTCGCGGTAGCAGCGGGCGATCTGGAAGTACTTCTCGATGCCACCGACCATGAGCAGCTGCTTGAACAGCTGCGGCGACTGCGGCAGGGCGTACCAGCTGCCCGGGTGCATGCGCGCCGGGACCAGGAAGTCGCGCGCGCCCTCCGGCGTCGAGCGGGTCAGCGTCGGGGTCTCGACCTCGGTGAAGCCGCGGCCCGCGAGCACGTCGCGGACCGACTTGTACACGTCCGAGCGCAGCCGGATCGCGGCAGCGGGTCCCGAACGACGCAGGTCGAGGTAGCGGTGCTTCAGGCGCGCCTCCTCGCCGACTTCGACGTTGTCGTCGATCTGGAACGGCAGCGGCGCAGCGGTGTTGAGGACCTCGAGGTCGGCGACGACGATCTCGATCTCGCCAGTGGCGAGGTTCGGGTTGACGTTGCCCTCGGTGCGGGCGACGACCTCGCCGACGACCTTGATGACGAACTCGTTGCGGAGCTGGTGCGCGACGGCCTCGTCGCGAATCACGACCTGCACCACGCCACTCGCCTCGCGGAGGTCGATGAACGCCACGCCGCCGTGGTCGCGACGACGCGCGACCCATCCGGCGAGGGTGACGGTCTGGCCGACGTGCTCGGCACGCAGGGCGCCGGCCTCGTGGGTGCGGATCACTTGCTGATCTCCTTGGAGTCGGTGGTCGAGCTGGCCGAGACCTGCGGACGCAGGTCGGCCGCGGGCGGAGTCCAGGTGGCCGGGTCGACCGTCACCTGCTCACCCGAACGGATGTCCTTGGCTTCGTACGTCGAGGCGCCCGACTCGTCGGTGCGCTCGAAGAGCACGAACGGGATGCCGCGCTTCTCGGCGTACTTGATCTGCTTGCCGAACTTGTCGGCCTTGGCCGCCACCTCGGTGGGTACGCCGGATGCGCGGAGCTGCTGCGCGACGGCGTCCGCGGCCGGGCGCGACTCCTCCTCGTTGAGTGCAACGAGCACGGCGCTGGGCACCTGGCGCGAGCCGGTGAGGTGGCCCTTCTGCACCAGCGGCACGAGCAGGCGCGAGAGGCCGAGCGAGATGCCGACGCCCGGGTAGGTGAAACGGCCGTCGGACGCGAGCGCGTCGTAGCGACCGCCCGAGCAGATCGACCCGAGCGACTCGAAGCCGGTCAGGCGGGTCTCGAAGACCGTGCCCGTGTAGTAGTCCAGACCGCGGGCGATCTTGAGGTCCGCGACGACGCGGACCGTCTCGGAGGTGACCGAGGCACAGCCGGCAATGACCGCCGCGAGCTCGGAGAGGCCCTCCTCGAGGAGCTCGCTCTCGACACCGAGCGCGCGGACGGCGTCGACGAACGAGGCGTCCTCCGACTCGATGGTCGCGAGCTGCAGGCAGAGGTCGGCCTGCTTCTCGTCGAGGCCCGCGTCGGACTGGAGGAGCTCGCGGACCTTGTCGACGGGCAGCTTGTCGAGCTTGTCGATGACCTGCATGACCTTGTCGGTGTCGGTCGCACCGACGCCTTCGTAGAAGCCCTGGATCAGCTTGCGGTTGTTGACCTGCAGGCGGAAGCCCGGCAAACCGATCGAGTCAGGACGGGCGAGCTGTGACAGCGCCTCGACCATGACCCGAGCGACCTCGACGTCATGGTGGAACGGCAGCACGTCGCGGCCGACGATGTCGATGTCGGCCTGCGTGAACTCGCGGAAGCGGCCCTCCTGCGGGCGCTCACCGCGCCACACCTTCTGGATCTGCCAGCGACGGAAGGGAAACTCCAGCTTGCCGGCGTTCTCCATGACGTAGCGCGCAAAGGGCACGGTGAGGTCGAAGTGCAGGCCCATGCCCGCGTCTCCGTCGGTGTCGTGGAGTCGCTTGAGGACGTAGACCTCCTTGGAGGTCTCTCCCTTGCGCAGCAGCTGGTCCATCGGCTCGACGGCGCGCGTCTCGATGTTGCCGAATCCGTGCAGCTCGAACGTGCGCGACAGCGTCGCGATGACCTGCTGCTCGACGACGCGGTCAGCAGGCAGGAACTCGGGGAAGCCGCTGAGCGGCGTGGGCTTGGCCATCACAGACCCCGGGTGACCTGGTGCGCCGTGCCGGCGTTGATCAGGTCCTGGAGGTACGGGTTCGTCAGTCGCTCCTGGCCGATCGAGGTCTGCTGGCCGTGGCCGGGCAGGACGACGATGTCGTCGGCGAGCGGCAGCACCTTGTCCTGGAGGCTCTGCAGCATCTGGGCGTGGTTGCCGCCGGGCAGGTCGGTGCGGCCGATCGAGCCGGCGAAGAGCAGGTCGCCGGAGAACATCACCTGGGAGACGTCGCCGCCGTACGGCGTACGGAAGGCAACCGAGCCCTGCGTGTGGCCCGGCGCGTGGTCGACTGTGATGTCGATGCCGGCCAGGGACAGCACGGCGCCGTCGGTGAGCTCGCGTACGTCGTCAGGCTCGGTGAACTCGTACTTGCCGCCGAGCAGCATCGCGGCGCTCTCCCGGGAGATGCCGGCCATCGGGTCGGTCAGCAGGTGGCGGTCGGCCGGGTGGATCCACGCCGTCGCGTCGTAGGTGCCTGCAACGGGAGTCACCGACCACATGTGGTCGATGTGTCCGTGGGTCAGCAGCACGGCGACGGGCTTGAGCTTGTGCTCGCGCACGACGGCCTCGACTCCAGCGGTCGCCTCCTGCCCGGGGTCGATGACAATGCACTCGGCACCCGGCTCCGTCGCGATGACGTAGCAGTTGGTGCCCCACGAACCAGCAGGGAATCCAGCGATGAACACCTGCGAAGCCTACCGATTGCCTGCTCGAGGGCGAGACACCTGTGACTACGATGGGCAACCATGAGCGAGCAGCAGGACACGACCCCCTCCTCGGCGGCTTCCCCGGAGCAGCCGAACGACTGGGGTCGCGTCGCCGAGGACCGCACCGTCTACGTCCGCACCTCCGACGGCGAACGCGCTGTCGGGCAGTACCCCGAGGGCACTCCCGAAGAGGCGCTGAAGTTCTTCACCGACCGCTACGACGCCCTGGCGTTCGAGGTCGACCTGCTCGAGCAGCGGGTGAAGGGCGGCGCCCTGGGCCCGGAGGAGGCCGCGGGTTCGGTCAAGAAGGTGCGCGAGCAGGTCGTCGACGCCCACGCCGTGGGTGACCTCGACTCGCTGGTCGCGCGGCTCGACGCCCTCGGTGCGGTCATCAGCGTGCAGCGCGAGGCCAAGAAGGCCGAGCGCGCCGCCAAGACCGCCGAGTCCAAGGCCCGCAAGGAGGAGATCGTCGGCGAGGCCGAGAAGCTCGCGGGCTCGACGGACTGGCGCAACGGCGCCAACCGCCTGCGCGACCTCCTCGAGGAGTGGAAGGCGCTCCCCCGTCTCGACCGCGCCAGCGACGACGCCCTGTGGCGCCGGTTCTCGACCGCGCGCACGGCGTACACGCGGCACCGCAAGTCGCACTTCTCCGAGCAGAACGAGAAGCGCGACGCGGCCAAGTCCGTCAAGGAGAAGCTGGCCGAGCAGGCCGAGGCCCTGGCCGGCTCGGTCGACTGGGGCGCGACGGCCGGCGAGTACCGCCGCCTGATGCAGCTCTGGAAGGCCGCAGGCCCGGCCCCGCGTGAGATCGACGACAAGCTGTGGAAGCGCTTCCGTGGCGCGCAGGACGCGTTCTTCGGTGCGCGCGACGCGGCCAACGCCGAGCTGGACCAGGAGTTCGCCGCCAACGCCGAGGTCAAGGAGCAGATCCTGGCCGAGGCAGAGAAGCTTGTGCCGGTCACCGACCTCGACGCCGCCAAGAAGGTCCTGCGCGACCTCGCCGAGCGCTGGGAGGCGGCGGGCAAGGTCCCGCGCGACCGCATCAAGGAGCTCGAGGGCCGGATGCGCAAGATCGAGACCGCCGTCCGTCAGGCCGAGGACGAGCAGTGGCAGAAGTCCGACCCGGAGAAGTCCGCCCGTGCCGACGGCATGGTCGCCCAGCTCGAGGCCGGCATTGCCGAGGTCCAGGCCAAGCTCGACAAGGCGAAGGCTGCGGGTGACGACAAGCGCGTCAAGCAGCTCGAGGCCGACATCGCGAGCAAGCAGCAGTTCCTGGAGATGGCCCGCAAGGTCAGCTCCGAGTTCAGCGCCTGACGCCACTGGTCGAGTAGGCCGGATCGGGACCATGGCGCCCACGCCCGCAGATCTCCGGGCGCTCACGCGAGCACGCGACCTGATGGATCGCCGGTACGTCGAACCCCTCGACGTGCCGGCGATCGCCGCTTCCGTGCACATGTCGGCCGGTCACTTCCACCGCAGCTTCCGTGAAGCGTTCGGGGAGACGCCGTACGCCTACCTGATGACGCGGCGGATCGAGCGGGCGATGATGCTGCTCCGCACAGGGACGTCGGTCACCGACGCCTGTTTCGCCGTCGGCTGCACGTCGCTCGGCTCCTTCAGCTCGAGCTTCACCCGGCTGGTCGGCGCGACCCCCTCGGCGTACCGGGCGGCGGCCGAGGCCGGAGATCACGACTGGCTCAAGGCGCTGCCCGGTTGCGTGGCAAAGACCGTGAGCCGCCCGATGCGGTCACAGCCCGCCGTACGCCCGCCGGGGCCGGCCTGACATCGGTCAGGATCCGAGAAGCGCCGCGGCACCGCACCGACCTAGGGTCGGGAACATGAAGATCCAGAACACCTTCCTGACCGTCGACGACCACGACAAGGCCCTCGCCTTCTACGTCGACCTGCTCGGCTTCACCACGACCAACGACGTCGCGTACGGCGGCTTCCGCTGGGTCAGCATCGCCAGCCCCGAGGACCTCGGCACGAACGTGGTCCTGATCAACGTCGGTGGCGGCCCGGACACGTCGGAAGCCGATCGCGAGGCCCTTGCCGCGCTGCTGGCCAAGGGCATGCTGCCCGGCCTGGTCCTGTCCACCGGGGACGTCGACGCCGACTTCGCGCGTCTCGAGGCCGCCGGATGCGACGTCATCCAGGAGCCCGTCACGCAGCACTGGGGACGCGACTGCGCCTTCCGCGACCCCGCCGGCAACATGGTCCGTCTCAACCAGCACGTCTGAAATACCCCGCACGGAGGTCCCCCCTGGGCCATGCTGGCCGGGTCCGTCCACCAGCACCAGGGGGAACCATGCGTCCTGTCATCGTCCTCGGCATCGCCACCGCCGTCCTCGCCAGCGGTTGCGGCGCCCAGAAGTCCGGCAACGATGCAGACTCCCCATCGCGCGCCCAGAGCTGCAGCTACGACTCCCCCGGCACCCTGCTGCCCGCCCTGAAGCACGGCTTCGGCGACGAGACGTCCGTCCACATCGACATGAAGATGGACGCCGCGGGGCAGAAGGTTGCCGTTGCCGGGGACATGGAGATGACCCAGAAGGACACCGCGATGACGCTGAAGTCCACGGGGGCCAGCGAGTTCGCGATGATCGCCGTCGACGGGCGACTCTTCATGTCCCAGTCGGCATCCACGCCGAAGTACATCGAGATCAAGGCCGACAACCCGGCAAGTGCGGCCCTGCGTCAGCAGCTGGACAGCGCCAACCTGCGCACGACCTTCAAGGCGTTCGATGCCGGTCTGACGAAGGTCAAGCCGTCCGGGGCGACCACGATCGACGGAACATCCGTGTGCGAGTACCTCCTGACCGTCGACGCCCGGAAAGCCGCACGCGCGCAGGGTCAGACGCAGCTCCCGGCGTCGATGCCCAAGACCGTCGAGTACCACCTGTTCCTCGATGGAGACGACCACATGCGCCGGATGAAGTTCGACCTCGGCCCCGTCTCCATGGTCATGAACATGACGCACTGGGACGAGCCCGTCGACATCTCCGTCCCCAAGATCGGCTGACCCCGCGCGCGGCGAGGGTCAGACGCGGTAGGCGTCGAAGACGCCGGGCACACCGCGCACCGCCCGCAGGACATTGTCGAGGTGCTTCGCGTCCGCCATCTCGAAGCTGAACTTCGACTTCGCCACCCGGTCGCGCGAGGTGTTGAGGGACGCCGAGAGGATGTTCACGTGGGCGTCCGAGAGCGCCATGGTGATGTCGGACAGCAGGCGCGAGCGGTCGAGCGCCTCGACCTGGATGTTGACCAGGAAGGTCGCCTTCGCGCTGCCCTCCCACTCGACCTCGATCAGCCGCTCGGGCTGGCCCTTGAGGTCCTCGGCGTTGGTGCAGTCGGTCCGGTGCACCGACACGCCACCACCCTTGGTCACGAAGCCGAGGATCTCGTCGGGCGGCACCGGCGTACAGCACTTCGCGAGCTTCACCCAGAGCCCGTCCGCGCCCTTGACCAGGACGGGGACCTCGCCGCCGGTGGAGCCGAACGAGCGCGGCGTACGACCGGTGCGTCCGGTGATCGTGACGCCCTCGGCCAGATCCTCCGCGGCACCGTCATCGCCGCCGTGCAGCTCGATGACCCGGCGTACGACGGCAGCGGCCGACAGCTGGTTCTCCCCCACAGCCGCGTAGACCGCGGACACGTCGGCCAGCTTGAAGTGGGTGGCGACCTCGCTCAGGGCCTCGTGGGACATCAGGCGCTTGAGGGGCAGGCCCTCCTTGCGCATGAGCTTCACGATGGCGTCCTTGCCGTGCTCGATCGCCTCGTCGCGCCGCTCCTTGGTGAACCAGTGGCGGATCTTGTTGCGCGCACGCGGCGACTTCACGAACGAGAGCCAGTCCTGCGACGGGCCGGCGTTGGGCGCCTTCGAGGTGAAGACCTCGACCACGTCGCCGTTCTCCAGCTGCGACTCCAGCGAGACCAGCCGGCCGTTGACCCGTGAGCCGATCGTGTGGTGCCCGACCTCGGTGTGCACCGCATACGCGAAGTCGACCGGGGTGGCACCCGCCGGGAGCGCGATGACATCTCCACGCGGGGTGAAGACATAGACCTCGGCGCGGTTCATCTCGAAGCGCAGGGACTCCAGGAACTCCCCCGGGTCCTCGACCTCGGACTGCCAGTCCAGCAGCTGCCGGACCCAGGTCATGTCGTCCTTCTCGGCCAGCCGGTCGGTGTCGACGCCGTTGCGGCCATCCTCCTTGTACTTCCAGTGCGCCGCGACGCCGTACTCCGCGCGACGGTGCTGCGCGTACGTGCGGACCTGCATCTCGACGGCCTTGCCGTGCGGACCGATGACCGTCGTGTGCAGCGACTGGTACATGTTGAACTTCGGCATCGCGACGTAGTCCTTGAAGCGCCCGAGCACAGGGTTCCACCGCGCGTGCAGGACGCCGAGGACGGCGTAGCAGTCGCGGTCCTCCTCGACGAGGACCCGGATGCCGACCAGGTCGTAGATGTCGGAGAAGTCGCGACCGCCGACGATCATCTTCTGGTAGATCGAGTAGTAGTGCTTCGGCCGACCGGTCACGGTGGCCTTGATCTTCGCGTCGCGCAGGTCGCCCTCGACCTGCGCGATGACCTCGGCCAGGAACTTGTCGCGCGAGGGAGCACGCTCGGCCACCAGCCGGACGATCTCGTCGTAGATCTTCGGGTGCAGCGTCGCGAACGACAGGTCCTCGAGCTCCCACTTGATCGTGTTCATGCCGAGGCGGTGCGCGAGCGGCGCGAAGATGTCGAGGGTCTCGCGCGCCTTGCGCTCCTGTGTCTCCTGCTTGACGAACCGCAGCGTGCGCATGTTGTGCAGGCGGTCCGCGAGCTTGATGACGAGCACCCGGATGTCGCGCGACATCGCCACGATCATCTTGCGGATCGTCTCGGCCTCGGCGTTGGCGCCGTAGTGGACCTTGTCGAGCTTGGTCACACCGTCGACGAGCTGGGCGACCTCCTCACCGAAGTCCTTGCGCAGCTCCTCCAGCGTGTACGCCGTGTCCTCGACCGTGTCGTGGAGCAGGGCAGCGCAGAGAGTCGCCTCGGTCATGCCGATGTCGGCGAGGATCGTCGTCACCGCGAGCGGATGCGTGATGTAGGGGTCGCCGCTCTTGCGCCGCTGCTCGCGGTGGTGGAACTCCGCGGTCTGGTATGCCCGCTCCAGCAGGGCGAGGTCCGCCTTCGGGTGGCTGGCCCGGACCGACCGGAACAGCGGCTCGAGGACCGGGTTGGTGCCGCCGCGCGGCTGCGCGCCGATGCGCGCCAGCCGGGCCCGCATCCGGCGCGCCGACTGCGCGCCGATCGGCTCGGCGGCCGGCGTCGCAGGCGCCTGTTCGGGCGCCGGCGTCGGAGATGCTGAGCAGTCCTCGGTCATCTCCTCATCCTAGGGGCGCGCGGACACCCGGCGTACGCCGAAGGCCCCGTGCGGCAGGCGAAACCTGCGGCACGGGGCCTTCGGGATGAAGCAGCTGCGGGTCAGGCAGACGGGAAGAGCGGGTACTCCACGCCGGAGATCGTCTGCACCACGCGGACGACCTGGCACGAGTAGCCGAACTCGTTGTCGTACCAGAGGTACGTGATCGCGTTCGTGCCATTAACGATCGTGGCGTTGGCGTCGAAGATCGAGGCGTGACGCGAGCCGACGAAGTCGGTGGAGACCGCGTCGTTCGACGTGGTGAAGTCGATCTGGCGCTTCAGGTCGGAGTGCAGCGACGTGTTGCGCATGAAGTCGTTGAGCTCCTCCTTCGTCGTCTCGCGCTTCAGCGTCAGGTTGAGGATCGCCATCGAGACGTCCGGGGTGGGGACGCGGATCGAGGAGCCCGAGATGTGGGCGCCGAAGTCCGGCATCGCCTTCTTGATCGCGGACGCGGCGCCGGTCTCGGTGAGGACCATGTTGAGCGGCGCAGAGCGGCCACGACGGTCGCCCTTGTGGAAGTTGTCGAGCAGGTTCTGGTCGTTCGTGAACGAGTGCACCGTCTCGACGTGGCCCTGGACAATGCCGAACTCGTCGTCAATCGCCTTCAGCGGCGGGACGATCGCGTTGGTCGTGCACGAGGCGCAGGACAGGATGTTGTCCGTCGCCTCGATGGTGCCCTGGTTGACGCCGTGGACGATGTTCTTGACATCGCCCTTGCCCGGAGCCGTGAGCAGGACCTTGGCGATGCCGGGACGCAGGTGCTTGGACAGGCCCTCGCGGTCGCGCCAGATGCCGGTGTTGTCGACCAGGATCGCATTCTGGATGCCGTACTCCGTGTAGTCGACCGTGGTCGGGTCGTTGGAGTAGATGAACTGGATCTCGACGCCGTTGGCGATGAGGACGTTGCGCTCCTCGTCGATCTCGATCGAGCCGTTGAACTGGCCGTGGATCGAGTCGCGGCGCAGCAGCGACGCACGCTTCTTGAGGTCGTCATCAGAGCCCTTGCGGACCACGACAGCACGCAGGGCGAGGCCGTTGCCGGAGCCCGACTTCTCGATCAGCAGGCGCGCCACGAGGCGACCGATGCGACCGAAGCCGTAGAGAACGACGTCGGTGGCGCCGTCCCGGACGACCTTGTTGCCACCCGTGGCGCCGGCGAGCTCCGCGGCGACGTACTCCTCGATGGAGAGGCCCTTCGAGTCCTCGGCGTACGCCAGGGCGAGCTTGCCGATGTCGATGCGCGAGGGACCGAGGTCGAGCGCCGCGACGGCCTGGAGGATCGGGAAGGTCTGGTCGATGCTGAGACCCGTGCCGACGATCTGGCGGACGTACTTGTGGGTCTTCAGGATGCTGATGACCGACTTGTTCACCAGGGACCGGCTGTGCACGAGGACAGTGACGTCCTGCTCGCGGTAGAGCTTGCCGATGATCGGGATCATCGCCTCGGCCAGAGCCTCGCGCTGCTTCCAGTCGGCGAAGTGGTCAGACGTCACGTCAGTGCTTCTCTTTCTCGAATGGATCTGTGAAGTTCAAGCGGTCACACGGTACCGAGAGCGGCGACCGTGAGCCCGGGGTTCGTCTCGCGACCCGGAAGGAAGCTGAGCTCCATCAGGACCGCGACGGCGTGGACGGTGCCGCCGCACGACTCGACGAGCTCGCGCGTCGCGGCGACCGTGCCGCCCGTCGCGAGCACGTCATCGACGAGCAGGACCCGCTCGCCCGGCGCTACCGCGTCCTGGTGGATCTCCAGGGTGGCCTCGCCGTACTCGAGGGCATAGGAGACCGCGTGGGTCGCACGCGGCAGCTTGCCCGCCTTGCGCACCGGGACGAATCCGGCGCCGAGGGCGAGGGCAACGGGAGCGGCGAGGATGAACCCACGCGCTTCCATGCCCACGACCTTGTCAACGATCACCGTGCCGTCGTCGTCACGGCCTGCCGATGCGAGAGCCGTCACAACTGCCGTGAACGCATCGTGGTCGGCCAGGAGCGGCGTGATGTCCTTGAAGAGCACGCCTGGCTGCGGATAGTCCGGTACGTCGGTCACGCACGCCGCTAGCGCCCGATCGACCTCCGCCCGGACCGCCGGAGCCAGCTCCCCCATCAGCGCTCGTCCAGCTCGTCGGGCAGCTCGTCCTGGTCCTTCAGGAAGCCCTTGGGCAGGCGGTCCTGCGTCATCGGGCGCTGCGCCTTGGCCGGGTCGATGTGCTGGCGGGCCTGCTCCAGCGCAGTGGTGGTCGGGTCGGCGAAGACCGGCATGCCCTCGGCGAACGACGGCACGCTGGCGTACGGGTCAGCAGCGCGGATGCGCGCCGCCGCGCGGCGGTTGACCACCTCGACGTCGTCGTCGTTCTTCTTCAGCATCACCAGCAGCGGCGTCGCGATGAAGATCGAGGAGTACGCGCCGGCGATCATGCCGACGAAGAGCGCCAGCGCCAGGTCCTTCAGCGAGCCGGAGCCGAGCTGGACCACACCGACGTACAGCAGCGCGGCCACGGGCAGCAGGGCCACGATCGAGGTGTTGATCGAGCGGACCAGCGTCTGGTTGACCGCGAGGTTGGCCCCGTCGGCGTACGTGCGGGAGCCGGCCTTGCCCTGGTGCGTGTTCTCCCGGACCTTGTCGAAGACGACGACGGTGTCGTAGAGCGAGAAGCCGAGGATGGTCAGGATGCCAGTGACCGTCGCGGGCGAGACCTCGAAGCCGGACAGCGCGTAGATGCCGACCGTGATCAGGACGTCGTGAGCGAGCGCGACGATGGCGGCGACAGACATCTTCCACTCGCGGAAGTACGCCCAGATGAAGAGCATCACCACGATCAGGAAGACGATCAGGCCGAGGATCGCCCGGTTGAGGACGTCCTTGCCCCAGCTCTCGCCGAGCGACGACTGCGAGACGTCGTCGGCCGAGATGTGGAGCGCGTCGCCGATCGCCTTCTTGACGGTGATGATCTCGGCGTTGGTCAGCGGCTCGGTCTGCACAAGTATCGCCTCGTTGCCCGAGGTGGTGACCACGGGCTGCTCGGCGTCCTTGATGCCGAGGCCGGCAACGACGTCGCGGAGCTTGTCCGCGTTGTCCTGGGTGACCTTCGCGGCCGGAAGGCTGACGTTGTACTCGGTGCCACCGACGAAGTCGATGCCGAGGTTGAGCCCCCGGAAGAAGAGGCCACCGAGCGCGACCAGCACGATCACGGCGGACGCAGCGAACCACGTCTTCCAGCGGCCGATGAAGTCGATCGACTTGTGGCCGTTGTAGAGGTCGTTGCCCAGACGATTGAACCGGCCCATCAGACGGCCCCTCCCTTGATCGCCGCGGCATCGAGGCCGAGCGTGTCCGTGCCCAGGCCCGAGAGCTTGTGGCCGTCGCTGAAGAAGTGGAACCGGCCCAGCCAGGAGACCGCCGGCTTGGTGAACCAGAAGAAGATCGCCAGGTCGATCACCGTCGAGAGGCCGAGGGTGAAGGCGAAGCCGCGCACCTCGTCGATCGCGAAGATGTAGAGAACGACGGCGGCAGACAGCGAGACAGCGTCAGCGGCCAGGCAGGTGTTTCGGGCACGGACCCAGCCCGCCTCGACGGCCACGCGCATCGACTTGCCCTCGCGCATCTCGTCGCGGATGCGTTCGAAGAAGACGATGAACGAGTCGGCCGTGATGCCGACGGCCACGATCAGACCCGCGATGCCGGGCAGCGAGAGCGTGAAGCCCGCACCGGCCAGGAGCAGGACCATGCCGTACGTCGTGATGCCGGCTGCGAGCAGCGAGGCGATGACCACGAAGCCGAGCCCGCGGTAGTACAGCAGGCAGTAGAGCATCACGAGGAGGAGGCCGACGATGCCGGCCCAGATGCCCGCGTCGAGCTGGTTGCCCGCGAGGGAGGGACCGATGGTCTCGTTCTTCGGGTCCGACTCGAACGCGACCGGCAGCGCGCCGAACTTGAGGCTGGTGGCGAGCGACATGGCCTCGGCGTGCGAGAAGCTGCCGGTGATCGAGGCGTCCTTGCTGAGGCTCGGGCTGTCCATCCGCGGCGCCGACAGCACACTGCCGTCGAGCACCATGGCGAACTGCTCGCGGCCGTTGGTGAAGAGGGACTTCGAGATCTGGGCGAACTTCTTCGCGCCGTCACTCTTGAACTTGAGCCCGACCTCCCAGGCGATGGAGTTCTGGCCGCCCTGCTGGGCGGTCGCGCTGGAGAGCTCCTTGCCCTCGAGCACGGCGGGCGAGAGGAGGTACTTCTCCGGCGCCTGGCCCTTGACCGGCGTGCTGCAGGCGACCATCGGGTTCGTCGGCGCGTCGGCGTTCTCGTCGGGCTCGGCGGCCGGCGGGCACGTGGCAGCGTTGAACTTGTCGATCCACGCCTGCGGCGGGGCCGCGCGCCAGGCCAGTCCGTCGTGCACGATGCCGGTGGTCGTCTTGTCCGGCTTCGGCGCGGCCGCACCTCCACAGGCGCCGGGGACGGAGCTCGAGCAGGCGATCAGGCGGAAGCCGAGGCGAGCCTGGCGCTGGACGATGTCGACGAGCTTCTGGTTCGACTCACCGGGGATCGACACGACGATGTTGGTGTTGCCCTGCGTCGAGACCGACGCCTCGCTCACGCCGGAGCCGTTGACACGCTGATTGATGATCTTGGCGGCCTCGGCCATTGCCTCGGTCTTGACGTTGTTGTCCTTGGCGCGCAGCGTGATGCGCTGGCCGCCCTGGAGGTCGAGACCGAGAGCCGGCTTCCAGGTGCCACCGATGGCGACCAGGCCGAACAGGATCGCCACACCGGCGAAGAAGATGATCAGGGTGCGGCCCGGGTGGGCCGTCTTGGGTGCAGCCACGTCAGCCATCCATTCCGTCGAACACTGCCTTGCCCACGAGTGCGCCGCGCGCGATCTCGACGACGACCTGAGGGGCGATCTCGAGGCCGACCCTGTCCTCTGCGAGCCGCGCGATGGTGCCGTACAGCCCACCCGAGGTGACCACGCGGTCGCCGACGGCCAGCTCCGCCTGCATCTGCGCGGCCGCCTTCTGGCGGCGTCGCATCGGCAGGATCATCAGGAACCAGAACACGGCGAAGATGCCGACAATCGGCAGCAGGGCGCCAAGGTCACCCACGTTTCAGGGCCTCTCGAAAGGGGTCGTCGTTGGGTCGCTCAAGCGACCGCGGAGCAGTGTAGCCCGCGTCACGAGCCGGGCAGCGGCTCATCCCCCGGGGCGCCGAGCGGCTGCTGCAGACCAAGGTGGGCCCATGCCGCCGGCGTCGCGACGCGCCCGCGCGGCGTGCGGGCCAGGAAGCCGTTGCGGACCAGGAACGGCTCGGCCACCTCCTCGACCGTCTCGCGCTCCTCACCCACAGCGACCGCGAGCGTGGAGATGCCCACCGGTCCCCCGCCGAAGCGCCGGCACAGGGCATCCAGCACACCGCGGTCGAGACGGTCGAGACCGCTCGCATCGACCTCGAAGAGATCCAGCGCCCGGTGCGCCACGTCGAGCGTGACGACGCCGTCCGCGCGTACCTGGGCGTAGTCACGCACCCGGCGGAGCAGGCGGTTGGCGATGCGCGGCGTGCCCCGCGAACGACCGGCGATCTCGGACGACCCTTCGTCGGTCAGGTCGACGTCGAGAAGGCGCGCGCTGCGGTGGACGATGCCGTCGAGCTCATGGGGCTCGTAGAACTCCAGGTGCCCGGTGAAGCCGAAGCGGTCGCGCAGCGGACCGGGCAGCAGGCCTGCGCGCGTCGTCGCACCGACCAGGGTGAACGGCGGGATCTCCAGCGGGATCGCCGTGGCGCCAGGCCCCTTGCCGATGATCACGTCGACGCGGAAGTCCTCCATCGCCATGTAGAGCATCTCTTCAGCCGGCCGCGACATCCGGTGGATCTCGTCGACGAAGAGGACCTCGCCCTCGTTGAGCCCCGAGAGGATCGCCGCGAGGTCGCCCGCGTGCGTGATCGCCGGACCACTCGTCAGCCGCAGCGGCGCCTCCATCTCGGCAGCGATGATCATCGCGAGGGTGGTCTTGCCAAGTCCCGGCGGACCGGACAGGAGGACGTGATCGGGCACGCGACCGCGCGCCTTGGCCGCGTCGAGCACGAGGCCGAGCTGCTCGCGCACGCGCTCCTGGCCGATCACCTCGTCGAGACGACGGGGGCGGAGCGCGGCCTCGACGGCCCGCTCGTCCGCGTCAGCCTCGACAGCCGTCAGGCGCCCCTCCATGCGGGCCAGGTGCTCCTCCTCGTACGCCGACAGCCCGGTGTCGTCGTACTCGAGGTCGTCGCGGGCCATCGTCACGCCTTCCGCAGCGTCTGGAGGGCCGCGCGCAGGAGGGCGCCGATGTCCGGGGTCGGGCCGGCGTCGGCGGAGACGACGTCCACGGCCTTCTCGGCCTCCTTGGCCGACCAGCCAAGACCGGTGAGGCCTTCGACGACCTGCGAACGCCAGGCATCGGCGACCGGAACATGCACGGCCGCGCCGCGACCGACGGGCGCACCGATCCGGTCCTTGAGCTCGAGGATAATCCGCTGGGCGCCCTTCTGGCCGATGCCCGGGACCTTGCAGAGCGTCTTGACGTCTTCGCCCGCGACCGCGATCCGCAGGTCGTCCGGGCCAAGGACGGCCAGGATCGCCTGGGCCAGCTTGGGGCCGACACCACTGGCTGTCTGCACGAGCTCGAAGCACGACTTCTCGTCGTCGTCGAGGAAACCGAACAGGGTCAGCGAGTCCTCGCGGACGACCATGCTGGTCGGCAGGGTCGCGGTCGTGCCGTGACGGAGCGTCGCCAGTGTGCCGGGCGTACACTGGAGTTCGAGGCCGACTCCCCCGACCTCCAGCACGGCGCTGGTCAGGCCGAGTGCGGTGACGGTGCCGCGGACGTGTGCGATCAACGGGTGCCTGCCTTGAGTGCCTGGGCAGCCACGGCTGCCTCGAGTCGGTTCTGCGCGCCGCCGCGCCAGATGTGGGTGATGGCAAGCGCCAGGGCGTCCGCCGCATCCGCGGGCTTCGGCATGGCATCGAGCCGCAGGATCCGGGTGACCATGAGGCCGACCTGCGCCTTGTCGGCGCGGCCGTTGCCGGAGACGGCTGCCTTCACCTCGGAGGGCGTGTGCATCGCGACCGGGATGCCGCGCCGCGCCGCCACCACCATCGCCACGCCCGCCGCCTGCGCCGTGCCCATGATCGTGCTGACGTCGGACCGCGCGAACATTCGCTCGATCGCCACCGCATCGGGCCGATGCTCGTCGATCCACGCCTCGACGCCGCGTTCGATGGTCACCAGGCGCTCCCAGACCGGAAGCGCGGACGTCGTCCGGATGACGTTGACGTCGACGAGCGACAGCGGTCGGCCGATGGATCCCTCGACGACACCCATGCCCATCCGGGTCAGGCCGGGGTCGATGCCGAGCACCCTCGTCGGCGACTGGCTCTGCGAACGCATGTTCGAACCCTAGCCGCCCGTGGCGGTACCGATCAGTACGGTCCCGCGTTCCGGCGTGTCGGGACGGTACTGATCGGTATCGGTCAGCCGAGGACCCGGTCGATGTGGTCGCG
>NZ_SJZJ01000023.1 GCF_004337475.1 Nocardioides jejuensis | reverse complement strand
GTCCGCCTGAGCCCTACCTATCGCTAGGCCTCAGGCGGACGACCCGTCGAGCGAGCGCAGGTGGCGCAGCAGCGCCTGGCCTCGGGGCGACAGTCGGTAGCCGGGTCGCAGGCTCTCGGTCAGGCCGAGCTCCTTGAGCCGCCGGATGTCTGCCTTGAACGGCAGCTTCTCCCGCCCGATGCTCGCGGCGATCGTCTCGGCCAGCTCGCTCGGCCGGGCGTCGATCAGCTCGAGGTGCTGCCGGGTCCACGGGCCGCGCTTGCTGCGGGCGTCCATGCCGGCGAGCGTGGCGACGAGGTCGTCGCGCTGCTTCGGCGTGAGACGGGCCTTCGCGCGCAGGGCGACGCGCTCGTCTGCACCGGCGAACGCGAGCCGGATCCGGTAGACGTCGCCCTCCTTGCGCCCCAGCACCTCGCGGATCCGCTCGAGCGGCATCCCCGCCCGACGCGCCTCGTCCTCGGTGATGTCCTCGAGTCCCACGACGTCGACGGCTTCGAAGCGGACCACGCCGCCTGGCGTTCGCTGCGTGCCGCCGGGGACGTGCATGCGCCGGGTCCACCGGCGGAAGGCGAGGTCGAGCTCGCCGGAGACGATGCCGTCCATGAGCGCGCGCGGGATCATCACGGCGTCAGTCTTCCCTGAAATGCAGCAACTGGACTGAAGTGGCAGGTCCGGAGGCCGGAAATCTGCCAGTTCAGTCCAGTTGCGGATGAAGCGGGGTGGATCAGCGGGGGAGGGCGGATGCCTTCCAGCCGCCGAAGCCGCTCGGGAGCGTACGACGCACGCGTCGCGCCGGTGAGGCCCAGTCGGACGGGCGCTTCTTCACCGGAGCCGCGCCGCCGGAGCCCATGGCCGCGAAGATCGCGGTGATGACCGCGATCTCCTCGGGGGTGGCGTTGGGGGAGACCACGCGAAGGAGCGGCTTCTGCTCCTCCGCGACGGTCGCCTCGGCGGTCTCGATGTCGGCCATCAGAGCGGGATGTTTCCGTGCTTCTTCGGCAGCTGCTCGACGCGCTTGCCCTTGAGCAGACGCAGCGCCTTGACGATCTCGGCGCGGGTCTCGTGGGGGCGGATGACACCGTCGATGTAGCCACGCTCGGCCGCGATGTACGGGTTCGCCAGCGTGGTCTCGTACTCGTCGATCAGCTCGGCGCGCTTGGTCTCCACGTCGCCACCAGCAGCAGCCAGGTCGGACAGGGTGCGGCGGTGGATGATGTTCGCCGCGCCCTGGGCACCCATGACCGCGATCTGGCCGGTCGGCCACGACAGGTTGATGTCGCCACCGAGGTGCTTCGAACCCATGACGTCGTACGCGCCGCCGTAGGCCTTGCGGGTGATGATCGTGACCAGCGGCACCGTCGCCTCGCAGTACGCGTAGAGCAGCTTCGCGCCACGACGGATGATGCCGGTGTGCTCCTGGTCGGTGCCCGGCAGGAAGCCCGGGACGTCGACCAGGGTGATGACCGGGATGTTGAACGCGTCGCAGGTGCGCACGAAGCGCGCGGCCTTCTCGGAGGCGTCGATGTCCAGGCAGCCGGCGAACTGCATCGGCTGGTTGGCGACGATGCCGACCGGGGAGCCCTCGACACGACCGAAGCCGACGATGAGGTTCGGGGCGAAGAGCTCCTGGACCTCGAGGAACTCCTGGTCGTCCAGGACGGTCTCGATGACCTCGTGCATGTCGTACGGCTGGTTCGCGCCGTCCGGGATGATCGTGTCGAGCTTGAGGTCCAGCTCGTTGGGCTCGAGGTCGGCCGGGGAGTCGTAGACCGGAAGCTCGTCGAGGTTGTTCTGCGGGAGGTGGTCCAGCAGGCCCTTGACGTACTCGATCGCGTCCTCTTCGTCGGTGGCCATGTGGTGCGCCGAACCGGACTTGGCGTTGTGCGCACGCGCACCGCCGAGGTCCTCCATCGAGATGTCCTCGCCGGTGACGGTCTTGATGACGTCGGGGCCGGTGATGAACATCGCGGAGGTCTGGTCGACCATGACGACGAAGTCGGTCAGGGCCGGAGAGTAGACGTGGCCGCCGGCGCAGTTGCCCATGATCAGGGAGATCTGCGGGATGACACCCGACGCGCGGGTGTTGCGCTTGAAGATCTCGCCGTACAGGCCGAGGGAGACGACACCCTCCTGGATGCGGGCACCCGCACCCTCGTTGATGCCGACGATCGGGGAGCCGGTCTTGATCGCCAGGTCCATGACCTTGACGATCTTCTCGCCGTAGACCTCGCCCAGCGAGCCACCGAAGACGGTGAAGTCCTGCGAGAACGCGCAGACCTGACGGCCGTTGACCGTGCCGTAGCCGGTGACGACGCCATCGCCGTACGGGCGGGTCTTCTCCAGGCCGAAGGCGGTCGAACGGTGCCGGGCGAACTCGTCCAGCTCGACGAAGGAACCCTCGTCGAAGAGGAGCTCGAGGCGCTCGCGGGCGGTCTTGCGACCCTTCGCGTGCTGCTTCTCCTGCGCCTTGGCAGCAGGAGCGTGCACGGCCTCGTCGGTACGACGCTCGAGGTCGGCAAGCTTGCCGGCGGTGGTGTGAAGGTCGATCTCGGGAGTCGACTCGAGTGCGCTCATGGGGGGTCTGGCCTCCTGTTGGTGTGCTGGGCCAATCTAGTGCCCATGTCTTCTTCGATGGACCCACGCCCGCCACTTGATCCGCATCGACTTCCTCACACTGTGGAGATCGTCGAGGAAGCGGGGTCCACCAACGCGCTCCTCGCCGCCCGTGCGAGGGAGGGCGCCGAGGCCGGTCTGGTGATCGTCGCCGAGCACCAGACGTCCGGCCGCGGCCGCCTCGACCGCTCGTGGGAGGTCCCGCCCCGGGCGGCGCTGACCTTCTCGGTGCTGGTCCGTCCGGAGGTCGAGCCGGCCTCCTGGCCGTGGCTCCCGCTGCTCGCGGGGTACGCCGTGCACGCGGCGCTCGACGACCGCGCCGACGGCATCGGGCTGAAGTGGCCCAACGACATCGTGGTGGAGACCGTCGACGGCCCGCTCAAGCTCGCCGGCATCCTCGTCGAGCGGGTCGACACCCCGACCGGCCCGGCCGCCGTCCTCGGTGTCGGGATCAACGTGCACCAGACGCCGGCCGAGCTGCCGATCGAGGCGGCGACGTCGCTGGAGCAGCTGGTCGAGGGCGTGCCGGACCGCACCGAGGTGCTCGGCACCGTGCTCGCCTCGCTGGAGACGCTGCTTCCGCTGATCGAGGACACCGACGCCCTGCGCCGGGCCTACGCGGGGGAGTGCGTGACGATCGGCAAGACCGTGCGGGTCGACGTACCTGCCGGGGAGCCGCTCACGGGCACGGCCGTCGACATCGACGCTGGCGGCCGGCTCGTGGTCGACACCGGCGCGGGCGAGGTCCCGGTCGGTGCCGGCGACGTCATCCACGTGCGGGCTGCCGAATGAGCACCTTCCCCGCACGCCTCCTGAACGACGACGAGCAGGTCGTCGTGACCACCCGCGGTCACTGGAAGGCACTGATCTGGCCGGCGGCGCTGGTGATCGTGGCGCTCGTCCTGCTCGTCTGGTCCTTCACCGTCGACCGCCCGGACAACGACGGGTTGGGTCACTCGATCCTCGGCTGGATCGCCCGCATCCTCGGTGTGCTCGCAGCCGCAGCGTCCCTGCCGCCGTTCGTGCGGTGGTGGACGACGACCTACACGTTCACCAACCGGCGCTTCATCAAGCGTTCCGGCCTGATCGCGAAGGAGGGCCGCACGATCCCGCTCAACCGGATCAGCGGTGTGGACTTCGAGATCGGCGTCATCGACCGGCTCTTCGGCTGCGGCACGCTGATCGTGAGCGATGCCAGCACCGACGGGCGCGTCCTGCTCGACGACATCCCGCACGTCGAGCAGGTCCAGCTGCAGGTCTCCGAGGAGCTGCACCGGCTCAGTCAGCGCGGTGACCGGCACGACGACGGCACCTGAGCACGGGGCGGGGCAGGTGTATGCACACCGATAGGGTGACCGCGTGTCTGCTGCTCCCACCCTCGCGATCATCGGCGGCGGCCAGCTCGCCCGGATGATGGCGCAGCCCGCGATCGCCCTCGGTCTCCCGCTCCGCCTCCTCGCCGAGGCGGAGGGCGTCAGTGCCGCCCAGGTGATCCCGGACCAGCAGGTCGGCGACTACCGCGACCTCGACACGCTCCTGAAGGTCACCGAGGGCTGCTCGGTCGTCACGTTCGACCACGAGCACGTCCCGACCGAGCACCTGCACGCTCTCGAGGCCGCCGGCCACTCGCCGCGCCCCGGGCCGTCGGCGCTGGTCTACGCGCAGGACAAGGGCGAGATGCGCCGCATCCTCGACGAGCTCGGCGTCCCGTGCCCGCGCAACGCGATCGTGGCGTCCCTCGACGAGGTCGAGTCCTTCGGCTTCCCGTGCGTCCTTAAGACCACCCGCGGCGGCTACGACGGCAAGGGCGTCTGGATCGTGCGATCGGCCGACGACGCCCACGAGGCCTTCGAGGTCGCGGAGAAGACCGGCGTGCGGATCCTGGCGGAGGAGCTCGTCGACTTCCGCCGCGAGCTCTCCGCGCTGATCGCCCGGTCGCCGAGCGGCCAGGCCGCGGCGTACCCCGTGGTGGCGACGACGCAGCGTGACGGCATCTGTCACGAGGTGATCGCTCCGGCGCCCGACCTCGACCCGGCACTGGCGATGCAGGCGCAGGAGGCCGCGCTCCGCGTCGCCAAGGAGCTGGGCGTCACCGGCGTGATGGCGATGGAGCTCTTCGAGACCAACGACGGCCGGATCCTCGTCAACGAGCTCGCGATGCGCCCGCACAACACCGGTCACTGGACCCAGGACGGTGCGGTCACCAGCCAGTTCGAGCAGCACCTGCGCGCGGTCATGGACCTCCCGCTCGGCTCGCCGGAGCCCCGCCAGGCGTGGACCGTGATGGTCAACATCCTCGGCGGCGACCCCGAGGCCGGCCACCTGTACGACGGCTACCCGCACGCGTTCGCGCGCGACCCGAAGCTTCGCGTCCACCTCTACGGCAAGGACATCCGTCCCGGTCGCAAGGTGGGCCACGTCAACACCTACGGCGACGACCTCGAGGATTGCCTGGAGCGGGCGCGGCACGCCGCCGCCTGGTTCGACGGCAGCCTCGGCAACGAGAGCGAGTGAGCATGACCGAGAAGCCCCTGGTCGGAATCGTCATGGGTTCGGACTCCGACTGGCCGACCATGCAGGCGGCCGCCGAGGTGCTCACCGACTTCGGCATTCCGTGGGAGGCCGACGTCGTCTCCGCGCACCGGATGCCGGTCGAGATGGTCGAGTACGGCAAGGAAGCCGCGCGCCGCGGCCTCAAGGCGATCATTGCCGGTGCCGGGGGAGCGGCCCACCTCCCCGGCATGCTCGCCTCGCTCACCCCGCTGCCTGTCATCGGCGTTCCGGTGCCGCTGAAGTACCTCGACGGCATGGACTCGCTGCTCTCGATCGTGCAGATGCCCGCCGGCATCCCGGTCGCGACCGTCGCCATCGGCAACGCCAAGAACGCCGGCATCCTCGCCGCGCGCATCATCGGCACCTCGGACGCCGACCTGCAGGCGAAGCTCGAGGAGTACGCCGAGTCGCTCTCCGAGCAGGCCCACGCCAAGGGCAAGGTCGTCCGCGACTACGCCGCCGGCAAGCCCCGCCTGGGCTTCTGATCGCCTGAGGGACTAGGCGAACTTCGAGACCACGCCGGTCTCGTCCACGGCGATGCCGTGCTCGGCGAGACCGGTCTGGACGATCAGGCCGACCTGGCGCGAGAGCCGGTCGACGAGCGCGTCGCGCTCCTCGTCCTGGTGACGCACCCACCAGATGATGCTGGTGTCGACCATGCCCTTGAGGCCGGCGAAGAGTGCGTCCAGCGGAACGCCGCCGGTGCCCACCGTCGCGAGGTGGGTCTCCGCGGCCTCGACGATCTGGCCGAGGAAGTGGCTGCGTCCGGCGCGACCGCGCTGCAGGTCGCGCGCCTGGCTGCGACCCATCAGGAAGAGGAAGAGTCCGGGGTTCTCCGAAGCCCACAGGACCGCCTGCTTCACCGGCTCGCGGATCCAGTCGACGGCGTCGCCCTTGGCCTCGAGGGCCGGGAGGACGCGGTCCTTGAGCGACCCCGCGGCGTACCGGGCGACCTCGTGGAGCAGCTCCTCCTTGCTGGAGAAGTGCCGGTAGACGTGCGGACGCGCGACGCCGGCGAGCTCGGCGATCTGGTTCGTGGCGGCGTCGGGGCCGTGCTGCTCGATCGCCTCGGCCGCGGCCTGGATGATCCGGTCGCGCACGGGGGCACGGTGTCCCTGCCGGCTGCTCGCGCGCCGGGCTGCCGTCGTGTCCTCCCACTTCTGCGCCGTCATGGACGAGAACCTACACCGGGGACACCGTGTACCACTTACTTCGGATCCGTGGCATCATTCCGTGGTCGGGGTACACCGTGTACCCACTCCCTACGTCTCAAGGAGACCCCATGGCTCGCCCCGTGTCCCGCTGGATGGACGAGGACCTCAAGGACTTCCGTGACCTCGCGCGCACCTTCGCCGAGAAGGAGCTGAAGCCGAACGTCGAGAAGTTCATCGCCAACAAGCAGGTCGACCGCGACCTGTGGAACAAGGCCGGTGACCTCGGTCTGCTCTGCACCTCCATCAAGGAGGAGAACGGCGGCGGTGGCGGCACGTTCGCGCACGAGGCGATCCTCATCGAGGAGCAGGCGTACGCCGGCGACTCGTCGTGGGGCGCGTCGCTCCACTCCGGCATCGTGGCCCACTACATCGAGGCGTACGGCTCGGACGCCCTGAAGGCCGAGTGGCTGCCGAAGATCGCCTCCGGCGAGGCCGTTGCCGCCATCGCGATGACCGAGCCGGGCACCGGCTCCGACCTCCAGAACGTCAAGACCAAGGCGATCAAGGACGGCAACGACTACGTCATCAACGGCTCGAAGACGTTCATCACGAACGGCGCCCAGGCCGACGTGGTCGTCGTTGTCGCGAAGACGAACCCGGAGGAGGCCGCGTCCGGCATCTCCCTGATCGTGGTCGACACCAAGACCCCGGGCTTCGGCCGTGGTCGCGTGCTCGACAAGATCGGCATGAAGGGCCAGGACACCTCCGAGCTCTTCTTCGAGGACTGCCGCGTCCCGCAGGGCAACCTCCTCGGCGCCGAGGAGGGCCAGGGCTTCATCCAGCTGATGATGCAGCTCCCGCAGGAGCGCCTCATCGTCGCGACCTCCAACGTTGCCGCCATGGAGGCCCTGCTCGACCTGACGCTCGAGTACACGGAGAACCGCCAGGCGTTCGGCAAGCCGATCGGCAAGTTCCAGAACACCAAGTTCAAGCTGGCCGAGATCGCCACCGAAGCCCGTGTCGCGCGTGCCTTCCTCGACGAGTGCATCGAGCGCCACATCAAGGGCGAGCTCGACATCGAGTCGGCCGCCATGGTGAAGCTCTGGTGCTCCGAGCGGGCCCAGAAGGTCGCCGACATGTGCCTCCAGCTGCACGGCGGCTACGGCTACATGAACGAGTACCCCGTCGCCCGCGCCTGGGCCGACCTGCGCATCTCGCAGATCTACGCGGGCACCTCGGAGATCATGAAGGAGATCATCTCCCGCTTCCTGAAGTCGGGCGACGTCATCCCGCGCTGATCCGAGGGCGGATCCCAGCAGCAAGCGGCCCCGACACACCGTTCAGTACGGCGTGTCGGGGCCGTTTCGCGTTCAGATCTGCCCTGCGATGGTGCGGCGCAGGACCTGCTTGACCCACGTGGGACGCTGCGTGACCTGCGCGTAGGTGAAGCGCAGGACTCGCCAGCCCGCGGCGACCAGCAGGTCGTATCTCTCGCAGTCGTTCTCGAACGCCGCGGGGTCCGCGCCGTGGTGCGTGTAGGAGTCGGCCTCGATCACGAGACCAATCAGTGGATTGGCCAGATCCGCATGGACGGTGAACCCATCGAGACCGATCTCCCACTGGGGAACGACCTCGAGACCGATCTCGATGCAGAGTGCCCGGAGCGCGGACTCGAAGGGGTTGGCGGCGCGCGCATCTGCATGGCGAGCGACGAGGTGTACACGGCTGGCCGCGTCACGATGCACGCGACGTGCTGCGTCCATTAGGTCTGCGCGCTCCAGAGCCTCCGTACGCAAGGCCGAGTCCGTGATGGCCAGTGCGTCGGCGAAGGCGAGGTCACGCGCGGCATCGAGAACGGTGCGCACTGCAGTGGTGTGCCAGCCGTCGTGGTCCTCGCGGCCCCAACGCCGGTGGAAGAGCTCGGGCACCTCGAGCGGATCATCCGGCCAGAGCGTGCCGGGCTTGACGGTGATCTGTGGCCGGGGCGGGACGGTGAGGACGGGCCATTCCAGTGCCAGTGCTGCCGATGCGTGCGACGCGACGCCGCCGAACGAGAGCGCCGCACGATGTGCCCGATCCTGCGGGAACACCGCGACGCGTCGTCCCGGAAGCATGGTCAGGACTCCGCGTTCCAGTGCCCGCCTGACCCGCTTCTCCGACGTCAGGCGCACGACCTCGCCGCGAGGCGCGATGCCTCCCAGGTGGACGGTCGCTTCGTAAGCAGTGAGCACCACTGCACACTGACGCCGACCTGCGCTCCGCTGGTCCGGCTCTCCACAGGGGCGAATCGGGACGGTGGCCAGGCCCCGACACGCCGCCGCGTACGGCGTGTCGATCCGGACCAGCGTTCAGATCAGCCCTCAGCCCGCCAGGCCCGAGTCGGTGCAGAGGCTCTTGCCGATCTCGTCGGTCTTGTCCTCCCGGATCAGCCGGAACATGCGTGCCGAGCGCTCGGAGTCCCAGTGCACCGCGAGGTCGGCGAGGGGGACGACGCAGCTCTTGTCGGGGCTCGCCATGGCCCGGGCGAAGCGCGCGAGTGCGAACGTGCTGGTGCCCTTCGACACCGTCAGCGTCGAAGCCCCGGCGTGGGTGAGCTTCCAGTAGCGGACCGGGTTGAGCACCGACCAGATCGAGACGGCCTTGTGGCCGACCTGGCCGACCACCTCGCGCTGGTGCTTCGCGCGGTCGATGTCGCCGAGGCCCGAGGTGTGGCGCGAGCGCGCGTACGCCAGAGCCTTGCGGCCGTTGGCGTGCTGGCAGCCCTTCTTCACGTGCAGGTTGGCGAGCGGGTCGTCCATGTCCTGCGTCGGGCAGATGGTGATGCCGCCGACGGCGTTGACGAGCTTCACGACGCCGCCCATGCCGATCTCGACGTAGTCGTCGATGCGGATGCCGGTGTTCTGCTCGACCGTCTGCGTGAGCAGCTTCGGTCCGCCGTACGCAAAGGCGGCGTTGATCTTCGTGACGCCGTGGCCCGGGACCTCGACGAGGGAGTCGCGGGGGATCGACATCAGCAGGTCCGGGCCGGAGCCGATGTGCAGGATCATGATCGTGTCGGTGCGCTGGCCGACGTCGCCACCGGTGTGCAGGCGTCGGCGCTGCTTCGCCGTGAGGCCCTTGCGCGAGTCCGATCCGGTGACGAGGTACGTCGTGCCCGGCTGGTCGGCGGGTCGGTCGCCCGACGGGAACGCGTCCACCTTCTCGATCTTCTGCATCGCGAGCACCGGCGTGATCACGAGGAAAGCCAGCCAGGCCGCGAGCGCCAGGATGATCCAGCGCCTGACCTTGCGGGGCTTCCGGTACGCCTGCGGCGGGCGCCCCGAGGGCGACGTACCCGGCGGGGGAGAGACGGGGCGGCGCGGAGGGCTGGCCGGCGGCGCCGGCGGCCGGTACGCCGTCGGTCGGGACGGCGCCTGGCGCTGCTGGCGGGGCCGCTGCGGGGGCAGGACGACCGGCATCACCCGGGTCTCGTCCGACTGCGGGACGGGTCGCTTCTTCCCACCACCGGTGTCGGTGGCACGGGTCTCGTCGGGGTCGCCGTACAGCCAGCGATACTCCGGCGTGCCCGGCTTGGGTGGTTCGCGCCGATCTGCCATGGCGCCAGACGCTACCGTGCCCCTCATGAGGAACGACCTGCCATGACCGATGCATCGCTGGGAACCCTGCCCGCCTCCTACTCACGCGTCGAGCTGGCGATGGTGATGGAGCGCACCCGGGCCAACCTGCACGGCAACGTGCACGGTGGCGAGATCATGAAGCTCGTCGACTCCACGGCGGGTGCCGTCGCGCAGCGTCACTCCGGCGGTCTGGCCGTCACGGCGGCGATGGATGAGATGGCGTTCCTCCGACCGGTGCATGTCGGCGACATCCTGCGCACCTATTCGCAGGTCAACTGGGCCGGCTCGTCGTCGATGGAGATCGGTGTCCGGGTCGAGGCCGAGCCGTGGGACGCCCCCAACGCGTCGGTGCACGTCGCGTCGGCGTACCTCGTCTTCGTCGCGGTCGACGGCAACGGTCACGCCCGCAAGATCCCGGGGTTCCGCCCCGAGACCGAGGCAGAGGTACGCCGCCAGCGCGAGGCCGAGATCCGTCGGGCGCATCGGCTCGCGGCCAAGGCCGAGATCCTCGAGGCGCGCGACCGGTCCTGACGACCACTGCATCCCGGCGCGCCGCGGCCGCCGTGACGCGTGTGACTGGTGATACTTGTCGGCAACTTCCCCGTTCGATGAGAGAGGCCGTCCGATGCCACCCGTCCTTCCCCCCGGGTCGCACCTGAGCCGCGAGCACGACCGAGCCGCGCGGATCCGGTTCCGCCGCGCGATCACCCTGATGGCGATGACGATCGTGCTGCCCGGCTCGGCGCAGCTGGTCGCTGGCAACCGCAAGGTCGGCCGGATCGCGCTCCGCATCGTGCTCTGTCTCATCGCGCTCGCCGTGCTGTTCGGCCTGATCGGCCTGGTGTGGCACCCGTTCCTGCTCAAGCTCGGCTCCAGCCCGTCCTTCCTGCTCCTCCTTCGCCTCGGCCTGATCGCCGGCGCGGTCGGCTGGTTCGCGCTGCTCGTCGACGCCTGGCGCCTGGGCCAGCCGCTGACCCTGGTCAAGAACCACCGCCTCGCGATGACCGGCATGAACGCCGTCCTCACGTTCTGCGTCGCCGGCTCCCTCCTCTTCGGGGCGCACATCGTCGGGGTGAGCCGCGACGCGCTGCTCCAGCTCTCCGGCCACGGCGGCAACGGCAACGCCAACGACGGCCGCTACAACGTCCTGCTGCTCGGCGGTGACTCGGGCGCGAGCCGCTGGGGCATGCGTCCCGACTCGCTGCAGATCGCGAGCGTCGACGCCGAGACCGGCCGCACGGTCCTCATCGGCCTGCCGCGCAACATGGAGAACTTCCACTTCGCGCCGGGCTCCGTCATGGACAAGCAGTTCCCCGACGGCTTCAACTGCGACGCCTGCTACCTCAACGGTGTCTCCACGTGGGCCGGTGACCACACCGACCTCTTCAAGGGCTCGGACAACCCCGGCATCGACGCGACCGTGATGGCGATCGAGGGCATCACCGGGCTCAAGATCAACTACTGGGCGATGGTCAACCTCCAGGGCTTCCGCGACGTGGTCAACGCGGTCGGCGGCGTGAAGCTGCACGTCCGCGAGCCGATCCCGGTCGGCCTCCCCGGCGACAGCTTCTACACGCACCTCAAGACCGGTTACTACCGGCTCAACGGCTTCGAGGCGCTCTGGTACGCCCGCGCCCGCCACGACTCCGACGACTACTCCCGCATGGCGCGTCAGAAGTGCATGATCAACGCCCTCTCGCAACAGGTCAGCCCGGAGACGGTGGTCCGCAAGTTCGGTGCGATCGCCAAGGCGACCTCCGGCATGATCGAGACCAACATCCCGACCGGTGACTTCTCCACGCTCGTGCCGCTGGCGATGAAGGCCCGCTCGCAGAAGATCTCGACGCTCTCGCTGGTCCCGCCGCTCGTCAGGGACACCGCGCACCCCGACATGGGCTTCATCCACGACAAGGTGAAGCAGGCGATCGACAAGGCAGAGGGCAAGGCCGGCAAGCCCGCCGGCAAGGCGGTCGTCCCGTCGGCGTCCTCAGCCCCCAACGGCGAGACGCAGCGCGGTGGCTCGATCGGTACGCGTGAGACGGGTTACGCCGCCAACGACAGCACCGACCTGTCGTCGGCCTGCTGACCTCGACCCGCACTAGGGTGAGCGCCGTGACTCCGACCCCTGACGCTCCGCGCATCGTGGCGGTCGTGGTGACGTTCAACCGCCAGGCCCTGCTCCAGCGGCTGCTCGGCGTGCTCCGGGCGACGCCACAGCTGGCGGAGATCGTCGTCGTGGACAACGCCTCGACCGACGGCACGGGGGAGTGGCTCGGAGCGCTGGCGCCCGACGGCGTACCCGTCCACGCGGTGACGCTGGACTCCAACAAGGGTGGCGCGGGTGGCTTCCACGAGGGCCTGCGGCTCGCGATGGAGCGCGGCGCCGACCTGGCCTGGTTGATGGACGACGACGGCGTTCCCGTCGCGGGGTCGCTCGACCTGCTCCTGGAGCACAGCGGCGACTTCGACTTCTGGGGGCCCGCTGTCCTCGCCGAGCAGGACCCGAGCCGGCTCTGCTTCCCGATTCGCCTGCCGGGCCGCGCCCAGGTGGTGCACGCGATGGCGGACGCCGAGGCCGAGGCGGCGAAGCACGACGGCCTGCTCCACGACATCGTCATCCCGTTCAACGGCGTGCTCGTCACGCGTGAGCTGGTCGACCGCATCGGCCTGCCGCGTGAGGAGTTCTTCATCTGGGGCGACGACCACGAGTACCGCCTGCGCGCCGAGAAGGCCGGCGCGCGGATCGCGACCGTCGTCGACGCGCACTTCCTGCACCCGGCCACGGACGACCTCGGCACGCCGATGCTGTTCGGCCGCACGACGTACAACCACACGCCGAGCGACCTCAAGCACTACTGCATGGCCCGCAACAACGTGGTCAACCTGCGTGACTTCCGCGGCTGGGTCTTCGTGCTTGCCTTCGTCCTCAAGACCCTCTGGTTCTACGCGTTCACCCGGCCGAGCGTGAAGCGCCTCAAGCTGAGCGCCGAGGGCATCAGCGCCGGCGTACGCAACGACTTCTCGGGGCACCGGAGGTTCCTGCAGTGACCCCGGACAGCACCGAGACCGTCGCGGTCGTCGTCGTGACCTTCAACCGTGCCGACATGCTCACCGGCATGCTCGACGGGCTAGCGGCGCAGACCCGCCCGGCCGACGCGATCTTCGTCATCGACAACGCCAGCACCGACCACACCCGCGCCGTCCTCGACGCCCGCAGCGACCTGCCGATGCACATCACGACCTCGGGGGAGAACCTCGGCGGCGCCGGCGGCTTCCACCTCGGCATGCTCCAGGCGTACGACGCGGGCCACGACCGCATCCTCCTGATGGACGACGACGTGGTGCCCGCCCCCGACTTCCTCGAGGTGATGGCGGCGCACCAGGGTCCGTGCCAGATGGCGGTCCGCGAAGACCTGCAGGGGCGTCTGGTCGAGAAGGCGGCGATCCGCTTCGACCTCGACAACCCGCTCGCGATCAAGCCCAAGACGGCCAGCGTCGACAGCACCTACGCCACGCGCGCGGAGATGCCGGCCGAGGTCGAGGTGGAGAACGTCGCGTTCGAGGGGTTCATGGTCCGGCGCGACGTGATCGCCGCGATCGGCCTGCCCGACCCGTCGTTCTTCATCTTCTACGACGACGTCGACTTCGCGATCCGGGCCCGCACCGCCGGGTTCCCGATCGTCTGCCTGCGTGACGCGGTGCTGGTGCGCCAGCTCGACTTCAACCAGCAGCACGCGCTCGACGGCTGGAAGGGGTTCTACATGTACCGGAACCTCTTCGTCGTCCACTTCCGCTACGGCAGCAACCTGCTGGTCCGGCTCAAGCCGTGGCTGATCATGATCATGGTCGTGCTGCTCAGCCCGCTGCGGGGTGGCCGCGGCGAGGCCGCCAACGTGATCAAGGCCATCCGTTCCGCCCGCGAGATGCGTCACCTCGACCCCGCGTCGTCCCCGGCCGCACTGCGTCCGTCTCGCTAGACTCACGCCCGATCGGCGTGTGAGCGCCGACGAACCCCAGGAGAATCGTGACCCAGCCTGATCTCGTCGTTGTCGGCTCCGGCTTCTTCGGCCTGACGCTCGCAGAGCGCTGTGCCGCCGAGCTCGACCTCAAGGTGCTCATCCTCGAGCGGCGTCCCCACATCGGAGGCAACGCCTACTCCGAGTTCGACGCGGAGACCGGCATCGAGGTGCACAAGTACGGCACGCACCTCTTCCACACCTCCAACGAGCGGGTCTGGGAGTACGTCAACCGGTTCACGGCCTTCACGAACTACCAGCACAAGGTGTTCGGCAAGTTCAAGGGGCAGGTCTACTCCCTGCCGATGAACCTGGCGCTGATCAACTCGTTCTTCGGCAAGAGCCACACCCCCGACGAGGCGCGCGCCCTGATCGCGGAGCAGGCCTCCGAGATCAGCACCGAGGACGCGAAGAACCTCGAGGAGAAGGCGATCTCCCTGATCGGCCGCCCGCTCTACGAGGCGTTCATCAAGGGCTACACGGCGAAGCAGTGGCAGACGGACCCGACGGAGCTGAGCGCGGAGATCATCACGCGCCTCCCGGTCCGCTACAACTTCGACAACCGCTACTTCAACGACAAGTACGAGGGCCTGCCGGTCGACGGCTACACCGCCTGGCTGCAGCGGATGGCCGACCACCCCAACATCGAGGTCCGGCTGAACGTCGACTTCCTCGACCCCGAGGTCAACGCGGAGTTCAAGGGCAAGGTCCCGATCGTCTACACCGGTCCGGTCGACGAGTACTTCGGCAACTCCGAGGGTCGCCTCTCGTGGCGCACGGTGGACCTGGAGCAGGAGATCCTGCCGGTCGACGACTACCAGGGCACCGGCGTGGTCAACGCCAACGACCCCGAGGTCCCCTTCACGCGCGAGCTCGAGTTCCGCCACCTGCACCCCGAGCGCGAGGCGTCGTACACCAAGGGCAAGACGCTGGTCGTGCGCGAGTACAGCCGCTTCGCCGAGGCGGACGACGAGCCGTACTACCCGATCAACACCGCCGAGGACCGCGAGAAGCTGCTCAAGTACCGCGACCTGGCCAACAAGGAGCCGATGGTGCTCTTCGGTGGCCGCCTCGGCACCTACAAGTACCTCGACATGCACATGGCGATCGCCTCGGCGCTGTCGATGTACGACAACAAGGTGAAGCCGCACTTCGCGGACGGCGCCGAGTTCAAGTCCGGGGGAGTGGACGCCTGATGGCCACCCGTGTGCTGCAGCGGTTCATCATGCCGCTGGACAAGGACCCCGACGTCTTCGCGCTGTACGTCGACCCCGAGCCGGCCGTCCTCGACGCCGACAAGGACTCCATCGGCGGCGACAAGAACGCCAAGGCCGTCAACAACGCCGCGCTGCGCCAGTCGACCTCGACCGGTGCGAAGGTCGCCGTGGAGGACGTGCTCGGTCGTCACTCGGTGCGGATCCGTGAGGGCCAGGAGCTCTCGTTCGGCTCGTACTTCAACGGCTTCGCCGCCGGCTACTGGCGCCGCTGGACGATCGTGGACGCCGTCCGCCTCGACGTCACGCTGACCGGTCCCGGGGCGCACGTCATCGTCTACCGCTCGATGGCCAACGGCCGCTCGCAGAAGGTCGACGACGCCGTCATCGAGGGCGCGGGCGAGACCACGGTCTCCTTCGACCTCACGCTCGTTCCCTTCCAGGACGGTGGCTGGTACTGGTTCGACGTCATCACCGGTGAGGGCGACGCTGTCCTGAGCGGCGCGACGTGGTCGGCCGAGGTGCCGGAGGACCGGGTCGCCCCGCGCTCCGCCACCGTCGGCATCACGACGATGAACCGCCCGGACTTCTGTGCCGCGCTGCTGGAGTCCCTCGGCGCGGACGCCGACGTGCTCGGCCTCCTCGACGAGGTCCTGGTCATGGAGCAGGGCACCAAGAAGGTCGCCGACGACGCCGGCTTCCCGGCGGCCGAGAAGGCGCTGCAGGGCAAGCTCCGCGTCATCGAGCAGGCCAACCTCGGCGGCTCCGGCGGTTTCGCCCGGGCGCAGCTCGAGACGCTGCGCGCCGGCAAGTCGGCGTACGTCCTCTTCCTCGACGACGACATCATCTGCGAGCCCGAGTCGATCTTGCGCGCGGTCACGTTCGGTGACCTCGCCCGCCGCCCCACCATCGTCGGCGGCCACATGTTCTCGATCTACAGCCGCTCGCGGCTGCACAGCTTCGGCGAGATCATCAACCGCTACCGCTTCTGGTGGCACTCGGCCCCGACCGTGCATCCGGACTGGGACTTCGGCGCCCGCAACCTGCGCTCGACGCGCTGGCTGCACAAGCGCATCGACGTCGACTTCAACCCGTGGTTCATGTGCCTGATCCCGGTCGAGGTCGTGGAGCGCATCGGCCTGGGCCTCCCGCTCTTCATCAAGTGGGACGACTCCGAGTACGGCGTCCGCGCGCAGGCGGCGGGCTTCCCGACCGTCTCGATGCCGGGTGCTGCCGTCTGGCACGTTCCGTGGACCGACAAGAACGACGCGCTCGACTGGCAGGCCTACTTCCACCAGCGCAACCGCTTCGTGGCGGCGCTGCTCCACTCGCCGTTCAAGCGTGGTGGCCGGATGGTGACGGAGTCCTTCCAGCACCAGGTCATGCACCTGATGTCGATGCAGTACTCCGTGGTCGAGATGCGCCACCAGGCGCTCCTCGACGTGCTCGACGGCCCCGGCAAGCTGCACGCCGACCTCCCGACGAAGCTCGGCGAGATCCGCGAGATGCGCAAGGAGTGGCGCGACGCCGACCTGAAGGCCGACCCGGACGCCTTCCCGGCGCCGCGTCGTGCCAAGCCGAAGAAGCGCGACATGGACGCCGAGATCCCGGGCGCGATGCAGCAGCGCAAGGCGAAGCTGATCGGCGCCGTTCGCCAGTTCAAGGGCGTGCGCCCGCTGTCGCGCGAGTTCCCGGAGACGGCGCTGCCCGCGATGGACGCCAAGTGGTACCGCCTGGCGGGCCTCGACGCTGCCGTCGTCTCCATGCCCGACGGCACGTCCGCTGCGTTCTACCAGCGTGACCCGGAGCAGTTCCGTGCCGCGATGAAGAAGACGATCGAGATCCACAAGCGCCTGCTGCGCGAGTGGCCGACGCTGGCCGAGCAGTACCGCGCCGGCCTCGGTGAGGTCACGTCGCAGGAGGCGTGGGCCCGGACGTTCGGCATCGAGGAGGCGCAGTGACGCCCGACTACGCCTCGCTGCCCCTGGTCGATCCCGCGGGGGAGTCGGGCCTCGTCGCCGTCGCCCGGAAGCGCTACCTGCTGCGCCTCCTGGTCGGCCGCGAGCTCAACGCCCGCTACTCGGGGTCGTTCCTGGGCCTGCTGTGGAGCTACTTCAACCCCCTGACCCAGCTCTTCATCTACTGGTTCGTCATGGGCAAGGTCATGGGCCTGGGCCACCGCACGGAGCACTTCGCGATCCACGTCTTCGTGGGTCTGATCGGCGTCCACTTCTTCAACGAGACCTTCAACGCCAGCACGCGCTCGATCGTGCGCAACAAGGCGTTCGTGAAGAAGATGGCGCTGCCGCTGGAGATGTTCCCGGTCTCGTCCGTCGTGGTCTCGCTGTTCAACTCCGCTCCGGCGGTCCTCATCCTGAGCGTCGTCTGCCTCTTCGCGGGCTGGACGCCGGACTGGGTCGGCATGGCGTCGTTCCTGCTGGCCGTGGCGATCATGATCACCGTCGCCACCGGGTTCGGCCTGATCTTCAGCGTCGCGAACGTGCTCTTCCGCGACATCGGCCAGCTCGTCGGCATCCTGACGAACTTCGTCCGCTTCAGCGTGCCGATGATGTACCCGTTCTCGAAGATCGCAGAGAACTTCCCGAACCACATCGACACCTACCTCGCCAACCCCCTCGCGAACGTCATCCTGCTCATGCAGCGCGCGTTCTGGGTCGGCACGACCAGCGACCCCGAGACGGTGCTCCACGAGGACTTCCCGCACCACCTCATGGAGCACGGCCTGATCGCCCTCGCGACCGGCCTCGTGATCCTCGTCATCGGCCAGGTGGTCTTCTCCCAGCTCGTCAACAAGGTTCCGGAGCGCGTCTGATGAGCAGCGATACGGTCGCCATCAAGATCGACAACGTCTCGAAGAAGTTCACCCTGCAGTACCACCGGACCCTCAAGCAGGTCGCCGTGGCTGCTGCGAAGGGCCACAAGGTGCGCGACACCTTCCTCGCCCTCGACGACGTGAGCTTCGAGGTCAAGCAGGGCGAGGCCATCGGCCTCATGGGTCTCAACGGATCCGGCAAGAGCACGCTGCTCAAGCTGGTGCAGGGCGTCATGCGTCCCGACAGCGGCACGGTGCGCACGCGTGGCCGGATCGCCGGCCTGATCGCCACCGGCGCCGGCTTCCACCCGCAGCTCTCCGGCCGCGAGAACATCTACCTCAACGCCGCCGTGTTCGGCATGAGCGAGGCCGAGACCCGGCGCAAGCTGGACTCGATCATCGACTTCGCCGACATCGGCAAGCACATCGACAGCGAGGTCGGCCACTACAGCTCGGGCATGGGTGCACGCCTGGGCTTCGCGATCGCGATCCACGTGGACTCCGACATCTTCCTCGCTGACGAGGTCCTCGCCGTGGGCGACAAGCCCTTCCGCCAGAAGTGCATGGCGAAGATCGACGAGATCCGTACGTCGGGTCGCACGCTCTTCTACGTCAGCCACTCGGCCGCCTCGGTGGCGCGGAT
Source organism: Nocardioides jejuensis (assembly GCF_004337475.1). Lineage (GTDB taxonomy): Bacteria > Actinomycetota > Actinomycetes > Propionibacteriales > Nocardioidaceae > Nocardioides > Nocardioides jejuensis. Next base: position 49,225 of record NZ_SJZJ01000023.1, on the reverse strand, counting down.
GTGCGACCGCGTGATCGTCCTCGAGAACGGTCGCATGGGCTTCGACGGCGAGCCCGAGGCCGGCATCAAGTACCTGCACTACGACGACGGCGACGACGATCCCGGCAACGACGAGAGCGCGATGGGCGCCGATATCTGAGGCCCAGCGACGGCCCCCTCCCCACCCGGGGAGGGGGCCGTTTGCATGTCCCGATGATTTGACATTTCTGGAAATGGTCGGCGTGTCGACTGGAAATTACAGGATTGTAGTTACTCGCGAACCCTTCCGTTACTGCTGTGACTGTTGTGAAACTGGGGGCTCCTGTGACACTTCCCCGCACTGGAGAGCCACTGATGCGCCTTACCAAGACCCGTTTCGTCACCGTCTGTCAGCAGGCGTTGATCGTCGGCACCGCGTTCGCCGTCCTCGGCCCCGCGGCCGACGTCATCTCGCTCGACGTCGTGACGCAGCCCGACGCGTCCGCGCAGTTCGGCCCGGCCGCCAAGGCCCCGGCGCACTCCCAGCGGGGAGTGCGCCCCGCTGTGCCGACGCCGGCTCCGGAGGCCCGGGTCGAGACCGCTCCGGTCGACGCGACGATCACCTCGGTCGCCGTGGACGAGAAGGCGGCCGCTCCGGCTCATGTCGACGTGCCCACGGGCGGCGAGGTCGTGCAGACGCCGCCGCACAAGGTCGACGGCTTCGGCACGGTCGGCGTGACCTGGCAGCCAGGGACGAAGCTCGGTGACAACGACATCGCCGTCCAGGCCCGCACCTTCAAGAACGGCGCATGGTCCGACTGGTCCGAGGTGAAGTACGAGGAGTCCGAGGGCCCGGATCCGGCCAGCCCCGAGGGCCGCGCTGCGCGTCCGGGCACCGACCCGCTCATCGTCGGTGATGTGGACGAGGTCCAGACCCGCGTCGTGACCGCCCCGGGCGTGAAGGCTCCGGACCTGCAGATGGCGGTCGTCGGCCCGGGTGCGAGTGCCGACACCACGACGCAGGCGCCGGCCATCACGACGGGGGAGTCGTCCGCGGTCGACAAGGACGCCACCCTCTCCACCGACCAGGGCGACATCACGCTGCAGGCGTCCACGACCGTGCCGCGGCCGACCATCTACTCGCGTGCCCAGTGGGGTGCCGACGAGTCCTGGCGCAAGGGGACCGTCGAGTACGGCACCATCGCCGCGGGCTTCATCCACCACACGGTCAACGCCAACGACTACACCGCGGATGAGGTCCCCGGCATCCTGCGGAGCATCTACGCGTATCACACGAAGACCAAGGGCTGGAACGACATCGGCTACAACTTCCTGATCGACCGTTTCGGCCGGATCTGGGAAGGCCGCTACGGCGGTGTCGACAAGGCCGTCGTCGGCGCGCACACGCAGGGCTACAACTCGTACTCGTTCGCTGCCTCCGCCATCGGCAACTTCGAGGAGGTGCAGCCGAGCTCCGCGATGCTCGACGCCTACGCCCGGCTCTACGCGTGGAAGCTCTCCATGTACGGCATCGCCGCCGACGACACCAGCCAGTGGGTGGGCTCGAAGTACTTCCAGGCGATCAACGGCCACCGTGACGCGGGCCAGACCGCGTGCCCGGGCAAGTACATGTACGCGCAGATCCCCAACATCCGCGTTGCTGCCCGCAAGTACCAGCTGGCCGGCGGCAGCGGCACCCCCGCCCCCGTCGCGGGCAACCCGCGCGTGCCCAACCTGGTCGGCTCGGCCTGGCCCGACCTGGTGGCGCGTCGCGCCAGCGACGGTGCGGCCGTGGTCCTGCCGACCGGTGGTCTGCTCTCCTTCGGCTCGCCGATCACGAAGAGCACCGGCTGGTCGAAGTACGACACGAAGTTCATCTCGCCCGACCTGAACCGTGACGGTCGCTCCGACATGTTCGTCCGGATGGCCGGCACCGGCACCGCCGGCGTACGCCCGGGCCTGGGTGATGGCACCTTCGGCAAGGCGATCACGCCGCTGAAGATCTTCATCGGCTACGACCTGCTCACGGCCGCCGGACGATTCAACGCCGGCTGGACGAACGACATCATCGGCCGCAACGCCGCCACCGGAACGCTCGTCCTCTTCAAGGGTGACGGTGCGGGCGGCTTCACCAAGGTCGGGATCGGCAACGGCTTCGGCTCGATGACCAAGCTGGTGGCGACCGGCGACCTCACCGGCGACGGCCACCCCGACCTGCTCGCCCGCGACAAGAGCGGCCACTTCTGGCGCTACGACGGCGACGGCCAGGGCCACATCGGCAGCGGCACCCAGATCCCGGGCGTCTGGAACTACCCGGTCGTCTCCGGCTTCGGTGACCTCAGCGGCGACGGCCTGCCGGACCTGCTGGTCCGCGGCACCGACGGCGCGACGTACGTCGCCCAGGGCACCGGCAACGGGGCGTTCAGCAAGCTGATCCCGGCGGGCGGCAGCCTCGGATCGCTCAGCAGCGTTGCCGCGGCCCCCGTCACCGGTACGCCGGAGCCCGACGCGGTCGGCTTCGCCGGGGACTCGCTCGTCGTCGTTCCCCACACGGGTCGCTTCAACGTCGGCCGTGCCATCGCCGCCGGCCCGAGCTTCCGCAACGCCAACCGCGTGCTCAACGTGGGTGACTGGGACGGCGACGGCAAGGGCGACGTGATCACCCGCCAGACCAACGGCGACCTCGTCTTCTACCGCGGCACGGGCACCGGCACGCTCGGCAGTGGCACGACGATCGACACCCGCGACTTCAACTCGGTCTCGATGCTGACCGCCGCCGGTGACGTGACTGGTGACGGCAAGCCGGACCTCACGGCCGACAAGGGTGGCCAGCTGGTCGTCTTCCCCGGCAACGGCGCGGCCTCGCTGGGGCGCTCGGTGGTCCTCAACCAGACGATCAGCGGCACCTCCCTCATCGACCTCGGTCGCTGGGACTCCGGCGGCACGCTCGACTCGGGTGTGCTCTCGAGCAGTGCGCTGGCCTGGCTCCCCAGCAACCTCGGTACGCCGAAGTCGCTGTCCGCCGACCTCTCCGGCCTCTCCGGCGTCATGGGTGCCGGCGACGTCACCGGTGACGGTCGTCCCGACATCATCGGTCGCAGCTCGAAGGGCCAGCTCTGGATGCTGCCCGGCACAACGTCCGGCTTCGGCGCGCGCCGCTACCTGGGCGCTGGCTTCGCGGGCTACGACCTGCTGGGCTGAGCGCTCACGGCTCCTTGACGACGAGGTGCTCCGCAGTCACGCGTTCCTGACTGCGGAGCACCTCGAGCCGCGTCGGGTCGGGGTTGCGCCACAGCACCACCGAACCGCCGCTCATCAGCGGCTGGAGCAGGACGCCGGGGTCGGCCAGCGGGTTGACCGTGGTCAGCAGCCGCTGACCCGACCAGGTGCCGGGAGTGGTGAGGTCGGCCCACGTCGAGCCCTGCCAGAGCGTCTCGCTGCCGTCGGCCGGGTCCCACGGGACGAACGCGTCGGGCTGCGACCAGACCTCGATGCCGAAGTCGTGGACGCCCGCCGGCAGTGACTCGCGGAAGCGCACCCCCATCGGCAGCAGCGCGGAGGCGAGCACGGGGGCCGGCCCGTCGGCGTACGTCTCCAGGCGGCTCCGGAGGGGGCCGCAGACCACGAGGTCCGCGCCGCTGCGATCGTTGGTCACCTCGGCCCCGACATTCCAGAGGGCACCCATCATCACGGGCGTGAGCCAATGCGTCGGCAGGTCGACGAGCACGCGGCTGCCGCGTTCGATGTCGAGCTCCTCGACCAGCAGTGACGAGGTCTTCGCGACCCAGTTGGCGTACGTCGTGCCGCTGAGCTCGGCGCGCTCGCCCGTCGCGTCGTCGTAGAAGGTGACCAGCGGACGGCCCGGCTCCCCGCGGAGGATCCGGCCCAGCAGGTCAGCGAAAGTGGACGGGGCAGCAGGGCTCATGGCACCAGCCTAGGGACCGGCCGGGGGACCGACACCGCCGAGGACACCCGGGACGTCTAACCTTCGCTGCATGACTTCGGTTGACCACTTCTGGGCCGTCATCCCCGCCGGCGGTGCAGGCACCCGCCTCTGGCCGCTGTCACGCGCCGGAGCGCCCAAGTTCCTGCACGACCTGACCGGCTCGGGACGTTCGCTGCTGCAGGCCACGGTCGACCGGCTCGGCCCGCTGGCCGACGACCGGATCCTGGTCGTCACCGGGGCCGCGCACCTGCCCGCCGTCGCCCGTCAGCTCCCGGACGTCACCGACGCGCATCTCCTCGCCGAGCCGACGCCGCGCGACTCGATGGCCGCGATCGGCCTGGCTGCGGCTCTCCTGGAGCGCGAGGACCCCGACGCGGTGATGGGTTCCTTCGCCGCCGACCACGTCATCCCGGACGGCGCCGCGTTCGGCGCGTGCGTGCGCGACGCGATCGCGGCCGCCGAGGCGGGCTGGCTGGTCACGCTCGGCATCGAGCCGACGTACGCCGCGACCGGCTTCGGCTACATCCACGTCGGTGAGGCGATGGAGGACGTCCCGGCGTTCCACGTGAAGGAGTTCGTCGAGAAGCCGTCGGCTCCCGTCGCGACCCAGTACGTCGACTCCGGCGACTACCGGTGGAACGCCGGCATGTTCGTCGTACGCCCGACGGTGCTGCTCGACCTCCTCGCGGAGAACGATCCCGGTTTTGCGGCGGACCTCCGCGCGATCGCGGCCGGGGGAGAAGAGGCGATGGCTCGCCTGTGGCCGACGCTGCCGAAGATCGCCCTGGACCACGCGGTCGCCGAGCCGGCTGCTGCGGCCGGGCGCATCGCCGTCGTGCCGGGAGCGTTCGACTGGGAGGACATCGGCGACTTCGCCTCGCTCGGCGACCTGCTCGACCCGGACGCCTCCTCGGGCGCGCTGACCGTGCTCGGTGACGAGAGCCTGGTCCACGCGCGCAGCTCCTCGGGCCTGGTCATCCCTGGTGGGGGCCGCTTCGTGGCCGTGCTCGGCCTCGACGACATCGTCGTGGTGGATACCCCGGACGCCGTGCTGGTGGCGAGCCGGGATCACGCGCAGGACGTCAAGGCGGTCGTCAGCGCGCTCAAGGACGCCGGGCGCACCGACCTCGTCTGACCGTCGAAACCCGGGTTTTGGCACCTTGAGACCCGGGTTTTGGTGAACGCATCCGCCAAAACCCGGGTCTGGAGACGGCAAAACCCGGGTTTCGCTACGGCAAAACCCGGGTCTCGACGGTGGATCAGGCGGCGCTGGGCTCCGGGCTGTTGAAGTACGGGTACGCCGTCATGAACTTCTTCAGGGCGTCGCCGGAGACCGCGCTGCAGTACTCCCACACGCCGGCCTCGGCGGTGACCTTGGCGGCCTTAGCGATCTTCTCGTCCTCGTCGGCGACCTTCTTCGCCCAGTGCGTGATCGCGACGTGCTGGCCCGCCGGGAACGGCTTGCCGTCGGCCTTGAGCCACGGGACGAGCTTGATCTTCAGGCGGAAGTCATCGGTGCCCTGGAACTTCTCCGCGATGCCGCGGAGGTCGTCCATCTGCTTGCCGTCCTTGGCGATCGTGTCGTCGTACCAGAGGATCGTGTAGCCGTGCTCGAGGTTGTGGACCAGCATCTCCACGCGGGGGCGGTCCTTCTCGGTGTAGAGCTTGCGGCGGATCGTGTCCGGGTACAGCTCGTGCTCGCCGAACGCCGGCGGCGACGGCTCGGCGGAGTAGTCGACGAAGGTGCCGGGGTCGACGTGCTTCTGGTCGCCCTGGGCGGCCTTGAACGAGCGCGGGCCGCAGACGCTGGCCTTGGCGCCGATGTCCGCAAGCTGCACGCCGTTGAGCGAGCGCAGGTCCCACCAGTCCTTGACCGGCTTGAAGGCGGCGCCGCCCACGATGAGGAGCGCGATCATGACGGCGACGGTGAGGATGACCCGACCCTGACGCTGGTCGCTGCGCTTCGCGTCGCGACGGATCTTGTCGACAGCGGCGCGTCGGTCGGAGGAGGAGCTGGCCACGGCTCTTCGGCACCTTTCGTAGGGTGTCAGTCGTCGGTCGTCCGCGACGTGCCGCCGCAGGAGTCGAGGGGAGTCTACGGGTGGGGCCGAGACGCGAATCACTGGACGGACGTATAGCAGAACCGGGCTTGACTTCCCGTGCATGACAGGCATGTAATTCCCATAGTGTCGTTCACAGCGGGGAAGTTGTGTGGGACACCAGGCCAAGGGACACATGGGGCCAGCAGTTTTCAGGGTCGACACAAAAGGGGGTTCCCATGCGTGAGCTGTACTTGCTTGACTCCGACGTCGAGGAGATCGGGTGGCAGGAGCGCGCTCTGTGCGCGCAGACCGACCCGGAGGCGTTCTTCCCGGAGAAGGGTGGTTCCACCCGCGAGGCGAAGAAGGTCTGTCACACCTGCGAGGTGCAGGGCGACTGCCTCGAATACGCACTCGGCAACGACGAGCGCTTCGGCATCTGGGGTGGTCTCTCCGAGCGGGAGCGCCGCAAGCTGAAGAAGCGCGCAGTCTGAAGCAGCGTCATCATCGAGAACGACGGGGGTCCATCGGGCCCCCGTCTTCGCGTTCTCCCTCACCCCTTCACCCGTTAGGGTCCCTTGCGTGACAGTCACCGCCCTTCTGGTCAGCCACGACGGAGCCCGCTGGCTTCCGGCCGTCCTCGAGGGGCTGGCCGGCCAGACCCGGCAGCCCGACCACGTCCTGGCCATCGACACCGGCAGCAGCGACGACTCCGCCGACCTCCTGCGCGAGGCCCTCGGCGCGGACGCGGTTCGCGAGGAGGAGTGCTCCTTCCCGGAGGCGATCGCCCGGCTGCTTCCGGAGGTCACCACCGAGTGGGTCTGGATCCTGCACGACGACGCGAACCCGGCGCCCACCGCGCTGGCCGAGCTGCTCGCGACCGCGACCCGGCACGACGCCGCCATCGCCGGCCCGAAGCTCCGCGAGTGGCCCTCGCTGTCCCGCCTGCTCGAGCTCGGTGTGTCGCTCTCGGCCACCGGCCGGCGCGAGACCGGCCTCGAGCGTGGCGAGTACGACCAGGGTCAGCACGACAAGGTCCGTGAGGTCCTCGCCGTCAACACCGCCGGCATGCTCGTACGCCGCGACGCGCTCGAGTCTCTCGACGGCTTCGACCGTCACCTCCCGCTCTACGGCAACGACATCGACTTCGGCTGGCGGGCCGCGCGGGCCGGTCTCCGCACCGTCGTGGTGCCCTCGGCCGTCGTGTTCCACGCGGAGGCCGCCCACCGCGGCGTACGTCGGAGCGCGCTGTCCGGACGCCGGACCCGCACGCACCGCTACGAGCGTGAGGCGGCGCTCTACACGCTGCTGGTCAATCGCGAGAAGTGGTTCCTGCCCGGCCTCCTGCGCCTGCTCGTCGGCACCGTGCTCCGTGCGCTGGGCTACCTCCTGGCGCGCCAGCCCGGCCACGCCGGCGACGAGTTCGCGGCGCTGCTCAACACGCTCGGTCATCTCCCGGCGATCCTCCGGCGCCGCCGACAGCTCCCGGCTGCGGTGGCCACCACCTCCGGGCTCCGGCCGCCGTGGTGGTTGCCGTATCGCCACGGGCTCGACACCGTCACCGACTTCGCGTCCGCCGTTGCGCTGCAGGGTCGCGACGCGGCCGAACGCCGACGTGCCGCGCGTGCCGAGCGCCTGGGCCTCCCCGCGCCCGCACCCGTCGACGAGGACGAGCTCGCCGACGACACCGGCCTCGTGGCCCGCTACTTCACCAGCCCGCTCGCCCTCGCGATCACCGCAGCGGCGATCCTCGGCCTCTGGGCCGCACGGGTCGCCTTCGGGCCGATCGCCGGAGGCGCGCTGAGCCCGGCCCCCGCCGCGGCCGGCGACTGGTGGCACCTCGCGCTCGACGGCTGGCACCAGCTCGGTCAGGGCACCGATGCGCCAGCGCCGGGTTACGTCCTGCCGCTCGCGCTCGTGGCGACCCTGCTGTTCGGCTCGCCGACGGTCGCCGTCTCGGTGCTCTTCCTGATCGCCGTGCCGTTCGCCGGCTGGGGAGCGTGGCGCTTCCTCCGTGCGGTCTGTGAGCTGGTCACCGGGCGCGTCGACACCACGGTCGCGGTCTGGGGCGCCATCGCCTACGCCGCTGTCCCCGTCGCCTCGGGCGCGTGGGGCCAGGGCCGTTTCGGCATCGTCGCCTCGGCCGTGCTGCTGCCGTGGTTCGCCCACGTCGTGACCGGTCTCTTCGAGACCTCGGCCGACCGTCGCTGGCGTGCCGCCTGGCGCGGTGGCGCGATGCTCGCGCTGCTCACGGCGTTCACGCCGTCCGCCTGGCTGGTCGCGCTGCTCGGCGTCGCCGTGCTCCTCGGCCTGGGCTTCCTCCTGGCGCGCGACGTCGTCGCGTCGCGTGACGTCTGGCTCCCGCTCGTCGTCGTGCTCCTGGTCCCGGCGGCGCTCATGCTGCCGGGCGCGGTGGGCATGATCGGCCACGACCCGGCGGCGCTCTTCCTCGAGGCCGGTCGGCTCTCGCCGACGCCGGCCGCGATCGACCTCATCTCCGGCCGGGTCGGTGGCCTGGGCGCGCCGATCTGGGCCGGGCTCCTGCTGCTCGTGCCCGGTCTGGCGGCGCTCGTCCGGGCACGCACCCGTGTGCCCGTGCTGGCCTGCTGGATCCTCGTGGCCGTCGCCGCCGTGGTGGCCGCGATCCTCAGCCACGTCACGGTTTCGCTGCCGGCCGGTCCGGTCCGGCCGGGCCTCGGCTTCCTCGTCGTGGTGATCCAGGGCGCGCTCGTGTGCGCCGCCGTCCTGGCTGCCCAGGGCCTGCGCCCGAAGCGCACCGGCGTCCACTCGCAGGACTGGCGGTTCGTTGTGGGTGGCCTGATCGCGCTCGTCGCGGTCCTCGGGCCGGTCGTCGGCCTCGGCTGGTGGGCCTTCGACGGCGACAACGAGCTGGACCGGCCCCCGGGCACCGACGTCCCGGCGTACATGGTGCAGGCGGCCGACGAAGGACGCGGGCACGGTGTCCTGGTGATCCGCGGCGACGCCCACAAGGGGATCACCTGGGAGGTCCACCGTGGCTCCGGGATCACGCTCGGTGAGGACGAGGTCCTCGCGCTGACCGGCCCTGACCAGCGCCTCGACCGGGCGGTCCGCTCGCTCGTCTCCCGTGCCACGCCGCAGATCCTCGACACCTTGACGGCCGAGGGCATCGACTACGTCCTGCTGCCGACGCCCGCCTCGGCCCAGGTCGCCGCCGGGCTCGACGCAGCCGACGGCCTGACCCAGGCGAGCGCGCCCGACCCGCGCACGCGCGCCTGGCAGCTGGAGAAGTCCGCCGCGGGTGACGCGGTGGCGGGCCAGGACCCGTGGTGGCACCGGGTGCTGGTGACCCTCCAGCTCCTGGCGATTCTCGTCGTCGCCGTCCTGTGTGGCCCGACGCGACAGGAGGAGGACGCGTGAACGACTTCCCCGGCCGTCGCGTTGCCCTGAGCAACGCCCGCAAGGTCCGTCCGGCCACCGCGATCGCCGTTGGCGCGCCCGCGATCACGCTGCTCGCGCTCCTCGTCCAGGCTCCCGCCGACACGCAGCACGACACCGCGCGCTACGAGCCGACGACGCACGCGTTGACGTCGGCCGACCTGTTCTGCCCGGCGTCCGACCGCGGCTCGATCCGGATCGCCTCGGCCTCGACCAGCACGGACGCAGGGTCCCTCACGCAGCGCAGGCCCGGCACCTCCACGCGGACCGCGGTGCCGCTGCAGGTCGGTGGCAGTCGCACGATCGACTCGCCGGAGGGCGTGCTCCTGCACGCCGAGGGTGGCCTGGCTCCCGGGCTCACCGGGGCACGGCTCGGCGAGCCGCGACCGTCCGCACGTGAGTGTGCGGCGCCGGGTGGCGTCCGCTGGTTCGTGGGCGCGGGGTCGGGTGCTTCGCACCTGTCGACGCTGACCCTGGCCAACCCCGACGGCGGCCCGGCGGTCGCCGACATCACGATCTGGTCGACCGACGGCGAGCTGCAGGACATCGAGTCGCGTGGGCTGACCATCAGCGGCGGGAAGGTGTCGACGCTCGCCCTCGAGTCGCTGGCTCCCGACGCCCACGAGCTGGCCGTCCGGGTCGTCGTCTCGCGTGGACGCCTGGCGGCGTCCGTGCGTGACGAGTTCGGCAAGGTCGGCGAGGCGCTCCGCACGGATGCGCTGCCGGCCGGCGCGTCGCCGTCGCTCGTCCAGGTCCTGCCCGGCCTGACCAGGAAGGCGTCGTCGCGCGTGCTGACGCTGGTCAACCCCGGTCACAGCGAGGCACAGGTGACGCTCGCGATCGCTGGCGGGCGCAGCACGTTCGCCCCGAGCGGAGTCGCCGAGATCCGGGTCCCCGCAGGGCGGGTCGTCGTGACGGACCTGACCAAGGCGCTCGCGAAGGTCACCGGGAGCGAGGACACCTCGCTGATCGTGCGCTCCACCGTCCCGGTCGCAGCGGGGCTGCGCGCCACCGTGGCCGGCGACCTGGTCCACCACCCGGCCATCCAGCTGCGCACCGGTCTGCTCTCCTCCGTCGTGCCCGACGTCGGGGCGCCGACCCTCGTCCTCACCGCGGGGGAGACCGGAGGCAAGGTCACCGTCCGGTGGGACAGCGGCCAGGAGACGACGGTCCAGCTGAACGCCGGCACCACGCTCGCGGTTCCTGCTCCCAAGCACGCGCACCTGGTCACGCTCGACGCGGACGCACCGGTCGCCGCCGTCGTTCGCACGCAGACGAAGGACGGCGCCGCACTCCTGCCGCTCCGCGCCGTCGCCACCGAGCTGCTGGTGCCTGCGGTCCGTCCGGCCTGGCCGCCGCGCTAGTCGCGGGTCAGTCGCGGGTCAGTCGCCGGGCTGGTAGCGCGGGTCGATGTCCTCGGCCGGCAGGTCGAGGAGCTCGGCGACGTTTTCGACCACTAGCGTGAGAACGAGGGCCTCGAGGTCCTCGCGCTCGGGAGCACGGTGCTCGATCGGACGCCGGAAGAGGACCAGGCGGTGCGGCCGTCCCGGGCCGCCCCGGACCATCGAGGCGAGGGGAGTGGTGTCGTGCGCCCAGCCCTCGGGCAGGAGCGGCGTGTCCTCCACGGCGTACTCGAGGGTGCCGACGGCCTGCAGCTCGCGCTGCCACCGGGCGTCGATCGCATCGGCGATCGCGAGCACCAGGTCGTCGAACCGCTCACGGCGCGTTGGCCGCGCCGGGATCGAGCGCACACCGCCGGCCCACGCGGGCAGGACGCCGGGGCCGCGCATGCCGCGTCCGCGCCGGTCCCGACGATGTCTCGTAGCCACGGCCGCACCCTATCTGGGCGAGCCTCAGCCAGAGCGGAGGAATCGGGCGGTAGCGTCTGCTCCGTGAGTTCAGCCCGTCGTTGTTCGAAGACTGCTTGCGGCCGTCCGGCCGTGATGACGCTGACCTACGTCTACGCCGACCAGACCGCGGTCGTCGGCCCGCTCGCGATCCACGCCGAGCCGCATGCGTACGACCTGTGCGAGTTCCACAGCGAGCGCCTCTCGGCGCCGCGCGGCTGGGAGGTCCTGCGCCTCGCTGCCGACCCGTCCATGGCCGGTCCGTCGACCGACGACCTGCTCGCCCTGGCGGACGCCGTGCGTGAGGCTGCCCGCCCGATCGCCCCGCCGGAGCCGGTGCACCCGCGCCTCGCGGACGGCGGCATGCGCGAGACGGCGCGGCGCGGACACCTCCGCGCCCTGTCCTCTGACTGAACACCGACCGGACACCGCTAGGCTCGGCGCCATGCCCGAGACGCTCTCCGCGGAGAACCTCAATGCCATCTTCAAGGCCTATGACATCCGGGGTCTGGTCGGCTCCCAGATCGACGAGGAGCTCGCGCACCGGATCGGCGCCGCGTTCGTCCAGGTCCTCGGTGCGGACACCGTCGTGGTGGGCCACGACATGCGGCCGTCCTCGCCGGGCATGGCCGGTGCCTTTGCCGACGGCGCGGCCCAGGCCGGAGCCGACGTCGTCCTGATCGGCCTGGCCTCCACGGACCAGCTCTACTTCGCCTCGGGCAGCCTCGGCCACGCGGGTGCCATGTTCACCGCGAGCCACAACCCCGCGGCGTACAACGGGATCAAGCTGTGCCGTCCGGGCGCCGCGCCCGTGGGCATGGAGACCGGCCTCGCGGAGATCCGCGACCTCGTCCTGGCCGGCACCGCGCCCACGTCGGGTCGCATCGGGGAGATCACCAGCCACGACGTCCTCGAGGCGTACGCCGCCCACCTGCTCAACCTGGCCCCGGTCAAGGGTCGCCCCCTGAAGGTCGTCGCCGACGCGGGCAACGGCATGGCCGGCCTGACCGCGCCGGCCGTCTTCGAGCGCCTCGGTGCCGAGCAGGCGGAGCTGGTGCCGATGTACTTCGAGCTCGACGGCACGTTCCCCAATCACGAGGCCAACCCGATCGAGCCGGAGAACCTCGTCGACCTGCAGAAGAAGGTGCTGGAGGAGGGGGCCGACATCGGCCTCGCCTTCGACGGCGATGCCGACCGCTGCTTCCTCGTGGACGAGAAGGGCGGCCTGGTCTCGCCCTCGACGCTGACCGCGCTGATCGCGCACCGCGAGCTCGCCAAGGAGCCTGGCGGCACGATCATCCACAACCTGATCACCAGCCGGTCGGTCCCCGAGATCGTCGTCGAGCAGGGCGGAGTCCCGGTCCGCACGCGCGTCGGCCACTCCTACATCAAGGCGACCATGGCCGAGACCGGCGCCATCTTCGGCGGCGAGCACTCGGGCCACTTCTACTTCCGCGACTTCTGGCGCGCGGACTCCGGCATGCTCGCGGCGCTGCACGCGCTCGCGGCCCTTGCGGAGACCGACCAGCCGCTGTCGGCACTCCTCGCCGACTACGCGCGCTACCCGATGTCGGGCGAGATCAACTCGACCGTCGCTGACCAGGGCGCCGTCCTCGCCGAGCTCACGGCGTCGTACGCCGACCAGCCGGGCGTCACGATCGACGAGCTCGACGGCCTGACCGTCGCGCACGCCGACTGGTGGTTCAACGTCCGCGCCTCCAACACCGAGCCCCTGCTGCGCCTCAACGCCGAGGGCAAGGACCAGGCCACCATGGCCTCGGTCCGTGACGCCGTACTCACCGTGATCAGGAGCGAGCGATGAAGATCGACCCCCGCCTGCTGGACATCATCCGCTGCCCCGACTGCCAGGGCCTGCTGGCCCCGGTCGCCGAGGAGCTGGTCTGCCAGGGCTGCGGCCTGGCCTACCCGGTCCGCGACGACATTCCGGTGCTGCTCGTCGACGAAGCTCGCCGACCGGCCTGAGGCACGGAGGCACTGATGGCCGAGTTCGACGAGGCGCGTCTGGACGATGCCGAGGCACTGGCTGCGGCGGACCTCCGGCTCCGCGAGCTCGCCGAGTCGGGTGCCCGGGTACGCCGCGAGGCGGGTGAGGCAGCCGACGCGATCGTGCGGGCGGTCTCCGAGCGTGGGGGAGAGCGGCCGCGTGCCGTGATCGCCGCCGGGCCCGACTCCCGGCTGCTCCGCGCCGTGCTCGAGCCGTGGTGTCCGGTGCCGTTCGTCGCCTGGCCTGCGCCGGGTCTGCCCGGCTGGGCCGGCAGCCTGGACCTCGTCGTGATGCTGGCGCCGCAGGGATCGGATCCGGCCGCGGCCTCCGCCGTCGCCGAGGCCGTCCGCCGGGGCTGCCAGGTCGTCGTGGCCTGCCGTCCGGGGTCGATGGTGGCCGAGCACGCCGAGGGCCGCTGGTCCACGCTGCTGCCGACCACCACGGGAGACCAGCTGGCGACGGCCGTGGTCATGCTCGACTTCCTGCACCGCGTCGGTCTCGGGCCGTCCTGCGCTGCGGACGAGGTTGCAGCGTCGCTCGACGCGGTCGCGGTGGCCGCATCGCCGCACACCAACCTCGCGGCCAACCCGTCCAAGGAGCTCGCGATCGCGCTCGCCGAGGCGCTCCCGCTGGTCTGGGGCGGATCGACGCTCGCGGCCCGCGCCGCCCGCCGGCTGGCGGAGCAGTTCCGCCGCTCGTCCGGGCGCAGCGCGCTTGCCGGTGATGCCGAGCACCTGCTGCCGGTGATCGAGGCGACCCGACCCCGCAACCTCTTCGACGACCCGGTCGACGGCTCCGACCTGCGACCGCTGCTGATCGTCCTCGACGACGGTGCCGACGACCCGGTCGTGCGCGAGCAGCGCGGCCGGCTCCAGACGGCGGCCGCGCGCGCCGGCGTACGCGTGGAGGCGCTGGCGAGTGACGCCGGCAGCGAGGTCGCGCGCTATGCGTCCCTCCTCCTCGCCGGGTCGTACGCCGCGGAGTACCTCGGCGTGGGCCTGGCCGGGGAGTAGCGACCGCGCGGCCGATAGCCTTCGCGCCATGAGCGCAGGAATCTTCGGTCTTCTCGACGACGTCGCCGCCCTGGCCCGACTCGCGGCGGCCTCGATCGACGACGTCGGCGCTGCTGCTGGCAAGGCGACGTTGAAGGCGACGGGCGTGGTGGTCGACGACACGGCCGTCACACCGCAGTACGTCCACGGCATCGCCGCCGAGCGCGAGCTGCCGATCATCAAGAAGATCGCGATCGGCTCGCTGCGCAACAAGCTGGTCTTCATCCTTCCCGCGGCGCTGCTCCTCAGCCAGTTCCTGCCGTCGGCGCTGCCGGTCCTGCTGATCCTCGGCGGCACCTACCTGGCGTTCGAGGGGGCGGAGAAGGTCTGGGAGGCGTTCGCGCACCACGACGACCACGTCGGCGACCTCGAGACCGTCGAGCACACGCCGCACGAGGAGAAGCAGCTCATCGCCGGCGCCGTGCGCACCGACTTCATCCTGTCGACCGAGATCATGGTGATCGCCCTCGACTCCGTGAAGGACGAGGCGTTCCTGGCGCGCCTGGCGATCCTGGTCGTCGTGGCGATCGCCATCACGATCGGTGTCTACGGCGTGGTCGCCGCGATCGTGAAGATGGACGACGTGGGCCTCCTGCTCAGCCAGCGGAAGTCCGCCGGCATCCAGAAGCTCGGACGCGGTCTGGTCGCCGCGATGCCGAAGGTCCTCTCGACGCTCTCGACCGTCGGCATCGTGGCGATGCTGTGGGTCGGCGGCCACATCCTGCTGGTCAACGTCCACGAGCTGGGCTGGTGGGAAGCGCCCTACGAGCTGGTCCACCACCTCGAGCACTCCGTGCACGGCGGGATCGTCGGCTGGCTGGTCAACACGGGCTGCTCCGCGGTCGTCGGCCTGGTCGTCGGCGCGGTCGTCGCGGTCGTGCTGCACGTGCTGCCGCACCGCCACGGCGCGGATGAGGCGCACTGAGTCGTCGGTCACGCCGACCCGCTTGTACGCTGGGTCACTGTCGTGCGCGGGAGATCCCGGACGAGTGCAGATGCACCGCAAGACACCCTTCTTCACTGCATGAGGAAATTCATGGACTTCAAGGTTGCTGACCTTTCCCTGGCCGAGTTCGGCCGCAAGGAGCTCACCCTCGCCGAGCACGAGATGCCCGGCCTGATGGAGATGCGCCGCCGCTACGGCGCCTCGCAGCCCCTCAAGGGCGCCCGCATCGCCGGCTCGCTGCACATGACGATCCAGACCGGTGTCCTCATCGAGACGCTGACCGCGCTCGGTGCCGACGTCCGCTGGGCCACCTGCAACATCTTCTCCACCCAGGACCACGCGGCCGCGGCCGTCGTCGTTGGCACCGGCACGCCCGAGGCCCCCAACGGCACGCCGGTCTTCGCCTGGAAGGGCGAGACGCTCGCCGAGTACTGGGACGAGGCCGAGAAGGTCTTCCAGTTCAAGGACGCCGACGGCAACGCCATCGGCCCGAACATGATCCTCGACGACGGTGGCGACATCACGCTCCTCGTCCACAAGGGCACCGAGTTCGAGAAGGCGGGCGCGGTTCCCTCGCAGGACAGCACGGACAACGAGGAGTACAAGGAGGTCCTCCGGGTCCTCGCGCGCTCCCTCGACAACGACCCGACGTACTGGACCAACATCGGCGCCGGCATCAAGGGCGTCACCGAGGAGACCACCACCGGTGTCCTCCGCCTGTACGACCGTTACAAGGACGGCTCGCTGCTCTTCCCGGCGATCAACGTCAACGACTCGGTCACCAAGTCGAAGTTCGACAACAAGTACGGCTGCCGCCACTCGCTCATCGACGGCATCAACCGTGGCACCGACGTCATGATCGCCGGCAAGACCGCGGTCATCTGCGGCTACGGCGACGTCGGCAAGGGCTCGGCCGAGTCGCTGCGTGGCCAGGGCGCCCGCGTCATCGTCACCGAGATCGACCCGATCTGCGCGCTGCAGGCGGCCATGGACGGCTACGAGGTCAAGCGCCTCGAGTCGGTCGTCGACTTCGCCGACATCTTCATCACCACGACGGGCAACTTCGACATCATCCGCGTCGAGCACTTCGAGCGGATGAAGCACCAGGCGATCGTCGGCAACATCGGCCACTTCGACAACGAGATCGACATGGCCGGCCTGGCCAAGATCCCGGGCATCGTCAAGGACGAGATCAAGCCGCAGGTCCACCAGTGGATCTTCCCGGACGGCAAGAAGGTCATCGTGCTGTCCGAGGGTCGCCTCCTCAACCTCGGCAACGCGACGGGCCACCCGTCGTTCGTCATGTCGAACTCCTTCACCAACCAGGTGCTGGCGCAGATCGAGATCTTCACCAAGCTCGACGAGTACCCGATCGGCGTCTACGTGCTGCCGAAGCACCTCGACGAGGAGGTCGCCCGCCTGCACCTCGACGCCATCGGTGTCGAGCTGACGGAGCTCTCGCAGGCCCAGGCCGACTACCTCGGCGTCCCGGTCGAGGGTCCGTTCAAGTCGGACCACTACCGCTACTGAGTGCGGCGACGTCGGGCCGGAGGTAGGACACTGTGGTGAGCGATCACACCGTCGCTTTTGCGACCAAGGGCAAGGTGCTCGTCGTCGACGACGACGCGTCCCTCGCCGAGATGCTCACGATCGTGCTGCGTCAGGAGGGTTTCGAGAGCCGCGTGTGCGCACGTGGTGACCTGGCCCTCGCGGCGTTCCGCGACTTCCGCCCCGACGTCGTCCTGCTCGACCTGATGCTGCCCGGCAAGGACGGCATCGACGTGTGCAGGGAGATCCGCGCCGAGTCCGGCGTGCCGATCGTCATGCTCACCGCCAAGGGCGACACGGTGGACGTGGTCGTCGGTCTCGAGTCCGGGGCCGACGACTACGTCACCAAGCCGTTCAAGCCCAAGGAGCTCGTCGCGCGCATCCGCGCCCGGGTGCGCCGCCTCGACGCTCCTGCCCCCGAGACCCTCAGCATCGGGCCGGTCTCGATCGACGTCGCCGGCCACGTCGTGACCCGCGACGGCCGTCCGGTGAACCTCACGCCGCTCGAGTTCGACCTGCTGGTCTGCCTGGCGCGCAAGCCCTGGCAGGTCTTCACCCGCGAGGTGCTGCTCGAGCAGGTCTGGGGCTACCGCCACGCTGCCGACACCCGCCTGGTCAACGTCCACGTGCAGCGGCTGCGCTCGAAGGTGGAGCTCGACCCGGAGAACCCCGAGATCGTCGTCACCGTCCGCGGCGTCGGCTACAAGGCCGGACGCAGCTGAGCGTGGCCGGCCGCCTGACGGTGGCGCTACGCCGGGGGCCGGCGTTCCTGCGCCGGTCGCTCCAGGTCCGGATCGTGCTGAGCGCGATCGCGCTGGGCGCCGTCGTCATCTGTGCGACCGGCTGGTTCCTGATGAGCGAGATCCGCACGGGACTCGTCGACGCGAAGGTGGCCTCGTCCGTGGCCGAGGCCGCGCACGAGACCCAGGAGGTCGAGACGCGCCTCGCCGCGATTCCGGGCACGGACTACGACACCGCCGAGCAGGTGGCGCTGCTCTTCGAGCCGCTGGCCGAGCTCGGGCAGGTGCGCGGGTTCGGCGTCGTCCTGACCGGCCCGGTGAGCGCTGACCGGAGCACTGCCCCGGGCGTCCGCTCCTCGCCGGGCCTCGACGTCTCCTCGGTCCCGGCCTCGCTGACGCGTCACTTCGTCGACAGCGACCGGTCGTCGTGGTCCTTCACCCGGGTCCGGATCGACGCCTCCGACCCGTCCCGGCACGACATCGACGTGGCGGGCGTGGCCGTCGGGCACGTCGTCGTCCTCCCCGCCGACCGGGGGCGCTACGTCATCGAGTACCTCTTCCCGATGCAGCAGGAGGAGGAGACGATCGACCTCGTCGGCCGGGCCCTGATCACCGCGGGCGCGCTGCTCGTCGTGCTCGTGGGCCTGCTGACCTGGGCCGTCACGCACCAGGTGCTGACCCCGATCCGGCTCGCGCGGCGCGTGGCCGAGCGCCTCGCGGCGGGTCAGCTCGAGGAGCGGCTGCGGGTCCGCGGCGAGGACGACCTGGCCCGCCTCGCGCAGTCGTTCAACCAGATGGCGGCCAACCTCCAGCGGCAGATCCGCCAGCTCGAGGAGCTCTCCCGCGTCCAGCGCCGCTTCACCTCCGACGTCTCCCACGAGCTGCGTACGCCGCTCACGACGGTCCGCATGGCCGCGGAGGTGCTGCACGACGCCAAGGGTGACTTCGATCCGGTCACCGCCCGCTCTGCGGAGCTGCTGCAGACCGAGCTCGACCGGTTCGAGGGGCTGCTCGGGGATCTGCTCGAGATCAGTCGCTTCGATGCGGGCGCGGCCGCCCTCGACGTCGAGGACCTCGACCTGGGCGAGCTGGCCCGGCGCGTCGTCGACATGACCCGGCCGCTCGCGGACCAGCGGGGCACGACGGTGACGGTCGAGATCGCGAACTGGCCGGTCCGGGCCGAGGTCGACCACCGCCGCGTCGAGCGGATCCTGCGCAACCTGGTCACCAACGCCATCGACCACGCCGACCCCGCGACCGGTGTCGTCGTACGCGTGGCAGGCGACGACCACTCGGCCGCCGTCACGGTCCGCGACTTCGGTGTCGGCCTCGCGGTCGGCGAATCGGCCCTGGTCTTCAACCGCTTCTGGCGCGCCGACCCCGCCCGCACCCGTACGTCGGGCGGCACCGGTCTCGGCCTCTCCATCGCGCTCGAGGACACCCACCTCCACGGCGGCTGGCTGCAGGCCTGGGGTCGGCCCGGCAAAGGCGCCCAGTTCCGCCTCACCGTCCCGCGGCGTGCGGGCGCGCTGCTGCGCCAGTCCGCGCTGCCGCTGGTGCCTTCCGACGCGGGCGACGCCCCGTGACACCCGTACGCCGGACGGCCCTGGCCGGCGTTCTCCTCGCGGTGCTGGCCTCCGCAGGGTGCGTGAGCCTGCCCGACAACGGCGCCGTCGAGGCCGACCATGGTGCCGCTCCGACGTCCGACAGCGGCATCCGCTACGTGCCGCCGGGTCCAGTGCCGGGGGCGTCCGCGCGTGCCGTGGTGAGCGGCTTCCTCGACGCCATGCTGGCCAGCCCGGTGCAGACCTCGACCGCCCGCGAGTTCCTCACGGCGCGGGCGGCCGAGGGCTGGCAGCCGCAGCAGCGCGTGATCGTCTACGGCCGCGTCGACGCCGCGGCGGGCGCCGCTCCCGGTGACCTGACGCTGGCCGACGCCGACTGGGTGGACGGCGACGGACGCTGGCGCGGAGCCCTGCCGGCCGACGAACGCCGGATCCACCTCGGCCTCGTCCGCGACAAGGGGGAGTGGCGGATCGACGCACTGCCTGACGCGTTGCTGGCCCGCCGCAGCTGGTTCACGCGTGAGTACGGCCAGTTCGCTGTGCACTTCCTGGACCCGACGCGCTCCATCCTGGTGCCCGAGCCGGTCTTCGAGCCCCGCGGAGGTCAGCTCGCGACCGCGCTCGTGCGGTCGCTCCTCGACGGCCCCCCGGACCCGGCAGCGCCCTGGCTGGTCAACCGCCTGCAGGACCTCCGTCTTGCCGACGGCGCCGTGACGGTGGCGGGCGGTGTGGCCAGGATCGACTTCACCGGTCAGGCCGAGCTCGGCACCCCGGGTGCGCGGGCCGATCTCGCGGCCCAGCTGGCCTGGGCCCTGCGCCAGGTCGACGGCGTGCGCACCTTCGAGGTGCGTATCAACGACACACCGCTCACCCTCGAGGGCGGGCTCACGGAGATCCCGGTGGGCCGTGGATCCCAGCTCGATCCCGCCGACGCGTCGGCGAGTGACGGGCTCTTCGGCCTCGTCGCCGGACACCCGGTGCGACTCGACGGTGCCAGTGCACAGCCGGTGGAGGCGAAGGTCTGGCACGGCCTGCGGCTGCGCGACATCGGCGTCGACCTCGACGGTCGTCGCGCAGCCGGGGTCCGCGACGATGGGCGCGAGGTGCGCATCGCACCGCTCGACACCGCGGGATCACCGACGACGGTCCGCGGCGAGGACTTCGCCCATCCGGCCTGGGACGCTGCCGGACGCACCTGGCTGCTCGACCGACGTACGTCGGGAGCCGTCGTCAGCGTCGTGGTCGGCGGCCGACCGGTCGCGGTGCCGATACTCGGGGTGAGCGGACGAGACGTGAGGGACCTGCTGGTCTCGCGCGACGGCACCCGCCTGATCGCGGCCGTGCGTCAGGGAGGACACGACGTGGTGGCGGTGAGCCGGCTGTACTGGTCCTCCGACGCGGTCCATGCATCGCCGGCCACCCCGATCGCGGACGCCCGCGGGCTGCGGGACCTGGCGTGGTCCGGGCCGTCGCTGGTGGTCGCGCTGACCGAGCGCGGCGGGGTCGCCCAGCTCCGCTGGGTCTCCCTCGACGGGGCCCCGGACGACGTGCGCGAGGCTCTCCCCGTCGACACGATCTTCGACGACGTACGCCGGGTGGTCTCCTCCGGCGCGGACGGTGAGCCTGCCTGGGCCGTCACCGCGAAGGGTGTGTTGATCGGCACCGGTCCGGTGCGCGCCGACGCGCCACAGGCGGACGTCCAGGCCCTCACCGGGGTGGGCTGAGGCGGGTCCGTCCACAGGCGGGGCGATCGCCGGTTGTCCCGCTGCCCGCGGCACGGTGACATGGGGCGGTGCTGACGGACGGGACCTGGGTCGATCCGGTCCTCGACCTGCTCGCGGGCAGCGCCTGCATCGGGTGCCGCCGTCCCGGGAGGCAGTTGTGTGCCGGTTGCGCGTCCTCGTTGCCGCTGCAGTCGTGCCCCGTCCAGCCGGTGCCGTGTCCCGCCGGCCTTGCGCCGGCGCGCACAGCGGGGGAGTACTCCGGCGTCCTGCGTGGACTGGTCCTCGGGTTGAAGGAGCACCACCGGCTGGCACTCGTCCGCCCGCTCGGGCTGCTCCTCGCAGGAGCCGTGAGCGGTCTGATCCCGGAGTCGCCGGATGTCCCGGTGGTCCTCGTGCCGGTCCCGTCCCGACCGGGGTCGACGCGCCGGCGGGGCCACGCGCCGGTCCGCGACATCTGTCGGCGTACGGCATCGGTGCTGCGCCGTCAGGGCGTCGACGTCACCGTCGCGGAGCTGTTGCGGATGGGCCGCGTGGAGGATCAGCGCGCGCTGTCGGCCGCAGGCAGGGCAGTCAACCTGGCGGGTGCGATGCGGGTTGACGGCAGACGTCTCGCGCGCCTGGCGCGGAGTCGTCCGGCAGCGGTCGTGGTGCTGTGCGACGACGTCCTCACCACGGGATCCACCGCCCGCGAAGCCCAGCGGGCGCTGGCAGCGAGCGGCGTCGACATCGCTGGCATCGCGGTCGTGGCCGCAGCCCGGCGCCGGTCCGTGAGACCCACAGCGAAAGTTCAGCAAGAGTCCTTTCATCGTTTGGCGTTCGGGTCTAGCGTCGGTGCATGGAGTCAGTCCGGTTCCGTGGATGCCACGGCGGGACGCCCTCTCGGGGCCCCCGCACCCACGTCGATGCCGTAGACGATGACGACTCCATGCTCCGGTCCCTCCGCCGTCGGATGACGGTGGAGCGCTGATAACCAGCAACGACACCGAGGAATCACGGAGGTCTCCATGGAAATTGTGGTCAACGCGCGGCACTGCGATGTGTCCGACCGGTTCCGCAGCCACGTCGAGGAGAAGCTCGCACGCCTGGAGAAGCACGATCACCGGATCATCCGCATGCAGGTCGAGGTGGAGAAGGAGCGCAACCCCCGTCAGCAGGAGCGCAGTGTGCGCGTCGAGCTGACTGCTTTCACGAAGGGCCCGGTCGTGCGGGCCGAGGCGTGCGCCGTCGACAAGATGGCCGCGCTCGATCTGGCTCTGGACAAGATGGCGTCCCAGATGCGCCGCGCGGCAGACCGCCGCCGGGTGCACCACGGCCGCCACACGCCCGTGTCGGTAGGCCAGGCCCTCGCCGGCAGTGCGTCGGTGCCGAGCCAGGCTGCACCCTCCGAGGACGTCGTCCTCGAGCACCAGGTCGGTCCGATCGCCGTCCTCGGCGATGGACCGCTCGTCGTACGCGAGAAGTCGCACCCTGCCAACCCGATGACGCTTGACCAGGCGCTCTACGAGATGGAGCTCGTGGGGCACGACTTCTACCTGTACGTCGACAAGGAGAGCGAGCGTCCGGCGGTGGTCTACCGCCGCAAGGGATATGACTATGGAGTCATCTCGCTCGATCTGGTCGGCTGACTAGTCAGGCGACAAGTTCTGTCGGTTCGTTCTGCCATGATTCTCGGGTGACTGCGATGGATAGCTCTGCTGAGCGTGAGCCGATCAGGGTTCTGGTTGTGGATGACCAGGAGCTTTTTCGCAGTGGACTGACGATGATCCTGGGCACCGACCCGGCGATCGAGGTCGTGGGCCAGGCGGGCGACGGCGTGGAGGGCACCTCCCTCGCCGCCAGCCTGGCCCCCGACGTCGTCCTCCTCGACGTCCGGATGCCGAAGCGCTCCGGCATCGAGGCGTGCGTGGCGATCAAGGAGACGGTCCCGTCGGCCAAGATCATCATGCTGACGGTCAGCGACGAGGAGGCCGACCTCTACGAGGCGGTCAAGTCGGGTGCCTCCGGTTACCTGCTCAAGGACTCCTCGATCGACGAGGTCACCCAGGCGGTGCGCGTCGTCGCGGACGGGCAGTCCCTGATCAGCCCGTCGATGGCGGTCAAGCTGATCGACGAGTTCAAGCAGATGTCGCGCCCCGACCGCGATCAGGTCTCGCCGCTGCGCCTGACCGAGCGCGAGCTCGAGGTGCTGCGCCTGGTGGCGACCGGCATGAACAACCGTGAGATCGCGCGCCAGCTCTTCATCAGCGAAAACACTGTGAAGAACCACGTGCGCAACATCCTGGAGAAGCTCCAGCTCCACTCGCGGATGGAGGCGGTCATGTATGCCGTCCGCGAAAAGCTGCTCGACATCCCGTAAGCAGCGCGCGTGGAGTCGCTGAGTCGGGCCCAGGCCCGTCGGGTCGCGCTGGCCGCCCAGGGCTTTCTCGATCCGCCGCATGCGCAGCCCACGCTGCGCACCCTCGATCGCGTGCTCAGCCGCACGGGCGTGCTGCAGATCGACTCAGTCAACGTGTTGCAGCGTGCCCAGTTCATGCCGCTCTACGCGCGGATGGGGCCCTACGACACCGAGCTCCTGCGACGCGCGGCGCAGGAGCGGCCGCGGCGCCTCGTGGAGTACTGGGCCCACGAAGCTGCCTACATGCCGGTCGACCTCTGGCCGCACATGCAGCACCGGATGGCCCGTGCCCATGAGCGCGCCTGGGGCGGTCCCCGCTCGATCGCGCGCGAGCGGCCGGACCTGGTCCGCGACGTGCTGGCCGATGTCCGTGAGCGCGGTGCCCGCAGCGCCCGCCAGATCGACGCCGACCTCACCGGCGGCGCGGAGCGCACCAAGGACCACTGGGGCTGGAACTGGTCGGAGGTCAAGAAGGCCCTCGAGTTCCTCTTCTACGCCGGCGACCTCACCGTCGCCGGGCGCAACGGCTCCTTCGAGCGGCTGTACGACGTCCCCGAGCGGGTGCTGCCCCGACACGTGCTCGAGACGCCGACGCCGACCCCGACCGACGCGCACCGCGAGCTGATCCGGCGGGCTGCGGTCAGCCACGGCGTGGCCACCGAGCAGTGCCTGCGCGACTACTACCGGATGGGTGTCGCCGACACGCGTGCCGCCGTCGCCGACCTCGTCGAGGCCGGGGAGCTGCTGCCGGTGACGGTCGAGGGGTGGCGCCGCCCGGCGTACCTCCACCGGGAGGCGCGCGTGCCGCGCAGGGTCAGGGCGCGCACGCTGCTCAGCCCGTTCGACCCGGTGGTGTGGGAGCGGGCGCGCGCGGAGGCGCTCTTCGACTTCCGCTACCGCATCGAGATCTATGTGCCCGAGCCCCAGCGTGTGCACGGCTACTACGTCCTCCCGTTCCTGTTGGGCGACCGTCCGGTGGCTCGCGTCGACCTCAAGGCGGACCGCGCGACGGGCACGCTGCTGGTGCCCGGAGCGTTCTCGGAGCCGGATGCCCCGGGGGAGACCGCCGAGGAGCTCGCGACCGAGCTCCGCCGCCTCGCCGGCTGGCTGGGCCTCGGTGACATCGAGGTGGGGGCGCGCGGCGACCTTGCTCCGGCCCTCACGGTGGCGCTGGCTGCAGGACGGGGCTGACCCTGTTTGTGACGCGGGTAGCATGACCCGCGTTTCCCGACGACTTCACCAGGAGCGACCTCAGTGGCCGTGCTCGACAAGATCCTCCGCATCGGCGAGGGCAAGATCCTCCGTGAGCTGGAGGCCGTTGCCAAGGCCGTCAACGCCATCGAGGACGACTTCGTCCCGATGAGCGACGAGGAGCTGCGCGGTCAGACCGCCGAGCTCCGTGAGCGCCTGGAGAAGGGCGAGTCGCTCGATGACCTCATGCCGGAGGCCTTCGCGGTCGCCCGTGAGGCCGCCAAGCGTGTGCTCGGCCAGCGTCACTTCGACGTCCAGGTCATGGGTGGCGCAGCGCTGCACCTCGGCAACATCGCCGAGATGAAGACCGGTGAGGGCAAGACGCTGACCGCGTCCCTGCCGGCGTACCTCAACGCGCTCGCGGGCGAGGGCGTCCACGTCGTCACCGTCAACGACTACCTCGCGAAGTACCAGTCCGAGATGATGGGCCGCGTCTTCCACTTCCTCGGCATGAGCGTCGGCGTGATCCTGCCGTCGATGTCGCCGGCGGAGCGTCGCGAGGCCTACGCCTGCGACATCACCTACGGCACCAACAACGAGCTCGGCTTCGACTACCTGCGCGACAACATGGCGACCAGCATCGAGGACTGCGTCCAGCGCGGCCACGCCTTCGCCGTCGTCGACGAGGTCGACTCGATCCTCATCGACGAGGCCCGCACCCCGCTGATCATCTCCGGCCCGACGCAGGACGAGCCCCGGTGGTACGGCGAGTTCGCCAAGATCGCGACCCGCCTCACCAAGGACGTCGACTACGAGGTCGACGAGAAGAAGCGCACGATCTCCGTCCTCGAGCCGGGCATCACCAAGGTCGAGAACCACCTCGGCATCGACAACCTCTACGACACGGTCAACACCCCGCTGATCTCGTTCATGAACAACGCGATCAAGGCGAAGGAGCTGTTCCGCAACGACAAGGAGTACGTCGTCATGAACGGCGAGGTGCTCATCGTCGACGAGCACACCGGCCGCATGCTCGCGGGTCGTCGCTACAACGAGGGTCTGCACCAAGCGATCGAGGCGAAGGAGGGTGTGCAGGTCCGCGAGGAGTACCAGACGCTCGCGACCGTCACCCTGCAGAACTACTTCCGCCTCTACAAGAAGCTCTCCGGCATGACCGGCACGGCGATGACCGAGGCCGGCGAGTTCAACAAGATCTACAACCTCGGCGTGGTGCCGATCCGGACCAACAAGCCGATGGCCCGCATCGACCAGGCTGACCTCGTCTACCGGACCGAGGAGGCGAAGTACCACGCCGTCGTCGAGGACATCGCCGCCCGCAACAAGGCCGGCCAGCCGGTCCTGGTCGGCACCGTCTCAGTCGAGAAGTCCGAGCACATCTCGCAGCTGCTGAAGAAGAAGGGCGTCCCGCACTCGGTGCTGAACGCCAAGTTCCACTCCGACGAGGCGAAGATCGTCGCCCTCGCCGGTCACAAGGGCGCGGTCACGGTCGCGACCAACATGGCTGGTCGAGGCACCGACATCATGCTCGGCGGCTCCGTGGAGTTCCTCGCTGACGCCGAGCTCCGCAAGAAGGGCCTCGAGCCCACCGGCGAGACCGCCGAGGCGTACGACGAGGCGTGGCCGGCGACCGTCGAGCGGATCAAGGCGACGGTCCAGGCCGAGCACGACGAGGTCAAGGAGCTCGGTGGCCTCTACGTCGTCGGCACCGAGCGCCACGAGTCGCGCCGCATCGACAACCAGCTCCGTGGCCGTTCGGGCCGTCAGGGTGACCCGGGAGAGTCCCGGTTCTACCTGTCCCTGCAGGACGAGCTGATGCGGCTGTTCAAGTCGGACTGGGTCGACCGCGTCCTCACGATGCTCAAGGTCCCGGACGACGTCCCGATCGAGAACAAGCGCGTCACCGGTGCCATCGCCAACGCGCAGGGTCAGATCGAGGGCCAGAACTTCGAGTCCCGCAAGAACGTCCTCAAGTACGACGACGTCATGGATCGCCAGCGCAAGGTCATCTACGCCGAGCGCCGCGAGGTGCTCGAGGGTGCCGACCTCGAGAAGCTGATCCGCGACTTCATCGACGACGTCGTCGCCGGCTATGTCACGGGCGCCACCGATGGCTACGCCGAGCAGTGGGATCTCGACGCGCTCTGGACCGCGCTGCGCCAGCTCTACCCGGTGTCGCTCAAGCACGGTGATCTCGCCGCGACCTCCGGCGGCGTCGCGGGCCTCGACCGTGAGGAGCTGATCAGCGCCATCCGCACCGACGCGCAGGGCGCCTACGACGCCCGCGAGGCGCAGATCGGCGAGGAGACGATGCGCGAGCTCGAGCGCCGCGTGCTGCTCTCCGTGCTCGACCGCAAGTGGCGTGAGCACCTCTACGAGATGGACTACCTCCGCGAGGGCATCTACCTCCGTGCGTACTCGCAGCGTGACCCGCTCGTCGAGTACCAGCGCGAGGGCTTCGAGATGTTCACCGCGATGATGGACGGCATCAAGGAGGAGGCTGTCGGCTACCTCTTCAACGTCGAGGTCCAGGTCGAGGAGGCTCCGGTCGCGGGGGGTGGCGAGTTCCACTTCCACGCCGACGGCTCGCGGCACGACGGCCCGATGCACGAGGGTGCTTTTGCCGAGCCGCCGTCGGCCCAGCGTCCGGTCGTGAAGGCGAAGGGCCTCGAGGCCCCCGAGCAGCCCCGCAACCTCTCCTACGCCGGTCCGACCGAGGACGGCGAGGTCGCGGTCACCCGCGAGACGGTCGCCGACCCGTTCGCAGGCATCGGCCGCAACGACCAGTGCCCCTGTGGCTCGGGCAAGAAGTTCAAGCAGTGCCACGGCGCCCCGGGAGGCCCCACGGGGTTGACCACCCGGGTCAACGGGTGACCTGACCCTGAGCTGACTGGACAGCGCCGTCCGGAGGGACCCCACCTCCGGACGGCGCTGTTGTCTCTGCAGCCTGGCTGGTCAGGCGAACTCGAGGACCGTGCAGAGCCAGCGGCCGTCGCGCAGCTCGAGGCGGGCCGCCAGTGCACGGAGCCGGGGACCGTACTGCACGGTGAGGGCGACCTCCGCGACGCCCGCATCCACGAAGCAGACCCGCGCCTGACGCACCTGCGGCCGCACCGAGGGGCGCCGCTGGCCGTGGCCGCCCGCCTGGCGCAGGGTCGCCTGTGCGACGACCCGGGCGCGGTAGGAGAGCTCGCGGTGGACGGATGGCGTGGTCCAGCGCAGTAGCTGCGACGTCGGGCGGTCTCCCAGGACCGTCTCGACGGCTGCCTGGCCGAAGGCGAGCGCCCAGCGGTGCACGTCGCGGCGTACGGCGGGAACGACGACGACCGCGTCGGCGCCCCGCAGCACGGACGTCTCGGGCACGACGGGGGAGCCGAGGCGCGACGAGGTCCGGTCGAGGGTGCCACCCTCGAGGTCGAGCGTCTCCTGCACGACCCGGAGGGGTGCGGGAGCCCAGACGCGCTCGGCGGCCGCGGCGCTCATCGGAGCGACTCCGGCATCTGGAGGTGCTGACCCGGCTCGATGACGTCCGGGTCGTCGCCGATGGTGGCGGCGTTGGCCTGCCAGAGGGTGTGCCACTCGCGGGTGATGTCGGCATCCGTCGCGTGCGGACCGAGGCGGTCGGCGCTGATCGACCAGAGCGACTCCCCGGCATGCACGGTGTGGCCGGGAGCCGGCGCAGGGGCGCTCGCGGCGAGGGGCTGCGGCGGCTGACCGGCAACGGTGCTCAGGTCGTCGGCCTGCGCCGGCGTGATCGCGGCCGCCAGGGCCACGCCACAACCGGCGAGCACCAGGCGGCGCACGCCTCCGCGGAGACCGCTCAGCTCGACGTCGTGGACTCCGTGCAACGCCTCGAGCGTCGCGGCCGTCGTGATGCACCAGAGCCAGACGGCGCACACTCCGACCGCCACGGTCGCTGCTGCCCCGAGGACGTCGGCGAAGTCGCCGGGCTCGCTCCGGAGGAGGAGCGTGTCGCGTGTGCGGGCGATGTCGTGGTGCATCAGTGCGAGCAGTGCGGCGGTCACCGCGCTGACCGCAGACCAGACGAGAAGGCACCTGAGGGCGGGTGCGCGCCGAGACTCCCGAGACATGAGAACGACCCCGATCCGTTCGTTTGCGTGTGTTTGCATCACTACACGTCGGTTCTCGGGCATTGTCAAGGTTGTCGTACACAGGTTTCATGGGGTGCGACACCACTCGGGAGGTGGCAGATGACCCATGACCACGACCGCCGGCTGGCGACCTTCCTCGATGAGCTGGAGCAGGAGGCGTCCGGCGCCTGGACGGCCGAGCGCCACCTCGAGGTCGAGGAGCGGGCCCGCGCCGAGTACGCCCGGGTCTCGCTGGCGGCGCGGCTGATGGCGAGCTGTGGCCAGGAGATCCACCTCGTCGTGCAGGACGTCGGTCCGCTGTCCGGCGAGCTCGTGCGCGTGGCCGACGGCTGGTGCCTCATCGAGGCTGGCGGGGTGTCGTGGCTCGTGCTGCTCGATGCGGTGGAGACTGCCCGAGGTGTCGCCCCGGGCGCGGTCGCGCCCGAGGCCTGGCCCGTGACGTCCCGTCTCGGCCTCGGGTCAGCGTTGCGCGGGCTGGCAGGGGAGCGAGCAGTGCTCCGCCTGCGCTCCGGAAGCCGGGTGGAGGGTCGCGTGGGTCGCGTCGGTGCGGACTTCGTCGAGGTGCACCCTGACGCGGGGCAGCCAGTGGTGGTCGCCTGGTCCGCGCTGGCAGCCGTACGCCGATGAGGCGGCGCCGGCGGAGGTCTCAGGCCGCCTCAGGTTGCGTCGGTGTCGTACGGGGGCCGCTCGCCGGGCTCCAGCGGTCGCAGGCCATCGCGGACCGGCTCGTCGGCCGGGTCGTCGCGCAGCGCGTCTGTGAGGTGCTGGCGCACGATCCGCCGCGGGTCGAGGTCGCGCAGCTCCAGGTCGGCGTACTCCGGGCCGAGCTCGCGGCGCAGGTCGTCGCGAGCAGCGTCGGCGTACTTCTTCAGGCGGCGGACGAAACGACCTGCCTGTGCGGCGAACTCCGGCAGCCGGTCGGGGCCCATGACCACGACCACCACGAGGGCGATGACGACGAGCTCGCCCAGACCGATGTCGAACACGCGGGCAGCCTAGCCGGACCCGATGAGCCGGTCAGAACTTGTTGGACGGCGTCAGGCCGAGCTGCATGCCCGCGAGGTTGCGACCACGGCCGGAGAGGGCCGAGGCGATCGCGGTGATCGCCTGCGCACCCGCGGACGTCGGGTCGGACTCGACGACCGGCTTGCCGGCGTCGCCACCCTCGCGCAGGGACGGGTCGAGCGGCACCTGGCCGAGCAGCTTCACCTCGTAGCCGAAGCGCTGCGAGAGCGTCTCCGCCACACGCTGGCCGCCACCAGAGCCGAACGGCTCGATGCGGGAGCCGTCGGGCAGGTCCATCCACGACATGTTCTCGACGACGCCGACGACGCGCTGGTGCATCATCGAGGCCATCGTGCCGGCGCGCTCGGCGACCTCGGCAGCGGCCTCCTGCGGCGTCGTGATGACCAGGACCTCGGCGTTGGGCAGGTGCTGGCCCAGCGAGATTGCGATGTCACCGGTGCCCGGCGGAAGGTCGAGGAGAAGGGCGTCGAGGTCGCCCCAGTAGACGTCGGCGAGCATCTGGACGAGGGCGCGGTCGAGCATCGGGCCGCGCCAGGCGATGACCTGCTCGCGCTTCGGCTTCAGCATGCCGACGGAGATGACGGAGACACCCGAGGCGGTCGGCACCGGCATGATCAGGTCGTCGACCTGGGTCGGGCGCGAGTCCGCGACGCCGAGCATGGCCGGGATCGAGTGGCCGTAGATGTCGGCGTCGACGACGCCGACCTTGAGGCCCTGCTTCGCGAGCGCGATGGCCAGGTTGGCCGTCATCGAGGACTTGCCGACGCCGCCCTTGCCCGAGGCGATCGCGTAGACCTTGGTGAGAGAGCCCGGCTTTGCGAAGGGGATCTCGCGCTGGGCGTTGCCGTTGCGGAGCGTCTCGTTGAGCTTCGCGCGCTGGTCGGCGTCCATGACGCCCATGTCGACGGCGACGCCAGAGACGCCCGCGACCTTCGAGACCGCGGCGGTGACGTCGCGCGTGAGCGTGTCCTTCATCGGACAACCCGCCACCGTCAGCAGGATCCCGACCGTGACCTCGCCGGCGTCCGTGATGTCGACGGAGCCGACCATGCCGATCTCGGTGATGGGGCGCTTGATCTCGGGGTCGTTGACCGTCGCCAGCGCGGCGTTGACCTGCTCGAGGGTGGGGGTGCTCATGGTGTCCAAGCGTACGTGGTCACCCGCGGCACTCCCGCCACCGGTCAGGACGCAGGATCAGCGGACGTGGTCCTCGTCGCCGGCCTCGGGCAGCTCCGTGAACTGCTCGGCCAGGCCGTCGAGCAGGTCCTCGCGGAAGGACCGGAGCTCACCGCGGAGGAAGTCGCGGGTCGCGACCTCGCCGACGGACATGCGGAGCGAGGCGACTTCGCGGGCCAGGAACTCCATGTCGGCGTGCGCCCGGGCGTTGGCCTGCCGGTCCTGCTCCGCGATCACCTTGTCGCGCTGCTCCTGGCGGTTCTGCGCGAGAAGGATGAGGGGAGCGGCGTACGACGCCTGCAGGCTGAGGATCAGCGTCAGGAACGTGAAGGAGTACGGGTCGAAGCGGAGGTCCTTCGGCGCCATGGTGTTCCAGCCGAGCCAGATGACGACGAAGACGGTCATCCAGATCAGGAACTTCGCCGTGCCCATGAACCGGGCGAACTTCTCCGCGAAGACGCCGAAGTCCTCGGTGTTCAGCGCGCGGGCGCGCAGCGACCGCCGCTTGTCGCGGGGGAGGTCGAGGCGCTTCGGGGTGGTGCTCATCGGCGCCCTCCCGGATCGCGCTGGTCGCGCCAGCCGGAGGGGAGCATGTGGTCGAGGAGGTCGTCGACGGTGACCGCGCCCAGCAGGCGGCCTTCGTCGTCGACGACGGGCGCCGCCACGAGGTTGTACGTCGCGAGGTGTGCCGCGACGTCCTGGATCGAGGCGTCGACGCGCAGCGGGTCGAGCCCGGCATCGAGTGCAGCGGCGACCAGGGTCGACGGGGGCTCGCGGAGCAGGCGCTGGATGTGGGCGACGCCGAGGAGACGACCCGTGGGCGGCTCGAGCGGGGCGCGGCAGATGTAGACGAGCGAGGCCAGGGACGGCGTCAGGTCCGGGTTGCGCACGTGGGCCAGTGCGTCCGCGATCGTCGCGTCCGGGCCGAGGATCACGGGCTCGACCGTCATCATGCCGCCGGCCGTCTCCTCGCCGTACGACAGGAGGCGCTTGACGTCCTCGGCCTCCTCCGGCTCCATCAGCTCGAGCAGGGTGGCGGCCGTCTCGGGGGAGAGGTCGGCGATCAGGTCGGCCGCGTCGTCGGGGGACATCTCCTCGAGGACGTCGGCGGCGCGCTCGGAGTCGAGGCGCTCGAGGATCTCGACCTGGTCCTCCTCGGGGAGCTCCTCGAGGACGTCGGCGAGGCGCTCGTCGTCCATGCCCGCGACGACAGCCGTACGCCGCTCGGGGGGCAGGTCGTGGATGATGTTGGCCGCGTCGGCGGGGCGCATCTCGCTCAGCGAGGCGAGCAGGTGCGTGGCGCCCTGGGCGGCGTGGGCGTGGGCGAGACCGACGACCTCGTCCCACTCCAGGACGTGGCTCTGCCCGCGGCGTCGCAGGCCCTTGCCGGCCTCCTGGATCGCGACCCGGGAGAGCACCCAGTCACGGGCGCGGCCCTGCTCCATCGCGACGTCGTAGACGGTGCCGGCGACCCCGCTGCCGACCACGGTGACATGGCGGTCGAGCATCTCGCCGACGACGAGCGTCTCGGTGCTGCGCTGCTCGAAGCGGCGCATGTTGACCAGACCCGTGGTGTGCACCTGACCGCTGTCGACACTGGTCACGCGGGTCATCGGCACGAAGACCCGCTTGCGGCCGAGCACCTCGACGACGAGGCCGAGAACGCGCGGCTGGCGGCCGTCGGTGCGCATGGTCACGACGACGTCGCGGACCTTGCCGACCTGGTCGCCCAGGGGGTCGAAGATCGGCAGCCCGGCGAGGCGGGCGACGAAGACGCGAGAGGGCGAGGTGCTCACGTCAGCCAACGGTAGTGGGTCACGGCGCCCCGAAGACCGTGAAGTTCTGCTGCGTGTTCATCGTGCTGCCCGGGACCGCCGGAAGGGTGAGGACGGCTGTGGCCAGATCGGCGATCATCGCGGGCCGGATCGGCTGACCGCCGTGATACCCCGGGATGCCCGATCCGGGGTCCACGTAGTTCGGGTTCATGGCGTAGAGATCGGCGCCCTTGGGCACGCCCGGACCGCGCACGAAGAGCGGCACCCGCACGTTGGCGAGGACGTCGTGGCTCAGGTGGCTGGTGCCCGAACCGCCGTGCTCACCCGCCACGATGAGCAGGGTGTGACCGGCCAGCACGGGGTTCGCGTCGATCGCGTCGACGATCTGGTTGACCTGCTTCGACACCTGGATCACCGCGGACCGGTAGGCATCCGAGCTGAACCCCGAGGCGTGGCCCACGTCGTCGGCCAGGGAGAGCTGGCCGTACGTGAACGCTGCGGGCGAGCTGCCGACGAGACTCCGGTAGAGGGCTCCGGCCGTGCCGCCAGGCCGGGCGTAGTAGCCGTAGGTGCTGATCTTGTCGCGGCCGTTGTTCGTCCAGTTGAGGTCGGACGCCCCGTTGGCTGCGTTCCACGAGCGGTCGAGGATCGCGGCGCGGGGGTCGTTCGTGAAGAGGGCGGTGCGCAGGCCCCGGTCGTGGACCAGGTCCATGACGCTCGCGACGTACCGCCCCGCGGTCTGGTGCACGGTGGTGGCCGACGTTCCGTCGACAACGCCGTGGCCGCCGATGCTGGTGCTCACCGGCCGACCGGTCAGCATGGACGTGACGTTGCTGAGGCTCGTCGTCCGTTCGACGGTGCGGGCGTTGAGGGTGGAGGCGCCGTACTTGCGCAGGCGGTTGAAGCCGCTCGCCGACGCGCCCAGGGCAGCGATGGTCTTGGAGCGGACCCCCTCGAGGGAGACCAGGACGACGTGGTCGACCGGCGCGGTCACGTCGACGGCGGGCGGCACGGCGACCTGGGCGATGACGACGGGGTGGTCGGTCGTCTGCTTCACGAGGGAGTCGCGCAAGCGGGTCCAGCCGCTGAACGTCGCCGGGGTCGTGCCGAGCAGCCAGTCGACGGGGAGCGGGGCCGACGGCGGCTGGCAGCCCGTCGAGGTGGCCCATCCGCCGTTGGCGGCACGCAGCGCGGTGGCGGCGGCGATCCGGCAGAAGAAGGTCTCGCGCTCGTTGAAGTCGCCGGAGAAGAGGATCGGCACATCCGGGTTCTCCGCGCGCAACCGGTTGGCCAGGGCGATCTCGTCGCCGACCTCCTCGGCGCGGCGCTTCACGGAGCCGCCGGCGATCTCGTCGGTGAACTTGTCCGAGACGTTGTGGAAGTTGGCCGCGATCACGGTCTGCCCGGTGACCCGGTTCTTCAACCAGACGACGGGGTAGTTCACGGTCGACTCGTCGTTGATGTAGCGGATCTGGGCGTACTCCTGGCGGACGGCCTTCCAGGTGCTCGTCCGCCACGCGAGGGTGTTGGCGATGTGGCGCTGCGCGAAGACGGTCGTGTTGGTCGGCCGCTCGGGCCACACGTCCCATCCCGTGCCGGTGAGGTCGTTGAACTCGTCGTACTGGTCCAGGCGCATCTCCTGGAAGCCGACGATGCTGAGGCCCTCGCGCTTGAGGATCTCGACCGTGTTGCCCATGCGGACCTTCGCCGAGGGGTAGCCGGTCGTGTCGGCGCCCGGGCCATCGGTGTGCCCGGAGCCGAGGACGTTGAACGTCGCCATGCGCCAGCGGGTCGAACCCAGGCGCGAGATCGAGTCGGAGGCGTGCTCGGCCCGATCGGCCCGCTGCGTCCCGTGGAGGCCTCCGCAGCGCAGCACCAGCAACGCGGTCACGACCAGGGCAAGGACCACGGTTGCCGCGATCACCCCCGCCGTACGCCGTGCGCGCGAGGGGTCGGTCGTCCCGAGAATCACTCCAGTCACTTGTGAATCGTAGGTCGGCGCGAAGTGGATCACCGCGAGGACGCGCGCGGTGCTGGCTATCATGCGGGGCACGGTGCGGCCGGACGGCGGCACCGAAACAGAGCAGGAGCCCGGCGCTTGAGTGGCAGGTCGAAGCGGTCCGCAGTGACCGTCGTTCGCGTGGACGACGAGGGAATCCGCGCCGTCTCGAAGGCAGAGGTCATCCTCGACGTCCTCATCGACGAGCGCCGGATCTTCTCGTTCTGGCTGCACCGCGACGCCGCGTCGTCCGGGCGCGACGGTCACCTCGTGGAGTGGCCGGCGACGCTCGTGCCGCTGCTGCAGGGCACCGCGCGCCTGCAGATCCGGGTGCACGCGACGGGCGAGGACGTCTTCGACGACGACATCACGCTCGGGTCGGGCGAGGGCCGGATCCGGATCGAGACGCCCGACGGTCGTCCGCTGGCGCTCGACAAGTCGGGGCGCCGCGTCCAGACCTTCGACACCCGCTCCGCAGAGCACACGGCGCCGCTCATGCGCTCCATCGACGACGTCCTCAACGTCCTCCACGACCTCGGCATCGACGCCTTCATCGCGTACGGCACGCTCCTGGGCGCCGTGCGCAACGGTCAGCTGATCGGGCACGACAGCGATGCCGACCTCGGCTACGTCTCGCGCCACGA
This sequence comes from Nocardioides jejuensis, assembly GCF_004337475.1. Taxonomy (GTDB): domain Bacteria; phylum Actinomycetota; class Actinomycetes; order Propionibacteriales; family Nocardioidaceae; genus Nocardioides; species Nocardioides jejuensis. The sequence goes on along the minus strand of NZ_SJZJ01000023.1, from coordinate 14,102 downwards.
GCACCCGGTCGACGTCATGCGCGAGTCCTTCCACCTGCAGCGCGAGATCGTGGCGCGCGGGTATCCGGTCACGCGCTACTCGGGTGCTGCCTTCAAGGTCGACGTGCGCGAGTCGGACGGGTCCGTGCGCGGGCTCGACGTCTTCGGCGGCTTCATGCTCGACGGCAAGCTGCACCTGATGGGCGAGATCCGCACCGACTTCAAGCGGGAGTGGATCACGCCGCTCGGCACGGCGTCGCTCGAAGGCTTCGACTTCGCGGCGCCAGCCAACACCGACAAGTTCCTCGCGGCGACGTATGGCCCGACGTGGCGCGTGCCGGACCCGGCGTTCCACTTCCCGACGCCGGAGTCGACGCACCGGCGCTTCAACGCCTGGTTCCGCGGCACCCGCGACGGGCGCAACATCTGGGACCGCTACTACTCGGCGCGCCGCAGCCGGGCGATCGAGCCGTCCGACACGGCGTCGTGGGTCGCCGCGGAGGAGCCGGACGCGCAGCACGTCATCGACCTCGGGTGCGGCTACGGCACGGACGTCGCGTGGTTCGCGCGGCAGGGTGTCCGGGCGACCGGGCTCGACTTCGTCCGGGGTGCCTATGCGCGGATGGCTGATCGCACCGCCAAGGAGGGTCTGGATGCCCACTACCTCTTCTTCAACCCGCTCGAGCTCCGCTCGGCCCTGAGCACGGCAGCGCTGCTCGCGCGCTCGCCCGGACCGCGGGTGCTGATGTCGCGGCACATGATCGACTCGATCCACGCGCGGGGCCGTCGCGAGCTCTGGCGCACGACGGCGATGATGACGCGCTCCGGCGGTCGGCTCTATCTCCAGTTCCTCGCGGTCGAGGGCGACGACGGCTACGCCGCGTCGATCCAGGCCCGGCCGCTCCGGCCGGAGGTCATCGCCGCCGAGATCGCCGAGAGCGGTGGCACAGTCGTACGCCGGGAGGTGCTCCCGGTGAGCAGCAAGGACGGGGCGGAATCCGCCTCCCGTATCTGTCGAATGGTGGTCGCATGGGATCGATGAGCAAGCTCCGGAGCAAGGTGAGCGGCGCGGCCGTGATCGACCTGCGTCGACGCGTCCGCGTGCTCGAGGACGAGGTGCAGGAGTGCCGTCGGATGAACCTCCGCCTGGCGGAGCTGACCGACATCGTGAGCGAGCTCCTGCTGCCCGTCGCGCAGCGTGACGAGGCGCGCCTCACCGAGCTCCTGGCCAAGTACCAGAACAGCCTCTGAGCGTGGCGTCTCGGGTCTACCTCCACGTCGGCCTGCCCAAGACGGGAACGACGTACCTGCAGTCGGTGCTGTGGGCCAACAAGGACGCGCTCGACGCCCAGGGCATCCTGCTGCCGGGGCGGCACGCGCGTGACCAGATGTGGGCGACCCTCGTCGTCCGCGAGCACCCCGGCCTGCCCAACCGGAAGGCGCCCGCGCGCACCTCGTGGGGGCGCATCGTGGAGCAGGTCCGCGCGCACGAGGGTCCCGCGGTGATCAGCCACGAGTTCTTCGGTGCGGCGACGGAGGAGCAGGCGGCCCGCGCGATCGCCGACCTCGACGCCGAGGTGCACCTGGTCGTGACGGCGCGCGACGTGCTGACCGTCGTGGCGTCCTACTGGCAGGAGTTCGTCAAGCACGGCTTCTTCGAGCGCGGCCTCGACGACTTCCCGGCCGACGGCACGTCGTGGGAGGAGTGGACCTGGCGGACCCTCGATCTCGAGCAGGTGCTGCGGCGGTGGACCGTCGTCGTACCCCCGGAGCGGGTGCATCTCCTGGTGCTTCCCGATGCGAGCGAGCCGCGGGAGACGTTGTGGCTCCAGTTCGCCGGGATCCTCGGCATCGCGGACGCCGACACGTTCGCGCTCGACGCAGCGCGGGAGAACAACTCCCTCGGTGTGGTCGAGGCGGAGTTCATGCGGCGGGTCAGCGCGGGCCTCGACGACTTCAGCACCGCCCTGGACCGGGGTGTCTGGCTGCGTGGGTTCCTCGCGCACGGCCAGCTGGTCGGACGCGGCGGCGATCGCCCGCGGCCGTCGGAGGCGCGGGTCGAGGAGCTGCGGGCACGCGCCGATGCGACTGTCGCCTGGCTCGAGGGGACCGGATTCGACGTGCAGGGTGACCTGCAGCGGCTCCGTGTACCGGCGAACGTCCCCGGTCGGGACCCCGCCTCCGTGACGGAGGGCGAGCTCCTGGAGGTCGCGACCGCCACCGTCCGCGGAGTGCTGGCGACGATGCGCACGACACGCCAGGAGAACACCCGTCTCAAGGCGGAGATCGACGACCTGGCGGCGCGCGTCGTCGCGGCCGACGAGCCGGCTCCGGAGTCACAGCGCGGTGGCCTGCGCCGCCGGCTGCGGCGTTCGGCCGAGCCTGGCTCCTGACTAGGATGACGGCCATGACCGGCGTGCGGCCCCTCTACATCCACATCGGCCTCCAGAAGACGGGGACGTCCTACCTCCAGAGCATCTTCTGGCAGAACGTCGAGGAGCTCGCCGCCCAGGGACTCGACATGGTGCCGGGCAGCAAGCGCGACACCTTCCACCTCATGCTGCGCGCGCGGGACCGGTATCAGCCTCACCTCGACCCGGCATCGGTCGTGGGTGCCCTGGACCGCCTTCCCGGTCAGCTCGCCGAGGCTCCGGGCGATCGCGCCCTGATCACGGAGGAGTCCTTCGCCCCGGCGCCGGACGACCAGATCGAGCGCCTCCTGGCAGCCTGCGGCGACCGCGAGGTGCACCTGATCGTCACGCTGCGCGACCTCGGTCGGCAGATTCCGTCCGCTTGGCAGCAGCTGATCCAGTCCGGCGGATACGCGACCTGGGACGGCTACCTCGAGACGATGCGCTCGACCGAGGGGGAGGTGCACAGCAAGCACTGGCGGAGCACCGACGTCGCGGCGATCCTGACGCGCTGGTCAGCGCACGTCCCGGCCGAGCGGATCCACGTCGTGACGGTGCCGGCGCCCGGTGGGGATCCAGAGGTGCTGCTGCACCGGTTCTGCGAGGTGCTCGGCATCGACTGGACCCGCCTCGATCGCGAGGTGGCGAGCTCGAACCGGGGCATCGGCATGATCCAGGCCGAGCTGCTGCGCCGGGTCAACTACCGCCTGCCCGAGGAGAACCGGCTCCGCGACGTCTACGGCGAGGTCGGCAAGCGGTGGTTCGCCGTGCAGGTCCTCGGTCCGCAGAACGGCGACCGGATCCGCATCCCCGCCGCGTACGCCGACTGGGTGCGCGACCTCTCGACGCGCTACTCCGACGCGATCAGGGCTGGCGGCTACGACGTGACCGGTGACCTCGCCGATCTCGATCCCGCACCGGCGGCCTTCACCGCCGAGGGCTTCGTGACGAGCGAGAAGCAGCTGCTCGACTCCGCCGCCCATGCGCTCGCGCGGATCATGAGCGACCGCATGGACGAGACCCGCGACCGCAGGGCGGCCGACGCTGCTGCGGCCCGGGCTGCGGCAGAGGCCGCGGCAGCCGAGGCAGAGGCCGGCTCGCGCCGGCGGAGGGTGCGCCGGGTCCTGGGTCGCTCGTGATTCTGTGGGGTCGCGTGTGATGTAGGTCCGGTTCCGCCCACGGCGTCGGTGGCGTGTGTTCTACTGACCGTTCAGCAGATTCATGGGGGTAGTCCAAGTGTTTCGCCGCGTTCTCACGGTGCTCGTGTCCGTCTTGCTCATCGCCCTGCTCGCGCCGTCGTCGGCCCAGGCGCTCGAGGACGGGGAGAAGTTCAACAACCCCGTCTCGCCCCAGGCCGCGACGCGCAACGCCCTCGGCAAGCAGGTGATCTCGGCGATCAACCTGACCCCGGCCGGCGAGAAGATCCAGATCGCGGCGTACTCCTTCGACCGCAAGGACGTCGCTGACGCGCTCGTGAAGGCTCACCGCCGCGGCGTCCGGGTCCAGATCGTGCTCAACGACAACTGGATCTCGCCGCAGACGCGTCGCCTCCGCACCGAGCTCGGCGGCAACCCGAAGTACCAGAACTTCCTGCGCCTGTGCCACGGCTCGTGCCGCGGCGGCGCCGGCAACCTGCACATGAAGGTCTACGCCTTCACCCGCAGCGGCAGCGCGAGCGACGTCGTCATCACCGGCTCGGCCAACATGACCGACCGTGCCGTGCAGCTCCAGTGGAACGACCTGGTCACCCTGCGCAACGTGCCTGGCCTCCACGACGCGTTCGTGAAGGTCTTCAACGAGCTCAAGTACGACGAGGCCGTCGACCCGCGCTGGGTGTACTACGAGCAGCCCGGCCTGACCGCGCAGTTCTACCGGACGCAGGACGGCGAGGCCTCCACGCGCACGGTCAGCTACTCGCGGACCCCCACGGCTGCCGAGGACCCGGTGATGAACCGGCTCAAGGCGATCGACTGCGCGGCGCAGCCGGGCACCGGCATCAACGGCAAGACCGCCATCCGGATCATGATGTACGGCTGGAACGGCGACCGCGGTGTCTGGATCGCCAACGAGGTCGCGCAGCTGAAGAAGCAGGGCTGCGACATCAAGATCATCACCAGCGTCGCCGGCGGCCAGGTCATCAAGATCCTGCGCGAGGCCGGCATCCCGGTGCGCAGCGCCGACTACAAGTACATCTACAACGAAGACGGCACCTCGACGGTCGACTTCTACTCGCACCTCAAGGGCATGGCGATCAGCGGCACCTACAACGGTGTCGCGACCCGCGCACTCTGGACCGGCTCGGAGAACTGGTCCGGCATGTCCTTCATGAACGACGAGCTCTGCATCGGTCTGATCGGGTCCACGTGGCAGCAGGGGTTCTTCTCGCGCTTCACGTACATGAACACGTACTACACCCACAAGTTCGGCATCTACCCGACGACCACCCCGGCGTACCGGGGCTGATCCAGCTCGCCGGTCCCCGGACCGATCCAGTCGCGTGGCCCTTCTCATGCGGACGCTGTCCGCAGAGGAGGGCCTGCGCACATTAGACTCGGCGTGTTTTGCGCCCGCGCTCAGGAAGGTAATGCCCCCATGGCCAAGCTGTGCCAGACCGAGGACCTCACGGAGATCCAGCAGGAGATCCTGTCCACCGTTCGCCAGTTCGTGAACGACAAGATCATCCCGGTCGCGCAGGACCTGGAGCACTCGGACACCTACCCGCAGGAGATCATCGACGGGCTCAAGGAGCTCGGCGTCTTCGGCCTCACCATCCCCGAGGAGTTCGGTGGTCTGGGCGAGTCGATCCTGACCTACGCGCTCGTCGTCGAGGAGATCGCCCGCGGCTGGATGTCGGTCTCCGGCGTCATCAACACCCACTTCATCGCGGCGTACCTGCTCATGCAGCACGGCACCGAGGAGCAGAAGGCCAAGTACCTTCCGCGGATGGCGACCGGCGAGATGCGCGGCGCGTTCTCGATGTCCGAGCCGGGCCTCGGCTCCGACGTCTCCGCGATCTCGACCAAGGGCACCAAGCTCGAGGACGGCTCGTACTCGATCACCGGCCAGAAGATGTGGCTCACGAACGGCGCGACGTCCACGCTCGTCATGCTCCTCACGAAGACCGACGAGGGTGCTGACTCGGTCTACAAGAACATGACCACCTTCATCGTCGAGAAGGAGGCCGGCTTCGGCGAGACCGCCCAGGGCGTCACCGTTCCCGGCAAGATCGACAAGATGGGCTACAAGGGCGTCGAGACGACCGAGCTCATCCTCGAGGACCACAAGATCGCCGCGGACCAGATCCTCGGTGGCACGCCGGGCAAGGGCTTCTTCCAGATGATGGACGGCGTCGAGGTCGGTCGCATCAACGTCGCCGCCCGCGCCTGCGGTCTGGCCTGGCGCGGCTTCGAGCTCGGTATCTCCTACGCCCAGCAGCGCAAGACCTTCGGCAAGCAGATCGCCGACCACCAGGCCGTCCTCTTCCGCCTCGCGGAGATGGCGACCAAGGTCGAGACCATCCACACGATGATGGTCCGCGCTGCCCGCCTCAAGGCGAGCGGCAAGCGCCTGGACGTCGAGGCCGGCATGGCCAAGATGCTCGCGTCGGAGTACGCCAACGAGGTCGTTGAGGACTCGTTCCGCATCCACGGTGGCTACGGCTACTCCAAGGAGTACGAGATCGAGCGCCTGATGCGCGAGGTCAAGTTCATGCTCATCGGCGAGGGCACCTCCGACATCCAGAAGATGATCATCGGTCGCCAGCTCCTCAAGGAGTACGCGCTCTGACCTGAGCCGTATCCGGCTATTCGGTCGACACCGGCGGGGCCGGGGTGTGAAGGTGGAGACGCCTGCACATCCCGGCCCTGCTGCGTTCCTGGAGGACACATGAGCAACGACGACCTGAAGGCCAAGATGCGCGAGGCGCTGGAGAAGAAGAACGGCGCTTCGCACGCGACCGCGAAGGGTGCTGCCACGCAGGAGAAGGTCCACGGCTCCGAGGTGGTCGGTGGCGCTCCGAAGATGCATCGACGCAAGGCCGGCGGCGGTTCCTGAGGCCGACATCACGGCGGACACCGGTCCCGCGGGCTGTCCGCCGTACGGCAGGATGCTGCCCATGAGCAGCAAGACGAACCCGGGCAACTTCTTCGAGGACTTCCAGATCGGTCAGGTCATCGAGCACGCCGTGCCGCGCACCGTGACCGAGGGTGACCGCGCCGTCTACGGCTCGCTCTACCCGACCCGCTTCGCGATCCCGTCCTCGGCGGTCTTCGCGGCCGCTTCGGGCCTGGCCGTGCACCCGGTCGAGGAGCTGATCGCGTTCCACATCGCGTTCGGCAAGACCGTCCCGGACGTCTCGCTCAACGCCGTCGCCAACCTCGGCTACGCCGAGCTCCGCTTCCACCAGCCGGTGGTGCCGGGCGACACGCTGTCCACGAAGTCCGAGGTCATCGGCCTCAAGCAGAACTCCAACGGCAAGTCCGGCGTCGTCTACGTGCGCTCGACCGCGACCAACCAGCGCGGCGAGACCGCGCTCGAGTGGGTCCGCTGGGTGATGGTGCACAAGCGCGACACCGAGCTGCCGGCGCCCGAGACCGTGCTGCCGGAGCTGGCGAAGGTCGTCGCGGTCGAGGACCTCGTGATCCCCGCGGGCCTGGACTTCGCGGCGTACGACTTCGCGCTCGCGGGCGAGCCGTTCCGCTACGACGACTACGCGGTCGGCGAGAAGATCGACCACGTCGACGGCGTGACGCTGACCGAGTCGGAGCACCAGCAGGCCACCCGCCTGTGGCAGAACACCGCCAAGGTGCACTTCAACAAGGAGGCGCGCCCCGACGGCCGCAACCTGATCTACGGCGGCCACGTCATCTCGATGGCCCGCGCCCTGTCGTTCAACGGTCTGGCCAACGCCCAGATGATCTCCGCGATCAACGGCGGCTCGCACGTGGCTCCGGCGTTCGCGGGCACGACCGTCTATGCGTGGTCCGAGGTGCTCGACAAGGCCGAGATCTCCGACACCGTCGGTGCCCTGCGCCTGCGTCTGGTCGCCACCTCCGGCCGCGACGAGTCGATGACGCTGCGCACCGACGAGGGCAAGTACGCCGACGGCGTCCTGCTCGACCTCGACTACTGGGTCTTCATCCCGCGCTGATTCACAGGATCCAGATCAGGCCCCGGCGCTCCGCCGGGGCCTGATCTGCGTCCGCACCGGGTCGAGCGGGAAGAGCGTGATGGCCGAGGCGACCCGGACGTCGCCGTCGGTGCGGTCCTCGAGCTCGAAGGCACGCACGAGCATGGCCAGCGCAGCAACCGACTCGAGCATCGAGAAGTGCTGGCCGATGCACGCGCGCGGCCCCGCGCCGAACGGCATCCACGCGTAGCGGTGACGGCCCTTGTCGGCGTCGCCGAGGAAGCGCTCCGGGTCGAAGCGTTCGGGGTCGGGCCACAGGTCGGCGCGCCGGTGGATCGACCAGGTGGAGACGACGACGTCTGACCCCGCCGGCACGAGTACGCCGCACAGGTCGGTGTCCTCGACCGTCCGGCGTCCGGTGAAGGGCGCCGCCGGGTAGAGCCGCATGGCCTCCTTGAGGACAGCGGTCGTGTACGGCAGGCCGCTGTGTGCCTGCGCGGGAGTGGGGGCTGCGTCGCCGAGCACGTCGGTGACCTCGGCCAGCACCTTCGCCTGGATGTCGGGGTGCTTCGCGAGCAGGTGGAGGGCGAAGGTGAGGCTGGTCGAGGTCGTCTCGTGCCCGGCCAGGAGGAAGACGAGCATCTGGTCGCGGATCTCCTCGTCGCTCAGGGCGTCCGAGCCGTCGCGGACCTCGATCAGCAGGCTGGCCAGGTCGTCGCCCACGTCGATGCCGGCCCGGCGGCGACGGATGATCTCGTCGCACACGGCGTACAGGTGCTCCTGCGCGTCGCGGATGGTGCGGTTGACGGGAATCGGCCAGGCCAGCGGCACGCGCGCGGGGAGCGCGACGCGGCCGAGGATCGCGGCGTTGGCCACCGGTGACCAGTCGCTGACCTCCGCGGCCAGCTCGTGGAGGTCGTCGCCGAAGAGGGTGCGCGCGACGATGGCGAGGGTGAGGGCGGTCATCTCCTCGTGCAGGTCGACCTCGGCGTCCTCCCGCTGCTCCCAGGTGCCGATGATCGCCGCGATCTCCTCGACCATCGCCTCGAGGTAGCCGTCGACCCGGGCCCGGGTGAAGACCGGCTGCACGAAGCGCTTCTGCCGCAGCCAGTCGTCGTCCTGCGCGGTGAGGATGCCGTTGCCGAGCGCCAGGCGGATCTCGTCGTAGAAGACGTTGTCCTTGCGCCAGCCCGCGAACGTCTTCGCGCTGAGCATCTGCTCGGCGGCCTCGGGGCCGTGTGCGGCGTGCAGCTCGCGGCGCAGCGGTCCCGGCGGTCCGATCCGGAAGCGGACCACATCGTGCTCCCCGTCGTACGTCGAGGCGAGGAACTCGACCTGGTTGGCCAGGAGCTCGCGGGTGGAGCCGAGCAGGAAGGAGCCGGGGTGCAGCCGCGCGGTGGTCGTCACCGTTGCAGCGTAGGGGCGTAGGTCGGGGCGCCGCCTCCACCCTAGGGTGGAACCATGACGTCCGAGCTCTGGCTGGTGCGGCACGGCGAGACCGCGTGGTCGAGCGCCGGGCGACACACCTCGACCACCGACCTTCCACTCACCGAGGAGGGGGAGCGGGTGGCGTCGTCGTTGGCCGCTCGGCTGGCCGGGCAGGAGTTCGATCTCGTGCTGACCTCGCCGCGGCTGCGCGCCCGGCGTACGGCGGAGCTCGCGGGATTCCCCGGCGCCGAGCCGAACGAGGACCTCGCCGAGTGGGCGTACGGGGACTACGAGGGCCTGACCACGCCCCAGATCCGGGAGAGCGTCCCGGGCTGGACGGTGTGGACACACCCCTCTGTCGGCGGCGAGACGGCGCAGGAGGTGGGGGACCGGCTGGATCGCGTCGTCGCAGGGACCCGCGGCGTCGAGCGGGCGCTCGTCTTCGGGCACGGCCACGCGCTGCGGGTGCTGACCGCACGCTGGCTCGGCCTGCCGGTCGCCGCGGGCGCGCACTTCCGCCTCGATACCGCCACTGTCTCGGTGCTCGGCTGGGAGCGCGAGACCCCGGTCATCCAACGGTGGAACGCATGAGCCGCTCCGACCTCGAGGGGCACGTCCCGGCGCTCGGCTTCGCCGGGCTGACGCGCTTCTACGACACCGCCATCGCGGTCTCCATGCGCGAGCCGCACTGGCGACCGCGCATCGTGGACCTGGTGGCGCAGGAGGAGCCGGCGACGGTGCTCGACGTCGGCAGCGGCACCGGCACCCTCGCCATCGCCCTGGCGTCCCGCCTCGGCCCCGGAGTGGTGACCGGCCTCGACCTCGACCCCGACGTGATGGCGCTCGCCCAGGCCAAGGAGGACGCCGGCGACGTCCGCTGGCAGATCGGCTCCGCCACCCTCCTCCCGTACGCCGACGGCTCGGTCGACACGGTCGTCTGCACGCTGGTCCTCCACCACCTGCCGCTGGACCTCAAGGAGACCGCGCTGCGGGAGATGCACCGCGTGCTGCGACCCGGGGGCCTGCTCATGGTCGGTGACTGGGGCCGTCCGCACGACCCGCTGATGCGGGCGGCGTTCCTCCCGGTGCAGCTGCTGGACGGCTTCGACAACACCCAGCGCAACGTCGAGGGCTGTGTGCCCGAGCTGATGGACGCCACCGGATTCTCCGGGGTGGAGCGGGTGCACCGGCTGCGGACGGTCTTCGGCACGTTCGAGGTGCTGACCGCGCGGCGCTGAGCGCCCTGCTGCCTGCTGACCCGGCGCGGGTCACGGGGTTACCGTGGGGGAATGGCGCCGGACGAGTTCTGGCGGCCCGAGCATCCGTCGTACGCATCGATGGCGGAGCACCTGGCCCGGACCGCAGGGTTCCCCACCTACCTGCCGTGGCCGCTCGCCGCGGGGTGGCGGGTGGCGGACTTCGGTGCGGTCGGGGAACCGGGCCGGCCCCGCGCGACGCTGGTCTCGGTGCACGGCGTCAGCCCCGACGACGGCGGGGTGTCGCTGACGACGATCGCCGAGGAGCCCGGTTGTGGCCTCGGCGCGAAGGTGGCGGGCACGGTCCAGACCGACCCGGGCGCCGACATCGCCAACCGACGGGCCGACGCCCGGCTGCGGGTCGGTGGCAGCACCGTGCCGATGTGGACGGTCTCCACGCACGAGGTGTCCGGCGAGCTCGACCGGTCGGTGCTGGCAGGGGAGGCGGACGGACGCTGGCTCTGGCTCGTGGTGCGGCCCGCGTCCGCGCTGCTGCTGATGCACGAGGCGTGGCACTTCGCGGACGCCTCGGGGATCGGTGCGCCGTTGCTCGCGGTCCCGTTCGGCAGTGCGCCCACGGAGTGGTGAGTGGAAAGGGGGCGTCCCCTAGGCTGCTCGGGTGAGCCCCGACCTCCGCATCGACCTCCACGCGCACTCGCGGATGAGTGACGGGACCCAGTCGCCGACGGAGCTCGTGCACGCGGCGAAGGCTGCCGGCCTCGACGTCCTCGCGATCACGGACCACGACACGTCGGCCGGGTGGGATGAGGCGGCCACGGCAGCCGCCGAGGTCGGTCTCGACCTGGTGCGCGGCATGGAGATCAGCACCCGGCACCGCGGCCGCGACGTGCACCTGCTGGCGTTCCTGCCCGACCCGACCTACGGTCCGCTCGTCGACGCCCTGCAGAAGGTCCTCGACGGCCGCAACTCGCGGGTGCCGGCGATCCTGGGCAAGCTCCACGACCTCGGCATCGACATCACCCTCGACGACGTACGCCGGGTGTCCGGCGACGCTGCGGCCGTCGGACGCCCCCACCTGGCCGACGCACTCGTGGCGGCCGGCGTGGTGCGCGACCGGGAGCAGGCCTTCAACGAGTTCCTGCGGCCGGGCCGTCCGGCGTACGTCGACCGGTATGCGGCGCCGCTCGAGCCGATGATCCGCACGGTGACCGAGGCTGGCGGCGTCAGCGTCGTCGCGCACGCGTGGGGGAGGAGCAACGACCCCGGTCCGCTCGACGAGGCGGGCTTCGCGGACCTTGCCGCCGTCGGTCTCGCGGGCATCGAGGTCGACCACGAGGACCACGGCCCCGACACCCGTCGGCAGCTGCGTGCGATCGCCAGCGACCTCGACCTCGTCGTGACCGGCTCCAGCGACCACCACGGTGCCGGCAAGGTCGGTCACGACCTGGGCTGCAACACGACGGCACCGCGCGAGTACGAACGCCTGCTCGCGCGTGCGGCCGCGGCGGCCGCTGCATCGGGTCGCACGACTCCGGAGGTGGTCACGGCATGAGCTCGGTCCTCGACGTCGTCCTGCTCACCGAGGTCTTCGTGACGCTCTTCGTGATCATGGACCCGCCCGGCTCGATCCCGATCTTCCTGGCGCTGACCTCGGGCCGCTCGGCCTCCGTCGTACGCCGGGCAGCGTGGCAGGCGCCGGCGGTGTCGCTGCTGGTGATCACCACCTTCGCCGTCTTCGGCCAGCAGATCCTCGACTACCTGCACGTCTCCCTGCCGGCACTCCAGGCGTCGGGCGGACTGCTGCTGCTCCTGGTCGCGCTCGAGCTGCTGACCGGCGACGAGGACGTGGAGAAGGGCGTCAAGGGTGAGCAGAACGTCGCCCTGGTGCCGCTCGGCACCCCGCTCCTCGCCGGCCCGGGTGCGATCGTCGCGACGATGCTCTTCGTGCGCGAGATCGACTCCGTGGGGTCGTTCAGCGCAGTCGTCCTGGGCATCATCGGCGTGCACCTGTGCATCTACGTCGCGATGCGGTTCTCGCTGCCGATCATGCGGCTGATCCGCCCGAGTGGCGTCCTGCTGGTCACCCGCATCGCGGGCCTGCTGCTCTCGGCGATCGCCGTGCAGATGCTGGCCGACGCGATCCGGGCGTTCGTCACCGGCGTTGCCTGAGGCTCACTTGCGGCCGAGGCCCTGCAGCTTCTGCTTGACCGGGCCCGGCACGACACGGGAGGCCGTCACGAGCGCCTTGTAGCGCTTCGACGGGATCGAGAACGCCTTGCCCTTCTCGAAGTCCTTGATCGCGTCGCTCACGAGGCGCTCGACGTCGAGCCACATCCACTTCGGCGCCGAGGCGTCGCGGTCGATGCCGAGGCGGCCGTGGAACTCGGTCTTCGTGAAGCCCGGGCACAGCGCCATGACGGCGACGCCCTGCGGGCCGTACTCGTTGTGCGCCCACTCGCTGAAGCGGTTCACGTACGCCTTGGCGGCCGAGTAGGTGCCACGCGGGATGAACGCCGCGACGCTGGAGACGTTGATGATGCCGCCATGGCCGCGCTCGGACATCGCGCCCAGGGCAGCGTGCGACAGCTCGACGACGGCGGTGACCAGCACGTCGTGCATGCGCTGTTCCTCGGCGAACGGGTTGTCGAGGAACTTGTCCTTGAGGCCGAACCCGGCGTTGTTGACCAGCAGGTCGACCGGGTGCTCGGGGTCGGCCACGCGGCCGGCGACTGCGGCACGACGGGCCGGGTCGGCCAGGTCTGCGGCAAGCACCTCGACGTTGACCTCGTACTCCGCGTGGAGCTGCTCGGCGACCTCGGTCAGGCGCGTCTCGTCGCGCGCGACGAGCACCAGGTTCCAGCCGTACGACGCGAGCTGGCGCGCGAACTCGTGGCCGATGCCGGCGGTCGCACCCGTGATCAGCGCGGTCTGCGGCTGGCCGCAGCGGCAGTCGGGACCGCAGCCTGCGCCGTCCTCCTGGTCGGCGAGGGGGAGGAGGTCGTGCTCGTGGGAGCAGTCGTCGCCGTGGACGTGGTCGTGGTCGTGCGCGTCAGCCATGTCCGCAAGGGTAGTGGCGGGGTGACACGGGGCGGTCATCACGTGACGTGGCCCACGCGTCGGGCACAATGGCCCCTGATGACCACCACGCTCGCGATCGCCAACCAGAAGGGTGGCGTCGCCAAGACGACCACCGTCGCCTCCCTCGGTGCTGCGCTGGCCGAGGCCGGCCACAAGGTCCTGCTCGTCGACCTCGACCCGCAGGCCTGCCTGACGTTCTCCCTGGGCATCGACCCCGAGGACCTCGACGCGTCGGTGCACCATGTGCTGACCAAGGGCCTCGACGCCCGCGAGGTGATCATCGAGACCGAGGACGGCGTCGACCTGCTGCCCGCGACCATCGAGCTGGCCCGCGCCGAGGCCGACCTGCTGACCCGCACGGGCCGCGAGCAGGTCCTCAAGGGCGTCCTCGAGGACCTCGCCGAGGCGGGGGAGGCGTACGACTGGGTGCTCCTCGACTGCCCGCCGTCGCTCGGCGTCCTGACCGTCGCCGCGCTGACTGCGGCGCGCGGCGTCCTGGTGCCGCTCCAGTGCGAGACGCTCTCGCACCGCGGTGTCGGCCAGCTGCTCGACACGGTCCACGACGTACGCCGGTTCACCAACCGCAAGCTCGAGGTCTGGGGCGTGCTGCCGACGCTCTACGACGGCCGCACCAACCACGCGCGCAAGGTGCTCGACACGATCTCCGAGGTCTACGAGCTCGACGTCTTCGAGCCGCCGATCCCGAAGACCATCAAGTTCGCCGAGGCGCCGGCTGCCGGTCGCTCGATCCTCGCGACGAGCAAGACCAGCAAGGGCGCTGCGGCGTACCGCGAGGTGGCGGCGAAGCTCGTCGCACGCGCCGCTCGCTGAGGAATCACCCCGGCGCGAAACTGTCAGTCT